>CAKPIS010000001.1 GCA_934162425.1 uncultured Bacilli bacterium
GGAATAAATGAAAAAAGAAAAACAAGTGACTTAATAGTAGAAATATCATATGGAGTAATAAACCTAGAAATGAATAAGGATTGGTATGATGGATTATTTGATAGAAACCATGAATATATATCAAAGATAAGAGAGAACATACTAAAAGAAGAGAAAAGATATAATAAGTTAAAAAAGGTAATACAAATAAACTTTGATAATTTTAATATATATAAAACAGAAGAGATAATATTAAAGTTTGAGATGATGAATGAGAAAGGAATAAGAGAGAAAGTAAATATAGAAAGTTATCATGTAATACTTCCAAATGCAAGAAAAAAGTATTATAATGAAGGTATAAGAAATGCTTTGGTTGAGAGGTTGGTGATAATGACTATGGAAAAAGAAAAAGAATTAGAAGAGTTAATAGAAAAGAACATGGAATTAAAGCCAGTTGGAGAAAAGATAATAGAAATAAGTAGAGATGAAGAATTACAAGGAATATATGATAGACAGGAACATGAAAGAATGGTTAGAAATTCTATAATGGCAACCAAGTTAGAAGATAGTTATCATAAAGGTGTTAATAAAGGTATAAAAGAAGAAAAGCAAGAAAATGCTAAAAAAATGAAATTAAAAAATATTTCTATAGAAGACATCATAGATATTACTGGCTTATCTAAAGAAGAAATTGATGCTTTATAAAGGTCTTTAAAAAAAAGACTTTTTTTGATAAAATATTTAAGAAAGGTGAGTATATAATGGATACGTATATAAAAGGTACTTATAAAAGATGTATATATTCATCTAATGATGGTTATACAGTAGGACTTATTAAGATAAAAGATACTAACGATTTAGATTTAGAGGATTTTAAAGATAAACAATTTACATTTACAGGACTTTTTGCATCTTTAAATATAGATGAAGATTACATATTATATGGTAATATTGTAGATAATAATAAATACGGACTACAATTTAAAGTAGATAAATATGAAAAAATAATGCCTGAAGATAAAGATGGATTAATTATTTTTTTATCTAGTGATATATTTACAGGTATTGGAGAAAAAACAGCTAAAAAAATAGTTGATACTTTAGGAGAAGATTGTTTAAAGAAAATTAGTGATAACTATGAATGTCTTTTAAAAGTAGATAAAATGACAGAAAAAAAAGCTATGGATATACATACTAGCTTAGTTAAATATAATGAAAGTTTTGAAATGATAGTTTATTTAACTAATTTTGGTTTTAGTATGAAAGATTCACTTAAAATTTATAATCATTACTTAGAAGATACTATAAGAGTAATAGAAAATAATCCATATGAATTAATAGATACAATAGATGGTATTACTTTTAATAAAATAGATTCTTTAAGAAATAAGACAAACGTTAGTATAAATGATGAAAGAAGAGTTTTAGCACTAATAGTTAATGCTATTAAAAATTATTGTTTTAATACCGGAGATACTTATATTTTAGAAGATAATTTATATAATTTAATTAGACAAACATACGAAGAAGATATATCGCTTGAAACACTTAAGTATTATTTAATAGAATTAAATAGTTTAGGTAAAATAATAATAGAAGATGATAAATATATATTGTCTTCATACTATAAAGCTGAAATGTATGTATCTTCTAGAATATATGATTTAGCAAATCTTTCTGATACTAGTATAAAAGATATAGATAGAAAAATAGAAAGTTTAGAAGGATTTTTTGATATTACTTATAATGAAGAACAAAAAAAAGCTATAAGACAAGCATTAACAAAAAACTTTTCTATAATAACAGGAGGTCCAGGAACTGGTAAAACAACTATTATAAAAGGAATAGTACAACTATATAAAATGGTATCAGGATTATCCATTGATAGTTTAGAAGAAAAGTTAGTATTACTTGCACCTACTGGAAGAGCTGCTAAAAGAATGAGTGAAGCTTGTAAGTATAGAGCATCTACTATACATAGATATTTAAAATGGAATAAAGAGACAAATGAATTTGGTCTTAACGAAAGAAATAAATCTAAAGCTGCATTTGTTATATTAGATGAAACTAGTATGATAGATATAGACTTATTAGCAAACTTTTTAAAAGCTATGAAAAGTAATGTTAAATTGGTATTTATTGGAGACTATAACCAATTAGAAAGTGTAGGACCAGGTAAAATATTAAAAGACTTAATAGAAACAGATATGGTTAATACTATATTCTTAAAAGATATATATAGACAGGGTAGAAATTCATATATAACTCATCTTGCATATGAAGTGAATAACGGAGAATTACAAGAAAGTTTTTTAGAAAAAAAAGATGATTATAATTTTATTAAATGCAATGACGAAGATATATTATCTGTTACATGTAAATTAGCTCTAATAGCTAAAGAAAAAGGTTATGATTTAAAAAATATACAAGTATTAGCACCAGTTTATAAAGGAATAAATGGAATAGATAATTTGAATAAAAAATTACAAAATATATTTAATCCACCAAGTGCTGATAAAAAAGAAGTATATGATATAGATACTATATATAGACAAGGAGATAAAGTACTTCAACTAGAAAATATGCCAGATGATAATGTATTTAATGGTGATATAGGTTTTATAGATAAAATAGAAGGCTATGAGATAACAGTTAATTATGATGGTAATATGGTTAAATATAATAAAAAAGATTATAAAGCAATAAAATTAGGTTATGCAATTAGTGTACATAAATCACAAGGAAGTGAGTTTGAAATAGTTATAATGCCTATTACTAAAACTTATAAAATGATGCTTTATAAAAAAATAATATATACAGGTATAACAAGAGCTAAAAAGTCTTTAATGTTAGTTGGAGATCCTTATACATTTGCTAATGCTATACATAATAATGGTATAAGAGAAAGAAATACTTTATTAAAAAATAAATTACTTGAAAATATTAATAGTATATAAATTAAATGTAATGAACATAATATAAGTGGCACTAAGGTGCTAAATCATATTTTATAGAAAGGAATTGACTTATGAAAGGATTAAATAATCTTGGTTGGATGTTACTTGGAGTTGCAGTAGGATCAGGTGCATTTTATTGTTATAATGAATGTTCTTCTAATGGAGGAATTAAACAAACTATAGATAAAGTAAAGAAAAAAGCAAGTAACAAACTAGAAAATATGATGGATAAATAGTTACTTATATGTAACTTATGACAAACTTTTTTTACAGTTTGTCTTTTCTTTTATTTACTTTAAATATAATTTATTTTATAATAATTATAGTTAAGATACAAGGAGTTGAATGTTATGAAGAAAAATAGTCGTGGTTTTACTTTAGTAGAATTATTAGTTGTAATTGCTATTATGGGATCTATATTAGTTCTTGCAATTGGAAACTTAAACAAAATTAGTTCGAATAAAAAGCAAGAGTCTTTGAAAAAAATAGAAGATCAAGTAATAGTTGCTGCTAAACAATATTTTGAAGCTAACGAGTATTTATTTGAAACTCTAAAAGGAGACCTAAATGGTAATTCTGTTTCTAGGATTTGCTTAAATAAACTAGTTCAAGATGATTATATAAATATTTTAACTGATCCTACAACAAATAAAAAATTAGATAAAGATGATTATATAGAAGTTGCAAGATTAGGCAAAAATAAATTTAAGTATAGATATAAATCAAAAGATGGAACTTGTGATACTTCATCAATTTCAACAATTACATATAATGAAAATGGTAAATATGATCCTGATACTGAAATTAATTATTATGATGAAACTGGCAAAAAAATAGAAGCAACAGAAAATTGGTTTAATATTGCTTCATTTACAGTAAATAATGAAAATTCATCTAATGCTGAATTTTCTCCTACATCTGATACTAAAACAGAAACGAAAGAAGAAGAAAAGAAAATTAAAATATGTGTAAAAGAAAAGAATTCTAAAGTGTCATTATCTAGTGTAAATATATATGGCACGTCTACAACTGAAACGGGGGGGGAATACTGTATTATAAAATCTGATGATTATAACAAAGAAAATAGAAATATAGTAATAAATTATAGTAGTTCTAGCAAAATATCTACTAAAACCGAGACAGACTCATATGGAAAAGATACGATTTCTCCTACAATAGATGTTTTAACAACATCAACAGTAACTAATCTAACAGATACAGAATTTAAAATAAGTACATTGCAAAAAGCTACGAACAGCTTGAATTTTTTTGAAACATTAAACTTAGCTCTAGATAATAAAAATGTATACGCATATTTCTATGATGAAACCTCAGGAATAGCTTCTAAAAAAGTAGATGATAGTGATATAGAAAACAAAATGATTAGCGTAGGGGATGATCATAATTTAATTGTTACGGATAATGCGGGAAACACTTCTTCTGCTACAATAAAAAAAGGAAATTATGAAAGATGCTCTATTACGTCAGAAACTGAAACTATTAAAGAAAAAGGTACATGTAATTGTGAAACAAATAAGGTAATAACAAAAAAAACAAATGTATCTTATGATTATAATTATGAAAACTATGTTTGTGAGTCAGAAGATGCTGGAACAGAAGAAGAGTCATGCGAATGTACAAATAATCCACCAAGTATTACTGTTAAGATTTATAAAGTAGATAAGAATAAATTAGCTAGTAATAACAAATATTATGATAATAATTCAACAACAAATAAGGGAACTCCTATAATGATTAAAACATTTACTGGTACTAGTTCTGGTAATATAATAAATGTAAATAATGGCAATTGGATGAATTCAGCAGATTACCCTGATGGAATATACGTTGAATATATTTCAGACTCTGAATTAACTGAAAGAACATGGTATTGGAATAAAAAAGATTTAGATGAAAATACTGCAAAAAGTAATAATTATGCTTGGAATAATACGACAGGATTTGCAAATGGTTCTTCAACAAAATATACTAATAAGGTAACAAAAGGTGGACACCCTATTCGCGAAGACGGAGTAAGAAAGACTGTTTTATCAGCAAAAAGTAATGGTGGAACAACAAAGGTTTATATTAATGCAAAGTTAGATAGAACACCACCTAAAATAGAAAATGTTACATTCCCAAAAAAAACCACTTCATATTGTGGTGGGAAAAACTCCATATATACAGCTTTTAAAGTAACAGATGCTATTTCTAAAGTTTATCAAGTAAATCATTATTTGGAAGATCAGCCATATTATAAACCAACAGCTGCAAATATTGTTGATGGAGATTCATTCTACTCAGTACATGAAGGTAAAGCTGATAATACCACAGTAAAGGGTGGGTTATACATGAATGTATTTAATAACTCTACAACTGCAATTCCAAATGGATTTCAAATTAAAAGAGCTTGGGCTTCTGATACAGTTGCTAATGCAAGAAAGATAAGATGTGGTACTAAAGCGGATAAGAGTCCAAACGTTAATTATCCAGACACTTATTGTAATTATGTTTCTGCTAAAGATGCAGCAGGCAATGTACAATCGGCAGCACTTTGTTATGATAAAACATCATATTACAATAATTATTAATAAATAAATTGGTTAGTGTAAAACACTAATCTTTTTAATTGAATAAATTTATTAATTGTGTTAAAATTAATTTAAGATAGGAGAACTGGAAGTTATGGAGAAAAAGAGTAATAAAGGTTTCACTTTAATTGAATTATTAGTTGTGATAGCTATTATGGGATCTATACTAGTACTTGCAATTGCTAGTTTAAATAAGATTAGTAAAACTAAGAAAAAAGAGTCGTATCAAAAGGTAAAAAATCAAGCAGAGGTTGCGGCTGAGCAATATATTAATGCTAATGAGTATAGACTAGAAGGAATGAATAGTGGTGATATTTATAAGATTAGTGTTGGTAGATTAATAAATGAAGATTATTTAAATACTTTAACTAATCCTGTAACAGGCAAAAAGATAAATAAGTGTGATTATATAGAGATTACAAAAAAGAACGCAAAAAAGTATGAATATAAATATATTGAAGATAATTCAATAACATGTGATTATGGAGATTATGAACTGCTTGTTAAATCTCCATCAAAAAAAGCTTCAAGCGAATTAGTGTATTTTAATGAAGAAAATAAAACGGTTACAAAAACTCAAAAAAATTGGTTTAATATAAATAAGTTAAAAAGAAATGGAAAATTAAAGGTATGTGCACATAGTACTGGTGAAATAAATATAACTAAAATTGAAGAAGGCATAAATACGGGTAATACTTGCTTGACATACGAAACTGATTTTGATGTAACTGAAAAAAGCATAACTGTAACTTATGAAAATGGTACAACTGAGACTTTTACTGAAACTTTTGGAAAAGATACAATAGAGCCTAGTATTACAAGTGCTAAAGATACTTATTCTGGTTGTGATAAAGAAAGTTATACTATTAATTATTATGATAATATTGAAGATTATAATAATGCATCCGAAGATAATATTAATTTATACGTTTATGATGAAACTTCTAAAGTAAGTAAAATACCTACTAGTGAAAATATAACAGAAAGTAAAGATATAGAAATATCTGATAATGCTGAAAATGTGGGTAGGAAAAGCATAGTTATAAGTAAAAAAGATTGTACCACGAAAGATGATATACCTCCAATAATTACGGTTAAGGTATATAAAAGAGTTTATGACTCTGCTACAAAAGCTTATAAGAAAGGCACCAAAGTTTTAGAAAAGACATATCAAGGAAATAATATAGGAGATAATACAATATTAATTGGAAATTGGCCAAATTGGGTAAATATGTATAATTATCCAAATGGTATCTTTGTAGAATATAGTTCTAATGAAATATTAAGTTCAATTGAGTGGACTTGGAATAAAGCATATTTAAATAAAACAAGATCTGAAAGTAATGATTATAATTGGAATAATTCTACTAAATTATATAATGGTATTGGATCTGGTTCTAAAACTACGGATTATAATGTAAGTGCTAATGAAACAATATCTTATAGTCTAGGAGCTGATGGCTTCAGAGAAGCTAGAATATATGCTTATGATAATTCTTTAAATGAAACAGCAATACTTATAAAAATGGCTAAAGATAGTACTGGACCAAAAATAACGAGTTATGCACTTCCTAGGGTAGAAACAAATAATAATTGTGTAGGAGAAACTTCGAAGACAAAATATAGTAATATTTATACATCTTTTTCTGCAACAGATGAATTATCAGGAATAAAAGATATAACTCATTATATTGATGGTATAGCAAATAATAACAAAGATAGTGCATATAAGAATAATTTTTACTATGAAAAAGTATATGGTGGATTTATATCTATTAAAGATGGTAAATATGATACAAACAGTAATTATTATAAATATATTAATTCTAAAGAATTTGACCCAATAACTGAAATAACTAATGGATTTACTATAAAAAGAGCTTGGGCTAACATTCATACTCAGTCAAATAAATCAGATAATATGAAGGTTGCAAGAAAGTTGGGTTGCGGAACAGTCGGTAGTCAAACGCCTGAAATAGAAAAGGCTAAGTTGAATTGTAATTATATAACTGTATCTGATACTGCAGGAAATACAATTACTCAAAGAGTTTGTGCATCAGGTAGTGATTATAAAAATGTTTATACATATGCAAAAACACAAAGTGATAGAAAAAATAATATATATCCAATTGTAGAAATTACAAAATAATGTTATACTATTAATATATTTAAATTTGTGAAGAAAAACTAGTAAATAATGAAACCTTTAAAGAGAGTTAGCATATGGTGAAAGCTAATAAGGAATTATTATTGAAGCTCTTTTCTAAATGTAGTTAATAGCTACCGGTTAATAGCCGTTATCTAAAATTAAGTAAAAAATAAGGATGGTACCACGGCTTTTTCGTTCCTTGAAATGGCCTTGGTATCATTTTAAATTTAAGAAAGGAAAAAACTTATGGAAGCACGTTTAAGAAAACCAATTATATTTATAGTATCTGGAAGAGCTAATTCAGGTAAAGATACTACTTGTGAACTTATTAATAATAATATTAAATTAAAAGGATTAAATAGTATTAATTTACAGTTTTCATCCTATATCAAGATGTATGCTAAAGTATTATCCTCTTGGGATGGATCTGAAGATACTAAACCAAGAGCATTACTTCAGGAACTTGGTACTAATATAATTAGAAATAAAATAGATAATATGTTTTTTATAAATAGAATTATAGAAGATATTAAGGTATATTCATATTACTGTGATGTTATAACAATTAGTGATGCAAGATTACCATTAGAACTTGATATGGTAAATAAGAATTTTGATAATGTATATAAAATTAGAATTGAAAGACCTAGTTTTGAGAATAATTTAACTAAAGATGAAAGAAAACATATAACAGAGACTGCTTTAGATAATTATAACGATTATGATTATATTATAGAAAATAGTGGTACAATAGAAAAATTAAATGAAAAAGTTAAAAAGATTGTTAGTGAGGTGTTATAGGTGAGAAAATTAAGTAGTAAAGAGCTTAGAAGAGAATGGATAAAATTTTATGAAGAAAGAGGACATAAAGATATTGGAAGAGTTTCTTTAATTGGAGATGGTACAACAGGTGTTTTATTTAATGTAGCTGGAATGCAGCCTTTAATGCCATATTTATTAGGTAAAGCTCATCCTTTAGGTAAAAGATTATGCAATGTTCAAGGTTGTATAAGAACTAATGATATAGATTCTGTTGGGGATAAAACTCATGCAACGTTTTTTGAAATGATGGGTAGTTGGAGTTTAGGTGATTACTTTAAAGAAGAAAGATGTAAATGGAGTTATGATTTATTTACTAAAGTATTTGAAATACCAAGAAATAGACTTGCTACTACTTGCTTTATAGGTGATGATAATGCTCCAAGAGATACAGAATCTGCTTTTATTAAAGAAAAACTTGGCTTTAAAAAAGAAAATATTTACTTCTTACCTAAAAGTGATAACTGGTGGGAAATAGAGTCAGGACCATGTGGACCAGATAGTGAATATTTTTATATAACAGATAAACCTCCTTGTTCTTTAGAGTGTAATCCTTCCTGTGATTGTGGACATTTTATTGAAATTGGTAACGATGTATTTATGGAATATGAAAAAGTAGATAAAGATAAATACATTCCATTAAAAAATAAAAACGTAGATACAGGTTGGGGTTTTGAGAGAATACTTGCTTTTTTAAATACTAGTGATGGAGATATTTATAAAACAGATTTATATACTGGAGCTATGAATATTTTAGAAGAAAAATTATCCGTTAAGTATAATACTAATCCTGATATAGATAAATCAATTAGAATTATTTTAGATCATACTAGAACATCTACAATGCTTTTAGGTGATTTAAAGCACTTGACACCATCTAACGTTGGAGCAGGATATATCTTAAGAAGACTTATTAGAAGATGTATAAGACATGTAAAAAAACTTAACTTAGAGCCTGTTATAATACTTGATATAGCTAAATACTTTATAGAAAAAGTGTATGATGAAAGTTATCCAAATCTTTTAAAAGAAGAAGATTTTATATTAAATGAGATTGAAAAAGAAACTAATAATTTTTTAAAGACTTTGTCAAAAGGATTAAAAGAATTAGATAAAATGATTAAGGAAGAAGTTAAAGATAGTAATAAGTTAGATGCATCATTATGCTTTAAGTTATATGATACTTATGGATTTCCTTTTGAACTTACAAAAGAAATATTAAAGGAAAAAAATATAGATGCTAATGAAGAAGAATTTGATAAGTATATGAAAAAGCAAAAAGATTTAGCTAGAAGAAATGTTAAAAAGATAGATGAATTAAAGGTACTTGGAGATATTTCTAATTTTAAGGAAGAAAGTATTTTTACTGGTTATGAAAATTATGAAGACACTGGTAAAGTTATATTTGTAGGTGATTTAAATGGAAATATTACAGATATTTATAGTGATGGTATAGTAATATGTGATAAAACACCATTTTATGCTACTATGGGTGGTCAAAAAGGTGATATAGGTTATATTACAAATGAGCATTTAAAAGCAGAAGTAACTAGTTGTATAAAAGCTCCTAATGGACAGACAATGCATATTATAAGGATTTTATCTGGTAGTATAAAGCTTAATGATATAGTTACACTTAGTGTAGATAAAGAATATAGAAAGTCTACTTGTCAAAATCATAGTGCAACACATTTACTTCAGTGTGCACTAAGAAAAGTGTTAGGAGATAGTGTACATCAAGCTGGTAGTTATGTTGATAATGAAACACTTAGATTTGATTTTAATTATACTGGTAAAATAACAGATGAAGAAGTTATAAAAGTAGAAGAAGAAGTTAATAATATGATTAAAGAGGCATTACCTAATAAAACTACTATAACTACTTTAGATGAGGCTAAAAAGATGAATGCAATGGCTTTATTTGATGATAAGTATAAAGACTTAGTTAGGGTAGTTAACTTTGGAGATTCTTTAGAGTTATGCGGTGGTACTCACGTTAATAATACTAAAGATATTAAATCTTTTGCTATTAAACAAATAGAATCAAAAGGACTTAATGTTTATAGAATAGAAGCTGTATGTGATGCTAATTTGGAAATAGAAATATTTTCTATGATAAAGCCTTATAATGATGAAATGATAGAGCTATTAAGTAAGGCTAAAGGTATATTAAAAGAAGCTGAAAAAGAAGATATTACTTTAGAATTTAACTATGATATTTCTAACGAAAGACCTAAATGTTATAAAGATATATTAGAAAACAAAAAAGAAGTAGAAACTTTAAGAAAAACAGTAGCTAAATTAGAAAAAACTTATAAAGAAGAATTGACTAATAAATTACTTAAAAACGTAAATAATTACATAGATAAAAAAATAAAAGGAATATATGGTGATGTATTAATACTTTCATTTACAGATTATGATCTTAATAGTCTTAAGCAATTAGCTGGTTCTACTACATCTAAATTAGATAATGGTATTACTTTTATATTAAATGTTAAAAATTCTTCAGTTAATTTTATTTTAAAAGCATCAGAGACTTTAAAAGATAAGATAGATTGCTCATCTATTATAAAAGAAATATCTAAAATAGCTGGTGGTTCAGGTGGTGGTAGCAAGATATTCGCACAAGGTGGGGGTATATTTGCAGATAAAAAAGATGAAATAATAGAATATGTTAAAAAGAAAATAGTAAAAGAATAAAGAGGTGATATTAGTGGAAGAAGTAGAAGTATTAGATTTTGATAATAAACCTAAAAAGAAAAAAAGAAAGTTAAAAAAGAAGATAAAATTATTTCTAATTTTAATAATTTTATTAATAATTATACTAGGAGGATATGGTACATATAATTACTTATTATCATCACCAAATAAAAAAAGTGAAATAATAGAATTTACTGTAGATGATGGATCTAGTGTATATTTAGTTGGTACAAAATTAAAAAAAGAAAACTTAATTAGAAGCGAGTTAGCTTATAAGATATATGTTAAATTAAATAAAATAAATAGTTATAAAGCTGGGATATATATTTTAGATAAATCTTATAGTACTCGTGATATTGTAGGATTATTAAGTGGTGATGTATATAAGAAAAGTGGCGTTACAATTACATTTAAAGAAGGTAATAATATACGTGGTATAGTAAAAAGTATTACGAGTAAAACTAATATAACAGAAAGTGAGATTTACTCTCTTTTAAGTAATAAAGAATATATTAATTCTTTAATTGATAAATACTGGTTTTTAACAGATGATATTAATAATGAAGATATATATTATCCATTAGAGGGTTATTTATTTCCAGATACATATAATTTTGGTAAAGATCCTAAATTAATTAATATATTTGAAGCAATGCTTAATCAAACTGATAAAGTACTTTCTAAATATAAGTCACAAATAGATTCATCTTCTTATAGTATAAATGAACTTGTAACACTTGCATCATTAATTGAAAAAGAAGGAATATATAATGATGATAGAAAAAAAATAGCTGGAGTATTTTATAATAGATTAAAATCTGGTATGTCACTTGGTAGTGATGTTACAACATACTATGCATTTAAAATAGAACTATCAGATAGAGATTTAACAAGTACTGAAATTAATACATATAATCCATATAATACAAGAGGACCAAAAATGAATGGAAAATTACCAGTAGGTGCTATATCTAACTTTAGTGAAGGCTCATTTGAAGCAGCATTAAATCCTAGTGATAATGATTATTACTATTTTGTAGCAGATAAAAGTGGTAAAACACATTTTACAAAAACTTATGAAGAACATATGAAAGTTATAAAAGAATTAAAAGAAAGTGGAAACTGGATAGAATGGTAGCTATATCATTAACAGTTTCTTTTTTTCAAAAATATGATAAAATATATTATTAAACGAGGTACTTATGGAAAATAATAATGAAGTTTTTAATAAATATAAGTTATTTGCTAGTTTTATTAATGAAACATATGATAAAAATAAAAAGATATTAGATGTTGGAGCAGGACATGCATCTACTAGTTGTCTTTTAGCATCATATGGTTTTAACGTATGTGCAATGGATAAGTTTTCTTCTTATACTATAGAAAGACTTAAAAGAAATGATATTTGTTTTATTAATGATTATTTTTCATTAGATACTGATATATCCTGTTATGATTTAATAGTAGGACTTCACTGTTGTAATGCTATTGAGTTAATTATTAAATCTGCTATTTCAAATAATAAAGAATTTTTAGTTACTTTATGTGAAACTAGAAAAGATATAAGTAATTATATTTTAATAAAGACAAGAGAAGATTACATTAATTATTTAATGAGCTTTGATAATAATATTAAAAGACATGATATGCCAATATATGTTGATGGTGAATGCTGGGGACATACTCTTTATTTAAAGAAGTAGTTGTATGTTGATATTTTTATAAAAAAATGGTAAAATAAAGGTGTCTTATGAAGGTAGGAGTGGTAATATGTCATCTACAACATATTTATTTAACGTAGAAGAAGTAAATGATGCTTTGGTAAAAGATACTATAAAAGAAGTATGTGAAGCTTTAAATGAAAGAGGATATAATGCTGTTAATCAGTTGGCTGGATATTTAATGAGTGGAGATCCAGGTTATATTTCTAATCATAAAGAAGCTAGAAATAAGATAAGTAAGATAGATCGTAGTAAAATTTTAGAAATACTAATTAAGGAATATTTAAAAAATTGAGAATATTAGGTCTTGATTTAGGTACAAAAACGTTAGGTGTTTCGATTTGCGATAACACTGAGACAATAGCATCTTTTATTGGAACAATTAGATTTACTGAAAATAAACCAGAAGAATCTTTTAAAGAGTTAGAAGAATTAATAAATGAGTATAATGTTAAAGCATTTGTTTTAGGTTTGCCTAAAAATATGAATAATACTTATGGTGATGCTACTAAAAGATCACTAGATTTTAAGGAAATGTTACTTAAAAGATTTTCTATTCCAGTAGATCTCCAAGATGAGAGATTAACTTCTGTTACTGCTAATAAGATTTTATTAGAAGCTGATACTTCTAGAAAAAAAAGAAAGAAAAAAGTTGATGGAATAGCAGCTACAATAATTTTACAAAATTATTTAGATATAAGAAAGGGACAAGGAAAATAATGGAAAACGAAGCAAAACAAGATAATACTTTTACAATTGTAAATGATGAAGGAAAAGAAATTAAATGTGAAGTACTTTTCACTTATGAAGATGAAAAGACAAAGAAAAATTATATGGCATATACTGATAATACTTTAGATGAAGAAGGTAATACTAAGGTTTATGCATCAATATATAATCCAGAAGAAGAAAATCCAGTTTTACTTCCAATTGAAACAGAAGAAGAATGGAAATTAATAGAAGGTATATTATCTTCATTAACTGCTGATGGAGAAGAACAAGAATAATAAAATAAAAAAAGTTTGCGTTAAATTTGCAAACTTTTTATTATGTTTCCATTTATTGTTTTAACAATTAAACTATTATTTTCAAAAATCATGTAACTTTTATTAAGCCCATATCTTGGTTTACCAAGACTACCTGGATTAGCAAAAATAATATTATTATTTCGTTCTATACTAGGCACATGTGTATGACCACTTATAAATATATCACCATGATAACTAGGTAAATTAATATTATTATAAGTATGTCCATGACTAAATGTTACAATATGATTATTAATTGTTAAAGATATTTCTTCATGTGCACATAAATCAAATTTATTATAATCAATCATATAATCACAATTACCCTTAATTAAAACTAGTTTATTTTTATATTTTTTTATTTCATTTAATATTTGATTATTACTTGATATAGTATATATACCATATTCTAATAAATCGCCAAGTATTATTAATTTATCAAAACTTTCTTTATTTAAAATATCACATAATGTTTTATAATCTCCGTGTATATCAGAAATAATAAGTACTTTCATAATAGTATCATTCCTTTCTATTTATAGTTATATTTTATCATATATTTTTTAATTGTCGAATTATGTCGTACGATTTTTAAAATTGTGAAAATGGTAAAATAGAATGCAGAAAATAAAATTCTGCATTTTTAAGTTGTACAAAAATTAATAAATCTGCTATAGCAAAAATTAATAATTTGTAAATAAAAACGTGCAGAAAATATCATTTGCATTAAAAATTAAATTAGTATATAGTGCCTTTTAGAAAGAAAGGAGAAAATAAAATATGCAAGAGGCAAAAATAATACCAATGATATATGATAAGGCATTTAAAAGTATTCTAACAAGTAAGGAGGTAAGAAGTTATTTAATAGATATAATATCAGATGTAATTAAAATAGATAAAGAAGAAATAAGAAAGAACATAGTATTTAAACAAAATGAACATAATCTATTAGGAATAAATGAAAAAAGAAAAACAAGTGACTTAATAGTAGAAATATCATATGGAGTAATAAACCTAGAAATGAATAAGGATTGGTATGATGGATTATTTGATAGAAACCATGAATATATATCAAAGATAAGAGAGAACATACTAAAAGAAGAGAAAAGATATAATAAGTTAAAAAAGGTAATACAAATAAACTTTGATAATTTTAATATATATAAAACAGAAGAGATAATATTAAAGTTTGAGATGATGAATGAGAAAGGAATAAGAGAGAAAGTAAATATAGAAAGTTATCATGTAATACTTCCAAATGCAAGAAAAAAGTATTATAATGAAGGTATAAGAAATGCTTTGGTTGAGAGGTTGGTGATAATGACTATGGAAAAAGAAAAAGAATTAGAAGAGTTAATAGAAAAGAACATGGAATTAAAGCCTGTTGGGGAAAAGATAATAGAAATAAGTAGAGATGAAGAATTACAAGGAATATATGATAGGCAGGAACATGAAAGAATGGTTAGAAATTCTATAATGGCAACTAAGTTAGAAGATAGTTATCATAAAGGTGTTAATAAAGGAATAAATGAAAGTGCTAAAAAAATGAAAGAAGAAAATATATCAATTGATATAATAAGCAGAATAACTTCTTTATCTAAAGAAGAAATAGAAAAACTATAATAATATTTGTAAAGCTACAATATAATTGTGGTTTTTTTTCTTAAAACATGCTATTATATATATGTAAGGTAGGTGCTTAAAACTTATGTTAAATAATAAAGGTTTTGCTGTTTCAGCAGTTTTATATACAACTTTAATAGCTTTTTTATTATTTCTAGCTGTAGTATTATCTATGTTTTCATCTTCATCAGACTTAGTTAGAAATGCCAATACTGATTTAATAAATGGTAATAAGTTTGAAGCTAAACAAGTTACACTAACTAGTGAGTTTGACTTAAGTGGAACGAAAAAAAATACTTGTAAATCAAGCCCTATTGCTTCAAATGAATTTCATTGGTATGATAGTCCTGTAATAGTTAAAATAAATAGTAGATATGGTACTTATTACTGGCCAAAAGATTTTGGTAATGATAAGGCTGTTAATGATAGTATGTTAGTTGCAGGTAACACATCATCCGATGGCAAATTAACAACTTCAGCTGTTAAGATGGAATTAACTTTTACTGATAATCTAGACGGGGTAGAAACTACGGTTGAGTTAAATCCTAATATATGTCCTTAAATTTCTAGGTGTAATACTTTTATTACATCTTTTTATTTTGCATTATAAATATAAATTATAAGTTATATAAAATATAAGTATTTGTATTATATAAACTCTACTGATATTATTTAATTATAAATTAATTTTATTTAGTGGAGGAGTTTATGGATATTATTAAAATAGCGTTAACTGGTGGACCTAGTGGTGGTAAAACAATGATTTTAGAAAAGATAAAAGAATATGTAAGGGAAAATACTGATTATAATTTAATTATAGTACCAGAAACAGCTACAGAGCTTTCTAATAATATAATTAGACCTCAAGATGTTTTAAATGCATATGATTTTCAAAATACTGTTTTTAAAAGACAATATTTTAAAGAATGTGAAGTAGATGATGTATTAAAATATAATGATAAAAAGAAAAATATAATAGTTTATGATAGGGGTATTATTGATAATAAGGCTTATTTAAATCAAGAATTATTTGATATGTTACTTAGCTATTATGATAAAAAAGAATTAGAATTATTAAGTAATTATGATTTGGTTATATATTTAGAATCAGTTTCTCATTATGACAATATAGAGTATGGGTTTAATAATAAAGCAAGATATGAAGATAAAAAATCAGCAGCACAATTAGATAATAAAACGGTAGAGGCATGGCTTGGACATAATAATTTGAAAGTAGTTAGAGCAAGAGAAAATAAACAAGATAAAATAGATGATGTAATTAAAATAATTGATGATGAAATAAATGATATAAGAAAAGAAAAAATAGAAAACTACGAATTAGCTAATGAAAGTGATTTATCTATTTATGATGATAATAATTCTAAATTGATAAATGAAACAGATTATTATCTTGAAAATATTGATAATAAAAACTATAAATATATATTGACTAAAAGAAGTTATAAAAATTCTTTCTCTTATATATTTAAAACAGTAAATATAATCTTGATGAAAAAACAACTATTAATGAGAAAAATATTAGTGAAAAAGAATTTTTGCGTATTGCATGTAAATATGGCGTTATTAGTATAATAGAAAAAGAAATTTTATCATTTTATTATGATAGAAGAAAGTTTGATGTTATTAGTTATGACGGTAAAAAAAGAATAGAATTTATATATGATAAAGATTTAAAAGTGCCTAGTAATTTAAAGTTAAAAAAGAAAATAGATGATATGGATGATTTTATTAATAATCAAAAAAAGTTTATAAAAAAACTTGAAATATGATATTATATTAATAATTAAAGGAGAAAGATATGGGTATATATAACAGTAATATTGATTTTAATAAGTACAAATTCTTTTATGCAGTAGCTGAAAATAAAAGTTTTTCAAAAGCAGCAGAATTACTTCATATATCGCAGCCTGCAATTAGTCATGCAATAAAGGAATTAGAAGGGCAATTAGATACTAAACTTTTTATTAGAGAACCTAAAAGTGTTAAATTAACTGAAAATGGTGAAAAACTACTTTCATACGTTGTAAAGGCATTTAATAATATAATTATGGCTGAAAGGGAACTTACTGAAGAAAAAGATAATTTAACTGGTAATATAAGACTTGGAATATATTCTCATATATCACTTTTTATGATGCCTAAGTTAATTAAAGATTTTAGTTTACTTTATCCTAATACAAGTTTTGATATATATACATCATCTTCAAATGAACTTAAAGAAAAATTAGCTAATAAAGAATTAGATTTTATAATAGTACAATATCCTTTATTTGATAAAAATACTAACTTTAAAGAAGAGGTTATATGCGAATTAGAAAACTGCTTTTTTTCAACTAAAAAGTATTATGATATGTATATGAATAAGAACAAATTAGAAGAATATTCTCTTATATTACCTAAAAAGGGATATGAAGATATTAATTCTCTTGAAATGTTATTTAAAAATAAAAGTATGATAATTAAAAACAATTATAGAGTATATGCTGCAGAATTAATAAAAAAGTTTGTTAGTGAAGATTTGGGTATTGGATGGTGTCCTAAATTATGTATAAAAAAAGAGTTAGATAATAAAGAATTTTATGAGATACCAACTAATTTTTCATCACCTAAAACAAAGTTTAGTATATCGTATGATTATAAATATTTAAATAATACATCTAAAGAGTTTTTAGAGTATTTAAAAAAGTATTTTAATGAGAATTTTAGTTAAAAGTATTTACAATAATTAATTATTTTTGTATACTATGATTATATTTATTTTAAAGATGTTTTAAAGAAAGAGGAGTAAAATAATTACATATTATAGAAAGTTAGTGTTTGATGGAAACTAATATATGTATTATTTGAAGGTAGCTTTCATGAGTCTAGCTTCTGAAAATAAAAGTAAGTAGCTACGTAAAAAGGTGCGTTATAACCTGTTTTAAGAGCATATTATTAAAGTAATATGAATTAAGGTGGTACCGTGGACATATAAGTTCATCCTTTGTTTAGGATGAACTTTTTTAATACATTAAAGGAGGAATATTATGTTAGATAAAAAATATAATCATTTAGAAGTTGAAAAAAATAAGTATAAATCTTGGGTTGATAAAGGATACTTTAAAGCTGGTGATTTAACTAAGGAGGCATTTTCTATAGTTATACCACCACCTAATGTAACAGGTAAATTACATTTAGGACATGCATGGGATACAACACTTCAAGATATTATTATTCGTTATAAGAAAATGAAAGGCTTTGATTGTCTATGGTTACCTGGCATGGATCATGCTGCTATTGCAACAGAAGTTAAAGTAGTAGAAAGATTAAAGAAGCAAGGTATAAATAAACATGATTTAGGCCGTGAAGGATTTCTTAATAAAGCATGGGAGTGGAAAGAAGAATACGCAAGTACCATTAGAAATCAGTGGGCAAAACTTGGTTTATCACTTGATTATTCAAGAGAAAGATTTACCCTTGATGAAGGATTAAACAAGGCTGTTAATAAAGTATTTATAGATCTTTATAATAAGGGATGGATTTATAGAGGAGAAAAGATAATTAACTGGGATCCTTTAAATAAAACAGCTCTTTCTAATGAAGAAGTTATATATAAAGATGTTAAAGGTGCTTTTTATCATATTAAGTATTTTATTGAAGGAGAAGATAAATATTTAGAAGTTGCTACAACTAGACCAGAAACATTATTTGGTGATACAGCTGTTGCAGTAAATCCTAAAGATGAAAGATATAAAGATTTAATTGGTAAGAATGTTATTTTACCTATTGTTAATAAACCAATTCCTATAATAGGAGATATGCATGCTGATATGGAGTTTGGAACTGGTGTAGTTAAAATAACCCCAGCTCATGATCCAAATGACTTTGAAGTAGGTAATAGACATAATCTTGAAAGAATAATCGTAATGAATCCAGATGCTACTATGAATGAAAATGCTGGTAAATATGAAGGAATGACAAGAGAAGAAGCAAGAGATGCTTTAATTAAAGATCTAAAAGATCAAGATTTATTAATTAAAATAGAAGAAATTACTCATAGCGTTGGTCATTCTGAGAGAACTGGTGTTATGGTAGAACCTTATCTTTCTAAACAATGGTTTGTTAACATGAAAGAATTATCTAGTAATGTTTTAAAAAATCAACAAAATAAAGATACTAAGATTAATTTTGTACCACCTAGATTTGAAAAAATACTAACTAATTGGATGAGTGATTGCCATGATTGGTGTATATCAAGACAGTTATGGTGGGGACATAGGATTCCAGCTTGGTACAAAGATGATTTAGTATATGTTGGAATTGAAGCTCCAAAAGAAGAAGGATGGCAAAGAGATAATGACGTTTTAGATACTTGGTTTTCATCAGCACTTTGGCCATTTTCAACGCTCGGATGGCCAGATAAAACAGATGATTTAGCTAGATATTTTCCAAATGATGTACTAGTAACTGGATATGATATTATATTTTTCTGGGTATGTAGAATGGCTTTTCAATCACTTGAGTTTACTGGTAAAAGACCATTTAAAGAGTGCTTAATACATGGTCTTATCCGTGATAAAGAGGGAAGAAAAATGTCAAAGAGTTTAGGTAACGGAGTAGATCCTATGGATGTTATTGAAACTTACGGAGCTGACAGCTTAAGATACTTCTTATCAACATCATCAGCACCAGGACAAGACTTAAGATATGATGAAGATAAAGTGAAAGCTACCTGGAACTTTATTAATAAGATATGGAATGCATCAAGATACGTATTAATGAACTTAGAAGACTTTAATAAAGATAAATACCAATTAGAAAATTTATCTTTAAGTGATAAATGGATATTAACTAAACTTAATAATACTATAAAAGAAGTAACATTAAATATGGAAAAATATGAATTTAATAATGCTGGTAGTACCTTATATTCATTTATATGGGATGATTTTTGTTCATGGTATATAGAACTTGCTAAAATAAATATGAATGATACAACTAAAAGTGTACTACTTAAAGTATTAACAGATATATTAAAGATGTTACATCCTTTTATGCCATATGTTACAGAAGAAATATATTGTATGCTACCTATAAGAGAGTGTGAGTCTATTGTTATATCAAGTTATCCAAAGTATGATGATAAGTATGTATTTAAAAAAGAACAAACTCTATTAGATAATATAATTAAAGATATTATAAATATAAGAAATATTAAAGCTAATTATAATATTACTAAAAAAGCTTTTGCTAAAATAAATACAAAAGAAGAATTAATTGATATTTATAAATCACAGTTAAAGATAATAGACGAAAATATAGTAGAAAATGATAAAGAGGAGTTATTAAGAGCTAATTATAATTCTAAATACATAGATATTACTTATTTTTATGAAGGAATTAAACAAGATGAAAATTTGATTAAGGAATCTGTTAGTGAGTTAAAAGCTTCAATAGAAAGAAGAAAAAAATTACTTAGCAATGAAAACTATGTTAATAAAGCACCTAGTAAAATAGTTGAAGAAGAAAGAAAAAAATTAAAAGAAGAAGAAGAAAGGTTAGAAAACCTAATATAATATTAAGAGGAAGTAAGTTCTTGACTTATTTCTTCTTTTTTTGTAATATATAGTGCAAAAGAAGGGGGATTATATGATAAAAATAGCTGGAAATTGGTATGATATATATATATTAATTAAAAAATGCTATGAAAATGGTGATGATGTATTTAACTTAGGAAGAAGTAATATAGATAAAAATGAAATAAGAATAATAATGTCAGATCTAAGAAGAAAATATAGATGTAATAATTTAAACGATGATGATATAAAATTATTACAAAAGATTAATAAGATACAAAAAGATAATTTAAAAGAAGCATCTGATGCTAGATGGATGAAAAATTATGAATGTGTTAAAGAATATTTTCTAAAACATGGTAATTTAACAGTGCCTGTAAATTATATTGTATGTAATAAAGATGGGGAATCATTTAATTTATATTCATGGCTTGGTACACAAAGGAATTATAAAAGAAAAAATAAATTAAGTGATAATAGAATTGAATTATTAGACAAATTATATATGGACTGGGATAATACATTGTCAAAGAAAATAAACGAGTTATGGTATAGTAATTATTTATTAGCAAAGGCTTACTTTGAAGAGCATGGTAATCTTTTAGTTCCAAAAGGGTGCGTAGTTCATAGAGAAGATGGAAGCAAGTTTAATTTGTTTGGCTGGTTAAATTATCAAAAAAGAGTTTATAATATGGGAGATTTATCTGATGAAAAGATAAAATTACTTTTACTTATTAAAGCTAAATTAGATGATATAGATATTGATGATAGAAAATTATGGTTAGATAATTATAAGTTAGCAAAAGCCTACTATGAAAAGTATGGTAATTTATTAATACCACAAAACTATACTGTTAATAACATAAAATTAGGATTATGGTTATCTGATCAAAGATGTAGTAAGAGTCTTGATAAAGAAAAAATAAATCTTTTAGATTCTATTAATATGCAGTGGTCTAAAAATCATATTTGGAATAAGCATTATAATGCATTAAAAAAATATAAAGAGATGTATGGTACTATATTAATGAGTAATGACTTTGTATTTAATTATAATAATAAGAGTTATGAGTTAGGACAATTTTTAGATGTACAAAGAAAAGTATTAGAAAAAGATAGAATAGAGTATATCGTACTAGATAATTTAGGAATGATATGGAAAGATATAGACTTTATTTCTTTAAAAGAATATATAGAAAAAGAATATAATGATTATTTAAATAATATGATTGATACAGATAGAAAAGATAAGTTAGTAAAATTCGGTGTATTTAAATATAGTGATTATGACGTAGTAAAAAATGATTATAAAGAGCTTACTAAAAGTATAAAGACGAAAAAATAAAGAAAAAATACTTGACAAAGTAACTATAAATAAGTTATTATATAATCTTCTCTTAACTTAAGAGATTGAAATATGAAAAAAGTTGGTGAAAAAGATGGAAAATAATTATAGAGATTATGATGAAACATATTTATTATTTGAACAATTTTTATTAAGCTATTTACCGTTTGCATTAGATGCTGATAAAATAGAAGTTAATGAAAAAGATGCTGAAGTTTTTAGTAATTTAAGACATGAATATAGTGTGTCTAAATCTGAAGTTCAACAAAATTGGAATTTAGAAAAAAGAATGGCTGATTCATTAGTATTTTGGATGCAAGCAGGATTAATAGTTTTAGAAGATGGTAAGTATTACATTAATTCTAATCAGTTAATTGAAAGAAGCGTGCAATATAACGATTATAAAAAGGAAGCTAAGGAAGCAGTTACATATCATAAAAAAAGAAAATAGTTTTATATAAACACTTTGCCTTTAATACACGTAGCAAAGTGTTTTTTTCTTGCTTTATACAAATAAGTATGATAACATAATCTAACACAAAGGGGAGTTTTGTATGAGTAATATTAAAAATTTAATAAGTGAATATAAAGAAGGCAATAAAGATAAGATAAATGAACTTTTAAATATTTACTATCCTTATATTATAAATAGATCAAATATATATAATTTGCATAAAACAGATTATGAAGATTTCTATTCTGCAGGCTTATTAGGTCTTGTTAAAGCACTTAATACTTGTAATTTAACTTATGATGAAATAATAGTTGATACATATATAAAGAAAGTAATTGCAAGAGAAATATTTAGAACATCAACAATTTCTAAATCTGGAGAATTTAAAAATGAAAATTATAAAAAGATTTATATAAAATATTTGTCAATAAAAGAAAAAACAGAGTTAACTGATGAGAAAATAGCAGATAGAATGAATATAAGTTATGAAAAATTAAAATTTGCTTTAGAAACGTTTTATAAAAGTACTAGTTTAAGTTCTTTAGATGATAATAAAAAAGAATTATACTTAATAGATGATATAGTAGATAAAGTATCAAATAAAGAGTTAGTTAATTTAATAGGTAAGCTTTGTAAAAATGATTTAGAAAGAAAAATATTATTTTTAAGATATGG
This sequence comes from uncultured Bacilli bacterium, assembly GCA_934162425.1. Lineage (GTDB taxonomy): Bacteria > Bacillota_I > Bacilli_A > RF39 > UBA660 > Aphodocola. The sequence goes on from CAKPIS010000001.1 coordinate 23,621, forward strand.
TTTATATGATGGTAAATGTTATACCTTAGCACAAATAGGAAATTATTTAAATGTTAAACCTCAAAGAGTTATTCAAATATTAGACTCAATCTATACATTTGCTAGAAAGAATTTATATAATTTGAATGATCAAGATATATATAATATGTTTTCATCAGATGTTTTAGAAAAAACAAAGATAAGTTATTTAGATGATATTAATTTAAATTATAATGGTACAATTTATGATACATTTAATAAATATGCTAAAGATGATGTTAAATATGTCGTAGATCATCTTCTAAATTATAGAGAAAGAAAAATTATATATTCTGTTTATGGTAAGGATTTTAAAAATAAGTGTTTGAAATCTAAAGCAGTTTATTATATTATGCCATTAATAGAAGATAAGCTAATAGAAGAATATTTGTCTAAAACGACATCATATTGTATAATATTTAATAGAAGAGAATTAGATAAAGCTTTAATTAAACTAAAACATAATAGTGTAAGAATTTATTCTACATTGTTTAAATGGTTAAATGAAGAGTTGAAAAAAGATAAAGATATAGATACAATATATGCAGATTTATCTATAGAAATTTTTAATGTAAAAAATAAATGTTATGAGTATTCTAAAAAAATCAGGTGATAAAATGAGTGAATTAAAAAGTTATGATAATAATTTAGATATATATTTAAATGATATAAAAGATTATGAAGTATTAAGTAAGGAAGAAGAAAAAGATTTATTTATAAGATACAAAAAAGGAGATATGAAAGCTAAAGAATTATTAATTAAACACAATTTAAAACTTGTTATATCATGTATTGGAAAAAATAGTTTAAATAGTAGTACATATCTAGATTTAATACAAGAAGGTAATATGGCTTTAATAAAAGCTATAGAAAGTTTTGATTTATCATATGATGTTAAGCTTTCTACATATGCCTATCATAAAATTATAAGTAAGATATCAAAAGCTAAAATGACTAAAAGCAAATTAATTAAAATACCTTATCAAGTACATGTGGCTCATTATAAATTGACAAAAGAAAAAGACCTTTTAGAAAAGAAATTAAATAAAAATGTTACTGTAGAAGATTTAGCATCTAATTTAAATATACCAAAAGAAAAGATAGAAGAACTTTTATACCTACCAGATGCATCACTTTCATTAGATGATTTTATAATAGAAAATGAAACTTCATTTGAAAAAGGGTTAACATTTATGAAAGTTAAAGCTGATGATGAAGATATTATTATGAACTTAGAAGAATCTAGTTTAAGAAAAAGGTTATATAACTTAATTTGCGGGCTTGACTATTCTAAACGTGATATAGAAATAATATTATATAGATATGGTTTTATTGATGGAAAGATGCATACTAGAAGAGAAATTTCAGAAAAGTATTTGATTAGCCATCAACGAATTGAACAAATAGAAAAAAGAATTTTAAAGTGCATGGTATCTAATGAAAAAATAGTAGATATTTTTAAAGCAATGGATTGTACATATTATGATGATATAGAGCGTGGTAATATTTTTGATGTTTTTGGATCATATTCTACCGAAGAAATAGAATATGCACTAGGACAACTTAAAGAAAATAAAAGAGATATAGTAAAAGCATGGATTGATAATAATAAGTTAAATAAAAAACAACTTGAAATACTTTATCAAGCTTGTTTTGAGATAAAAGAATATTTAAGAATAAATAGTAAAACAAAAGTACTTAAAAAGTAAAATAAGATATAAATATGAACCCCATTTCTTGAACATAGAAATGAGGTTTTTATATGTCTAAATTAAGTTATGAAGATAAATTAAATATATAAGTATAAGTAAAAATATTATAAATGTTGTAATTTGAGATAAACTATCTTGAATAAAAACTTTAATTTTTATTCTTTTGTTCTTATAACATGGTATAATATAAATATCTAAGGTGATGATAATAATATGGAAAAATATAGAGGGCTTACAACTGAAGAAGTTAAAATAAGAATTAATAAAAAATTAGTTAATTATGATACTACAACACCAAGTAAAAGTATTAAGCAAATTATTTTAGAAAATACATGTACTTTATTTAACTTTATTAATATTGTATTAGCGACACTTATTATTATGGTTAGATCATATAAGAATTTACTTTTTCTAGGAGTTGTTATATGTAATACATTAATTAGTACAATACAAGAGATAAGAGCTAAAAAAGTAGTAGATAAATTATCTGTTATATCATCATCTAAAGTAAAAGTTATAAGAGATAATAAAAAAGTGGAAATATCTGTTAATGATATAGTATTAGATGATCTTGCTATATATAATTTAGGTAATCAAATAGTAACTGATTCTACTATAATTAGTGGTACTTGTGAAGTTAATGAATCATTTATTACAGGAGAAGCTAAAACAGTATATAAAAAGGAAGGAGACACTCTTTTATCTGGTAGTTTTATAGTATCTGGTAGTGTTGAGGCTAAAGTTATACATATAGGTTTAGATAATTATACATCAATTATTTCACATGATGCTAAGGAAATGAAAAAAGAAATTAATTCACAAATAATGCGTTCTTTAAATAAAATAGTTAAATATGTATCAATTGCACTTATTCCAATTGGAATATTACTTTTACTAAAACAGTTTTCAATACCTACTAATACTACGCGTGATGCAATTGTATCAGTTGTTGCAGCAATAGTTGGTATGATACCAGAAGGATTAATACTTTTAGTTTCAACAGTACTTGCAATAAGTACCCTAAAATTATCTAAATATAATGTATTAGTTCAAGATTTATATGCCATAGAAACATTAGCTAGAGTAGATACGTTATGCCTAGATAAGACAGGTACATTAACACAAGGAAAAATGGAAATAGCTGATGTAATTTCTCTTGATAAATACAAAATAAATGAAATAGATGAAGCATTAGAGATAATATCTACTAATTTAGATGATAATAATCCAACGTTTTTAGCATTAAATAATAAGTATGGTAATAATTCTAAGATTAAGGCAGTATCAAAGATACCATTTTCATCTGATAGAAAGTATTCTGGGGTAATACTAAAAGATAAATCATATATAATGGGAGCTCCTGAGTTTGTATTAGAAGAAAAATATGATAAATATAAGAAGAAAATAGAAACTTATTCAGAAGAAAACAGGGTTTTAGTGCTAGTTAAAGCTACTCCTTCACTAGAAAATAAAGAAGCTATGGCACTTATCTTGATACATGATAAGATAAGAAAAGAATCTATTAGTACGTTAAATTATTTTATGGAAAATGATTGTGATATAAAAATAATATCTGGAGATAGTCCATCGACTATTAAAAGTGTTGCAAAAAGTGTAGGACTTGATATAAAAGGTGTATTTGATGCAAGATGTATTAATGAAGATACTAACTTAAATTTAATAGTAGAAGAAAATAATATTTTTGCAAGAGTAAAACCAGAGCAAAAAAGAATGTTAATTAGAGCCCTTAAAAATAATGGACATGTAGTTGCAATGACAGGTGATGGAGTAAATGATGTATTAGCACTTAAAGAATCAGATTGTGGAGTAGCTATGAACGATGGAACAGATGCAGCAAGAAATGTTTCAGAACTTGTTTTACTTGATTCTAACTTTGATTCAATGAGGGAAGTTGTAAAAGAAGGAAGAAGAACAATTAATAACGTAGAAAGATCAGCATCATTATTTTTATCAAAAACTATTTATGCATCTTTATTAGCTGTATTATTCTTATTTATAAATTATAAATATCCATTTGAACCAATACAAATGTCATTAATTAGTAGTTTAACTATAGGAATGCCAGCATTTATACTAGCATTAGAACCTAACTTAGATAGGGTAAATGGTAAATTTTTAATAAACGTAATAAAAAAATCTATACCAAGTGGTATTACTACGGTAATTAATATAATACTTATTATGCTACTTTCTTGCTTTGTTAGTATATCTAAAAGTGAAGTATCAACTATAGCAGTTATTCTAACAAGCTATACAGCTGTTTTATTAATTTATAAGATAAGTAAGCCACTTAATTTACTTAGAAAAAGTTTGTTAATAACAATAATAACTTTATTTTTAATAGCATTTATAATTCCTCAAGGAAGAGATTTATATTCTCTTACCATACTAAAGCCTAATGCTATATTAATACTTATATTTTTAATATATGCAAGTACTAAGATATTTAAATTATTTGATAAATTAATAGAAAAACTAATTAAAGAAAAACCTTGGTGGTTTTCATAAAAAGTGTATAAAGATAGTGATAATAAGAAGTATTATCTATATGATTGGTTAGAAGTTCAAAAAAACTCTAATTTATCTGAAAGTAGATATAAATTATTAAACACTTTAGATTTAAATTGGAACTGTAACAAAAGTGTTAAATATGTAGATGAATATACAAATAAAAATATACAAAAATGTATTTAAAATATTAATTGAAATATAATAAATAGTGTGTTATAATTTATCTTGTAAAAGGGCAATGAAGGAAAGAAAGAGGTAAAACTACTTATAAGAGAGCGTATAAATGGTGAAAGTACGTAGTAGATAATAACTATATAAATGGTTCTGGAGCTTTTTAATTGAATAATTAGATTAAAACGGTAGCAACGTTATAGCTTTAAAGTGTATGCTATTATTAGTATAAATTAAGGTGGTACCGTGGGTTATAACTCATCCTTTTATTAGGATGAGTTTTTATTTTAAAAAGAGGTGTATAAAAAATGAAAGACAATAAAATGCCAGGGGTTGGACTTGGAGTAATGATATTAAATGATGAAGATAAAGTACTTCTTATTTTAAGAAATAGTGATGCCACTTTAGCTGATAGTGATATGAGATTAGAAGGCACTTGGACACTTCCAGCTGGAAAGGTAAAGTACAAAGAAAGTTTATTTTCGGCTGCTAAAAGAAAAGTAAAAGAAGAAGTTAATCTAGATATAGATAATATAAAAGTTATATCAATAGCTGATGATATAAATGAATATGCACACTTTTTAACGATAGGTCTTTTAGCAGGAAATTATAAAGGAAATATTGATTTAGGAAGTACAATGGAACATGTAGATTATAAGTTTTATGATTTAGATAATTTACCAGTTAATTTATGTGAACCAAGTAAAAAAATAATTAATAATTATAAAAGTGGTAAAATATATTAAGGAGAGTGAAGAAATATGGAAAAGAAAAAATATTATATTACAACTGCTATTGCATATACATCAGGTAAGCCTCATATAGGAAATACATATGAAATAGTTTTGGCAGATGCTATAGCAAGATATAAAAGACAAAAAGGTTTTGATGTGTACTTTCAAACAGGTACTGATGAACACGGAGAAAAAATAGAATTAAAAGCAAAAGAAAAAGGAATAACTCCTAAAGAATTCGTTGATTCTGTTGCAAGTGAAATAAAAAGAATTTGGGATGTTATGAATACATCTTATGATAAATTTGTTAGAACAACAGATCCAAATCATGAAAAAATAGTTCAAAAAATATTTGATAAAATGTATAATAATGGTGATATTTATAAGGGAGAGTATTCTGGCCTTTATTGCACACCTTGTGAAAGCTTTTGGACTGAAAGTCAATTAGTAAATGGTAAATGCCCTGACTGCGGAAGAGAAGTAGAAGAAAAAAAAGAAGAAGCTTACTTCTTTAAACTTTCTAAATATCAAGATAGGTTAGTAGACTATATAGAATCTCATCCGGATTTTATACAACCTGAATCAAGAAAAAATGAAATGCTTAATAATTTTATTAAACCTGGTCTTCAAGATTTATGTGTATCTAGGACTTCATTTGATTGGGGAATTAAAGTGGATATAGATCCTAAACATATAGTATATGTTTGGCTTGATGCACTAACTAACTACATAACTAATATTGGTTATGATCCAGATGGATCATCAGATGACTTTAATAAATGGTGGCCTGCAGACTTACACTTAATTGGAAAAGATATAATAAGATTTCATACTATCTACTGGCCATGTTTCTTATGGTCTTTAGGCTTAGAACTTCCAAAAAAAGTATTTGGTCATCCATGGCTACTTACTAATAATGATAAAATAGGTAAATCAAGAGGTAATGCAATATATGCAGATGATTTAGTAGATTTATTTGGAGTAGATGCTGTAAGATATTATGTACTTCATGAAATACCATTTGCAAACGATGGTAATTTAACTTATGAATTATTAATAGAAAGAACTAATGCTGATTTAGCTAATACTTTAGGGAATTTAGTTAATAGAACAATATCAATGGCTAATAAATATTTTAATGGAATAGTAGTTAATAAAAACGTTAGGGAAGATATTGATAACGAATTAATAAATATGATAAATGATTTAGATGGCAAAGTAGATAAGAGAATGGATAGATTAGAAATAGGATTTGCATTAGATGAAATATTTGAAGTTTTAAGAAGAAGTAATAAATATATTGATGAGACTATGCCTTGGCAACTTGCAAAAGATGATACTAAAACAGATAGATTACAAACCGTATTATATAACTTACTTGAATCTATTAGAGTATGTGCTTACTTTTTAAAACCATTTTTACCAGATACATCAGATAAAGTATTTAAACAATTAAATATAAATGATTTATCAAATAAGTTTAATTTAAATAATACATATGAGGGTATGATTCCAGAAGTATTATTTCAAAGAATAGATAAAGAAAAAAAGTTAGCAGAAATAGAAAATAAATAGTAGAGAACAATAGATAATTTATGGAAGTATTTAAGAAAAAGATAATATCGCTAGCCCTTTCTGGAGCATTATTAACATCACTTACTAGTTGCTCATCAGAAAAACTTTTAACAAATAAAGAGGATAATAGTAATACTTATAATTATGCAGCGGTCATTATAAATGATGATAATGCTTTAGTATTTTTAAATGACTATTATATGTATGATAATCAGTATGGAGAAAAATATATTGATTATAAAAATGATAAATTCTATGTAGAAAACATATGTAAAATAAATTATGTTGATAAAGAAGATTTAGAAGTTAAAGTTAAAAAGTTAGTGGGCAAAGATGGTAATATAAGTTACTATGATGAAGAAAAATAAATAGAATGTAAACGATTTGTAAATATAAAATATAAAAAGTTGTATTAAAATGTTTATAAATGTTATAATCATAATAGGTGATGATTATGCGTGAGACATATGATACAACTTTTTATTATGAAGGTGGTACTTTAAAAGCAAAGACTAAACTTTATCAAAATGGAAAACCACCAAGAAGTATACTTTTATCTGCTGATGCTGCATCAGATCTTATAGAATCAATGAGAAAAGAAAAAAGTAAAGTTAAATCAGTAAGATTTGAAGAAGATGACTTAATAGCTAGATTTGAAGGATTTAGAGTTACCCTTCATAATAGAAAACGTTTTAAAGTTGATGATAGATTTAACTTTTTATTTGAACTAGTTAAAAAGAAAAAGATAGATAGAAATGGTTTAGGTAAAAAGTTAATGGCTATTGGACTTTCTGCAGCTGTTTTAATTAGTGCAGGAGTTACAGTTAAAAATTTAATCAAGAAGCAAAAAAATACAAATGATGATACTACCACCAGTTATTCTGATGAAGTGTATGATAAATACGTAAAGACAAATAAAGATGAAATAACTACAAGTGAACTTACTGGGTATACAAATAAAGAAGATGTAAGTACTTTAAAAGAAGATACTATAGAAACAAAAAAGACAGTTAAAACAGAAGCATCATCTAATAATGGTTCTAGTTCTAATAATAATGGTAATAATAGCTCTAAAGCAGAAGATGATATAATAGATAGTAATATAGATCATGGATCTTTATCTGATAGTGAAAAGGCTGAAAAAACAAGAAATTTATATGGAGACATAATAGAAAAATATTGTAATATGTATGGTCTTGATAGTAATGTAATATGTGCTATTGCAACGCAGGAAAGAGGAGTTCACTCTGACTCTGTTGATGAAGGCGGTGCAATTGGTCTTATGCAAATACAAGTATCTGTATGGACACATGAAACAATAAATGCATATAATTATGAAACGGAAAAAACAGATGAAATATATATATCTTTAGATGATTTAAGAGAAGTTGACTTTAATATAAAAGTGGGATGTGCTATATTTCAAAATTATTTAAAATTAATGGATGGTAATTATCTTGCAGCAATTCAGTGTTATAATATGGGAGATGGTGCAATGCGTTCTATACTTAATGAGTATTCTTATTCTACTGGAAGAAGTGTTGATGAAATATTAAAAGATACAGGAGATTTAGGTTGGATGGAATATAGAAGTGGTGGTTATGCTGGAGATCCTAATTATATTGAAAACGTAATGAGATATTACGAAGGTAATAGTTTAAGTAATGCAAAAACAAGGTAATACTTGTTTTTTTTGTTATAGTAAATTTTACATTCTCATAATATATAATAGGTGATTTTATGAGAATGTGGTTTAACTCAAAATATGTGAATAATGGAGATATATTTTTAGTTAATGAAAAAAATAAGAAGTATGTAAAAGATGCAATAAAAAATAAGGCTTCTAAAATAGTAACTGAATTAGATGAAGAATTTAATATTAAAACAGAAAAAACAGATGATATTATAAAATACTTTTATGAATATTATTATGATAAGATTAAAGATCTAAAACTAATTGGAATAACTGGTACTAATGGTAAAACAACTACTTGTTATTTAATATATCAAATGCTTAATATGCAAGGCATAAAAACATCTTATATAGGAACTATAGGCTATTATGTAGGTGATACCAAAGTTATACTTAATAATACAACACCTAGTATGGATGTTATATATAATTTATTATTAGATTCAAGCATTTATGGATGCAAATATACCGTTATGGAAGTATCTAGTCATGCCTTAAAACAAAATAGATTATATGGTCTTTTATTTGATGCTATAGGTGTAACTAATATAACCATGGATCACTTAGATTATCATAAAACTATGAATGATTACATAAATTCAAAGAAAAAAATAGTTAATATGTTACGAAATAAAAAAATATGTGTATTAAATAAAAAAGATAAGTATTATAAAGAATTTATAAATGATAAAAATAACAATCATATAATTGGAAAAGATATTAAAATTAAAAAAATTATAAATAGACTAGATAAAACTATTTTATATATAAAAGAAAATAAAAATATAACTAGGTTTAATCTATCTTTAATAGGAAAATTTAATTGTTATAATTATTTGATGGCTTATGAAATAGTTAAAACTTTAGGTTATATGAATGAAGTAATAATTAATAATAGTTATTTATTAAAAGAACCACCTGGTAGAATGCAGCTTATTAAATATAATACTAATTCTATATTTGTAGATTATGCTCATACTCCAGATGCTGTTTTAAATGTTTTAAAGACGGTAAATAAAATTAAGAATAAAGGTGTTATTACTATAATAGGTTGTGGTGGTAATAGAGATTCAGGTAAAAGACCTATAATGGCTAAAGTGGCATGTAAGAATTCATCGTATGTAATATTTACTAATGATAACCCTAGATATGAAGATGAACAATTAATAATGAAAGATATGTTAAAAGGTGCAAAAGATAATTATGAGGTTATATATGATAGAAGAAGTGCAATTAGAAAAGGAATTAGTTTGTTAAATAAAAATATGGTTTTATTAATATTAGGAAAAGGACATGAAACTTATCAGATAATTGGTGATACAAAGTATGATTTTTCTGATTACAAAGAAGTTAAAAAAGTAATAAAAAAATATTGAAATACGAATGAATGTTTGATATAATTTTACTGATAATAAAATATGGAGGTACTTATGTCAAACTGGGATAAAGAATATTTAAAATTATGTAAAGAAATACTTGAAAATGGTAAAAGGGTTAAAAATAGAACAGGTATTGATTCTATAAAGATTCCATCATATCATTTTCATTTTGATTTAGGAGAGGAGTTTCCTGTTTTAACTACAAAGCATCTATTTTTAAGACAAGCTTTTCTTGAAATGTTATGGATATATCAAGCTAAAAGTAATGATGTTAGATGGCTTAAAGATAGAAATGTTCATATATGGGATGAATGGGAGATAGATTCTAATGGTAAGTGGAAGGCTTATCAAAATGTATTAGATTCTAACGGCAGATTAGTTAAAAAAGAAGTTATAAAGGATTTTGGACGTGAGTATGCTCATACAATTGGTACAGCATATGGATACATAGTAAATAAGTTTAATTTAATTGATAATTTAATAGAAAAAATAAAGAATAATCCAACTGATAGACGTATGGTAATGAGTTTATGGCAAGATGAATATTTAGATACTGCTGTGTTACCATCTTGTGTTTGGTCAAGTGAATGGGATGTAACTGATGGTAAATTAAATGCTTGGGTTCATCAAAGAAGTTCTGATGTGCCTCTTGGATTACCTTTTAATGTTTCACAATATGCACTTCTTTTAAATATGCTAGCTAAAACATGTAATTTAGAAGTTGGTACATTAGATTGGAGTATAAAAGATGCTCATATCTATGTTAATCAAGTAGATGGAATAAAAGAACAAATTAGAAGAATGGATGAATTAGGAGATTTTGATGCACCAACTCTTTGGCTTAATCCTGAAGTAAAGAATTTTTTTGACTATGATAATTCTAAGGATTTAAAAGATGTTAAAATATTAAATTATAAACATCATGATAAAATAAAATTTCCAATTGCACAGTAGGTAAAATATGAATAAATTAATCATGATAGCTGCCGTTGGTAAAAATAGGGAATTAGGCTATAAAAATAATTTAATATGGAGATTAAAAGAAGATATGATGCATTTTAAAAATACTACTATTAATCATCATGTACTGATGGGAGAAAATACTTATATTTCTTTAGAAAAACCACTTCCAAATAGAATTAATATGGTTTTATCTAATAGTGGTAAAAAGTATCCTGATGATGTTTTAGTATTTAATAGCATAGAAGAGTTTGATAATAAAAGAAAAGATATAAAAGATGATATATACATAATTGGAGGAGCTAGTATATATAAAGAATTTATAGATAAATGTGATATTTTATTACTTACTAATATTAATGATACTACTAAATTTTGTGATGTTTATTTTCCAGAGTTTAATAAAGAAAATTATACTCTAGAGGTAATTAAAGAATCAAAAGATTCTAATCCAAGTTTTTCTATTGTTAAATATATTAAGAAAGATAAATAATTATTTAATAATTTTTAATTTTATATAAAAAGAATTAATGTTATAATATTACTGGTGGTTTAATATGGAAAAGATTTTAATTGTAGATGATGAAAATGATATAGCAGAACTAATTTCTGATATATTAGAAGATGAAGGGTTTAAAACTGATATTAGAAATGATGGTGCTTCTGCTATTAGTGCTGTAAAAGAAAATTCATATGACTTAATACTATTAGATATAATGATGCCTAATGCATCTGGTACTGAGGTTTGTGCAAGTATTAGGAATTTAACATCAGCTCCTATCATATTTGTAACAGCTAAAACACAGCTAATAGATAAATTAGTTGGTTTTGAAGTTGGAGCTGATGATTATATTACAAAGCCATTTATAAATGAAGAGTTAGTAGCTCGTGTTAAGGCTCATTTAAGAAGAGAAGAAAGAGGATATGATAAAAAGTCTAATAATATAATAGAAATTGGTGAAATAAAACTAAATAAAGAAAGTTTTGAAGTATTTAAAAAAGATGAAGTTATAACTTTATCTACTAAAGAGTTTGAACTTTTAAGATATTTAATGGAAAATGCTGGTATAGTTTTATCTAAAGATCAAATATATCAAAATGTATGGAAAAATAATTATGGTGATATAGGAACTGTTGCTGTTAATATTAAAAGTCTTAGAAACAAATTAGATAAAGATGAAAAGTATATTAAGACTATTTGGGGAATGGGTTATAAGTTTGTAAAGGATTTATCATGAAAATAGCAAAAGCTAAAGTACTTACTTTAATTTTTTTAGGAACTCTTTTAATTATTAATTCTCTTTTACTTTTTTCTTATTATAACTTTTACTTATCAGATAAAATATCTAGCGATTTAATTACTATTAGAAATCAAAATAATAATAACCTTTATTTTATTATCAATAAAATAAAGAATAAAGATATTATTGATACTGAAGATGAAGTTAGAAAATATGTTAAAGAACATGGTGGCTATGTATCTTTAAAAGATAGATATGGTAATATTTTATATACTAATAAAAAAGATATGAATAAACTTTTTTCTTCTACTATTTATATAATAATTGATAATGATGAGTATGAACTTACATATAGTAAGTTATCAATAACTCCTGGTATGAAAGTTATTAGAAATTTTATGGTTTTTGAAATAGTTTTACTTACTGTTACAATAGTTACGTTTTTTATACTTAATTCAAGACAGTTAATTAATCCGATAGAACTTACTATTAAAGATATAAATGATTATAAATATGGTAAAATCCCTGTTAAAAGAAAGATGCCAAAACAAGTTGAACAAATACAAAATACATTCGTTGATATGGTAGATAAACTTGAAATAGAAAAAGAATATCAAAATCAGATAATAGCATCTATATCTCATGATATAAAAACTCCTCTTACTAGTGTAATAGGGTATACTGATAGACTTAAAAATAGTAAGTTAGATGAAGAGAAAAAAGTAAAATATATAGATAAAATATATAATCAAGCATTACTTATGAAGAGTATACTAGAAGAGTTTGATGATTATCAAAGCTGTAATTTAAAAAAGACTTTAAAATATAAAGTTATGGATATTAAAACCATAAAAGAAAATCTTATAAGAGACTATGAAGAAGAACTTAAAGATAAAAAAATTACTTTTAAAGTAATAAGTAATTGTGATGATAAAAAAGTTAAAATTGATGAAGTTAAGATTAAAAGGGTATTTAGTAATATTATAACTAATAGTGTTACTCATTTTAAATCTAAAGAGGGAATAATTAACGTTATTATTAACTATAGGGCTGGTAAAGTAAAAATAGAAGTAGCAGATAATGGTGGTGGAATAGAAGATGAAAAGAACTTAAAGAAGATATTTGAACCTCTATACACATCTGATCCATCTAGAAAAATATCTGGTCTTGGTCTTTCTATTTGTAAGCAAATAATAAGTGCACATGATGGATGCATTTATGCTAAAAACAATTCTATTAAAGGACTTAGTATAATATTTATTATTCCATCTTGTTAACATTTAATAATTTTTAATAATTTATATATTAATATTTAAAAAATAAATTATACAATTAAAGTGTAGTTAGGATTGTGGTAAACTAACTACTACTTATACACTCAAAAAAAAACACTACTTACTCCTTTATACCACAGAGGAAAAAGAGCTTTCACACTTTAGCTCTTTTTTTATATTAATTTTTTTTTGATATTATCGATACCACCTTTTTCAAGTCTTGATACTTGAGCTTGAGATATACCTATTTCATCTGCAATTTCCATCTGAGTTTTTCCTAATATAAATCTTTCGGTTATTATTTTCTTTTCTTTTGGTTTTAAATCATTAATTGCATCATGTAAAAATATTAAGGTATCCCAGTTATCAGTTTTTTCTTTTTTAGACTCTACTTGATCTTCTAAATATATAGTATCACCACCATTATTATAAATTGGTTCTGATAAACTAGCTGGTTCTCTTAAGGCATCTAAAGCTATGGTAATATCTATTTCAGGTACATCAAGCATTTTAGATATATCACTATTACTTAGCTCTTTACCATTTGATATAAAAGATTCTTCTTTTAATTTAAGTACTTTATATGCTAAGTCTTTAATACTTCTAGATATTCTAATATTACTATTATTATCTCTTAAGTATCTTCTTATTTCTCCTAATATTAATGGAACAGCATAGGTAGAAAATCTAACGTTATATGATAAATCAAAATTATCTACTGCCTTAACAAGTCCTATACAACCATTTTGAAATAGATCATCCATATTATCACATCTATTTTGATACCCTTTAAGTGCAGATAAAACAAGTCTCATATTACCATTAATTAGTTTTTCTCTAGCTTCTATGTCTCCATTTTTATATTTTTTAAATAAATCATTTTTTTCATTCTCACTTAGTACTTCAATTAAACTTGTATTAAGTCCTGTAATTTCTACTTTATATTTAGCTATTTTAAATCATCCTTTCTAATTATGTATTGGTGCATAACTTAAAAAAATATACATATAATTAGATGGTGATTAATATGCGTTTATCTGATTTACAAAATAAAGATGTTGTAGATGTTGAAACAGGTGAAAAGATAGGTAATGTAATTGATGTTTTAATAGATAATGCAAATGGTGCTATTACTAAGCTTATTATATATGGTAAAAGAGGAATATTTAACATGCTTAAGCAAGAAGAAATGATGGTATCTTGGACTGATATTAAAAAAATAGGGGCTGATGTTATTTTAATTAAAAAAAATTAATAAATATGTTATACTAATAATAGAAAGGAGTATGTTAGATGTATAATACAGAACTTTTTGCAAGTTTATGGGCTTTTTTAGCATCTTTTGGTATTTTTATTACATTAATAGTAGTATTTACTATAATAGTAAGATGGAAGATGTTTACTAAGGCTGGAAAACCAGGTTGGGCATCAATTGTACCTGTTTATAGTAATATAGTATTACTTGATATTATAGGGTATAATTGGTATTACATATTTGTTGGCTGCTTAACCATTGTTCCAGCAGTTGGTTCATTAGCAGTATTACTATTTGAAATATCTAAAAATATTAAACTTGCTAAATCATTTGGTAAAGAAGTTGGTTTTGGTATAGGTCTTACTTTCTTAAATCCTATTTTTACAGCTATTATAGCATTTGATAGTAGCATTACTTATAAGGGTAAAGAAGTAAATGGTAATATAGACTTTAATGATTTATTCTAAGAAAAAAGCCTTATAATAAGGCTTTTAATTTATGGGAGGAAAAAAGATGAAAGATAAAAGATACTATTTAAAATTAGCTTGTATTTTAGAAAGTTTATATATAATAGTAATGGTAATTTATAATTTGTTTTTTACTAAGATAACTGATAAAGAAATAGCAAGTTTATTTTTCTATATAATAAGTATAATATGTACTATTATTATGTATAAAGAATCTAAGCATGATATGAAGTATTTAAAAGACAATAATATTAAAATATTAATCTCTAGTATTTATATGTTTATAGATGCTATAATACCTGGTATATTAGGATTTATATTTTTATCATCATTAAAAGAAAAAAAGAAAGTAAATTTACCAGATATAAAAGAAGAAAAAGTAAAAAAAGATACTTTTAAAGGAATTATAACTGTTATAGTATTTATTTTTTTAATGTTTGTTATGCCTAACTTTAAATTTTTTAACAAGATAAATCCATTTTTAATATATGCTTTTATATTAATTTTTACTATTGCACTATGGTATAAAGACTTATTTTCTAATTTTAAAATATTTAAAGACAATTTTAGAGTTTACTCTAGATTCATAATTAAAAGATATTTAATAATGCTTGGTGTTATGATATTAGTTGGAATACCTATAGTTTTATTAAATAAGGGTAAATCATCAATTAATCAGCAGGAAGTTAATTTACTTTTTAAACAAACTCCTTTGTTAACTTTTTTACTTACATCTTTTTATGCTCCAATAGTTGAAGAAACTACATTTAGATTATCTATTAAAAAAATATTAAATAATAAATATTTGTTTGTTATAATAAGTGGTATGTTTTTTGGTGCTCTTCATGTTATTAATAACTATACTAATATATATAATTTACTTTTTATATTACAATATAGTGCACTAGGAATTTGTCTTGCAAAAGCATATTATGATTCTAAAAATATATGGGTATCAATATTAATGCATTTTATTCAAAACTTCATGTCATCTATTTTAATATTGCTATTTTATGTATAAGGAGAATTGTATATGATTAAAAAAATATCAGTGTTAACAGTTATATTAGTTATAGTAGATCAAATAGTAAAATTTTTAGTGAACACATATTTAAATTATATAGATGTTATACCAAAATTTTTATATTTATCACTTGAAAAAAATTATGGCGTTGCATTTAGCATGTTATGGAATAATAGATTATTAATACTTATAATATCTTTATTACTTATATTGTTTTTAATATACTTATTAAATAAAGATTATTTATCTAAGGGTAAAAACAATAAGCTACTTAACGTTACATATGGTTTATTATTTGGAGGTATATTAGGTAATCTAATAGATAGAATAGTAAGAGGATATGTTATAGACTATATTGGGGTTTATATCTTTAATTATAAATTTCCAGTATTTAACTTAGCTGATTCGTTTATTACGATAGGTGTTATACTTATGATTATAAGTACATTTAAAGAGGAGAAAAAGCAATAATTGATGCTTTTTCTTTTTATGCATCTATGGTATAATATTTAAGTATTTTAGGGGTGATTTATATGAATTATATTATAGATGATGAAAAAGACTTAGTTAGAATAGATAAATTTTTAATAGATAAATTATCTATTTCAAGAAGTAAAGTACAGGAAATGATAAAACAAAATTTAGTTTTAATAAATGGTAAAAACACTAAAAATAGTTATGTATTAAAGTTAAATGATAAGATAGAAATAGTAGGAAAATTAAAGTACGAAACTTCTGTTAAAGAAGAAGATATGCCTCTTGATATTATATATGAAGATGATTATTTAATGGTTATAAATAAACCATCTGGTATGGTAGTTCATCCTGCTAATGGACATTATACTAATACTTTAGTTAATGGTCTTTTACATTATACTAATAGTTTAAGCAGTAATAATGGAGATTTAAGGCCTGGTATTGTACATAGAATAGATAAAGATACATCAGGGCTTTTAATAGTAGCTAAAACAGATAAAGCACATGAAGCTTTAAGCAAGCAATTAAAAGATAAAACGTTATCTAGAGAGTATATTGCACTTGTATCAGGAAGAATTAATCATGATACAGGAGAAATTGATGCACCTATTGGAAGAGATATAAACGATAGAAAGAAAATGTGTGTAACAGATGTTAATTCAAAAGAAGCTATAACATATTTTAAAGTACTTGAAAGATATAAAAATGCTACTTTAATTGAAGTTAAATTAAAAACAGGAAGAACTCATCAAATAAGAGTACATATGAAATATATTAATCATCCAATAATAAATGATCCAGTATATGGAAATAAAAAATCTGTAAGTTCATTTGGACAAATGTTACATGCTAAAAAAATTAGTTTTGTTCATCCTATAACTAATAAAATAATGACATTTACATGTGATGAACCAGAAGAATTTGATAAGATAAAAGATAAATACAAAAACGAGTAGGTGATTAGAAGTGACAAATGATAAAAAAGATTTAGTTGCAATGAAATTACTTCATTACTTTATAACTGAAAAAAACTATAGTCCTGTTATAGTACATGGTATTCAAAATGAGATATGGCTTGAAAATATGGATAACAACTACAAAATAGTTAGAATAGTAATGAACTATATTCATAATAAAGAACAACTTGATTTTGATGATTTTAAAGTAAGTAGATTAACAAAACAAATAAAGTTTAAAACATTTACATTTAGTATGAAAGTTATGTCTATTTATCTAGATATAAATGATAACTTATGTCTTAACGATACTAAAAATAATTATAAAGTATGGTATAAAAGTGATAAGGCACTTATTAAAAATGAAATAATAAAAAAGAATTTTCCAGATATAACTGATAAATTAAAATTTACAGAAGAAGGCGCTAATCTTTATAAAAAAATAAATGAAGATATATTAAGAAAAAATTTAAACGAATCAGAAAAAATAGAAGAATTATTTACTAAGAAAAAGCCTTTTGTTACATATACATTAATTATAATTATGTTTGTTTTAATGATACTTATGAGTGTATTTGGTAGTGGTTCTACATCAATTAATACATTAAAGAAATTTGGTGCACTAATTAAGGATAAGAATCCTATTGGATTAATAAGTAGTATGTTTTTACATATTGGTCTTATTCACTTTATATTGAATGCTTGGGCTCTTAAAATATTAGGTGAACAGACAGAAAGCTTTTATGGACATATAAAAATGCTTATTATATTTATATATAGTGGTATAGTTGGTAATTTACTTTCACTTATTCTTATGCCTAGTAATACTATATCAGCAGGAGCATCAGGGGCAATATTTGGACTTATGGGTTCAATATTATACTTTGCATTAAACCAAAGGACTTATATGGCAGAAGCATTAAGAAAACAAATACTTCCAGTAATAATAGTTAATTTAATGCTTGGATTTGTTATTTCTGGAATAAATATGTATGCACATTTAGGAGGTTTAATTGGTGGAATGATTATATCAATAGCACTTGGTGTAAAATACAAAACTTCTAAATCGGAAAAAATAAATGGCTTTATAGCAAGCGTAATATTAATTGGGGTATTAAGTTATTTAGCTTATTTTGCATAGGAGATTATTATGTATTTTATTAGATTATTTTCATTATCATTAATATTAATTGGACTTATTATTATGTTTATATGCTTTTTTATAACAAGAAAAAATGATAATAAACCAGAAAAAAAAGATGGTAGTCACAACTTTTGCTTCCTAATTCCAGCTAGATATGAATCAAAAGTAATAGAGGACTTACTTATAAGTATTAAAAATCAAAGTGTTAAAATTAATTTAAAAGATGTGTATGTAATTGTTGAATCATTAGAAGATGAAACTGTAAATATTTGTAAAAAATATAATGCAACGGTTATATTAAGAAAGAATCTTAATCTTAAAAGAAAAGGCTATGCATTAGATGAAGCAGTTAAAGAAATATTAAAAACTAAAAAATATGATGCTTATTTCATATTTGATGCAGACAACATATTAGATAAAGATTATGTGAAAAATATAATTCCTGTATATGATATGGGCTATGATTTAGCATCAGGTTACAGAAATTGTAAGAATGGAAATAAAAGTGTTATTTCAGCAGCTTCAGCTCTTACGTTTTCACTTGTAAATACTGTTTTTAATGATATAAAAAATAAGAAAAATAAGAATATTACGTTTTCAGGAACTGGTTTTTATATAAGAGGGGATATAATAGAAAATCTTAAAGGTTATCCTTTTCATACTTTAACAGAAGACTATGAATTATCTTCTTATGCAACTTTAAATAATTTAACTACATATTATAATACAAAGTCAGTATTTTATGATGAACAACCAGTTAAATTTAAAGGAACTATTAATCAAAGAATAAGATGGATTAAAGGATATTTTACCGTTAGAGGTATGTATAGAAATAAAATGATAAAAGCAATAAAAAAAACCAACAAAAATAAAGCTTCTAAGATAGATGAAGCTTTTGGAATAATACCGTATATATTTATGGTTATAGGGCTAGTTATTTGGTATGTATCCTTAATATATATGATAATATATAATTTAATTATTAAAAATAATCTATATAAAAACTTATTAATAGAATTATTAATATTTACCTTTATTATATACCTAGCACTTCTTATAATGACTTTAGTTATTATATTAAAAGAAGGACGTAAAATAGATCTTACTTTAAAAAGTAAAATAAAAGTATTATTTTATAATCCTATATTTATGATTAGTTATATACCATGTGCTATAGTAGCTATAACAAAAAAAGATGTTAAATGGAAAAGAGTAGAACATGGTAATTAAATACTATATATAAAGATTTTTCTTTGATCATCATTATCCTTTTACTTATAGTATTACTATTTGTAATTTTAAGATAACAAAATCACCTAACTCAGCTTTGAATTAGGTGATACCACCAATAGGTAACACTCAACTCAGCAATATTAAGTGTTCCTTTTTTTTATTTTATGTAAGTTTTTCTTACGTATTATGATACCATATATTTATGCTTTTGCCAAAATATCTTTTTTACATATTTAATATCTTTTCAGTATTTTTAAAATTAATCTTACTTATATCTTCTAAAATATCTTTTCCTTTTTCTTTAACTAGCTGACGGCCAAAATTATCAACACTTACACCAGCTCCTAAAGGAATTTTTTTGCCTATCATTTTAGACATTTTATCCATCTCTTTAATAAATACATATCTGCTAATTAAAGAAGAACAAGCAACAGATAAACATTTATCTTCAGCTTTAGTAGTAAATGTAATTCTTCTAAAAACATTATTAGATTCTTTTAAATAACCAAAATAATTTCTAGGATAACAGAACTGATCAATTATTACCTTATCATAATTATAATTATCTTTCTTCATTAAAGATAATATTGCTTTATTATGTAATATAGCTTTTACTTTATTCATATTAAATTCTTTTTTGCTATTATATTCCTTATTAGAATATACAATTGTTTCATAAGGAATTTTTTTAATTATTTCAGGAACGATTTTAAGTATTTTATCATCAGTTAATTTTTTTGAATCTCTAACTCCAAGTTCTGTTAAAAACTCTATATCATCTTTTTTTACAAATGAAGCTGTTACAACAACAGGACCAAAATAATCTCCAGTTCCAACTTCATCAGAACCTATAGAATTAATATAAAAATACTTTTTTCTTTCTTCATATAATTCCTTTTCATCTTTTTCTTTTTTTTCTTTCTTTTTATTTTCTATAGGAAGATTACCATTATTTAAATGAGCTTCCATATCTCTCCACATATTAGCATCTATATCAGCACTTATACCTTGAAACATTACTTTTCCAGATTCATATAAGGTAATTATAGTACCATCTTCTTCAGCTTGAAATATAGCATATGGAGGAGTTTTATCTCTTTTTTTATTTTCATAATACTTAATCATTTCTTCTTTAGTATTATCACTTATTTTATATACTATTGTCATAGAAAACACCTCTTATTAATATTTTATCATAAATATAAATTAAAATAAAAGATATGTTAATCATGGTGTAAAGTATTTACAAAAAAGTATATATTTCTTATAAATATGTTATATAATAAAAATATAAGATATTAGGAGGAATAAAATATGTCAGTTACAGATATATTAATTTTATTAGTAATTTTATTAGGAGCATACTTTGGATATGTAAATGGGTTTTTAAAACAGTTAAGTGATACAATTATTTTATATGTATCTATGATATTATCTAGTTTAATAAGTAAAATAATATCAAACTTAATATATGGTTTTGTTCCATTTTTAAATTTTACAGGAAAGGCACAAGGATTAAAATCCATTAACGTTATATTTTATAGAATATTAATATATTTAATATTTGTAGCATTATTTATGATTATTATTAATAAATTACTTGTAAAATTTAAAATAAAAGAAAAGATAATTAATAAAAGTATAGAATCAGGTAAAATAAAAACAATATTAGCATCTATAGTTGGAATAGCATTTATGTTTGTATTTATGTATAATGTTTTACTACTTGCAATTAGTCCAAATTTTAATTTAGGCTTTATAAAAGACTCTAATGTATCAAATAAGATACTTGAAAATATGCTTATAGTATCAAATAGAAATAATGATGTATATGAAAGCAGCAAATACGCTATAGATATGGTTAATTCTGAAGCTAACAATAAAGAATCTTATGCAAGTGTTAATGAAGAGATTATAGCTAATATGATTGAAAATGATCTTATAAGTGAAGAAAAAGTAGATAGTATGGGTACTGACTATAAACTATTAGGAATTAAAAAAGAAGAAACTAAAAAGAAATATACAACCAAAGATAATAGTGATGATTACGATGACTATGATGATTCAGATACAACTAGAAGAACTACAGCTCCAGATGAAGATGATTACGACGATTACGATGATAGTGATAGTTATGATGATAGTTATGATGATAGTTACGATGATAGCTATGATGATTCTGATGATTACGATTATGACTATGACTATGATGATGTTGATATAGAAGATGACAGTAATTACTAAAGGAGAAAAATTATGATTAAACATATAGAAGAAAAAGATTTTAATGAAGAAATAAAAAAAGGTAAAGTATTAGTTGATTTTTATGCTACATGGTGTGGACCTTGTAAGATGCTAGGATTAGTGTTAGAAAAAATAGAAAAAGAAATAGATATTCCTATTTTAAAAGTAGATGTTGATAAAACTGAAAATATTTCATCAGAATATAAAATCTACTCAGTTCCTACTTTAATATTATTAAACAATGGAAAAGAAGAAAAAAGAATATCTGGTTATATGACAAAAGATGAACTTAAGAGGTGGATTAATGAAGAAAAATAAAGGTTTTACTTTAATAGAAGTGCTTGCAGTTCTTGTAATACTTAGCTTATTAATAACTTTTAGTGTTGTATCAGTAAATAAAATAAAAAAGAAACAAGAAGTAGCAAATAGAATAAATGTTATAAGAAGCATATTAACGGCAGCTAGGGCATATGAGGCTGATTACCCTGGTGAATTTCTTAATAATGCAGGTTCTATTATTGGTATTACAGTTGATGATTTATTAGAAAAAAATTATGTTGATTTTGATACTAGTAAATATGAAGACTTGATAAAGGTGAAAATTTCAGGAGCTTATCAATTAAAAAAAATATATTATCACACTGATGATTTGAAAAAAGAATTTTATACTGATATAGTAAATAAGAATTATATAGGTAATGATAAAAATGAGCTTATAATTGTAACTGATTGTGGTTTTGAAACCGAACAAGATACTAATAAAAATGGAAAAAAATTATGTTTATATAACAGTTGCATTAATGGAAAATGTAATGGTTGGGATATAAATGGTAAAGCAATTAACTCTAATCCTTCTAATACTGTTGCAAATATAAATGGTTAATAATTAAGATTAGCTTTATGGCTATCTTTTTTTCTTTTCTTAATAAATTTTAATTATTTTTTAGCACTCATGTATTGACATTGCTAAAATTGAATACTATAATAGTAGTGTACTAATAAGAAAGAAGGTGAATGTGTGTTAACTGATAGACAAAATACACTTCTTAAATTAATAATTGAAGAGTACATTAAGAGTGCTAATCCAGTTGGGTCTAAAGGACTTTGTGATAGTCTTAATTGTTCTTCTGCAACTATTAGAAATGAAATGGCTCAATTAGAAGAATATGGATTTCTAGAAAAGACACATACATCTTCTGGAAGAGTTCCAAGTGAATTAGGGTACAGATATTATGTTGATAATTTAATGGAACCTAAGAAAATGACTGGTGAGGATGTATTAAAACTTCAAACTATCTTTGATAATAAGTCTTTAGTGTTAACTGATGCTATTTCTAAAAGTTTAGAGATAATATCAGAAATTACTAATTGTACATCTGTTGTTTTAGGAACTAGTAGTTCTGAAAATAAATTAAAGCAAGTTGAAGTAGTTCCATTAAATGATACTAATGTAATTGCAATAGTAGTAACTGATAAGGGACATATTGAGCATAAAGAACTTAATATAGGACCTAATGTTCTTCCAGATGAAATTAAGAAAACTACTGAATTAATTAACAAACTTTTAGTTGGTACGCCGCTTGATGAGGTTAATCAAAAATTAGAGTTTGAAATTAAACCTAAAATTGGTAGTTATGTTAAACATCATGAAATATTATATCAAGCTTTTTATAATGCATTTAGTGAGTTTGCCCTTAAAAGTAATATGCAAATGAAGGGTAGAACAAAGCTTTTAGATTATAGAGAATTTGATAGCGTTAGTAAAATAAAAGAAGTATTAAACAAGTTTGATGATGATAATATGGTTAAAAATATAAAGGCTGAGGATAATAATATTAGTGTTTATATTGGCCATGAAAGTAAGTTTGATGATGATGTATCTGTTATTAAGACTAAGTTTAATGCTGGTGGAAGTGAAGGCACTATTGCTATTGTAGGACCTAAGAGAATGGATTATGAAAAAGTAGTATCATTACTAGATTTTCTAAAGCATAATATAGAAAGGAACGAAAAATGAGAGAAACAAAAGATAAAAATAGTAAGATAAAGAAAAATAAGTCAGAAGAAAAAGAAATTGCTAAAGATAAAGTAGAACTTACTAATGAAGAAATAGAAGCTATGAATAAAAGAGTAAGTGAAGCTGAAGAAAAAGCATTAAGATATCAAGCTGAACTTATTAATTATCGTAAAAGAAAAGATGAAGAAACTGAAAAAAAACTTAAGTATGCAAATGAAGATTTAATTCTTGAAATACTTCCAGTTTTAGATAATTTTGAAAGAGCCATTAAGATGGATGATGATAATCTAGAAGATGAAGTATCACAGTTCTTAAGTGGTATGAAAATGGTTTATGCATCTCTTATTAAAGCTATTGAAAAATATGGTGTTAAAGAAATAGATGCGCTTGGTAAAGTATTTGATGCAACTTATCATCAAGCTGTTATGACTGAAGAAGTTAAAGATAAAGATAAAGATATTGTTTTAGAGGTATATCAAAAAGGATATATTCTTAAAGATAAAGTAATTAGACCAGCGATGGTTAAGGTAAATAAATAAGAAAAGGAGAGATAAATTATGAGTAAAACAATAGGTATTGATTTAGGTACAACAAATTCATGTGTTGCCGTATTTGAAGGTGGAGAAGCTAAAGTAATAGCTAATCCAGAAGGAGAGAGAACTACTCCTTCAGTAGTATCATTTAAAAATGGAGATATTATAGTAGGTGGAGCTGCTAAAAGACAAATGGTAGTTAATCCAGATACTATAAGATCTATTAAGAGATTAATGGGTACTAATAAGAAAGTTAAAGCTAATGGAAAGGAATATACTCCAGAAGAAGTATCAGCAATGATTTTAGGTAACTTAAAGAAAACTGCTGAAAGCTATTTAGGAGAAAATGTAACTAAAGCTGTTATTACAGTTCCAGCATACTTTAATGATGCACAAAGACAAGCTACTAAAAATGCTGGTAAGATTGCAGGTCTTGAAGTAGAAAGAATTATTAATGAACCAACAGCTGCAGCGCTTGCATACGGTCTTGATAAACAAGAAAAGACGCAAACTGTACTTGTTTATGACTTAGGTGGTGGTACATTTGATGTATCTATTCTAGAATTAGGTGATGGTGTATTTGAAGTTAAGTCTACTTCTGGTAATAACCATTTAGGTGGAGATGACTATGACCAAAGAATAGTTGATTTTCTAGTTAGTGAAATTAAAGATGAATATAATGCTGATTTAACTGATGATTCTATGGCTATGCAAAGATTACAAGATGCAGCAGAAAAGGCTAAAAAAGATTTATCTGGTATGAGTAGTACACAAATTTCACTTCCATTTTTAGCTCAAGGACCAGATGGTGTTATTAACTTTGAAATTACACTTACAAGATCTAAGTTTGAACAATTAACAGATGATTTAACAGAATCTACTCTAGAGCCTGTTAGAAAGGCTTTAAAGGATGCTAAATTAAAAGCTAGTGATATTGATAAAGTATTATTAGTTGGTGGATCAACTCGTATTCCTAAAGTACAAGAAGTTATTAGAAATGAACTTGGTAAAGAACCTTCTAAAGGTGTTAACCCAGATGAAGTTGTTGCAATGGGAGCAGCTATTCAAGGTGGAGTTTTAACAGGTGATGTTAATGATATAGTACTTCTTGACGTTACACCACTTTCACTTGGTATTGAAACAATGGGTAATGTTATGACTACATTAATTGAAAGAAATACAACTATTCCAACTTCTAAATCACAAGTATTCTCAACTGCAGCAGATAATCAACCAGCTGTTGATATACATGTACTTCAAGGTGAAAGACCAATGGCTAGTGATAACAAAACACTTGGAAGATTCCAATTAACTAACATTCCACCAGCACCAAGAGGAGTACCACAAATTGAAGTTACGTTTGATATTGATGCTAATGGTATTGTAAATGTTAAGGCTAAAGATTTAGGAACTGGTAAAGAACAAGCCATTACAATTACTGCATCAACTAATCTTTCTGATGAAGAAATTGATAAGATGATGAAAGAAGCAGAAGCTAATAAAGAAGCTGATGAAAAGAAAAAAGTTTTAGCAGATGCTAAAAATGAAGCTGAACAAATGATTTTTGCAAGTGAAAAAGCTATTAAAGACTTAGGTGAAAAGGTAGATAAGAAAGAGAAAGAAGAAACTGAAAAGTTAATTAAAGATCTTAGGGAAGAATTAAATAAAGAAGATGCTGAATCTATTAAAAAGGCTACAGAAAAACTATCAGAAAAAGCTATGGCACTAGGTGCAAAAGTTTATGAAGAAGCTAATAAAAAAGCAAGCGAGGAAGCAGCTAAAGAAGATAAAAAATCTAAGAAAAATAAAAACTCTGATGATGCAGAAGTAGTAGATGCCGAATTTGAAGGAAAATAATATGTAAAGTTCTAGTTTATCTAGAACTTTATGTTTAATAAAGGAGAAACTATGCCAGATAATAAAGAAAAACTTAGAAGTGAAATAGATGATAAATATAAATGGGATTTAACTTTAATATATAAAACTATAGAAGACTTTGAAAAAGACTATAAAAAAGCTAAAGAAAAAATAGAAAAAGTATCTTCATATAAAGATAAGTATTTAAATAATGGAAAAGAATTATACAAGTTATTAAAATATGATGATGATACATCTAGATTACTTGATAAATTGTATTCTTATGCACATTTAAATTATGATGCTGATACTTTAAATGAAAAGTATATGACTATGACAAATAAAGTATCTGATTTATATTCTAGATATTCAGTCCTTAGTTCTTTTGTAGTTCCAGGAATAATAAAATTAGATAAAGAAAAACTTAATTCATTTTATAAAGATGAAAAAGGTTTAGAAGAATATAGGTTTTGTTTAGATGATATATATCGCTTTAAAGAGCATACACTAGATGAAGATAAAGAAAAAATGCTATCTAGTTTTGGTAACATTTTAAGTTCTCCAGAGGAGACTTACGAAGTTTTAACTGATTCTGACTTTGAGTATGATAATATAACAGATGAAAACAAAAAAGAAGTTAAATTTAATGAAAGTAATTATTCTATATTTATAAAGTCTCGTGATAGAAGAGTTAGAAAGGATGCTTTTAGTCTTTTATATAATAAATATGCTTCTTTTAAAAGGACAATAGCATCTACTTATAAATCACAAGTAGAAATAGATGTAGTAGCAGCTAGATTAAAGAATTATGATAGTTCACTTGCAGCATCATTATTTGAAGATAATATTGATACTAGTGTTTATGATAATTTAATTAAAACTGTTAATGATAATTTAGATGGTTTATATAAATATTATGATTTAAAAAAGAAAATACTTAAACTAGATGATTTACATTTATATGATACATATGTTGATATAATTAATAAATCAAAAAATAAGTATACATTTATGGAAGCTAAAGATATTGTAATAAAGGCATTATCCGTTTTAGGAAATGATTATGTTAAATTGCTTAATAGGGCATTTGATGAAAAATGGATAGATGTATATCATAATAAAGGTAAAAGGTCTGGAGCTTATTCATCTGGTAATTATGATGTAAATCCTTATGTATTATTAAACTTTGAGGGTTCATTAAATGATGTATCAACAATAGCTCATGAGTTAGGACACTCTATGCATACGTATTTATCTTGTAAGAATAATCCATATTGTACTTCATCATATAAGATATTTGTTGCAGAAGTAGCATCTTTAGTTAATGAACTTTTACTAGCTAATTATATGCTTAATAATTCAAATGATAAAAATGAAAAACTAAATATTATAAATCACATATTAGAGTTATATAAGTCAACATTATTTAGACAAACTATGTTTGCTGAATTTGAAAAAATAACACATGAAAAAAGAGAAGAAGGCGTTATATTAACAAGTGATTATTTATCTAATATATATTATGATTTAGTTAAAAAGTATTTTGGAGAAAACGTAATATGTGATGAATTAATTAAATATGAATGGGCAAGAATTCCACATTTTTACTATAATTTTTATGTATATAAATATGCAACTGGTATATCAGCAGCTAGCTATATAGTAGATGGTATATTAAATAATAGGCAGGGTGCACTTGAAAATTACTTTAAGTTTTTAAAATCTGGAGGAAGTAAATATCCAATTGATGAGTTAAAGTTAGCAGGTGTTGATATGAATGATAAAACTGTTGTTTTATCAGCAACTAAAACATTTGAAAAATATTTAGAGGAGTTTTGTGAAATATATAATAGTTAAGGAGGTAAATATTTATGAATAAAAGAGATTATTATGAAGTCTTAGGTGTGTCTAAAGATGCTAGTGAAGCTGAAATAAAAAGTGCTTTTAGGAAATTAGCTAAAAAATACCATCCTGATGTATCCAAAGAAGAAAATGCAGCAGAAAAATTTAAAGAAGCACAGGAAGCTTATGCTGTTTTATCTGATAAAGAAAAAAGAAGTAAATATGATAGATTAGGTCATGCTGCATTTGATGCTAATGGTGGATTTGGTGCATCAGGGTTTGACTTTGAAGATTTTGACATGTCAGATATATTAAAAGATATATTTGGAGGCAGTTTTGGATTCTCATCCGGTTCATCATTTTTTGGTGGAAATGGTAGAAGTACTAATAATAGAGCATCTAAAGGACCAGATATTAGCGTAATATTTGAAATGGACTTTATGGAAGCTGCTTTTGGTACATCTACCAAAGTAGAATTAAATATAATGGATACTTGTGATGAATGTGATGGAATGGGTGGTACTGGTATTAAAACTTGTCCTACATGTAATGGTTCTGGATATGTTAAAGAACAACAAAGAAGTTTATTTGGTGCATTTATAACACAAAGAACTTGCCCTACTTGTAATGGATCAGGTAAAACTTATACTACTAAATGCTCATCATGTAAAGGAACAGGTAAGAAAAAAGTTAAGAAAAATATAATAGTAAACGTTCCAGCAGGTGTTGCAACAGGAGATCACTTACGTGTTACAGGTAAAGGTCCAGCTGGTGAAAATGGAGGGCCTAATGGAGATGTTTATATTGAAATAAAAGTAAAAGAACATCCATTATTTAGAAGAGATGATAATGATTTATATTTAACTTTACCTCTTACTATAACAGAAGGTGCACTAGGTTGTAAAAAGGAAGTTCCAACACTTGATGGTAAAACTGTTATAAGCATACCATCTGGTAGTCAAACAGGTGATAGGATAAGAATTAAATCAAAAGGTCTTAAGAGTCCTAAAGGAAAGCAAGTTGGAGATATGTTTGTTATATTAAAAGTAATAACTCCAACTAAATTAGATAGAAATCAAAAGAAATTATTAGAAGAATTAAATGAAACTAATTTAAAAAATAGTGAGTTTGACTTATACGAAAAATATCTAAAAAGTAATAGCTAGAATCTATATTTCTAGCTTTTATTATGCAAAAATGTGATAAAAATGCAAAAAAATGCTGCAAAAATGTGATAATATGGTGAATATTTCTTGCAAAAATGTGATTTGCACTATATATATTTTGTTGCAAAAGAAAAAATAAATGATTAATTGTTTAAAATATAGTATAATTATATTAAACAATTATTAGCAAAAATAATTTGAGGTGAAAAATGAGATTAAAACATAGTTATTTTTATACTTTAAGAGAAGAAGTAAAGGATGAAGAGTCTATAAGTGGAAATTTATTAGTTAGATCGGCAATGATTAAAAAAGTATCTAGCGGGGTATATATGTATTTACCGTTAGGATATAAAGTTATTAAGAATATAGAAAAAATAATAAGAGAAGAGATGGAAAATATATCTAGTGGTGAACTTTTAATGCCATCTTTGATACCTGAAGATATTTATATGTCATCTAAAGAAAATGCATCAAACTTGGATATATTTACGTTAAATGATAGATATGATAAAAGATATGTTTTAGCACCTACGCATGAAAGATTATTCATGCAAGCTGCCTCTTTAAAAATAAAATCTTATAAAGATTTACCTTTTAGTATATATCAAGTGCAAGATAAATTTAGAGATGAAGAAAAAATAAGATATGGACTTATTAGAATAAGAGAAATATTAATGAAAGATGCATATTCTTTTGATATGGATGAAAAAGGATTAGATAATTCTTATGGTGAAATGTATAATGCATATAAAAAAATATTTTCTAGAATAGGTATTAATTATGAAATAGTTAAATCTGCAACTGGTTTAACTGGTGGAAGTTTATCTGAAGAGTTTCAAGCCATAACTGATATAGGAGAAGATAAACTAGTTATATGTGATAGTTGTTCTTATAAGGTTAACTCTAACATAGCTAAATGTACATTACTAACTAATAAATCTTTGGAAGAAGAAAAAACAAGGGAACTTGTTAAAACTCCAAATGTCGGTACTATAGATGATGTATCTAATTTTCTTAATGTAAGTAAAGATAAAATAGTAAAAACCTTAATATACGAGATAGATGATAGTTATTATGCTGCCTTAGTTAAGGGTGATAATGAAGTTAATGAAGCAAAATTAAAAAAATTACTTAATGCAAATAAAGTTTCTTTAGCTTCATTTGAAAAGGTTGAAGAACTAACTAATGCTAATATAGGTTTTGCTGGACCAATTGGACTTTCAATTCCTGTTGTTATAGATAATGAAGTTGCTAATATGACCAATTTTGTAGTTGGTGCAAATAAAACTGATTATCATTATATAAATGTTAATTTAAGTGATTTTACCTTTATATTATCAGCAGATATTAGAAATATTACAAAAGATGATGTTTGCCCTAAATGCGGAAGAGAAATTAACTTTAAAAATGGTATAGAAATAGGTAATATTTATAAACTTGGAACAGAATACTCAGAGAAATTAAATTTAACTTATTTAGATAAAGATAATGAAAGTAAATATGTACACATGGGTAGTTATAGTATAGGGCTTGATAGGGTACTTGCAGCAGTAGTTGAACAAAATCATGATGATAGAGGTATTGTTTGGCCAATATCAATTGCACCATTTAAAGTAGCTATAATAGTTGTAAATACTAATGATGAAAAACAAAGTGATTCTGCAAATTACTTATATGAGGAACTTAGAAAAAATAATATTTCAACCGTGTTAGATGATAGAGAAGAAAGAGTTGGTGTTAAATTTAATGATATGGATTTAATTGGAATACCAATTAGAGTAACTATAGGTAATAAGATAAATGATGGAATGCTTGAAATAAAACAAAGAAAAAAAGATACATTTTATGAAGTATCACTTTATGATGCACTAGCAAAAATAGAGGATATTATTGAGATTTAACCGTAAAAAGTGGTGTTTTTATCACTTTTTTTATTTTTTTTACAAAAAAACGAGGGTTTTTCATCATTTTTGTCGAATAATTATATTGGGAGGTTCTATATGGAAAAGATACCTTATGAAACTATATCTAATATACAAAAAAGAGTTAATATAGTAGATGTTATATCAAAGTATTTACCAATTACAAAACGTGGAAAAAATTATTTTGCTATTTGTCCTTTTCATGATGACCATAATCCCAGTATGAGTATATCAGAAGAAAAGCAAATATATACATGTTTTGTTTGTGGGGCATCTGGTAATGTATTTACGTTTGTTCAAAACTATGAAAAGATAAGTTTTACAAGTGCTGTTAAAAAAGTAGCTAGCTTTATTGGAATAAACATAGATATAAAAGATGATTATAAAGCACAAGATGATAATTTAATTAAATACGATAAATATTACAATATGTTTTCATTAGCAACAAAACTATATCAAAATAACATTAGAACGGTATATGGTAAGGAAGCTAAAAAATATTTACATAATAGAAGTATTGATGATGATATAATAAAAGAATTTAATATAGGGCTGTCTTTAAATGATAATGAGTTATCTAAATTGTTAGAATCTAAAGGCTATATAAAAGAAGATATGGTAGATATTGGTCTTTGTGGAATTAAAGATAATTATACTTATGATATATTTAGAGGTAGAATAATGTTTCCACTAGAAGATAGTGGCGGAAAAGTTATAGGTTTTTCTGGGAGAATATATAATGCTTCATCGGATAATAAGTATGTTAATTCTAAAGAGTCTGTCATATTTAAAAAAGGTAACTTATTATATAATTATAAAAGGGCATCGGAGTATGCAAGAGAAAAAGATTATGTAATAGTTGTTGAAGGTTTTATGGATGTTATAAGACTTTATACAATAGGAATTAAAAACGTAGTAGCTACAATGGGAACTGCTATTACTAGTTACCATGCTAAATTAATTAGAAGGTTATCTAAAAACATAATATTATGTTTTGACGGAGATAAAGCTGGAGCTAAAGCAACAAAGTCTGCTCTAAAAGAACTAGAAAAAATAGACTTAGTTCCTAAAATAATTAGATTAGAAGATGATTTAGATCCAGATGATTATATCATTAAAAAGGGTAAGGAATCATTTATAACGCATTTAAATAATCCAATGACTTCACTTGCATTTAAATTAGAATCTGATAAAAAGGATATAGATTTTAATGATTATAATGATATATCAAAATATATATCAAGTATAGCTAGTGAGCTAGAAAAAATAGATGATAAAGTTGTTTTAGAATTAACATTAAAAAAAGTATCTAAAGAAACTAATGTTGATGTTGAAACGATAAGATCATTAATAAAAAATAATATAAAAGAAGAAAAAAAGATAATAGATAAGCCTAGGATGCTAAGAAAAAATAAATATGAGAAGGCTGAAGAATATTTAGTTTATTACATGCTAAGAGATACTAATGTAATAGATATATATATTAATAAAATATCTTATTTAAGTAATAAAGTTTTAGGAAGAATTGTTAATAAAATACTTGAATTTTATGATAAAAAGCATTATATTAATGTAACTGATTTTACTTTGTATTTAGAAGATGATACTGAGCTAATAAATGAAGTATTAAGAATAGATTCTTATGATATGCCTTCCTTAGTAAATAACTCTGTAATAGATGATTATATAAATACTATAGATGATGGAATAATAAAAAGAGAGATTATTAAGACTAAAGAAAGTATTAAAACTGAAGGAGATATTGCTAAAAAAATAATATTACTAGATAAATTGCAAAAACTAAAAAAGAAGGAGTATAATTATGGAAGAAATTAAAACATTTGAACAAAGAAAAAAAGAATTAATAGAAAAGGGTAAGAAAACTGGTATTTTAACTTATGAAGAGTTAGCTGAAAGTTTAAAAGGTTTAGAGTTAGATAGTGATTCATTAGATGATTTATATAATGCTTTTCATGAGAATAATATTGAAATTATATCAGAGGATTTTTCTGATGAGGATGATACAGCAGATGATGGAGATATGCTTGTAATAGAGGATGTTGAGTTACCTAAGAATGCTAATATAAATGATCCTGTTAGAATGTATTTAAAAGAAATTGGTAAAATAAGTTTACTTAGTCAAGATGAAGAACTTAAAATATCTAAAAGAGTAGAAGAAGGGGATGAAGAAGCTAAAAGACTTCTTGCTGAATCTAACTTAAGATTAGTTGTATCTATTGCAAAACGTTATGTAGGAAGAAATTTATCATTTTTGGATTTAATTCAAGAAGGTAATATTGGACTTATGAAAGCAGTAGATAAGTTTGATGCATCTAAGGGTTATAAATTCTCTACTTATGCAACATGGTGGATAAGACAAGCTATAACCCGTGCTATAGCAGACCAAGCTAAGACTATTCGTGTTCCTGTTCATATGGTTGAAACTATAAATAAATTAAAGAGAATACAAAGACAATTAACTCTAGAATTAAATAGAGAACCAACTGAAGAAGAAATAGCTAAGAAAATGGGTACTACTGAAGAAAAGGTAAGAGAAATATTTAAGATATCTCAAGATCCACTTTCTCTAGAAACACCTATTGGTGAAGAAGATGATTCTCACCTAGGAGACTTTCTTAAAGATGAAAGCTCTATGAGTCCTGAAGAATATGCTATAAATGAAGTATTAAAAGATGAAATAGAAGAAGTATTATGTACCCTTACTCCAAGGGAAGAAGAAGTGTTAAAACTTCGTTTTGGTCTTAAAGGTGGAACTTGTCATACACTAGAGGAAGTTGGTAATATGTTTGGTGTAACAAGAGAAAGAATTAGACAAATAGAGGCTAAAGCACTTAGAAAATTAAGACATCCTTCTAGATCTAGAAAGTTAAAGGATTATTTAAGTGATTAATTTATCAAAAAGATTATCTGTTATAGCAAACATGATAACAGATAGTAATATTGTAAATGATATTGGATGTGATCATGCACTTTTAGATATATATCTTTTACAAAGTAAAAAAGTAAAAAATGTGGTAGCTTCTGATATAACACCTGGAGCTTTAAATCAAGCTAAAAGTAATGTTAAAAAGTATGGCGTAAAAGAAATAGATTTAAGATTAGGTGATGGGTTAAATACCATAAATGATAGTGATAAAGTAGATACAGTTGTATTATCTGGTCTTGGTAATATTAAAATAAATAATATTTTAAATGAAAATAAAAAGCTACTTAATAATATTAATACTATTATTATTCAGTCAAATACTATGCCTGATATGATAAGAAGTGAAGTTATAAAATTAGGTTATAAGATAGATGATGAAAGACTAGTTCTTGAAAATAATATTATTTATGAAATAATTAAATTTACTAAAGGATTTAAAAAGTATAGTAAAAAAGAAATATATTATGGACCTATTTTATTAAAGAATAAAAATGAATTATTTTGTAAAAAGATAAATAAGGAAATAGAAAAGCAAGAAAATATATTAAATAGATTACCAAAGAATAAAAGATTAGAAAAATTAAAAATAAAAAGATTTATAAGAAAATTAAAAAAAGAAATAAAAAAATAGTATGCTTTTGATTAATAGCGTACTATTTTTTTTAAATAAAGAATGTTGGGTTAGGTACATTGTTATTAATATTGTTACTAATATCATTACTTATTTCATTATTAATAGAAATTTCATTAGTTAAGTTAGTATTATTACTACTTATATTAGAATTACTATTTCCCATTTTAGTAAATTCTCTTCCTATTTTTCCTACCATCTTAATATTATTAATAACTGGTTTTACTTGCCTATAAAGGGGTATTGCTTGATTAGCAACATTAAGTGCTTTGCTAGCACCTGATAATATATTTGAAAAATTTAATTTACCAAGTAATCCAGTTATACCTGTTTTAGCACCAAGCATGTTGGATGCACCAACGTATGGATAAGGATTTGTCATCATATAAGGAATTTGTCCATACATATAAATCACCTCTAGTATAATATATGTTTTTATCCTAAATAAGTTTAAAATTTACATAAATTATTTTTTAGTATTTAAATTTATTATATTTATGATATAATAAATTATAGAATAGAAGAGGATGTGAGTTAAATGAACGGTGCACAAATACCAAATAATGGTAGTAATTTAAATAATGTTAATAACATGAACAGTAGTGTAAATAGTAATAATATTAATACATCTAATAATATAAGTAATACTCCAAATACTAACAACTTGGATAAAAGAGCACTTGAAGAACAAAAAAGAAGAGAAAATATTGCTAAAAAACAAGCTGAATTTAATAAATATGTTCAAAAAGCTAGACAAGATGAAGCTAGAAGATTTGAAGAACAAAAGAAAATTATTCTTGAAATGCAAAAAAAACAGCTTGAAGTAAATAAAAAAGAAGAGGAAAAAAAGAAGAAAATAGCCGAGATAGATGCTAAAAGACAAAAAAGAGAAGAAGAATTAGCAAAAAGTTCATCTGGTACAAAATTTAGTGATAAATTAAAAGCTTGGTATTTAAAAGCTTCTACTCCTAAATATAATGAACTTGAACTTAAAGCTAAAAAGGCTGTTTTAGATGAACAATTTAAAGATGATAAGAATAATTTAGCTAGATTAAAAACACCAATACTATTCAAATATAAAGCTAAAGCACCAGATGGTAAAATAGTAACAGGTACTATGGATGCACTATCAAGAGTAGATATACATTCTTTTTTAACTCAAGAAGGCTATGAAGTTTATGAAATATATGCTGTTAAGAACTCATCTAATATAAATATAATGTCATTTAAGTTTAAAATATCTAAACTTATATTCTGCTTATCTCAGTTATCTGCTTATTTAAAAGCTGGTATTGCTCTTGCAGATGCTGTTAAATTAATAGAAAATCAAACTAAAAGTATGAAAGAAAAAAGAGTATGGAGAGCTGTTTATTATGATTTATCAATGGGTGATAATTTATCTTCTGCTCTTGAAAAAAGAGGAAATGCATATCCAAAGCTATTAATTAACATGATTAAAACAGCAGAAATGACTGGTAATTTGCCTGAAACTTTAGATGATATGATAGAGTATTATACTGAAACTGAAACAACTAGAAAACAAATGATTTCTGCACTAATGTATCCTACAATAGTTGTTATATTTGCAATAGCTGTTATAGTATTTATGCTTATATATATAGTACCTAATTTTGCTGGTATATTTAATGATTTAGGAACTGATGAAATTCCAGCTATAACAGTATTCTTACTTAATTTAAGTGACTTTTTAGGTAAATATATACTTCAAATAGCTATAGGTGTGTTTTTAGTACTTCTTATGTTTACACTTTTATATAAATACTATAAGCCAGTTAGAAAAGCTCTTCAAGTATTTGCTATGAAGATACCTGTAATAGGTAATATAATTATTTATAATGAAGTTACAATGTTTTCTAAGACATTTGCTAATCTTTTAAATCATAATGTATTTATAACAGATTCAATAGAAGTATTATCATTAATAACTACTAATGAAGTATATAAAAAGTTAATTCATGATACATCTGTTAATTTAACTAAGGGTGAATCTGTTTCTGCATCATTTAAAGATCATTGGGCTTTTCCTTATATAGCATATCAAATGATATTAACTGGTGAAAAAACTGGTAGATTAGGACAAATGATGGAAAAAGTATCACAATACTATCAAGAACAACATAGAACTATAGTTAATCGTTTAAAGACTTTAATTGAACCTATATTAATAGTTGGTCTTGCAGTTATAGTTGGTGGTATACTTCTTGCAATAGTAGTTCCAATGTTTGCTCTTTATGATCAAGTATCATCATAGGAGGGTTATAATTTGACTTTAGAAGTTTTAATAGGAACCATAATATTTATATTTGGACTAGTATTTGGTTCCTTTTATAATGTAGTAGGGTATAGACTACCTAATAATATGTCTTTGATATATCCTAATTCACACTGTCCAAAATGTAATCATGAACTTAAGTTTTATGAATTAGTTCCTGTTTTATCTTATATATTTTTAGGTGGTAAATGTAAAAAATGTAAAGATAAGATATCTATAAAATATCCTATATTTGAACTTTTAACTGGTATATTGTTTTTATTATCATACATAGTATTTGGTTTAAATATAAAGTTTTTTATAGCAATAACATTTATATCAGTTTTAATAGTTATAACAATTAGTGATATAGAAAGCTATATAATTCCAGATGAGGTTCTAATAACTGGGGTAATACTAATTATAATAGAATTAATTATTAAAATGCGTTTAGAAAATCTAAATGTCTTAAATGGGCTTATTTATCCAGTATTAAATGGTATTGCATCATTTACATTATTATATTTATTTAAATTATTTGGAGATAAAGTATTTAAAAAAGAAAGTTTAGGTGGTGGAGATATTAAATTATTGTTTGTTATAGGTTTAGTATTAGGTTTTGATATGTCTATAGCAACTGTTTTTTTAGCTTCATTTATAGCACTACCATTATCTATTGTAAGCTTAATAAAAAATGATAATAATATAATACCATTTGGACCATATTTATCACTTGCAAGTGTTATAATACTTCTTTTGGAATTAAGTATAGATAAAATACTTATGTTTATATAAAGTTCTATTTTTAAAATAGAGCTTTTTAAATTATAACTTTAATAACTGTTTTTAAAAAATAAAAAATGCCCAATTTTTTACTAGGGCATTTCTTTTTATATATCTAACATTTCTGCATCAGAATTATTTCTTATATTACTAGGTGTTTGTTGCATATTTATATTATTATTAATCTGATTATTTAAAGTAGAAGTATTTCCTATGGTTGCATTATTATTTGTTGCTATATTAATATTAGGTACTGTATTAGTATTTGCTGCTACATTATTATTTACTAAATTATTAGTATTATTATTATTATTTACATTAGATGCCTTTATTTCTCCTTCTAGTACTATTTTTGTTGAAGAATCATCTAAATCTACAATTCTAAGTATTTCTTCTATAGTAGTAATATTTTGAAGTACTTTAGCTAAACCATCTTGAAGAAGAGTTTTAGTATCACCTGTATAAACAAGTTTTCTTAATTCTTCCTTAGGAATTTCATTTGCTATAGCATCTCTTATTTCTTGATTAATAACTAATACTTCATGTATAGCAATACGACCTTTATAACCACCAACACATTCAGGACATCCTTCAGCGTAAGCAAGTTCATTTATATCTATACCTAAATTAGCTTTAATTAGCTTTTTTTCATATTCAATAGCAGGTCTTTTTTTCATACAATGAGGACAAATTCTTCTAGCTAATTTTTGTGATACTATACCATTTAATGAACTAGCTAAAAGATAAGTTTCAACTTCCATATCAGTTAAACGTTCAATTGTATTTAATGCATTATTAGTATGAAGTGTAGATAGTACTAAGTGACCAGTAATAGATGCTCTAACTGCTATTTTAGCTGTTTCATCATCTCTTATTTCTCCGATCATTATTATATCAGGGTCTTGTCTTAATATAGAACGAAGTACGTTAGCAAACGTAAGACCAATTTCACTATTAACTTGTATTTGGTTAATGCCATCAATACCCATTTCAACTGGATCTTCAACGGTAACTAGATTAACTTCAGGAGTGTTAAGTAACTGTAAAAGAGAGTATACAGTAGTAGATTTACCAGAACCAGTAGCACCAGTTACTAATATAATTCCATTTGGTTCTTTAATCAAATCTTTCATTTTTCTTAAATTATCAGGAGAAAATCCTAAACTTTCAAGACCTTTAAGTGAAGCTGTATAATCAAGTATACGAATAACTATTTTTTCTCCTTCATTAGTAGGAAGAGAAGATACACGCATATCTAAATTTATATCACGAATAGTAGTTTTAATAGCACCATCTTGAGGAAGTCTAGACTCTGTAATATCCATACCAGATATTATTTTTAATCTAGCTACTAGATTTTTTCTTATGTTTTCTGGAATAATTGCATAATCTATTAAAATACCATCTATTCTAAATCTAACCTTTATATGATCTTCATATGGATCAAAGTGTATATCACTAGCACCTGCTTCAGCAGCACTATATAATATTTCAGTAACTACATCTGTTATTGGTAATTTAGTAAAATCTATTTGTTTTAACATAAATACCTCCCCTTATTATTCCTTTATACTTTTATAAAAATAAAATCATTATTATTCTTATCTTTACTCTAGATTTTATTATAATAATATTATATAATATATTTTAGAAGATATCAAGTATTTGAAAGGGTGATAACTAGTGAAAAAGAATAATAAAGGTTTTTTCTTAGCAGAAACAATAGTAGTATTAGCGCTTGTTACAACAGTAGTAGTCTTTGTATCTGCAAACGTACCTAATCTTTATAAAAATTATAAATTACAAATAGAAAGTTATGATAGAACAGAAGATATATATTTACTTAAGGCTATAGAAAAAGCTAATAAGAGAGCTATAGATAATGTAACTAGTACTGAGTGTTCTAGTAGTGGTAGTTCTTTTGTGGGTCAAAAAATATATGGTTCAGGTACTACTGGTGATATTAATAATGTCAGTTATGCTACTAAATTAACTTCATTAAATTTGCCATCTGGTTATAGCAGTAGTAGCTTCTATTTAACAGGTTATTTAACAAGTTTAAGTGACGATGATTATAATTTTAACAAATACTTAAAAAGAATTAAAAAGACATCTAACTTTAAAGCTGATTATAGATTAATTGGAGTGTTAAAAAAAGGTGGTTCTACTGAAACTACTTATGCATCAATTAGAATAGAAAATCCAGATATTTTAGGTAACAGAGGGTGTAATTTAGGAGAATGATTATGAAGAAATTAAATAAAAAAGGTGTTACGTTAATAGAATTAATAGTTAGTTTTGCAATAGTTAGTATTGCCATGATATATTTTTATCAAACTATAGTTGATTTACATAGAATGTATAAAAATTCAAATAAAGCAACTGATGAATTTGTAAATAAAGATTATGCTTTAAGAGTACTTGATGCTTATATTAAAAATGGCAATGACTTGAATGATATTTTACCATCATCTGATTCGCAAGTAAGGATTTGTGAAAATTATGATATGTTCTGTGATGATGATAAAACTGAGATTTTAGATAATAATAATTTTAAGAAGATTATATTAAAAGATAAAGAAAAAAAAATGATAACTGAATATTATAAATGGTCAGAAAATGAAACGGTTGATGTTAGTAACTTGTGTAACGACACTTCTTCTATATTCTATAGTGAGTGCGGAAAAGTACTTTCAACAAATCTAGATAATAGTTATAGAGCAACACAAACTTTTAATGTTACTAATGGCGAAAAATATAAATTAAAATATAAGATTAAATCTGACACCACAAATTCCTTATCAAATTCTTGTATTTTTTCTACCGAAGATGTAGACGGTACAACCCGAACTGAAAAATTTGGTGTTGATGATTATACTGAAAATTGGACTCCGGATTTAATAGTTAGTAAAGAAAATGGTGATTATTACCTTACAATAAAAGAGGTTTCTGATATTTATATTGTTAATTTAAGAGCAATTGGAACATTTAAGTCACCAAATGTATTATGTGAAGGTGAACTTGTGGATGTAAGGCCAATTGATAAATAAGAATGATAAAGGGATAGCAAACCTATTGCTGTCCTTTTGTTATGAAGAAATAAAATAAAATTTATATGTCTAGACTTGATGTTAAACATAATTTATTGTAAACTAGTATTGTTTATACTTGTTAGAGTAGTTAGAAGAAGTGGGTGATTAAAGTGCATGATAAATTAAAATTACTACTTAGTAAAATTAATTTGCCTGATAATTATTATGAAGCATTTAATAACGGAAAAATACTTAAATTAAGGTTAGATAATGCAAGACGTAATGGTACATTTGTTGTTGAATTAGATAATATATTACCTAGTAATATACTATTGTTTGTTAATGAAAATATTAAAAATGGGTTTCCTGATATGGATTCTATGAAAATAGAGTTTGTTATTAAAAATATTAATTATAATGACTCAGTTAATTTTTATAAAGAAGCTATAGATAGTAGTACTTTAGCTAAACCTATGAAAGAGTTATTTATAGAAAAGAAAGTTTTATATGATGATAATTATTTAGTTATTGAAATAGATAATGTTGCAGAAAAGAGTATATTAGAAAATCATTTAGATAGTATTATTTCTTATTATAAAAAATTAGGATTTAATGATATTAAGATTAAGACTTTTATTAATAAAGAAAATTCTTTAAAGGTAAAAAAAGAGTTAGAAGATGAAATAAAAAATGAAACTATTACACCTATTAAAAAAGAAGAGAGTAATATACTTTATGGTGATGAAATAAAAGCTAGTACTATTACTAGTATTAAAGATATTATTGCAGAAGATGGTAATGTAACTGTTGAAGCTTTTGTATTTGGAGTAGAAGAATTTGAGTCTAGTAAAAGTAATTTTAAGATATTAACTTTTAAAATTAGTGATAAGACTGATAGTATTTTTGCTAAACTTTTTACTAAGGAAGCTGATGTATTTAAAAAATTATCTAAGTCTATGAAGTCTGGATGGTTTAGAATAAATGGTTATGTTAAGCAAGATATATATTCTCATGATTTAGTTTTAAATATAAGACATGTTAATAAAATAGCATCGAAAGATGTAAAAGTAGTGGATGATGCCGAAATAAAAAGAGTAGAACTTCATGCTCATACTATGATGAGTCAAATGGATGGAGTAACTAAACTTGATCTTGGTAAACATACTTGTGAACTTGTATCGCGTGCAATTGATATGGGATACCGTGGTGTTGCTATAACTGACCATAATGGATGTCAAGCATTTCCTATAGCATATTCTATTATTAAAGCTCATAATAAAAAAATAGAAGATAAATCTAAACATTTTAAAGGGCTTTATGGTACAGAACTTACTTTAGTTGATGATACTGTAAATATTGTTATAAGACCTACTAATAAAAAATTGCTTGAAGAAACTTATGTTGTTTTTGATACTGAGACAACTGGTTTTAATGCTGCAACTAATGATCAAATGATTGAAATTGGTGCTGTAAAACTTAAAAAAGGGGAAATTATAGATTCATTTGATGAGTTAATTGATCCTAAAAGACATATTCCAGAAAAGATTACTAATTTAACTTGTATTACTGATGCCATGGTAGCAGGTCATGATACAGAAGATGTAGTAACTAAAAAGTTTTTAGAATGGATAGGAGATGCTACTTTAGTTGCACATAATGCTAAGTTTGATATATCATTTTTAGAAATAGCTATGAAAAAATATGACTTAGGCACATTAACTAATACAGTAGTTGATACATTAGAGTTATCAAGAGTATTAGATCAAGGTTATGGAAGACATGGACTTTCTGCATTAGTTAAAAGATATAATGTACCATGGGAAGAAGATGCTCACCATAGAGCAGATTATGATG
Source organism: uncultured Bacilli bacterium (assembly GCA_934162425.1). Lineage (GTDB taxonomy): Bacteria > Bacillota_I > Bacilli_A > RF39 > UBA660 > Aphodocola. The sequence continues at coordinate 66,566 of CAKPIS010000001.1, forward strand.
CTAAAGGAACAGCACTTGTTTTTGCTAAAATGCTAGATAAATTAGATTCTCAAAACTATGAAATAATAAGTGATTTAGAAAGACTAATACCTAAAGATGAAATTCATAAGTTTGGTAGAACTTATCATTTTAATGCAATAGCTAAAAATAAAACTGGTCTTAAAAACTTATTTAAGATAATATCACTTGCTAATACAGTTTATTTATATAAAACTCCTAGAATATTAAGAAGTAAATTAGAAGAGTTAAGAGAGGGTTTATTAATTGGTAGCGGTTGTTATGAATCAGAAGTATTTACGTTAGCTAGAAGTAAAGAAGGGGAAGAGTTAAATAACATAATTAATTTTTATGATTATGTAGAAGTACAACCTCCAGAAGTTTATTCTCATCTATTGCAAATGAGTGATTTTAAAGATGAAGAAGAACTTAAAAATCATATTAGAAAAGTAATTGAAGAAACTAAAGCAGCGGGTAAATTAATTGTTGCAACAGGTGATGTACATCATTTTTTAAGAGAGGATAAAATATATAGACAAATTATTGTTAATCAAAAAGTACCTGGTGGTGGAAGACATCCTTTAGCAAGAGAAGCAATAAAAGAAATTCCATCACAACATTTTAGAACTACAAATGAAATGTTAAGTGATTTTGACTTTTTAGGAAAAGATCTTGCTAATGAAATAGTTGTTACTAATACTAATAAATTTCTTGATTTAGTTGATGAATTAGAAGTTATTATAGATACTGGTGGTGTACCTTTTTCTCCTAGAATTAAAAGTGATGATGGTCTATCTTACCTAGATTGCCCACGTGTTGTAACAGACTTAGTATATGAAAAAGCAGCTTCTTGGTATGGAAAACCTCTTCCACATAATATAGAAGAGAGAATTGCAATAGAGTTATATGGTAATATAGTATATACTGCTTGTAGTTATAAAATAAAAGAAGAAAAGCCTGATATAGATGATGATACTTTAACTAATGAAACATTTGATATGATGCATGAGGTAATAGTAAATGGTTTTGATTCTGTTAAGAGTTTATTAAAAGAATATTTAACTAAAACTTGGGATAGCAAGGAAGAATTAACTGAAGAATTATTAGAAAAAATGATGAAGAAAGAATTAGGTGGTGTTATAGGAGCTGGATTTGATCCTATATATCTAATTGCTCAAAGGTTAGTTAAACACTCTAATGATGATGGCTATTTAGTTGGTTCTCGTGGTTCTGTAGGTTCATCATTTGTTGCTACAATGATGGGTATAACAGAAGTTAATCCGCTTCCAGCTCATTATAGATGTTTAAATTGCAAGCATAGTATATTTGATTTTGATGATGGTACTCCTTTAGGTAAACAGTATTCAACAGGATTTGACCTTCCTGATAAAATATGTCCTTGTTGTGGACATAAGTTATATAAAGATGGACAAGATATGCCATTTGCAACATTCCTTGGATTTAATGCTGATAAAGTTCCTGATATAGATCTTAACTTTAGTGATTTAAACCAAGCTTCTGCTCATGCTTATACCAAAGTATTATTTGGAGCTGATAATGTATATAGAGCAGGAACAATTGGTACTGTTGCAGAAAAAACAGCTTATGGGTTTGTTAAAGGATATTTAGAAGATAAAGGGATAAATAAAAGAGGAGCTGAGGTAGAACGTTTGGCACTTGGTTGTACTGGAGTTAAAAGAACAACAGGACAGCATCCTGGTGGTATTGTTGTTATTCCAGATTATAAGGAAGTATTTGATTTTACACCATTCCAATATCCAGCAGAGGATGCTAAAAGTGCATGGAGAACAACACACTTTGATTATCACTCTATAGAAGAGTGCGTACTTAAGCTTGATATATTAGGACACTCTGATCCAACTCAGCTTAGAATGATACAAGATTTAACACATACTGATATTACTAAAGTACCATTAGATGATAAAGATACTATGAGTATTTTTACATCTACTAAGGCACTTGGTGTTACAAATGAACAAATAATGAATAAAACAGGTACTTTAGGTATTCCAGAATTTGGTACTAATTTTACTATTGGAATGGTTTATGAGACAAAACCTACAACCTTTGCTGAATTAATTAAAATATCAGGTTTATCCCATGGTACTGATGTTTGGCTTGGTAATGCTCAAGAGTTAATTAAAAATAATATAGTACCATTTAAAGATGTTATAGGGTGTCGTGATGATATAATGGTATATTTAATGTATCATGGTGTAAAGCCTATCAAGGCATTTAAAATAATGGAGTTTGTTCGTAAAGGAAAAGCTTCTAAAGATCCAGAAACATGGAAAGAACATAAGCAAACTATGATTGATGCTAATATACCAGATTGGTTTATTGATTCTTGTGGTAAGATTAAGTACATGTTCCCAAAAGCTCATGCTGCTGCATATGTTATATCAGCATTTAGAATAGCATGGTATAAGGTTCATATGCCTGTATACTTTTATGCATCATGGCTTACTTCTAAGGCAACTGATGTTGATGTAGATTCTATGATAAGAGGTTATGAAGCTATTAAAAGTAAAATTATAGATATACAAAATAAAGGCTTTGATGCAACTAATAAAGAAATGGGACAATTAGAAAGTCTTAAAGTATGCTTAGAAGCTTGTGCAAGAAAAATTAACTTCTTACCAATAGATTTATATAAAAGTGAGGCAACTGTTTGGAAAGTAAAAGATGATAATAATATATATCCTCCATTTTCTTCAATAGATGGATTAGGTGATACAGTAGCTCTTAAAATAGTTGAAGAAAGAAAAAAAGGAGAGTTTATTAGTATAGAAGATTTACAAGTTAGAGCTAAAATATCTGCTACGTTAATTGATAAGATGCGTATGATGGGTATTTTAGATAATATGCCAGAGTCTAGTCAGTTATCACTTTTTTAAAAAATATTGCATAAAAGTAATAACAATGTATATAATAATATTGACAGTGTAAATAAAAATGATATATTTTAAATATAGGAGGTGTTATTATATGACTCAAACAAATATCAATATTAGGATGGACTCAAATTTAAAAAGACAATTTGAGGAATTTTGTTCTTCGATTGGAATGACGATGACTACGGCTATTTGTGTCTTTGCAAAACAAGCTATTCGTGATCATAAAATTCCATTTGAAATAAGAAGTGATTCTGACCCTTTTTATAATTCTTCTAACATAAAAAGACTAGAAAAATCTGTTAATCAACTTGAGAATAATGATGGAACTATACATGAGGTAAATTTGGATGATTAAAATGTGGTCTGATGAGGCGTGGGAGGATTTTATCTATTGGACTAATCAAGATAAAAAAACGTTAAAGCGTATTCTAAAAATTTTGAAGGATATTGATAGAAACAAGTATGAAGGTATAGGAAAGACAGAACCATTAATTGGAAATTTTTCTTGATACTGGAGTAGGAGAATAGATAATTGTAATAGAATTGTCTATAAAATAGAAAATAATGTAATTAAAATTGCGCAGTGTGGATCACATTATTTGGATAAATAAAACCATTAGAAAAGCAATAGAGCCTAAAGCATATTTAGACTCTTTTTCATATAAAACGAAATATTTAACTTAAATAATTCAAATTTATTGTCTTAAATTGTAATTTTTGTTATAATACTAATTGATAATAGGGGATTGATAGATATGAAAAATAAAAAGGGTCAAGCTTTAGTAGAATTTGTAATTATATTACCCGTTATGTTACTGCTTATTTTTTCTATCATTGACTTTGGAATAGTTATATATGAAAAAAATAATTTAGAAAATGTTATATCAGATGCAGTTACGTTATATGAAAACGGAGAAAATTTAGATACAATAAAAAATACCATTAAAAATAAAGATGACTTGGACATATTGATTGAAAATAAAGATAATTATGTTGTAATGGAAATAAAAAAAAGTATAGAGCCTATTACACCAGGACTTAATTATTTTAAAGATAAAGTATTTGATATTAAGACTAGTAGGGTGATAAAAAATGATTAAGTTAAATAATAAGGGACAATCTCTGTTTTTATTTGTTATTTTTATACCAATTTTTATAATACTAGGAGCATTTGTAATAGATATTGGAATTGCTAAAATAGAAGAAAATAAATTAAATGATATATCTATATTATCTCTTAATTATGGACTTAATCATATAAATGAAAATCCGTATGACAAAATGCTTGATTTAATTAATAAAAATGATTCTAAAATAGATAAATATAACGTTGATATAGATTTAGAAAATAAAAGAATAGATATAAAATTAGAAAAAAATGTAAATGGTTTTTTTGGAAGAATAATTGGAAAAGATAAATATAATGTTTTAAGTAATTATACTGGTTATATTGAAAGTGATGGAAATAAAAAAATAGAAAGGGTGTTATCAAAGTGAAAAAAGATGCTGCTAAAGTAATAACTATATTTTCTTGCAAGGGAGGAGTTGGAAAAACAACTACTACTCTTAATTTAGCAGGTATATATAGTTTGATGGGTAAAAAAGTACTTATTATTGATTTAGATTTAAATAGTGGAGCTGTTGCTCTTAGTTTAAATATTTTAGTTAAAAAAACAATATATAACGTAGTTGATGATATGAGTAATAATAGATTTAATGGAATAGAAAATTATATATCTACTTATAATGATAAAATAGATGTTTTACCATCCCCATTAGATCCTAGATATGCATTTAAAATAGATAGTAAATATATTAATTTAATTATATCTTCTTCAATGTATAAGTATGATGTTATATTAATTGATACATCTCATAATTTAAGTCCAATATCATTATCAGCATTAGATAAAAGTGATAATACTTTATTTATAGTTACAAATGATCCAGCTGATTTAAAGAATTCTAGAAGCATGGTTGCAATATTTGAAGATACTAATAAGACAAATTATAAAGTATTATATAATGCATCTAAAGACACTGGTAAAGATTACTTTTCTTTATATGATATTAAGAACATTATAAAACATAATATAGATTATAAAATAGATAAATCTTTTTATATAAAAGATATTGATAAATATGTAATTGATGGAGAAATATTAACACTAAATAAAAAAATCGCATCTCTTAAAAAAACAGATATTTCTAATTTAACTAAGTTAGCTAAAAGTTTAATTGAACCTTTAGGAAAGGAAGTTGTTAGTTATGATAAAAAATAGTAAATTACTTGAAGCTTTTGATATTAAAGAGCAAGCACCTGATTATAAACCAGTTAAAGATTATGATATATTTAAAGATAAAGATTTATTAGATAAGTTTAGAAATAATATTATATCTAATTTAATAGATGATAAAATTCCTAATAATAAGATGTTAAACGAATATATTAATGATGAAATTGATAAGACTTTATCAGGATATGATTTAACTAACTTAGAACGTAGTCATATATTTAACTTAATAGAAAATGAAGTTAATGGTTATGGACCTATTACTGAACTTTTAGATGATCCTAACATAACAGAGATAATGGTTAATGGAAAAAATGAAGTTTATGTGGAAATAGATGGACAGATAAGCCGTGATGATTCTGTTTCTTTTATAAATGATGAGCATATTATAAGAACTGTACAAAAGATAGTACAGCCTCTTGGTAGAACAATTGATACAGCTAATCCAATGGTTGATGCTAGGTTAAAAGATGGTTCTAGATTAAATGCAGTAATTCCACCTTTATCTCTTAAAGGGCCTGTTGTTACAATAAGAAAATTTAGACGTGATATGCAAACTATAGAGGACTTTTTAAGAACTGGTTCTATGACTCCTTATATGGCAAGATTTTTAGATGCTGCAGTTAAAGCAAAATTGAATATTATTATATGTGGTGGAACTGGTAGTGGTAAAACTACACTTTTAAATGCTTTATCTTCTTTTATAGGTAATGACGAACGTGTAATTACAATAGAGGATGCAGCTGAACTTAAATTAAGACAGCCTCACGTAATATCACTTGAAACTAGATTAGTTAATTATGAGGGTACTGGTGAGGTTACTATTCGTGATTTAGTTATTAATTCTCTTCGTATGCGACCTGATAGAATAATAGTAGGTGAAGTACGTGGTAAGGAGGCTTTTGATATGCTTCAAGCTATGAATACAGGTCATGATGGATCACTTACTACTATGCATGCTAATAGTCCGGTAGAAGCATTAAATAGACTTGAAACAATGGTTCTTATGGCTGGTATGGAAATACCTATTAAGGCTATTAGAGAATATATAGAAAATGCAATAGATTTAGTTATTAATGTAACTAGATTATCTGATGGAAGAAGAAAAGTAAATAGTATTTGTGAAGTAGATGGTTTTGATGGAGATGATATTTCATTAAAAGAAATATTTACATTTAAACAAACTGGTCTTACTTCAAAATCTGAAGTAGATGGTGCCTTTGATCTTAAAAAGCGTATTCCACGTGTTTATCATAAGATAAAAAGTAAAGGTATTGATGATTTAGATGATATGTTTAATTTCAAAAAATAAAAGAGGGTGTTTTAAATGAATGTATTTATTATTCAAACATTTATAATTTTAATATTAGCGCTTGTTATATTGTACTTATTTATGTATAATAGTGCTCTTAAACTAGAAAAGAGAATTGCAAGATATAGTGTACCTAGCATTAGAGAAGATAAAATATCTCTTTTAGATAGACTTTTTAATATGTACGTTAGATGGGTAAAGAAAATATCTATGTTTTTAAAAAAGTCAGAAGCTATAAAGAAGTTTTCTTTAAGATATAATAAATACATTGATTATGAAGAAAAAAAAGATACGAGTGCACTTGATTTTGTAAGTAATAAGATAATTATTTGTTTAATATTTATATTTATTATAGTCTTGTCAAGAATAATTGAAGGAAGACTTGCATCACTTTTAGACATTTTATTAGCTGGGTTAATTGGCTTTAATGTCATCGATATATATTTTAAAATATCTAATCATATAAAAAAGAAAATGGTAGAGCGTGACCTTTTAAATGCAATAATAATTATGAATAATGCATTTAGATCTGGTAGAAGTACTATGCAAGCTATAGAAATAGTTTCAACAGAACTTAAAGGACCAATAAGACAAGAGTTTAAGAAAATGCACTTAGAAATTAGTTATGGATTATCTTTAGAAGTTGTATTTGATAGATTTTCTAAGAGGGTTGAATCAGATGAAGTTAATTATATAACATCTTCACTTTCAATATTAAATAAAACGGGTGGTAATATTATAAAGGTATTTTCATCTATTGAAAAAATGTTATTTGATAAAAGAAAACTAAGACAAGAAATGAAGTCTTTAACATCTAGTTCTAATATGATTAGTAAAACACTTTTAATAATACCATTTATATTTATTGGATTTATTCTTATATTAAATAAAAATTATTTTGATGTATTATTTACAACTACTATAGGAAATATTATCTTAGTAATTATAATTATAATTTACTTATTATATGCGTTCTTTGTAAATAAGATAATGAAAGTGAGGTTCTAAGCAATATGAATGAAAGAAAAGGTTTTATTAACCGTATATATAGAAAAAAAGATATAGAAAAAGTAAAACAGAAAATAAAACAGTTTGGTGTATCTAAAAAATTTGACGAAGAATATTTTTTGAATTTTAGATTGTATACAACCATATTAGTCTTTTTTGTATCATTTATATTTTTATCAAATGGTGCCTTATTATCTCCTATTATAGCAGTTATTTGGTATATTTTAGTTGGTTATTTAATGATTGATTTACCGCTTAAAAAAAGGGAACAAAAATTAGATAATGAAGCATATTATTATTTTGAGGTATTAACACTTGCATTAGAGTCTGGTAGAAATTTAGAAAATGCTATTAAAATGGCTTGTAAGTATATTGATTCAGAAATATCAGAAGAGTTTAAAGAAACCTTAAAACAAGTTAATTTTGGTAAATCATTAACAGAAAGTTTAGCTTTAATGAGTGAAAGAATACCTAGTATAACAATAAATAATATTATATTAAACATGGAACAATCTAATCTTTTTGGTAATAGTATAATAGATACTATGTATAATCAGTTAGATTTCTTAAAAGATAAACAAATTATGGACATAAAAGCTAGAATTAATACGATACCTAATAAGATAAGTATATTTTCAGTATTATTTTTTATACCACTTATATTACTTATCGTACTTGGACCTGCAATAGTTGAAATGTTATCTAGATTATAAAAACAAGTAATTTAAACTGTAAATCTTCTTTACATAAATTCTAGTTTATGTTGAATGAAAATTAATAAAATGATAATATTATAATAGAGATAATAATTGGAGTTGAGTTATATGAAAAAAGATTTTTTAGAGCATTTAGGATTTACTGAAGAAGAACTAAAAGGTAAAGTAGGAAGACCAAAACTAGCAGATCATGAAACAAAGAAAAAGTCTATAATACTTGCATCTTTTGCTTTTATAGTTGTAGTTTTATTACTTATATTTGGTTATGGAACTTTATTTGGTTTTGATAAATTTGCCCTTTTAGCATCAGTTAGAGATAAAAAAACCGAATATGAAAGTAACGTTTTAATTACTGATATTAAACCTTTAATTAGTAAAATTAAATTAAGAGAAGGAACAAAAAGAAAATTATATTTATCAATAAAACCTAGTGGTTCTGGAAATAAAAAAATAAGTTATACTTCATCTAATGAAGAGATAGCTAGAGTAGATGATGAAGGAAGAGTAGTTGGTGTTGGTGTTGGTAAAGCTGTTATTACTGCTAAAACTTTAGATGGCAGCGATAAAGAAGCTAAATTTAATATTAACGTAATTAAAAATGTTAGCGGAACTTGTGATATTAAAGATTTTACTTTAGCATCAGCATCAGTAAATTATAATATTGAGTGTGATAATGCAAAAGTTAAAGAAATACAGTACAAAATAGGTGACTCTGATTATAAGACTTTAATAACTAAGAAATTAAATGATAAAATTAATTTATCTAAAAAAGACTTAAAAGAAAAACTATCTTTAAAAGTAATATATTATCCAAATAATAGTAAGGTTACTAAGTATACAACTAAAAAAATAAATAATACTACTACAACTAAAAGTACTGTTGGTTTTTGTAATTTAGTATTAAAAGAAGTTAAATCTAATATGACAAAGTATGATATATCTTGTAATAATGCAAGTGTTACTAAAATTGCATATAAAATTGGTAATGGTAGCTATATCGGTATTTCAAATAGTAATTTAGCTGATACTATAATTTATGAAGAAAGTGATGTAACACGTACAATATATTTTGATGTTGATTATGTAATAGATGGTACTAAAAGAACTAAAACAATTAACAAAAGTAGTATAATAGAAAAGAAAACACCTAGCCAAAATAAGGAGTAATATAGATGAAAAAAGAAACTAAAAACAAGGTAGGAAGACCAAAATTAGCTGATAATAAATTAAAAAAAGAATCTTTAATAGTTTCATTATCCGTTTTATTTGTTTGCGTTATAATAAGTGTTATAGCATATAAAATAATAACTATTGATTTTGATCCAAAATATGCTGTTGGAACTATTTATAATACACATCCAACATCTTGCATTGTTAATAATAATATGATAGATTGCGGACCTAGTGTTACATATCTTAAATATAAAATAGATGATAATGATTATATTGAAGTTAATAAAGATTATAAAAGTATTAAAGTTATTTTAGATAATTATAAAAAATTAAAATATTGTTATAAAACTAATAATACTGATTTAATATGCAAATAAAAGAGCTTTATTGTTCTTTTTTTGTATATTTTTTTAATTGTTACAAATTATATATATGGTGATAATCTATGATTAAAGACATTGTTAATACTAATTGGTATGAGGTTTTAATTATTACTCAAAGAGCTATATTTTCTCTTATTACTTTGTATTTGGTTACTAAATTAATAGGCAAAAAACAAGTATCAGAACTTAGTTTATTTGATTATGTAATAAGTATATCAATTGGTAATTTTGCAGCTGAAATGACTATGAATTTAGATACTCAATCTATAAATGGTTTTGTTAGTGTGGTAACATTTGGTTTAATTGGAACATTAGTTAGTATTCTTACTATGAAGAGTATTTCATTAAGAAGATTTTTTATGGGTACTCCTACAATAATAATAGATAATGGTAAATTTGTATATAAAAATATGAAAAGAACAAAAATTGATATGAACGACTTTTTACAAACTGCTAGAATAGCAGGCTATTTTGATATTAACCAAATAAAATATGCTCTTATGGAAGCAAATGGACAAATAAGTTTTTTACCTAAAGAAGAGTATTTACCAGTTACTAATAAAAATATGAAATTAAATATTCAAAAAGAAGGTTTATGCGCAAATGTTATAATTGATGGAAAAATTATGGAGAAAAATTTATCTAAAATAAAAAAAGATGAAAAGTGGCTTGTTAAATCACTTGATGTTAAAGGATATAAAAACATAAATGAAATACTTTTAGCTACAGTTGATATAAATGAAAAATTAACAGTTTTCTTAAAACATGAAAATGATAATATATTAAATGTTTTAGAATAATAATATTAAATTATTAGCTTGATTTTATTTATTTCTTTTGATATTATTTTACTGGTGATAATATGATAGAAAAAATAAAAAGGAACATAACTAATAATAAGTGGATATATATAACTTTTCTTATATCTACTATTATTATTAGTGTAATATATATGTTAAGTAAAATAGCACCATTTGGTAATAATTCAATGCTAGATGTTGATTTTTATCATCAATATGGACCATTATTAAATGAATTATATGATAGAGTAAAAGAAGGAAGTAGTCTTTTATATTCATTTAATACTGGTGGCGGACTTCCTTTTTATAGAAATTTTTTAAACTATTTATCTAGTCCTTTTAATATAGTTTTATTCTTATTTAAAAAAGAAAACATAGTAATGGCTTTTTCTTGTATTATAGGTTTAAAAGTTATTTTTGCATCAGGTATGATGTCTATATACCTAAAAAAGACTTTTAAAAAAGATGACGTTTTATTAACTGTATTTTCTGTTTTATATGCATTTTCTGGTTATTTTTGTTCATATTACTGGAATATAATGTGGCTTGATGGAATGGTGTTTTTACCTCTTATAATGCTTGGTATTAATAAATTAGTAGACGATGAAAAACCAATATTTTATACTATTTTTCTATCTATTATGTTAATTGCAAACTATTTTATTGCATATATGATATGTATTTTTACAGTAATGTACTTTTTTGGGTACTTATTTTATAGATATGGATTTAGCTTGAAAAAAACATACAAAAAAATAATACTATTTATATTATTTTCTATTTTAGCTGCAACATTAGTATCATTTGCACTAATACCATTATATAAAGCTTTATCATCTATTTCAGCTACTAGTGATAGTTTTCCAGAGCTTACTTTACAGTTTAAATTTCATGAACTTTTATTCAATCATTTAACAGGAGTAAATAGAACTGTTTTTGCAAGTGATGAACTTCCTCTTCCAAACGTATATGCTGGATTATTAACTTTTACTGGAGTAATATTATTTTTTATAAATAAAAAAATAAATATAAGAGCTAAGCTATTAGCATTTCTAATATTATTGATTTTTGTACTAAGTTTTAATTTAAACTCACTAGATTTTATATGGCATGCATTTCATGTTCCTAATGATTTACCTTGGAGATATTCTTTTATATATGTATTTATCTTTATAACAATAGGTTATTATGGAATATTAAGAATAAAAGATTTAAAAAAATCAAGTGTATTTGCATCCTCCTTTATTTCGTTAATAATAATTCTTTTAGCATATAAATTTTCATTTAAAAACATTGATTTTGATAGAACTATAATTAATATAATATTTGTTCTACTTTACTTACTTATCTTTTTATTTACGCAGTTTAAAAAAATAAATAAAAAAATAATATATGCATTAATAATTATTTTTGTATCCGCAGAGTGCATTTATGGAATTGATTATAACTGGAATATTGATCATGATATAGCTACGTTTATGAGTGATAAAAATACATACGAAAAACTAATTAGTGAAACAACAAGTAAAGATAATGATTTATACAGAATGGAAAAGACTGATTACTTAACTTTAAATGATGCTGCTTGGTATAATTATAAAGGTATTTCAACATTTACTTCAATGGCTTATGAATCAGTATCTAAGTTTCAAAGAAAGTTAGGTTTATCTGGTAATAATATTAATAGTTATTATTATAAGTATTATAATACACCTATATATAATACTATGTTTGATATTAAGTATTTGATGGGAAGTTATATAGAAAATCCATATTATTCTTATCTTAAAACGGATGGTAAAGTAGATTTAATTAAATATAATTATTCATCGTCACTTTTATACGGGGTAGATAAGAAAATAAAAGGATATTATCCAGAAGAATATAACCCATTTAAAAATCAAAGCGACTTTGTATCTTTAACTACTAATACTACTGATATATATACTGACGTTTTAGTAAAGGATGTAATTGGAGGAGAAATAACTCCTAGTGATTTTAAAAATAATTCTAATGGTGAATTTAATTATATTTTAGATGATGGACAAGATAGTATAACATTCATGCTAGATAATAAGGTTAATCAAAACATATATTTATACATAAACGGTTCTAATGTAAATGGGTTTGAAGTTGATGATAAATATTATTCTATAACATCTGATGAGTATTATACGGTAGATGTTGGGACAAAAGAAATTGGTGATGTTAAGGTAAAAATCAATTTTAAAGATAATAATGATGATGGTATAATTAAGTTTTATGCTTATGCTATAGATGATGATAAATTTAAAGAGTTTTATAACGAAATAAACAAAAACATATTAAAAGTTACAAGTTATAGTGATACATTGATAGAAGGAGATGTAACTTTAAAATCTGATAAAGTTATGTTATCTACTATTGCTTATGATATTGGTTGGAAGGTATATGTAGATGGAAAAAGTGTAGATACTTATAAAATAGCTGATAGTTATCTTGCGTTTGATATAAAAAAGGGAAGTCATAAAATAAAACTAGTTTATTATCCAGATGGTATGAAACTTGGTATTATAACAACATTTATAAGCCTTGCTATAATCTTTATTTATGCTATATTTTCTGATAAAAAGCAAAAAAATTAAGAAAAGATGAATTTAATGTTTAAATTTATCTTTTTTTGTGATAGAATGTTATTAGTTATGATATGGAGGTATATCATAAAGGGGTAGGTTAATGTAAGGAGGATAGTTGTGATAGGAATAATTGAAAGAATTAAAAATAATGTTTTATTAAAGTGCAGTACTTTAAATGAAGATATTATTAATAATTACTTAGCTGAAATTATAAATAAAGGCATTTATCATTTTGCAGAAGACATTATTAGCTTAATAAATGATACTTCCTTAGGATTTAATGAACAAAGTTTAAGAGATGAGACAGCAAGACTCATTAAATCACCAATTATAAAGAAAATTAAAAGAAAATTATTTATTGACTCATTAGCACTTCAAATTACTAATGATTCATACATTGAAGATTATGTGCAAAATAAAATAAGTATAGATAAGATAAAAAAACAATATATAAGAGAGTTAAATATTAATAAAAGTTCAAATCAACTTAATATGACTGAAGATTTAGATTTAACTGAGATAATAGATAAATTAAGTTTGTATGTATCAGATAATATAATAGCTAAAGTAAAAGAAAATACTTTCTTAGTAAGTGCTGTTAATAGATCAGTTTCTAATTTAAAAAGCGAATTAGAAGAGAGCCTAAAAGAAATGATAGATCAAACTGATGAAAAATATTTAAAAATACTAACTAGTGAGTTAGAAAGCGAATATAAATTAGAAGAAAAAGAAGATAAAAAAGAAATTAAAGAGATAAAAGAAGAAGATGAAGGGGAAATTGATATGGAAAATACATTTGAAAATACTGTATTAGAAGAAAAGAATGCACCAGAAAAAAGTAATAATTTTGATAAGTATGATGATATGACATTATACAATAAGACAGTATTAGCACTTAATACTAAAGAAGAAAGATTAACAAGAAAAGAAAATAAATTAGAACAAAGAAGAGATGAAGTAGAAGAAAAACTAGCTGTAACTAACAAAAACATTGAAAGTAATATTGAAAGAGAAAATAAGTTATCTCAAAGAAAGATTGAATTAAATGCAAAAGAATTAGAATTAAATTCTAAATTATCAGAGACTGAAGTAATATTCCTTAATATGAAACCATTAATTAAAGGATTAAATAATATTAAAGACTCTGAAGAAAAAGGAGGTAACTATAATGAATAAGTTAAATAGTAGTGTTTTAGATAGAATTAGTGAAAATAATAATGAATATAGAACTAAGTTAAGAAGTTTAAATAACCAAATAGAAGAAAAGGTTACATCTTTAGTTGGTGAATTAGTTACATTATCAAATTATGTTATAGATTTTTCTAAGACTATTAATGCTTCTAAAGAAGAATTATCTAATCCTCTTACTAGATTAGTTGAAAATTATGTTATTAAGGATTTAAGAGGAGTTGAAACTGTTAATGAACAGTTTGTAGATAAAATTAACGATAGACTTGCTGAAAGTGATATAGCAAACGACAAAGATAAAGAAAACTTTATTAACAGTTTAGATAATCTTTTAAATAATAAATATTTAGAGATTGTAAAGATTAAAAGAGTTAATTTCACTTTGGGAGATGGAAAAAATAGGGAAGTAGAAGAAAAGTTTGAAAACTTTGAAAATTATATAAAAACTTATAAAAATGTTAATATCGAAGCTTTAACTAGCACTATAGATAAGTATAAAGCATTAATTTATTCTTTAATTTCAGATACGTTAACAGATATTAGTAATTTATATTTAAATAACTTTGCAGATGGCATTAAAGAAGCATTAGATACATCAATTAAATTTGATAATAAAGTAGCTAATGAAAGTGCATTTACTCCATTTACTCCTGAAGTAAATGAAAGTAGTGATATAAAGCTTCCTAGCATTCCAAGTATTAGTGATGTTAAAGAAGAAGTATCGCCTGTATTTGTACCTAATTCTGATAATAATTTAGAAAGTAATGATATTGAATTACCAGAGATACCTAGTATTCATTCTATAGATAATCAAATCAAACATGATGATGTAAAACCTATGGATGTTCCAAATAACGAACCTATCACGTTAAATAAATCTGAAAAGAAACAATATGATGTTGAAGAAATTCTTAAGATAGCTAAATCTCCAATTGTTACTATGGAAGATAAAAAAGAAGCAGAAAAGAAAGAACCATTTGTATCTGTTGAACCTATTTCATTTAAAGAAGAAAAAGAAAGTGCTACATTAGAGTTTGATGAAGCTGAATTGGTTGATGAATTAATTAGAAGATTATCAAATAGATTAGCTAAAATAAATGAAAGAAGTGAAAAATACGAATCAGATAAGAAGCAATTAGAAGATGATGAATCATTTGTTAATAGTTTAATTGATAGTTCAAATAAAAAACAAAAAGAATTAGATGAGTTTGAATTAGAATTAAATAAGAAAGAAGAAGAACTAGAATTAAAACAAAAAGAATTAAATAAGAAAATAAACGATGTTTTACCATTTGCAAATGCGGTAATGAACATGCAAAAAGAATCTTAGGATTCTTTTTTTGTAATTATAATGAATCATACGCATATATTTAATTAGAAAACTAAAGGAGGTTTATTTATGATTAATAAACAAAAATTATGGTTCATTACATTATTTAGTTTAATACTTGTTTTAAGTGTTTATTATATTACTATGCCTAGTGAGCTTTTAACTACAACAAGTAAACAAAATAAAACTGAAGAAAAGGAAAATGCAAAAGCATCAGTTACTAAAAATGATATTTTAACAGCTCTTGAAGTTGAAAAAGATGAAGAAAGATCTTCTTTAGTAGCGAAATACAATGAAGTTTTAACAGATAAAAAATCGACTACAGAAGAAAAAAATAGTGCGTATGAAGGACTTAAAAAGATAGATGAAGTAAAAACAAAAGAAGAAGGTATTCAAAAAAAGATAAATGAAACATTTAAAACAAAATCATTTGTTAAAATAGATGGTAATAATGTTAGTATAACTATAAATAGCAAAGAACATGATTATTCATCAGCTAATAAAATAATGAGGTTAGTACAAGCTGAGTTTGATAATAACATGTATATTACAGTTAAATATCAAAATTAAGTACTTTTTTCATCCACTTTCATAAAATAATATAGAAAATATTAAAATACCTCTTATATTAGGAAAGTGGGGATGCTTATGTCAAAGAAAATACTTACCAAGAGAGAAAAAGAAATCTTTGATTATTTAATTATGAATATGACAACAAAAGAAATAGCTAGTAGTCTTATGATAAGTGAAAAAACCGTTAGAAATCATATATCGAATGTTATGCAGAAATTAGGTGTAAAAGGAAGGGCTAGTGCCGTTATAGAATTACTTAAATTAGATGAGATTAGGTTATAAAATCGCATATATGTGCGATTTTTTCATATTATATATTGGAGGTTTATCATGCTAAGAAAATTTGCCTATAATAAAATATTTAGAACTACAGGAATGCTTTTTTTACTTTTATTTTTACTTATGTTTCCTGTTTCTAAAAAATATTCCCTTAAAAATTACAAAACCACTAAAGCGGTATCACTTATACCTAAAAAAGCAGTTTATTTAATTGATAAAGATGGTTATGTTGCAAGATATATGTTGGAGATAAATGCAAATACGGATGAAGAATATGCGAAAAAATTGATGGAATTATTAGTAACAGGAGGTAAATACGAAAGTAAATTACCTAACGGATTTAAAGGTATCTTACCAACTGACACCAAAGTTTTAGATGTAAAAATAGATAAAAGTGATATATATGTTAATTTTTCTTCTGATGTTTTAGAACTATCTAAAGCAAATTATGAAAAGGCAATAAGTGCTATTATTTATAATTTAACTAGTATTAAAAATATTAAAAACGTATATATAAAAGTAGATGGTAAATTGCTTTCGAACATACCTAATCTAAATCTAAATATAACACAACCATTTACCAGAAAAAGTGGTATTAATAATGTTTTTGATATAAATGATTATAAAGATTCTACTAAAGTAACAATATATTATATAAATAAAAATGATAATAATAATTCTTATTATTTTGTACCAGTTACCAAGCTGACTAATGATAAAAGAGAAAAAATTAAGATAATTATTGATGAATTAACATCCTCACGTATATATGAAACTAATTTAATGAGTTTTTTAAACTATAATACTAAACTTTTAGATTATACTATTGAAGATAATAAATTAATTTTAAATTTTAATAATTACTTATTAGATGATGAAAACTCTATGACTGTATTAGAAGAGGTAATTTACTCAATTTCTTTATCAGTTAAGGATAATTATAGTGTAGATTGTATTGTATTTAACGTAAATGGTAAAGAAATTACAAAAAGTATGTTAAAAAATATTGAATAATTTTAATTTGTTTGCTATAATAGTTTTGTTCTTTGTGGAACAATACGCGTCCTGCTAGCTCAGCTGGATAGAGCAACGGCCTTCTAAGCCGTGGGTCAAAGGTTCGAATCCTTTGCAGGACGCCACTTTTATAGAAAGTAAGCCCTTATTTAATAAGGGCTTTTAATATATGAAAAAGAACATCAATTATTTGATGTTCTTATTTAATAAAACTCTTATTTTTTTAGCAGGTTCAAATTCTAAAGTATCATCTACATAATTAGGTAGTATGTATGAATTTTCTCCGTCTACATCAACAGGGTATTTAGGATATACTTCATTAAATTTAATTTTTATTTTAGATGATGATGAGGTTAACATAACGTCAGAATATTTACTTAAATCAACGCTATTTTTCAAATATTCACCAAATAATTGAATAATCATTTTTGCATTTATTTCTTTAATCAATAGCAATTCTAATTTTCCATCATCTAAAAGTGCATTATGATATAGATGAGACACTAAATAGCTTAAAGCAAAAAATGAAGATAAAAGAAAATGGTGTTAGTGCATATGAAATAGTTAAGACAGCTAAAAAATATAATATTGTTTGCACTGGATATAAAAGTATAAACATTAATAATTTAACGCTTCCTGCAATAGTACATACTACAAATAAAGAAGGAATGGGACATTACATGGTATTATTAAAAGTATTAAAAACAAAAGTACTAATTGCAGATCCTTTAAATAAAATAATGTACATAGAAAAGAAAGAGTTTTTAAAAACATATTCTGATATAGCTCTTACATTTGATGAAAATAATAGTTATTTTAAAGCTATATTTAAAAATAAAGTTTTAATTATAAGATTACTTATTTACACGTTACTTTTAGCCCTTTTAAGTTTACTATTTTCTTATTCTATTTCCTTTGTTATAAACAAAAATGGCTTAAATAGTAATTTGTATATGATAGGTATAATTTATTTTCTTTTTATAGGAATATTTAAGAGCGTTATATCTTATACAAGAAATATATATTCCATACAATTTAGAAGTATAATTGATAGATTAATTACAATTCCAACCATCAAACACTTTTTTGATCTTCCTTATAATTATTATCATGAAAATGGATCTGGAGCTACATTATCTAAAATTAACGATTTAACATTTGTAAAAGAGATGATTTATAAGTTTGCTGAAGTGGTATCAGTTAATTTTATAGTTATTTTGTTTTCACTAGTTATCATTTCTATTTATAATTTAAAACTTATATTATTAAATGTTATTTATTTTCTTATTGTACTTTTAATTAATAAACAATATTTAAAGTATCATTCATTTGATTTTCTAAACTTACAAGTATATAATCAAAATTTAAATAATAAGATAATAGATAGTTTTAATTCTATTTTATCAATAAAAAGTTTAAAAAAGGAGGATTATTTTAAAAATAAGTTATCTAAAACTTATAGCAATTATGTAGATGAATATGAAGCGTCTTTTAAAGCATATTTAAAAAAAGAATTATTTATATCAATCGTAACTACTTTACTTATAATAACATACTTAATTTTCTTGTTTGATAGTAATTTATCAGTGTCAAATTTATTATTTCTTTATATATGTGAAAATTTAATATTAGAATCTTTACATGATATATTCCTTTTGCAACCATTATATGCCAACTTTAAATCTGTTATCGCAAGACTTAAAAAAACAAGAAAGAAAACCCCTATTAAAATAGATAAACAAATTGATATAAATAGTATTAAATTTAAAAATTTATGCTTTAAGTATGAAAATAAATTTGTTTTAAAAAACATATCATTTGATATAAAGAAAGGAGATTTTTTATTAGTAACGGGTAAAACCGGATGTGGTAAAACAACTTTATTTAAATTGCTTTCAAGACAAATAAATAAACTAGGAGATAAAATATATATAAATAATAGAAAGATAGATAATTTAGATGATGATATTATTAGAAATAGTATTTTATATGTAGATCAAAAATCAGGACTTTTAAATGAGAGCATAGAAGAAAATATATTCATGGGAGATGAAATAGATAATTTAATATTAAAAAGTGCATTAATAGATAAAAAAATGAGTTTAGATTATATGATAGACAATACTAATTCTAATTTATCAAATGGACAAATAAGTAAAATTTTAATTGCAAGATCACTTAATTCTAGTAAAAATGTAATTATATTAGATGAAGTAACATCATCACTTGATTATGATACAGAAAGAAAAATACTATTAAACATTAAGAAAAATTATAAAGATAAAACGTTAATAATAATAAATCATAGAAATGAAAATAAAGATATATTTAATAAGATAATAAATCTAGATAAAATAAGTGATAATAAAAAATATGAAAGGACTGCTGTATGAAATTAAAAAATAGTGAACTTAAAATGATATATGCTGGTGCATCAGCTGGATGGATAGCAGCTGCCATAGTAACTGGTGTATCATTTATAGTTGGAATATTAGATGGCTTTATTAGGCCGTTTAAATGCAGGTAAGAAATATATGAAACTAAATAAATATGAACTTAAAAACATAATAGGAGGAGGCTCTATTTCAGCTACTTTGCTTAATTATATAATAAAAGGATTTAATTCTATTTTAGATATAGGAAGATATTTGGGTAGTGGAATAAGAAGAATTACTAGTAATAATATGTGTGATATGAAGTAGTTTTGATTACTAAATAAGAAAAAATTGTCATTTTTTGTTATAAAATAAACAAAACGTATTGTAATAAATAAAAACAAGTGTTATAATTATTGCAGTAAAAAAAGAGAGGGGGGAAAGAAAAATGATAACTGTTAAAGTTAATGGTAACCTTGAAGGTGCGTTAAAAAAGTTCAAGAACAGAGTTGCTAAAAGCGGTCTCCCTTCTGAAGTAAAAAGAAAAAGAGAATATACTAAACCAGGAGTTGAAAGAGCTCAAAAACGCGCTGAAGCTAAAAAGAATGCTCGTAAAGCTGCAAGACGCGAAAGAAATTTGGGTTAATTTTTCTTTACCTTAAAAGATACTACTAAACATAGTATCTTTTTTTTTGCATAATATTTATTGGTGATTTATATGGATTTAAGAAATATAATTAATAATTATTCAGAATGTAATTTATTTGAAATAAAATATAAAAATTGTAAGTTATACTTTTACTATTATGATAAAGTAAATCATTTTTCCAGTGATAAAATAGAAATTATAAGTAATAAAGTTAAATATATAGTAACAGGAAAAAATCTAATAATAGAATCTATGCATGAAGAAGAAATAATAATAAATGGCAATATATATAATATAAAGATGGAATGTACACATGAATAGCTTTGTACTTATAAAAGTTACTGGAAAAAACATAAGTTTATTTATAAGAAAATTATTAATTAATAACATAACTTATGATAAATTAAAGAAAATAAATCACAAAGAAATCTATATAAAAATATCGTATGATAATTACTTAAAACTTATTAAGTTTAAAACAATATATAAAATTGAAGTAATTAAACTATATGGTAAAGTTAAATATAAATCTATTATTAAAAAAAATAAATCATACATAATAAGCATTATATTATCACTTATCTTATTATATATAATGTCTACTACGTGCTTTAAAATAAACGTAGTTCACAATAATAAAAAACTTAGAAGTTTAGTATTAGATGAGCTAAAAGTTAATGGCATTGGTAAATATAAACTTATTCCAAGCTATAATAAAAGAGTTAAAATTATTAATAAAATTATAAAAGAAAATAAAAATGAAATAGAATGGATGGAAATAGAAAGAAAGGGAAGTATCTTACTTGTTAAACTAGCTGAAAGAAAAATTAATAAAAAAGAAGAAGTATGTGAAAATAGACATATAATAGCTAAAAAAAGTGGTATTATAAAAAAAATAAGTGCAAGCCATGGAGATATAGTTAAAGGTGTAAATGATTATGTGCAAAAGGGAGATATAGTAATAAGTGGTAATATTATAAAAGATGAAACTATAAAGAAAAGCTTATGTGCAAAAGGAGTAGTTTATGCTGAAACTTGGTATACAGTAAGTGTTTCATACCCATTATATTATGAAGAAATAAATTATTTAAATGAAATTAAAAATAACTATATAATAACTATATTTGATAAAAAAATCTCTTTAAAAAAGAACTATGCTTCATACTATTTAGAAAATAAAAAAGATTTATTAAAAGAAAAAATATTTCCATTTAATTTAAGTGTAGTAAAACAAAGAAAAACTAAAACCATAAAGCAAAAATTAAGCTATGATAAGGCAGTAGAATTGGCATCTAAACTAGCATATAATAAGCTTAAGAAAAAATTAAATGATGATGAAAAAATTATTAGTAAAAAAACTTTGAATTTTTCTTCAAATAATAGTAAAATAGAAGTAGATGTTTTTTTTAAGGTGTATGAAAATATTACTGATTATAGTAAAATAGATTTAACCGATATAAAAACACCAGAATAATTTTTATAAGAGGCTTAATTATGTTTATTAATATTTTCTTAAGAGCAATAAAAGATATATGGCCTATGTTATTTATATTTACTATTATATTGGTTTCAATTAGAATAGTTTATTTACTAACTAATAAGCAAAAAATAGTGTTATATAAAGAAATAATAACATATCTTTTCATAATATATTTGCTATTGCTATATTATATTGTTACATTTCAAGATAATAATTATGGTACTAATAATCTTATTCCATTTAAAGAAATCTTTAGATATCCATTGTCTTCTAGATTATTTATTAGGAATGTAGTAGGTAATATTTTACTTTTTGTTCCTTTTGGAATATTTGTCGCGCATTATACTAAAAATAAGAAGATATATGTTACGTTATTTTTATCTTTATTAGTATCATCTGCAATAGAGTTTGCTCAAAGTTGTATTGGTAGAACTGCTGATATTGATGATATTATATTAAATACTCTAGGTGGAGTATTAGGGTGCATTTTATATAAATTAGCAAAAGCTACTATAAACAAGATGCCTAAGTTCTTGAAAAGTGAACTATTCTGGGATATTATTACTCTTTTAATTATAATTATTCTTATTTATGTATTATTTAAGTTTAATTTTTGGAGGTTTTTAGTATGAATTACGTTGAGTTTTTTAATAATTATGGTAAAGATTTAGACATCAATTTAGTTGCTTTAAAAGATTTTATTATTTACTGTTTAGATAGACTTTCATTGAAAAATGTATTATTTAATGTTATAATAATTAACAATGATAGTATTCATAAGATTAATAAAGAATATAGAGGTATTGATAGACCAACTGATGTAATAACGTTTGCTCTTGAGGATAATAAGCAAATTAATATGCCAGAGGTTAGAGTACTAGGCGATATTTATATATCTTATGATAAAGTTATATCACAGGCTAAAGAATATAATCATAGTATAAAAAGAGAAATATGTTTTTTAGCTGTTCATGGCTTACTTCATTTATTAGGCTATGATCATATGAAAAAAGAAGATGAAATAAAAATGTTTAGTTTACAAAAGGAGTTGTTAGAAGATTATGGCATCAAAAAAGAAAGTTAAGATGGAAGTTTCAAGAGGTAAATACGTTGAGTCCCAACAATTTAAAAAATTAAGTCCAAAAAGAATTCTTAGAAGTTTTAAATTCTCATTTGATGGACTTAAGTATGCTTATTTACATGAGCAAAGTTTAGCCCTTCATGTAATAATTATGTTTATTATAATTACATGTGGTTTTGTATTTAAAATTACACCAATTCAGTGGGTTATTACACTTGTTATGGGTGCATTAATATTGGTTTCAGAATTATTTAATACATCAATAGAAGCAGTAGTTGATTTAGTTACTGAAGAATTTCATCCATTAGCTAAAATTGCTAAAGATACAGCTTCAGCTGCAACATTTGTAGCAAGTATTATAGCAGCTGGTATGTGGCTTACAGTATTTTTACCAAAAATAATTGCATGTTTTAGGTAATATATGGAAAAAGTAAAGAAGTTTTTTAACAGAGAACAAAATTTACTTGTTCATATATGCATATCAATACTTGTTATTATATTTGGATTTATCTTTTCTATATCATATACACAGTGGCTTATAGTTATGTTTTTAATAGCTTTTGTAATAACATCAGAACTTATTAATTCTGCAATAGAATTAACAGTAGATTTATATACAACTAAGTTTCATCCACTGGCTATGGTAGCTAAAGATACTGCAGCAGCGGCAGTTGTAATATCAGCTTTTACTGCAGCGATTATTGGTTTATATATATTTGTACCAAAATTTATAGCAATATTAAAATAGTTCCTATATCAAGAACTATTTTTTTAGTATATCTAAAACATGAGAAGATGCTCCTAAAAGTTCCACTTTTTCACATATAGATAAATGATATTTTAAGTATATGTCAAATGTTTCATCATCCATTTTATTTATTATAGGTCTTATATAATCAGAAGCACCATCTTGTGATAATATTTTAAATCTTTTTAAATTTAGCTTATCCTTTAAATAATTAATATCATCTAATCTTACCATGCTATATAAATCATCTTTTTTAGGAGTAACATGAAAAGATGAATCAATAAGATTATTTTTAATGGCTTCTTTTATTGTATTATCCTTAAAACCATGTGTTATAATGGCATACTCATTCATATAATAACTAATTAATATGAATCCATTTTCTTTAACTATTCTTTTAGCTTCCTTTAGAGCCATTAATTTATCTTCCATACTAATTAAATGGTACATAGGTCCAAAAAGTAAAACCATATCATAAGATTTATCATCAAATCTAGATAAGTCTTTAGCATTACCAAGATAAGATTTAATACTAATATCTTTTTTCTTTAAAGTCATTAAATTATGTTTTACAAGTTCTACTGCAGTAACATCATATCCCTTATTTTTTAAATAAATAGAATACTTACCAGTACCACATCCAACATCAATTATTTTAGGATTTTCAATATTACTTAATATTTCTTCTATATATTTAATAGCTGTAGTAAATTCTACTATGCCATGCCTTCTATCAAGTCTTTTATCTTCATTAAATTTATTATAATATTTTATTAAATTATCTTCATTCATAAATACATCCTTTCAGCTATATACTATAATAACTCAAGTTGATTTGTATTGCAAATTATTAAATATAGAGGTAGAATAGTATTATTTGCTAAAGGAGTGTTATTATGACTGCAAATGAAATTAGAACTTGTATTATTTATGAGAAAAAATATGTGAAATATAATGAGACAACTGTAATTGTATTTAAATTATCTGATGCTGTTTTATGTTTGTATAATCCAGTTTATGATAATTATATTCATATGAGTGGTAAATTTATAAATGAAAAAACAGAAAAAGAATTTAAAAACGAGGATAGTAATTACGCAATATATCCATTTGATGTAACAGAAGTTGCAGAATATATACCAACTGGTTATGATATTGAAAATATAATTAGCGAAGCAAAAGATGGCTTTGAATATTCTTATTTAAATGAATTTGGTAATATTGTTAGGATAAAGGATAAAAAATTATTAGAAATAGCTAAAAAAGCATTTGGTAAAAGATTAGATTATTTTAAGTTAGAAGAATATACTTCTTTAAAGGATGCACCTGGCGTATTAAAGAAAAACATTGATATATTAAGTAGTAATTATGATGTTTTAGAAAGAGATAAATTTATAGATGAAGAATTAGATAGATATAATAGTTACGTTAAAAGAGTTAAAATTAATAATTAATTTTTTCTCTTTTCTTTTTCTTTAATTGACCTATATTATAAAGATATGGTATCATATTTATGTAAAGGATAGGTAATTTATATGCAGCATGATTATATTAGCGTAACAGCACTTACTAGGTATATAAAATATAAAATAGATAATGATATTCATCTTCAAAATGTATATTTAAAAGGTGAAATATCGAATTTCAAAGCACATACTAGAGGACATTTTTATTTTACTTTAAAAGATGAAACATCAAGAATAAATGCTATAATGTTTAGCTATAACGCAACAAAACTTAAATTTAAACCAGAAGATGGTATGAAAGTACTTATAAGTGGTAAGATAAGCGTATTTGAATCAACTGGGAATTATCAAATATATGTAGATGACATGATGGAAGATGGTATTGGTAATTTGCATATTGCATTTGAACAATTAAAGAAAAAATTAGAAATTGAAGGATTATTTGATCAAAAATATAAAAAACAAATTCCTTTATTTCCAATGAAAGTTGGAATAATTACTGCTCCAACGGGAGCTGCTGTAAAAGACATATTATCTACTATTAAAAGAAGATTTCCAGTATGTCAAACCATACTTTTTCCTTGTCTTGTTCAAGGTGAAGCTGCAAAAGATGATATAGTAAAAAAATTAGATATTGCAGATAGCTATAATTTAGATGTCATTATATTAGGCCGTGGTGGTGGATCAATAGAAGATTTATGGCCGTTTAATGAAGAAATTGTAGCTAGAAAGGTATTTGACTGTAAAACTCCTATAATTAGTGGTGTAGGTCATCAAATAGACTTTACAATATGTGATTTTGTATCAGATGTTAGAGCTGAAACTCCAACGGGAGCTGCTGAAAGAGCTGTGCCTAAACTAAGTGATGTTATAATGCAAATAGATAATTATAAAGTAAGATATACAAACTCGGTTAAAAGTATTTTAGAAAATAATAAACTTAAATTAAAAAAGTTAAAAGATAGTTATGTATTAAAAAATCCACTTAGTTTATATGAGGTAAAAGAACAAAAATTAGATAATATAATAGATAAATTAAATACATGCATAAATACAACTCTTTATGTTAATAAATCTAAATTAGATATTATTAAAGGAAGTATAATATTTAAAGAACCTAGTATTTTATATGATAATAAACTTAAAAAAACTAATCATTTAATAGAAAAATTAGAAATATTAAATCCTCTTAATTCACTTAAAAGAGGTTATTCTATTACAAAAATTAATGATAAATGTGTTAAGAGTATAAAGAATATAAAAATAGATGATAATATAAATATAATAATAAAAGACGGAGAGATAAACGCTAAAGTTATGGAGGTTAAAAATGAAAGATAACGAAAAATTTGAAGATAAGTTAAAAGAATTAGAAAATTTAGTTAGTGAGTTAGAAAAAGGAGATGTGTCTTTAGATGATGCAATAGAAAAATATACATCTGCTATGAAGCTTGCTAAGGAGTGTTCAGAAAAATTAAAAAATGCTGAAGAAAATGTTAACAAAATATTAACTGAAAATGGAACGCTAGAGGACTTTAAGGTGGAGGAATAACATGACATTAGTAATTATGGCTGCAGGTATGGGTTCTAGATTTGGAGGATTAAAACAAGTAGAACCAGTTGGACCTAACGGAGAATTTATACTTGATTATTCAGTATACGATGCAATAAAAGCTGGATATACAAAAGTAGTATTTATAATAAAAGAAGAAAATTATGATTTATTTAGAAAAACAGTAGGTAAAAGAATTGAAGATAAAATAGATGTAGAATATGCATTTCAAAAATTAGAAGATGTACCATCATTTGTTTCTATTCCAAAAGAAAGAGTAAAACCTTGGGGTACTTCACATGCTATTTTATCAGCTAAAAATTTTGTTAATGAACCATTTACTGTTATTAATGCAGATGATTTTTATGGTTTTGAGCCATATAAAAAGTTATCTAATTTCTTTAAAGAAAATAAAAATGATGATGAATATGCTATGATTGGATATAGAGCATCTAACACGATGAGCAAAAATGGTTCAGTTAAAAGAGGAGTTTGCAAAAAAGATAGTAATAATTATTTAGTTAATTTAACAGAATCATCACTAGAATACATGGGTGATAAAATAATTGCAACACCACTAGATGATACAATAGAAAAATTTGAAATTGATAAAGATAATTTAGTTTCTATGAATATATGGGGATTTAGACCAAATATATTTTCTTACTTAGAAGATGAAATGAATGAATTCTTTAAAAAGCATACTAGTGATTTAGATAAATGTGAATTTTTAATACCAGATAGTATTTTTAAAAGAATAAAAGAAGAAAAAATAAAAGTAAATGTTTTAGACACATCTGAAAAATGGTATGGAGTTACATATAAAGAAGATAAAAAAGATTTAACTGATGCAATTAATAAACTAATTGAAGAAGGAAAATATCCTAAAAATTTATGGGATTAATTCTTCTTTTTTAATTACCATTTTTTATCTATTATTATTTTAAAAAAATTTATCATAATAATAATGTAATTCGAATTACAAAGGAGCATAAAAAATGTTTAAAAAATTTAAAAATTTTATAGCAATATTCATTGTTGCTACATTTATTATGCCACAAAGTGTATTTGCTTATTCCAAGTATATAGTAGCTGGAGGAGAAAATATAGGTCTTCAAATTAATAATAATGGAATAATAGTAGCTGGTTTTTATAAAATAGGTAATATAGATAATTCTTCTTATTTAAGAAAAGGAGATACAATAGTTGAAGCTGGAGGAAAAAATATTACTTCAATAGATGAGTTTGTAAATGCAATAAAAGAAAGTAATGGAAGCAATTTAAAAATAGTATACACAAGAGATAAAAAAAGAGAAAGTACAAATATTAATTTAATAAATGATAATGGTACCATTAAAACAGGACTTTATATTAAAGATACAGTATCTGGTATAGGAACTCTTACATATATAGATCCAAATACAAGACTTTATGGTGCTTTAGGGCATGAAGTATTTGAGTCATCAACAGGTATAATGATGAACGTAAAAGATGGTAAAATATATGACTCTAACGTAACTTCAATTGAAAAAAGTACAAGAGGAGATCCTGGATGTAAGAATGCTAATGTAGATCAAAATAAAGTTTTTGGTAAAATAGTAGAAAATACTAAATCTGGAGTATTTGGAAAATATGAAAAAGAAATAGATAAAAGTAATTTATATGAAGTTGGTGAATATAAAGATATAAAAGTAGGTAATGCTAAAATAATTACAGTTATAAATGGTAAAGATAAAAAAGAATATGATATAAATATAATAAAAGTTAATAATAATGTAAATGATAATAAAAATATATTATTTGAAATAACTGATGATGAACTATTAAGTAAAACCGGAGGAATTATTCAAGGAATGAGTGGATCTCCAATAGTACAAGATAAAAAAATTATTGGAGCTGTTACGAATGTGGTAGTAAATAACCCAAAAAGAGGTTATGGAATACTTATAACTACAATGTTAAAGGAAGCTGAAAACTAGCTTTCTTTTCTTTTGCTTTTTTTTGAAGAATTATTGAATTATTTGTAAATATATGTTACTATTTTATGTAGAATAGGAGGAATAAAAATGAGTGATAAAGCAAAGAAGAAAAAAGGTTTTACATTAGTAGAGTTATTAGCGGTAATAGTAATTCTAGGAATTGTAATAACAGTAATATCAATAAGTGTTGTAAAAACAATGAAAAAAGCAAAAAACAAAGCTTTTATAACATCATATGAGGTTATTTTAGACTCTGTTTTAAAAAGTATTAATTCTAAAAATTTAAATTTATCAGATGACTCTGATGTTGTATGTTTTGATACTGAAGAATGTTCTAAAATATATTATGTTTCAAAAGATAACTATTTAATGGCTGTTGTAAAAAATGATGATGATTCATATACAGTAGCTGTAACTGGTAAAGGGGATTTTGAAAACGTATCTTTTGATAGTACTATTAGAGATGAAAAAATGATATGTAGTAGTAATTATTGTGTATCAAACATAGTAAACGGAGAAATAAAAAGTCCAAGTAATCCAGAACACGTATATGCAATTAAGTATCATTATTATAATAATGAAATAATAAAAAATGACGGAATAAAAGATAATTTAGTTACATCTATAGAAGCTGCTATTGAAACTGTTGCAAATGATCTTAAAAGCAAAATTGAAAAAGGAATGACTGACAAAAAAATTAGTGATGAAATTAGTAAAGTTCTTAATGACCCTAATATTTTAGGAAAGGTATCTGATAGTTTGTATACAAATATAAATAAATATAATGATGAATTGAAAAAAAACTTAGGTACAAATAAAATGAAAGTTGATATAGAAGAATTAAATGAAAAATATTGTGTATTTAAAATTACTGTAACAGATAGTAGTTTAGGATATAAAAATTATTATTCTTTTAATGATAAAGGAATGAAAAATATATGTATGCCTAAAGATAATGATAATAGCGATGAACGTTTATATTATATTGCAATAGATTATAGAGGTAATGTAATAGATAGTAGCTTTTTAGCAGAAGAAGGTTACTGCAACTTACCAGGTTAGGAGATGGATTATGAAAAAGTTATTTGAGAAGATTAAACAAAATTTTGAATTCTTTGAAAAGAAACAAGGAAGACCATCAAAAGAAACATTAAGAAAAAGAAGAGCATTTTATATTACTTTAGTGTTATTATTTATTTTAGTATTAGTTGGGATAACAAGTTTAACACTTAGTAAAATAAATAAAAATAAATTAAAAGGTGAGGTTGCAACGACAACAAATAATTTTAATTTTAGTGAAGACTATTATGATAACAAAACAGGTGATTATAATTATTATGTAGTAGCACCTAATAATATAAAATATTATAAAATATGTTTTTATACTAAAAATAAAGACGGAAAGTATGGACAGCCTTCATGTAATGAAATATTTTCAGATACAAATGAACATTTTAGTTTATCACCATTTTCAAAAGAAGATGTTAAAGAACAACATAAGATTTCAATTCAAGTATTTGATGATGGTAATTATACAATAGTTAATAAAAATGTAAATGCATGGAAACCTAATGGTTGGAAGACAAATTCATCTGATAATATTGCCTATGCTGAGTTTACTGTAGATCCATCACTAAAACACGAAACTTGTATAAATGATGAGGTAGAAGGTGGAAATGTCGTTACTACCTTTGTTAGTAACCTAAACCTATTTAAACGTATAATTAATAAAATATTTAAGTTACTTTTTAATTATACTCCATATAAAGAAAATACTAATTCTAAACAACTTGGAATTGTTCAAAAGACTCCAGATATAGAAGAAACTTCTGGTGTATCAAATGTTAAAGATGAAAGGACTTATAATACGACATTTGAATTAAAAAATACTTATAATAGTAAAGCATATTATAAAATTGTAAAATATAAGTCTACAGATCTAAAACCTGAAAATTTAACAGACAAAGGAACTTGTTTAGCATTTAACGGAAAAAGTGTTAGTGTTAAAACAAACTTTAATATATCAAAAACAAATAAAGAAGCAGCTGGAGTATTAAAAGTATTCTTAAGCAAAGAGTTATGTGAGGCTGAAGAGGGAGATTATACTAAAGCTTTTGCACAGTCAATTACAAAATACAAATATACTGGTTCAACTGCAACAGCAAAACCAACTACTAAAACCACAGCAAGCAATAAAGTGGTTCCTAAAATGGTACTAAATAAAATACAGTTATATGAGAAAAATATAAGTTTAGGTACTGTAAATAAAAAAATAGGTAATAAAACTTATCCTGTTCATGAAATAAAAAATGAAGGACAAGTAAATGTTACATATAATACTACAAAAAATGTAGCTAATGAATCAAAATATTATAGAAGAATGTATATATATAATGATTTTGAAAAGGGAAAACAAATAAATTCTGATTCATCATATTGTAGGCCTTATAATAATTTTAGTGGTGTTGCATCAGATGACTTTAAGATAGGAGTATCACAGTCAACGATAAGAACAGAATTTAAAGTATATTCTAATTCGAATTGTACGGGTGACGCTGTAAGCACCACAACAGATTATTATTTATATAATGGTGGTGAAGTAAAAGATAATGATACTGATGGTACCGTTACCTTAACAGCTTATGGTCACCAAGAAACAGCTTGTGTAAGTGATATGAAAAAACTTACAAATGCAATATATAAAGATTCAACATATGGTAATGTAAGAGTTATAGCGGCTAATAAACTTAAAAATGATTATGGTTGTGGTACGATAGTAGAGTTAAAGGGAAAAATTCAGTTAGAAAATCAAACCGTTAGTTCAGTAAGAGCTATAGTATTAGATATTGGTGGAACAACTGCTTTGAAAAATGGTACTGTATTTGATTTAATGCTTAACTGTGGTGAAACTGGAACTGGCTCATTAAAGTGTTCAGGCAATGAAATGTATTATTCTAATCCTACAGTTACTTATAAAGTATTAAGAAAAGGATATAAAGGAACTCCTAGTGGAGTTTCTACAACAAAGAGCAACAATTCTAAAATTAGTATTTCATTTAAAGATACTGATGGTTCAGAAAAAGATTCATCCGGAGCATATGTGGTAACAAGTTCAGGCTCTTATACACCAATAGTAACGATAAAGAATCCTAATGCACAAAAAATATATTATCGTTGGTTTACATATAAAGGATTAGATGCTAGTACATTTAATTGGGCTAGTAGTTGTGAAAACACTTCTGAAAAGGAGCATACAAAAAAGGATTTAGAAAATTTATGGGTAGATACGTCGGGAGAATATTCAAAAAGAAGTGGTAAACTTAAAGTTTATAGCAACAATGATTCTTGTAATAATGATGGAACAGGTACTAATAATTCAAATGTTTTAGAAACATCTATAGTAAACTATAAATATAATGATCCATCAACTAATGCTACTGGGTTCAAATTTCTAAAAAATTATACTAGTGGTAATGCAAATCTTACTAATATTACTAAAAAGATTGGTTCACAAACACCGTCAGATTGTTATGATTATGCATTGGCATATGGTGTATATATTATAAAGAATGGCAATGGAAACTTTAATAATTTAATCTGTAATAATTATTATCATCCGGCAGGAGATTATGGTGGAAGTGCATATGGAGCATATGGATCTGGACAGTATGATAATAATGTTACAGGATATAAAAACATGTATAATAAGATTAAATCAATAATTGATTCTAATTTGCCAGTAGTTATTAGGGTTGATAATTCAAGAGCTGGGGGTAGCGGTACTCATTTCATAACGATAATCGGATACAAAGACAAAGATGTTACTATTAATAGTTGGAATGATTTTAAAAAGAGTGTTTGGGTACTTGATCCAGCATACCTTGAAGGTGGACAGGTAATGAGCAAACCACTTTCATCATATAAATATGATTTTTATGATAATAAATATGAACCTAGTAGATTATTTTGGTGGAATAAAGCAAGTGATGCTAAAATGCCAAAATGGTGTAATGGACAATATTAAATCTATTTAACGAATGGTAGAAATATCATTCGTTTTTAATTTAATATTATTTTACAATCTTTTAACAGTTAAAGTTAAATTAATTGACCCATTTTTTTGGCTATGATATAGTAGTTATATAAGGTATTATAATACAAAGGAGTTAGTTGTATGAAATTATTTAAGAATAGGGTTGGAAGACCAAGTAACAAGACAATTAAAAGAAGAAAAATATTTTATGCAGTTATAACAGTTATGGTATTAGCTATAATATTATCTACCATATATATGTTAAATTCTGCATTAAATACTAAGAAAATTAAAGGTTTATCAAGACCGAAAGTAGTAAATACACCAACATTTGAAATAGTTGGCGTTGATACAACTTTAAAAATAGGCGATAAAAGTTATAAAATGGGAGAATATGTAGAAACTAATCAAATAAATAATGATATACAAAATGATCTAATTTTAGTCCCTAGTGGTAAGAAAATAGGCCTTAATGGTAGATTCCCTAAAACATTTTATAATAAAATTTTTAAGAATAAGTTTGTATATAAAGTAGGAGCTTATGATAAGAATGATAATTTAATAGGGAATATTAATAGTATAAAAATAGATAAACAAGATAATCAATTTAATTTTGTTATTAATCAAAATGTAAGTTATATAAAAACTACAGTTACAGTTGATATATTAGGATATGAATCTAATCCTATTTTAGAAGATAAAATATATGTATCTACTATATCTGAAACAAAGAAAATAAATATTGAATATAAAGATATTGATGGAATAAAAGCAAATGATAAAGGAATATTTGAAACACCAACATATGGAGCTAAATCTTCTTATGCAGTAATAAGTAATCCTAATAATCAAACATTATATTATAGATGGTATACTTATCCTTCTTTTAATACTAATGTTAATCCATCATATAATTCCATGCGAGATGATTATTGTGTTGCTTCATCTGATAGTACTATTATTGTTAAATATGCACTAGGTTTAAGTGTGACTAAATCATCACCTGAAAGAAGTGGTTTAGTAAGAGTATATTTAAATAAAGAACAATGTATGAAAGATAGAAATGCTAAAGATGCATCAGCAGTAAAAGAGAAATTTGTAAAATATAAATATAATGCTTCTTCAAAAAACGAAATAACTAAGTATACGCTAACACCTGTTAGTAATGATGCTACTAAAGGTGGAAGTGTGTTACAAAAGGGTAAAAGTATAAATATTGATAACAGTTTTAGTGGAACTGTATATGTTAATAATTCTGGTACTGATATAATTAGATTATCGGTTAAATTCCCTAAAAATATTTATACACTAAGTGGTAATGATGCACGTTATATGAGATTTCTTGCTTTAGATAAAAGTGGTAAATCAATTGATAACCAAAGTTCTAATGTAGAAAAGATTAGTAACCAAGATTATTCTAAAGAGTTTGTAATTAATAATAACGTAAAAACTATAAGAATTACAACTTATATTAAAAATTCGATTAGTAATGCTTACTATCCAATGTATCAAATAAGCATAAAAGTGGATTTAGAAAAAGTTTCTATAAGTTTTTCTGATAAGTATTCAAAAGATACATCAGGAACATATTTAGTTTCTAAAGCAGGAGATTATATTCCTACAGCTAATATTTCTAATATAGAAGGCAAAACACTATATTATAGATGGTTTACTTATGTTGGATTAAACGCAAATAAATATAATTATACTGATCCTTGTGTAAAAATTACAAAGAAGGATACTAAAATTACTAATTTAGAATGTTTGACAGTAAATTCATCTGGAGATAGAGCACGACGTAGTGGTAAATTAAAAGTATATTCTACTCAAAAGGCTTGTAATGCTGATACTAAAGGAAGCAGAGCAACTGATGTATTATCAGCAAAAATTGTAAATTACAAATATTCAAAGAATGTTACTACAACTAAAAAAACGACATCTGGTAATAATATTTCAATTGTATTAAAAGATAGAAGTGGATTAAAAAGCAGTAATAACATAGTAAACGTAAATAAAACTGGTAATTATCATGTAGAAGCTACTGTAACACAAACAAATAAAACCAGGTTATATTATAGATGGGATACATATAAAGGAGTTAATGCTAATACTCATTCGTATACTGATACCTTAAGTCATGGTAATTATGCTTATTGTTCATCATTTACTGATAAATCAAAAACTTTTACATCACTAGAAACTTTAGAATTTACTAATAAGAATACACCTCGTAGTGGTAAATTTAGTTTATATAATAGTGAAAGCGATTGTAGAAATAATAAAAATGTTGTTAAATCAGCTGTTATAGGATACCAAATTGGAAGCCAAACGACTACTACAAAAAGTGGAAGTAATGGTGTTACAATTAAGTTAGAAGATAAAGATGGTAAATCAACTGATTCTAGTAATGTTGTTAGAGTATCAAAGACTGGTACTTATTATGTAAAGGCTACTATAACACAAACTGGTGGTAAAACATTATATTATAGATGGGATACGTTTAATGGATTAAATAATAACACTTGGAGATATAGTAATGTTAATGATAGATGTATTGAATTTAATTCTAATTCAAAAGTAGTTGATAATTTAGAGAGTTTGGAATTTTATGATAAAAATACACCTCGTAGTGGTAGATTTAGTGTATACACAAATAAAAACTTATGTGTAAATGATAGTTATAATTCTGGTAAAGGATCAGTTGCAACTGCTACAATTGCTTATGCTTATTCAGCACTTAGTACTAATAAAACCAACTTAAAAACTGTTAGTTATAATTATAATGAGATTGGTAATAAATTTGGGGCTCAAGCATCATCTGCATGTTATAGCGCTGCTTTAACATATGGGGCTTGGATAGCATTAGGATATAATAGAAAAGATATTATGAATGTCACCCCAGGACCTGGTTATTCTAGTTGGAAAGCAATTGGAGGCGAAGGAAATAACACTTTAGATGTTTATAAAGCTATTATTAAACATATAGATAAAGGAAGTCCAGTTGTTGTTCATGGTAACTGTGAAAGTGATGGATATTGGGAACACTGGGTAACTGTTGTTGGCTATACTGAAGGTAAAAAAATAGAAAATATGAAAGCATCAGACTTCTTAGTATTAGACCCTAATGGATATAGAGAAATTTCACTTGCTGAAGCTCTACCAGGTGGTTTAGGATGGTCTGGCGTATATGATTATGCTTATTGGAAATAAGATTAGTTTAAAAATTTGAACTAATCTTTTTCTATTATTTACATAAATTTAACAGATAAAGTAAGTATAATTGACTCTTTATTTAACAATGTGTTATATTAAGTAAAGAGAGGTAAAATAAAATGGATAAAAGAAAAAGATATGGTATTAGAATCACTAGTTTAGTTATGTCACTTATTACTACAATGTCATTTGCTGGATGTTCCGTTAAGAAAAATGATGGTAAATATGATGGAAGTAAAGTTTTAACAACTAATTCATATAGTGACGAGGTAATAGATAATAATGAAAAAGATGGTATAATAATTACAGATTCTGATGGTAAAGAATTAACTACTGAAGAAGCTAAAACTAGAATAGATAGTGAAATTAGAAAAACTACATCTAATAATGTAAATAATATAGATAATACAAGTGTGACTAAATCATTAGATAGTATATTAAAAGAACTTGATGATAATACTACGAAGTTTTCTCCTGAAATTAGAAGTTATTTAACAGACTTAGTAAAAAATGCTTATAATAATTATGATAATTTAGCTAGCGTATTATGTGAAAGTTCTCTTCCTGATAAATGTACATTTTTAGAAGAAAAAATAATTAATCCTCTTAAAAATGTTGATAGTATTGATATAATAGCAAATAATGATCCAGACTTTTATGAATTAAAAAGCGAATATCATACATCAAGATGGATTGAAGATGAAAAGAAAATTATAGTATTTTGTGATGGCTATAATGAAAATGAATATCCTCAAATTTTAATGGAAGAAATAATACATTCAGGTCAAGAAAAATTAAATACGGCTAAATTAGGATATTCTGAGTATTGTATTTTTGCTGAAGGTGAGGCTAATTCATATGCTTGGCCTCTTACGTTTGGTAAGATAAATAATTCTGGAATTGATATGTTTTATGATGATGAGTCAATGGATAATGTTAATTATGGATATGGTACTGGTCATTTTACTCATGCACTAGCATCTAAATATTACATGTATCTTTTAACACTTACTGATTATGATACTGTAAATAAATTTAAAAAAACACTAAATTCTAGTGTAATTACTGATAAATTAAGTGAGTTATATGGTATAGATGGAGCTGAATTTTATAATGAAATGAAAGAAGTAATAGTAGATTCAGCATCTAGTATATATGATAAAAGAACTCCTCAAATGGTATATTGTGAAAAAGTTTATAATACTTGTATGAACAAAAAAATTAGTAATATTAGTAATAGTAAAGAAGCTAAGGAAATGCTTGAGTTATATAGATATATGAATATTCAATATGGTTATGAATATTCTTGTTATGATGAAGATAATGAGATATATATAAATAAAACTAATGAAAAAATAGGAAACTTAGAAACAATTAATAATCTGTATAACAAATGTAAAAAATACGATGCTTTTAGTGTATCAGATAATGGTACTAAAGATAAAGAAGCTTTTTATGCGTTTGTTTGTCCTGAACGTAATTCTGATGAAAATATTTATTTTATATCATGCAAGGATGCAATTATTAAGTTAGAAGAAGATAATCTAATAGTTAGTAACAAGCTTGGAACATACAAAACAAATATTAATAATTTGAGTTCGAAAACTGTTAGTTCAAATTACAATTATCTTGATAATTTTACTAACTTAAATAATGTTAAATCTAAAACTAAATAAAGGGGATAAAAACATGAATGAAAATAAAACTTTTAAAGTAAAAGATAAAAATGGTAATATTGTTACTTTAAATACAATTTTAACATTTGATGATAATGATACAAATAACAGTTATGTATTATATACTGATAATACATATAGTGATAATGGAAAGTTAAATGTTTTTGCTTCTAGATATGATTCAAGATTAGATAATCCTATTTTAGATTCAAATTTGACTGATAGAGAATGGAAGGTAATAGAAACGATTATTGACAATCTTAAACTAGATTAAATAGATAATTTTTAAAAGCAGGTAAAATATGTTATAATTTATTCATAACATATTTTTTGTTTTATATAAAATATTATGGAGGAATATATTATGCTAAAAATAAAGTTAAGAGTAATGTTAGATTATCATTTAGGTAGAATGTCAATTATTGATAGTATAGATGAGCAAATTGAAATGTTAAGATCTTTTGAATATGTAGATGAAGATAAAATATATAGTTTAAAAAATGATAAAAAACTTATTTTAAAACAATTTAAAAAAGACTATAAAGAATTTAAAAAGAAAATATAGATAATAATTTTAGTAAAAATATCAAAAAAATACTAACAAATAGTGGGGAAATATGGAAAAGGAATCAAATAAATTATGCTTTGTATTAAACGATAAAAAACTATATTTAGAAACAAATTTAGTTTATTTTAACGAAATACCTATATTTTTTGTATGCTCTGATTTAAAAGATTGTCATTATTTGGTATTAAATATTGATATAAATAATCTTGAGTATATTATTGTAGAGTCTACTAAGGAAAATATTTTAAATATGTTAACGCAAAAAATAACAATGCGTGATGCTATATTATCTAGTAGCTTTTTTTGGAATATTAAAACTATGAATGATATTAAAGATGATATAATAGAATTTAAAGATATAGAAGAAATAGACTATGATATTTTGCCTGAAAAGAAAGCAAAATATTATATTGCTAATGAAGATAACATTCAAAATATAGTAAAAAAACTTCTTAAAAGATAGTAAAAGGAAGCCGAGGTTATAAATGAAAGTAGCAATAGATATAGACAATGTAATATCAAACTTTAATGATATCTTATTAAATGAATATTTAATGCATGATAAAAATTTGAGGAATTCAGGTATTATAAATAAAAATGCTGATTATATCAGGGACGGAATGTTCGATTGGACTAAAGATGAAGAGATAAATTTCTATAAAAATAATATAGAAAGAATAGCAAAAAAATTAGATGTTATAGAAGGTGCTAAAGAATATATAGATAAACTTCATTATGATGACCATATTATTTATATTATTACAGGAAGAGACAATGGGGAATATAAAGAACCATATAATATGACAAAAAAATGGCTTGATGATAATAATATCTATTATGATAATTTGATTTTAACAGATGCATATGATAAACATGCCAAAACCGGAAAATGCATACAGCATAATATTGATATTATTATTGATGATTCTGTTCATATATGTAGCGATTGTATTAAAAATGGAATAACAACGATTTTAATGGATACACCTTATAATAGATATTCTAATATACAAAGAGTTAAAAGTTGGGAAGAATTTTACAGATATGTCTCAAATTACAAAAAAGATAAAATTAATATAATTTTAGATACTGATACTTATAATGAATGTGATGATCAATTTGCATTATCATATTTAATAAAATCAAAAAATTTATTTAATATTGAAGCAATTACAGTTGCACCATATTCTCATATAGAAAAAGAAGTAAAAGTAATAGATGGACAAGAGTTAAGTTATAATGAAATTTTAAAGATATGTAATTGGCTTGATTTTGAGACGAATAATAAAGTATTTAAAGGATCGACAGATTATATTCAAAATGGTTATAATGAAACAAATGATGCCGTAAATAAAATCATAGAAATTGCTTTAAAAAATAACAAAACTTATATATTAGGTATTGGTGCTATTACTAACGTTGCACTTGCTATAAAAAAAGAACCTAAAATAATTGATAGAATAGAAATTATTTGGTTAGGTGGAAATGAACCTAACTATAAAGATAATCTAGAATTTAATTTTAGACAGGACGTTAAGGCGGTTAAAGCGGTATTTAATTCGGACGTAAAATTAACCATTCTTCCTTGCCATAACGTTGTTAATAACCTTATGATAGACGTTAATACTTTGAAAGTTAAATTAGAAAATAAATCAGAATTATGTAATTATTTGATGGATAGATTTTATAATGATGGATATCACGGAGTACAAAACAAAAGAGTAATTTGGGATATATCTGTTATTGCTTATATGATAAATAAAACTTGGTTTGAAACAAAAGATGTTTGTTGCCCGATAATAAAAGAAGATACTTCGTATGAACTTACTAATAATAAACGTATGATAACTTTTGTTACTAAATTAGATAAAGATAAAATATATGAAGACTTATTTAAAAAGTTAGGGGAATAATATAGTTTGCTAAAATTATGTATGATTTTATCTAACAGGAAGTGACCATAAAAATGATTTTAAAATACACTTCATATTTTCTTGTGAAAGATAAAAAGAAAATTAAAAATATTTACATTAATTCTTTTAATAAAGATGAGAGATTTTCGTTTTTAATTTTAGAAAAATGTGCTAAAGAAAAAAATGTAGAATTTAACGTTGTATATGATAACAACAATTTAATTGTTTTTTATTATATCGTAAATTATGATGATGTTTCATACCTTATGTATTTTGCAGTTGATATAACTAAGAGAAATAAGGGCTATGGCTCAATGATATTAAGCGATTTAAGAAAAAAACATAATAACATACTATTATGCATCGAGTTTGCCAACAAAAACGTTAACGATGAGAAACTTTTAAGAAGAAATTTTTATTTAAAAAATGGTTTTTTAAGTAGTAGCAAATTTATTATTGATAACAATGTAAAATATGAGATATTAACAACTAATAAAGATTATCCTATAACAGAGGAAGTTTTAAGAAAAAGATATATTAATATGACAAAATCTAAATTTATAAAATTAATTATTAGAAAAAAATTTAACGTTGATAATATTGTATTAGGAAGTGATAATGATGAATAAAATAGATTTAAATAAAATAAAGGTAGTTATATTTGATTTTGACAACACACTTGCAACTCATAAAGATTTTGATTTTGCAAAACATCGTATTAAGGATAAGGAAACACGTTTGAATTATTATTTAAACGCATATTTATATCCGGATACCTTTTATGAAACAATAGAACCTTGCACCAGAAATGAGGCGTTATATAAACTTGCAAACATATTAAAAGATAAAAATGCTAATTTATATTGCGTATCTGGCATGAGATTTTCTTTTCATTTGAAAGCTAAAGAAAACTTTATTAATAAACATTATGGAAATTATATAAAGTTATTTTCTTGTAAATCACAGGATGAAAAATGTGATGCAGTTAGAATTATTAGAGCTATAAATAATTGTAATTTAGATGAGATGTTATTTATTGATGAACAAAAAAGAAATTTAAAACGTTTTAGAAGAATGGGAATAAATGCAATGTCACCACTTGATGTTAAGAATTTATTAGATAAAGAGGTGTGATTATGAAACTAACAAGTAAAGAAGCTTTAGATTTATTAAATGAAAATATTGGTAAGACTTCAAGTGATAAATGGATAAAACATTCTAAAAATGTAGGTTATGTAGCAGGTGTTATAGCAGGTAAACTAAATTTGGATAGTGATTTTGCAATTGCATTAGGTTATATTCATGATATTGGTAAAAGGTATGGATGGAATAGTGGTGATGGAGCAATACCTCATGCTATAAATGGTTATAATTATATTAAGTCTTTAGGCTATGATGAAGATTATGCAAGTATATGTATAAAGCATTCGTTTTTAAATAATGATATAAACTGTTTAGCAAATGATAGGGATTATACTGATTCAAGTGATAAAAACTATGAGTTTATAAAAGAATACATAAAAAACGAATATACAATTTATGAAAAAATAATTAATTTATGTGATTTGATGTGTACTGATAAAATATATACACTAGATAAAAGAATGATGGATTTGCTTTTAAGACATGGAGTATATAAAAATACTCATTATCATATAAAAGAGGCATATAAATTAAAAGAGTACTTTGATAATTTACTTGGATATAATTTATATGATTTATTCCCAGAGATAAAAGATAATTTGTAAATTTTTAAATAATAAAATAAGAAATAGGTATATATTATTTATACCTATATTTTTTAAAATGATTCTATTTCTGCTATTGATAAGTTATTGTTTTTATAATTTTTATAAATTATATATAGGCTTACTATACTTGAAATAACAGCTAGTACAGCAGTATCTGTTCTAAGAAGTAATTCATCTGTTTCACTAGTTTTCATCTCTTTAGCAAGCTTATATTGCTTGTAATTTATATATAAGAATGTAATAGCAACTATAAGAAGTAAAATGCTTTGAAAAATTTCTAAATTTTGTGCTGTTTTATCATCAAATAAACCCTTATTCGTAGTAATAGTTAATTTCTTATGATATGCCAAAAGATAGGATAATATAAGAGCTAATATAAATCCTAGAGTTGCAATAAGTTGTATATCTATGTATTTTACTTTATAGTATTCATTATTATTCATATTAAATTATATTATATAAAAAAAAGAATACTACTTGTATTCCTATCTTTGATATAACATTGGTGATATTATAGCAGCTACTGCAGAAAATACCATTGCAATTAATGCTATCCAGACTACTACCTTTGTCCAATTTATCTTAAATTTTTTCTTTTTCTTTTTTTCTTCTTTATTTTTACTCAATTTATATTCACCTCTAAAATAATTATAATATAAATATTAAAAATTTAAAAGAATATTTTATAAAAACCTTAATATATTTTATTAAGGAGAAGAATATGAAGAAAATAATAAATTATTTAAACGAAACAGTAAAAAAAGAAAAAAATATATTAATATTTAATACTATTATATTTTTAGTAGGAGTTGTATTAGGGAGTTTATTTATTAATTTTATAACAAATGATGATAAAAAATTATTAATAGAGCAGGTAAGTACTTTTTTTTCAAACATAAAAAAGTTAACTAGTGATATATTTGGTTTTGAAAGTTTTCTTAGTATACTATTTAATAATCTATTAGTTTTAAGTATTATATTTGTACTTGGTATTTCTATGATAGGTATTCCAATTGTAATTTTTATATTATTTTTTAAAGGATTTATGTTGGGTACTACTATATCTACTATTATATTAAAATATAGTATTAAAGGTATCGTAGGAGCTATTTTATATATATTTCCAGTATGTATATTAACTATATGTGTATATTTATTTATGTGTTTTTATGCTATTTATGTATCTAAAAAGTTTTTAAGAGCATTTTTAAAAAAAGATTCACTTAATTTTAAGCAATTTTTAGGTAAATATTTACTTTCATTTATTGTTAGCATTATGTTAATTTTACTATTATCCTTACTTGATGCATATTTAACACCTTTATTATTAAAGTTATTTACTTATTTAATATAAAATTTAATTTACAGTAAAAGTAAAAATTAATAATCAGAGCTAGTTTTAGCTCTTTTTTCTTTATTTTTATGTAATTAAAATGTAATATTATTGACAAAAATGTAAAAAAGTGTAAAATTATAGTTGTAATATATAGTAGGGGAGAGACAAGTAAGTATGGATAAACTTAATGAAATATTACAAGAAGTAGGAATATCAAAGGTTAGGCTAGCAAAATATTTAGGAGTATCTAGGCAAATGATATATAATTATTTAGAAATGAATGATATATCTAAATGGCCAAAAGATAAGAAAATGAAATTATTTAATCTTTTAGACATTAAAGAAGCTGAGGATATTAATAATATTAAAGTAGATGCAGAATTTATTAATAAAGTTGACATGGTTTTAAATGG
The DNA here is from genome assembly GCA_934162425.1 of uncultured Bacilli bacterium. Taxonomy (GTDB): domain Bacteria; phylum Bacillota_I; class Bacilli_A; order RF39; family UBA660; genus Aphodocola. The sequence goes on from CAKPIS010000001.1 coordinate 110,399, forward strand.
AGATACTTCTAATTTAAGTATTTCTCATGCTGAAATGATTGAATTTAAAGAATTAAAACCAAGAGAACAAGAATTGTTAAATGATATTATATTTATCATTAAGGAGCGTTTTATTGAAGGAACTGAAGATACATATATTACGTATAAGTATTTATTGCATTTTATTCAAGGCCTTGAAAATGTTAAAGAACTTAAATATATTATGGGTTATATAGATAAGTTATTAGGTTTTGTAGACCCTAATGAATATGCATTTAACGAAGATGAACAGTTTATATTAGAAAGTATTATACATACTGCTATGAGTTTATATCGTAATGGTGGTGCTTCTAAAACTAAACTTGCAGAACAACATAAGAAGTTTGTTACTGAAATAGAACATAAGAATGAAGAAAAGTTAAGTAGAACTGAAGAAATAAATTCAGCTAAGATACAAGCACTTCATGAGCTTGGATATAACGAAATAACTAGAGAAAATGCATCAGAGGTATTAGCTAAGATAGCTGAAATACAGTCTCGTGATGTATAGTTAACTACTATATCGTGCTTCGTATAATACATATTATGTTAACATTTATTATTTGAATACAAGATAGCTAATATATAGTTATCTTTTTTTTATGTCATAGTATGTTTATTCTTTAACTATTACACTACTTCACTTGATATAAAGGCTTAAATTGCTATTAAATCTTCACTTAGTATATTTATACTAATTCTATTTTTAATACGCTTATACTGTCTTATTTTAACTATTTTTATATAAATTAATCATTTAATTAACTACATATGAAGTATAATACATCTAATAATTAAAAAAACGCATAAATTTAGCTTATGCGTTTATATACTATACTCCCCTATTATATTAGATAATAAATGATAGGGGACTTAAATTAATTTTTTTCATAAATAACTATATACTCATTAAAAAGTGACTTAATATCATTATAACAAAACCAATTATAAAGTATTTAAATACCTCTTTTAAGGTACCTTCCTTATATGCACCAGGAATAAGTTCGTAAAAAGATATATGAATCATTATGCCTGCTATAATAGCATATAATGCTGACATAATATTATCATTCATAAATGATGCTAGAAAAAGATATGCAATTATACTGCCTACTACTTCACTCATACCAGATAAAAGAGCAAATAAGATAGCTTTTAACTTATTATTAGTAGAATGATATATAGGTACTGCAATAGATATTCCCTCAGGTATATTATGAAGAGCTATTGCAAGAGTTAAAGTAATACCTAATTTTAAATTATTTGAAGAAGTTATAAATGTTGCAATCCCTTCTGGTATATTATGAAGTACAATTGCTACCATACTTATTATTCCTATCTTATATAATTTGCTATCATTACTTTTATTTTCATAATTACTAGGTAAATATTTATCAATTAGCATGGATATAATAATACCAACACACATAAAGATTAAAGTTAGTATTAATCTAGGAAAAACTACATTAGTATTTAGTATCATTTTATAACAATTGGGAAGTAGGTCAGTTAATGATACACAAATCATTACACCAGATGCAAAAGATAAACTAGATATTACTACCCTACTACTTTTATTCTTATCAAAAAAAATAATTAATGCACCTAAAATAGTAGATATACCAGCTAAAAAAGATAATATAAATGCATAAGAAATATTATTTAACATATTAATTCCTCACTATCTATTTAAAGTGTATGAAATTATTAAGCTTGAATACAAAAAAAACACTATATTTAATTATAAATAGTGTATTTTAAATATATTTTTTAGTTTATTATTATAAGTCTTTTAAATTATTTACTTTTTTAGTAAAATCTTTTCTTTTTGTTTTAACCTTTACTTTTTCAATTAAACTATTATCATAGAAATTATCACTTGGAACTATATCAGAAGTTATGTAACTTACTTGATTAACTTTATTATCTACTATAATATTATGTTTAATTTCTACTTTATTTATTTTATTATCAATAAAGAAAATAGTCATTTCAGAAAATGATGGCATAATACCCTTGTTTAAATCACAAAGTGGGGGTAATGTAACAACTAATTGTTTTCCTTTCTTATCAATGGATAATTTTTCATGAAAATGACCTCTTATAATTAATCCATCATCTATTTGATCAAGACTCTTAATACCTATATCATTTTGTGTTTGACTAAATTTATGATTTATTAGAAACGAGTCTTTTTTAACTCTTATTCTACCCTGCTGATATCCAAGTGGGATTATATCTTGCCTATAGCTTTGAAGTATTCTAGATAAATCTTGTCCATTTTCTTTTAAACTACTATAATCATGATCACCAAGTACTGCAAATGATAAGATATTCTTATCAAACGGATAATCGTTTAATAAGTGTTTTATTTGATCATATGTATTTTCATATTTTTTATCACTTCCAAATGTACCATCTATTAAGTCTCCACCAATTACTATTAAATTAATATCATTTTTAATTGCATAATCATATATTACATTCATTAAGTCAATTCTTTCAAATTTACTACCAAAATGTAAATCTGATATAAGTATAAATGTTATATTATTAGTACCCTCATAAGTAATTATTCCGGCAGAGTTATTATTAATTGAATTTAATATTTTATTTCTTAGTGTATATACAATATCACCATCATAATAATATTTTTTATCAAATAAATAACCACTGTTTCCAATTATCGATATTATATTAAATAATTGTTTATTTGATAAATTAGTTATTTCACAAATCTCATTTACACTCTTATTTTGCTTAATTAATTCAATTATTTTATTTGTTAAATCTGACATATTATCTCCTTTGATGCAAGAATTATTATACAATATACCATGTGTTTTGTAAATGAAAAAGAAAAAATTATTTAATTAATTTCTTCTTCTATAAGGCTCATTATTTCATTCCTATATTTAAGCATCTCATCTTCTGTTTTACCTTCAAATCTAACGGTTAAACAAGGAGAGGTATTAGATTTTCTAACTAAAGCAAAACCATTATCATACTCTATTCTAACTCCATCTACTGTTATAATATTATAATTTTTACTTTTAGCATAATTAAGAATTTTATTAACTATTTTATCCTTATTATCTTCTCCAACTTCTATATAATTTTCTTTTGAAGAATAATATTTTGGTACATCTATAAAGTAATCGCTTACATTTAAATTAGTATTAGAAAGTATTTTTAGTAATCTGCCTGCAGCATATAATGCATCATCATATCCATAAAATTCATCATTAAAGCATACATGTCCAGAAAACTCTCCAGCAAAATCATAATTATTTTCCTTAATAGCTTTCTTTAAATATGAATGTCCTGTCTTATTATAAGCAGTTTTTAGTCCTAATTTTTCAAGTGATTCTTTAAGAGCTAGTGAACATTTAACATCAAAGGATGCTGTTTTATTATGACAAGTTTTATAAATTGATTTCCAAATTATTAGCATAAACATATCTGTTTTAACCAAATTACCCTTTTCATCTACAATCCCTATTCTATCTCCATCACCATCAAATGCAATACCTAAATCAGCATTTTTTTCTTTTACCATTTTTTCTAAATCTACCATATTATTATCTACAGCTGGATCTGGTATGTGATTAGGAAATAAAGGATCTGATGTGCAGTATAATGGTATTACTTCTACACCTAATTTTTCTATTATATCAGGATTATAATAACTTGTTGTTCCATTACCACAGTCTACTACTACTCTTAATTTTCTATTACCTAATTTTATTTTATCTGTAATTAATTTTATATAATCATCTTTTAAATCATATGATGATAATTTACCAGGCTTTTCTTCATAATTATCATTTAATATTAAATCATATAGCTTTGTTATTTTATCACCATATAAACATCCATCACTGCCACATAATTTAAATCCATTATATTCTTTAGCACAATGTGATGCTGTAATCATAACTGCAAATGGCTCATTAAAAAATTCTCTTGCATAATATAGCATTGGTGTTGTAACAAGTCCAATATCAATTACCTTTGTACCAACTTCTAATAAACCTTTTATTAAATTTGTATTAAGTGCATTAGATGATAACCTAGCATCATGTCCAACAATTACAGTACCATCTGATATCATTCCAAATGTTCTTCCTAATTTATAAGCTAAGTAATTAGTTATTCCATCATCATAAATGCCTCTTATATCATAACTTCTAAATACTTCTTTTTTTATCATTTTATCTATACCTTTTTATTACGAGGATGATATTCATCGTAATCCTTTCTTATCTTTTGATTTGTTATATGAGTATATATTTGTGTAGTTTTAATATTCTCATGTCCTAATAATTCACCTATACTTCGTAAGTCAGCACCATTTTCAAGTAAATGCGTTGCAAATGAATGTCTTAGAGTATGCGGAGAAAAATCTTTTTTAATATCACAGTCTTTAGCACAATTTTTTAGTATTTTAAAAAAGCCTTGTCTTGTAATACCCTTACCGTAGCTACTAATAAATAATTTATCCGTTAAATAACCCTTAAGAAGACTATTTCTATACTGATTAATATAAGTATCTAAAATGTCTATAGTAACATCTAAAAGAGGTATTATACGTTCTTTTTTTCCTTTACCATAACATCTTACATAACACTCTTTTAAATCGATATCATTAACGTTTAAATTAACAAGTTCACTAACTCTAAGTCCAGATGCATACATAAGCTCTATCATAGCTTTATTTCTATATTCTTTAGCATTATTAGCCTTTATGTTAAGAAGCTTATTTATCTCATCATAACTAAGTACATTTGGTAAACTCTTTTTAATTTTAGGCGATTCTATTTTTTCACATGGATTTTCATCTATTACGTTACATCTCATCATATAATTAAAAAATGTTCTTATACTAACTAATTTTCTAGCAATTGTTTTGTCTGTTTCATTATTATCAGATAAATAATTTATGTATTTTCTTATATCACTATCTTTAATATTTTTTATGTCTTTTTTAGTATGTATATCAAAATCAATTAAGTCATTTAAGTAAGCATCTTTTGTATTAGAACTTAGTTTCTTTTCTATATATACGTAGTTAATATACTCATCTATTTTATCTTTCATAGCACCACCTATTATAATTGTACCAAATTTATAGTTAAAAGTCATTATTAATAAGTTTTATAGCTCATTTTATATTTATATTTGATATAATAATATTACATGGTGGTGATAATTATGAATGAACCTTTAGCTAATAAATTAAGACCAAATAAATTAAGTGATGTTATAGGTCAAAGTAGTATTATAGGACCAGGTATGATACTAACAAACTTAGTAAATAATAAGAAATTATTTTCAATGATATTATATGGTCCTCCAGGTGTTGGTAAAACATCCATTGCAAATTCTATTGTAAATGAGTTAGACTTAAAAAGTAGGTTTTTAAATGCTACTTTAAATAATAAAAAGGACTTTGAAATAGTTTTTGAAGAAACAAAAATATATGGCAATATCGTACTTGTTGTAGATGAAATACATAGATTAAATAAAGATAAACAAGATCTTCTTCTTCCAATGTTAGAAAATGGTAAAATAACCTTAATTGGTCTTACAACATCTAATCCATATCATAAAATAAATCCTGCTATTAGAAGTAGATGTCAAATATTTGAGTTAAAATCTCTTTCTAAAGAAGAAATTATATTAGGACTTAAAAGAGCTTGTAATAGTTTAGAAAATATTATAATTGATGATGATAGTCTTTTACTTATTGCAACAATTTCAAATGGAGATTTTAGATATGCAATTAATTTACTAGAAGTTGCTTATTATTCATCAAATGATAAGAAAATTACTAAAGAATTAATTGAAAAGATTAATCCTAAAGCATCATCTAGTATGGATAAGGATGAAAATGGATATTATGATGTTTTATCTGCATTTCAAAAATCTATTAGAGGTAGTGATGTTAATGCCTCTCTTCATTATTTAGCTAGATTAATATCCATGGGAGATTTAGATAGTATATATAGAAGAATGAGTGTTATAGCATATGAAGACATTGGACTTGCAAATCCTAATATGGGTGTTAGAGTTGATTCTTGTATTAGAGCATGTGAACTAGTTGGACTTCCAGAAGCTAGAATACCACTTGGACAAATGGTTATTGACCTTGCTCTATCTCCTAAATCTAATAGTGCTCATACAGCTTTAGATTTAGCTATTAAAGATGTAGAAGATGGATATACACCAAAAGTACCAAGTCATATTAATTCTTCAGCTTATGGATATAAATATCCTCATGATTATCCTAATAATTACGTTGTGCAACAGTATATGCCTGATGAATTAATTAATAGAAAATATTATAAACCAAAAAATAATAAGTATGAAAACGTACTTAAAACAACTTTAAATAATATAGAAAAGCTAAAGAACAAATAAATATTCTTTAGCTTATTTTTTTAAAAATTAAAATCTTCAAAATTAATGGTTTTAGTAGTCTCATCATCATAATTATCATATGTAAGAATTTTAGTTTTTTCTAATTCATCAGAGTCTACTTCATCATCTATATCTTCATCTTCACTATTTACATCATCATACTCTTCTAATTCTTCTTTTTTTCTTTCATTAGACTTTTTACTATCTGGTTTATTTTTTTTATTCTTATTATTTTTTCTCTTTTTAATAATTAAGAATGTACCAATACCACCTATAATAAGTAAAATAATTATAACTATAATTACAATAAGTAGTGTATTACTTTTTTCTTCAGGCATATTTATAATTATTCTATATGTTGATGTATCTTTATTTTGTGCAGTTACTATAATTTTTATTATACTTCCATTAGATAAATTATCATTACCTTCTATATTAAAAGACGCTTTTTCATCATTTAATGTAACATCAATATCAATACTTTCTGTACCCTTTTTAACATCTAGATAATAAGTTTTAGAACTACCATCCATTTTAAGATTATATCCTTTAATATTTATACTATCTATTTTAGTATTATTAGATATTTCTTCATCTCTTGAAACAATAACTTTATAATATTTAGTAGTATTATCTTCAGATGTAACACTAATAGTATAAGTATTATCTCCAACTGATAAAGTTTTAGGTCCATCTATTTTTACTGTAGATGAAGCATCTTCAACTAATGCTTCTATATTAACCTTAGTAGTCTTATTTGGAACATTATATTCATATCTATTTTTTTCTTTTGAAAAATCAGTTAAATCTTCTCCATCTATAGTTATAGATTTTAAATAGTTATTGCTTGATTTTGCTGATGTTGTCTTTTTAGTAGTTGTTGTAGTTGTAGTTTTCTTAGTAGTAGTTACATTTTCTGATACTATAACAGGTTCTGTTGTAATAGCTTCATTACTATTTTCATCTAAATAAGTTAATGTTATATAGTATTTTTTTGCTTTATTTGCTCTAAACTTAATACTTCCACTGGAATTCATAGTATCCGAGCCCTCGTGCAAAATTAAACCATCATAATTTATAGTAACTTTTTTATCAGTAGTTATAGTACATTCAAATGGCTCATCTACTTTAGCATTGGTTGCACATGATATTTTAACATCACTTGCTAATACTCTTATATTAAACATAAACATTAAAAGTATTGTAATTGGTATAATAAAATATTTCTTTTTCATTTAATCAACTCCCTATTATTACAAGAATTATTGTAGCATTTTATTATAATTAATTCAAGAACTATATTATATTTTATTTTTTTAAAATATCATTTATTACATAACTAGCTAGAAAAATACCACAGCAATTAGGTACAAGTCCCATAGAACCAACAGATCCACTTTGCTTAATTATAGGTGCTTCACTAGAACATACAACAGGTAATTTATAGTTAATATGTTCTTTTCTTAACATATATCTAAACTTTTTAGCTAGTGGATCATACTGGGTTTTCCAAATATTTGTAATAGTTAAACAACTAGGATTAATTCTATTACCAGTACCACAAGAAGATATTATTTTAATATTATTTTTAAGGGCAAACTTAACTAATAATACCTTTGCATTTATATCATCACAAGCATCTATTATATAGTCTGTAATTGGTAAGTTATTAACGTTATTAATATCTAATTTATCTTTTATTTTTATTACGTTAATATTTTCATTTATTAATTTAATTCTCTCTTTTGCTACATCTACTTTATATTTACCAATATTATTATTTAAACTAAGAACTTGTCTGTTTAAATTACTTTCTTCAAATGTATCATAATCCATTATAGCAATATTTAAAATACCGCTTCTAGATAGCATCTCGAGACTTGATCCTCCAACCCCACCAATACCAACTATTAAGACAGAAGATTTATTAAGTTTTTCTACACCTTCATCTCCTATTATTTTCTTTGTTCTTTCATATTCTAACATAATTATATCACCTAACTAAATTATATATATTTTATAAACTAAAATCAATAAAAAATGACCCTAAGGGTCGTTTACCTAGCAATATAACCTGCAACAAATATGCAGGTGGGCATCCCACAATAGCTTTAGACTTCTTAAATAAATTTAAGCATGAACACCACTATTGATTCTGATTCCCTATTAAAACTTAGCGGGTTAAATGTGCTAGTTTGCGATACCTCACGGTCATTTATATTATACCATTTATATGTATATCTATACAAGATATTTTTTAATTATTTACATTTTTTTGATCTATTTGTAAAATAAATTCTTCTATAGTCTTACAAATACTTTCTATTTTATCATTACCACTTTCTAAATCTAATTTACTATTATTAATAACAAGTCTAATAGATGGAATGCCACATATAAGAGCAGAAACAGCGATTATTTCATTTTCTGCATCTTTATTAGGTACGTTATTTTCATCTACTTTTATACCATGCTTTATAGCAAGGGTTTTAAACTTATCAATTAACTCATAATTACCACATAAGCTTTCTCTGTTATTAGTAACAACATCTATATCAGTATCATCTTTAAATTTACTTGAATGAATATCTAAAAGTAGTTTAATATTATATGTTTCAATTAAATTTATAATAGCATTTTTATAATTATGATCTGTATCATAATTAGGATCAGCATGAGTAAATATTTCAAATATACCATATGAATTAGTTGTTCTAGATAAATATCTTACTATTGCACCAGTATATTTTTCTGCATCTCTTACATCATCACCTCTAATTTGATTAACAGAGTGCGGAGCTGATAATAGTACAGGAAAATTACCACTTAAAATGCGATATTTTTCTTCAGTCCATACATTTGTACCAAAATATTCATTGTTTGCAAAATCTTCTTCTAAGTTTAATATCACATCTTTCATATTTACCCTCTTCTCCTATGATTAATCTAAGTCAATTATATATTATTTTTATGTAAATTACAATAAAAAACTTTGCATATAGCAAAGTCTTTACATAATTATTTATGGATTTAATCTATTAGGTCCTCTAAATAAGAACATTGTTTCTTTAAGTGAAGGAAGTCCTAAAAGTAACATTGTAAGTCTATCTACTCCAAGAGCAAATCCTCCGTGTGGTGGACATCCATATTTAAAGAAGTCTTTATAAAATTCAACATCCCTACCAAGTCCTTTTTCATCTGCTTGTTTACATAAAATATCGTATCTATGTTCTCTTTGAGCTCCTGTAGTTATCTCCGTACCCTTCCAAATTAGATCATATCCTTGAGGTATATCATTTTTTCTCATGTGATAGAAAGCTCTTTTAGTTTTACTAAAATCTGTTACAAATATAAATTCATGACCAAATTCTTCCATTGCATAACGACTAGTTAATTTTTCAGTTTCAGCGTTCATATCACCAACATCATGATCTGGTATTTGGTAGTTATATTTTTCTTGTAATTTTTTATATAAATCTTGTAGTTTAATTCTAGGGAATGGTTTTGTTGGAACTACAACATCAACTCCGTACATCTCTTTAATTAAATTTCCGTATTTTTCTTTAACGCTAGTAAGCCCACTTATTATTAAATCCTCTTCTAAGTCCATAACATCTTCATAAGAGTTTATATAACTAAATTCAACGTCAAATGAAGTAAACTCAGTAGCATGTCTATTAGTATAAGATTTTTCAGCTCTAAAACAAGGAGCTACTTCAAATACTTTACCAAATCCTGCAGCCATAGCCATTTGTTTATAGAATTGTGGTGACTGTGCAAGATAAGCTTTAGTATCAAAATAACTTAATTCAAAAACATCACTACCTGATTCTGATGCAGCCCCTATTATCTTAGGTGTATGTATTTCAGTAAAATCATTATCATATAAGTATTGTCTCATACCTCTTACGAATTCACTTTGAATTCTAAATATATTACCATTAATATCATTTCTTAAGTCAAGAAAACGATTATCCATTCTAGTATCTATTAATGATGCATCTTTATTAGTGATACTAATAGGAAGTTCTGCTTCAGATATACTAGTAACTTCTATTTTACTTGGAATAAGCTCCATACCACCCATCTTAACTTTTTCATTTTTCTTTAATATTCCTGTAACTTTAATAGTAGATTCACAAGTTAATTTATCTACTATTTCTATCATTTCTTTATTATTTTCATCAGACTTTTCAATAGTTATTTGTAACCTATCTGTTTTATTTCTAAGTACGATAAATTGTACCCATTGTAAATTTCTTATTTTTTCTGCAAAACCTGATAAAGTTATTTCTTTATCAAAATATTTTTCTAAATCTTTCATTATAATCCTCCATATCTTTTATTAATAAAATCATCAACATATTTATCATGATTTTTATCTTTTACTTCCTCTAATGCCATTACTGGCAAATACATTAATTCATCTCTTTCGTATAATATATCAAATAATATATTATATTGCATAGTAGAAACTTCTTTATTATTAATATCACTATTAGGATATATTATAATAGGAGCTCTATCATGTAAATTATGACCATAGTATATATATCCATAAAAATGCATAAGTATTTCTAATTTACTTTTAAGTCTTGACATAGTATATAAAAAACTACCTGATGCTCTTGTAAGTTCTTTTACGTAATCTGACTTTTCTAATACAAACTTATCTGCCCACTCATTATGTGTAGGTTTATGCTTATTGCAAACTGAAACCCTATAAAATTCCCCACCGGGTGCTATAAAACCATCATAGTTTATACAGTCTTCTACATTCGTATACTTATTAAAATCAAATTTATTCATAATTAATCTTTACAATTGCATTTATGATTGCATGAACACTCGTCATCACACTTAGAGTTATCATCATGACAATCACAGTCACTAACATCAGATAAATTCTCATCTAAATAATAAATTAATGCATCAATATTAACTATTTCTTCTGTTTTAGTCTTATTGTTTTTAATCTTAACTTCGTTATTTTCTAAATCACTACTATTTAAAACTATGGTAAATTTTGAATTTAGTCTATCAGCTTGTTTAAAACCAGCCTTTAAGCTTCTATTTAAGTAATCTGTTTCTACTATAAATCCACTCATTCTTAAAAGATTAGTTAAATAAGCAGCATATTTTTTTTCATCATCATTTACATATAACAAGAATAAATCTACACTATTATTTATAGGTATATCAATGCCTTCTTTTTCTAGTGCAAGCATTAGTCTATCAAAACCTGCAGCGAAACCAACACCTGGTACACTAGGACCTCCTAATTGTTCTACCATGCCATTATATCTTCCACCACCACCAATTACGTTTTGAGCACCAAATCCTTCTACTTTAGCTTCTATTTCAAATACAGTATGATTATAATAGTCAAGTCCTCTTACTATACTAGGATTAACTTCATACTCTACATTCATAATTTCTAAATACTCTTTTACTTTATCAAATCTTTCTTTAGATTCATCATTTAAATAGTCTATTGTTTTAGGTGTATTCTTCATTAGTTTACTTTCTGAATCAACTTTACAATCAAGTATTCTAAGTGGATTTTTCTCTAATCTTTCCTTGCAGTCTTCACATAACTCATCTATATGTGGTTTAAAGTGATTAATTAAAGCTTCTCTATAGTCTTCTCTTGATTTTTTGTCTCCAAGTGAGTTAATATTTACTTTTATTTCTTTTAGTCCTAATATTTTATAGATATTAACTGCAAGTGATATAACTTCTGCATCTGATAAAGGATCATCTGTTCCAATTAATTCATAACCAAACTGAGTAAGTTCTCTATATCTACCTGCTTGTGGTCTTTCATAACGATACATAGGACAGTTATAATATAATTTTGTTGGCTTATTATTATCACCATACATTTTATTTTCAATATAACTTCTAACAACTCCTGCAGTACCCTCTGGTCTAAGCGTCATATTTCTTCCACCACGATCTGTAAAGTCATATGTTTCTTTAGTTACGATATCAGATGTTTCACCAACACCCCTATGAAATAATTCACTAGATTCAAAAACTGGAACTCTAATAAAATTATAATTATATTTTTCCATAACCTCATCAATTACTTTTGAAACATATTGCCATCTTTTAGCTTCTACTCCATAAATGTCTTTCGTTCCTTTTGGCTTAGTTATCATTTTATTCCTCCTTTTTAAACAAAAAAGAGCCCTTATTTATAGGGATGAACTTATATTGTCCACGGTACCACCCTATTTCACTTAAAGTGCTCTTTTATTAATATATTTAAGTTGTCATGTTTTTATTTATATTGTAAGCTGTCACTTCTTACTAAAAACATAACTATATTTTATTACAATAAATTCTTTTAGTCAAGTAGCTTATTTATCTAAATCCTCCACCACCAGAGCCTCCTCCAAATGAGCCTCCGCCTCCACCTCCGGAAGAGAATCCTCCTCCACCAGATGAATAACTTTCAGCTCTAGCTCTTGATGATTCAGCACTATTTATACTAACATAGCTAAATGTATTTATGAATATAAAATCATCATAAGAATATCCATACTGATTATTTTCAATTATTTCTGGATACAATTTTTTGAATTGTTTAGCAACCTTATTTGCAATACCAAGTATTTGTGCATATATTAAATAATATTCCCATAAATTAACTTCTATTGCTTCTCTATCATCTATTCTTGAAAATTCTTCTAAGAAGTTCTTTAACCCTTTTAATTTAATAGCTTCATTTTTAAGTGATTCATTTACGTTATATTTAATAGATGTAAATACCTTAAATTTAGTTATTTCCTCAGTTGTTATAGTATTATCATTAATATATTTTTTTGTTTGATAATCAAGTACACTATCAAACCAATCAAATATCTTTTCGTAGTTATCGCCACACCATTTATTAAATTCATTTGTCTCTAAAATGCCATCTTTACTTGCTTCATACATCATGTTAAATAATTTAGTTTCCAACTCATTTTCAAACGAGACATCTCTTTTTAATACAACTGCTGTTTCTTCTTTTTCTTTAAATAGTTTTTTTGTTTGTACTTTAGTTATTTCTATCTTCTTTTCCATTAACCATTTAAGTAGTATTGCTCCTAATACATCTGTTTTTTTTCTATTTAATCTATAACTTTCTGCAATCCAGTTAGTTTTATATATATCTTTATCAAATGGTATATCACGAACGTTTGGAATATCTTTTGGCAATTTTTTACCATCTTTTCCAAAATTAAGACTATAAGTTCCTATATTACTACCAGCATTTTTAGCTTTCATAATAATTCCAAGAAATATCATTGCAAATATAGTGAACAAAAAAATAAATTCAACTATATTCATAGTGTTAAAATCGCTATTATAATTGCCACTATTTTCTGTGTATTTAATAGCTCCTTCCTCAGCCATTTTATGATAATAATCAAAGTTATTATCTAAAGTGTTATAAGTATTAAACGTACCCTTATCAAATTTAACTAGTATAGTCATATATTCATTACTAGAAAGTGTTCCTTCAGAATTCATTTCTATATAGCCATCGTATACATAAGCTGTTGCTCCGTATTTTCCATATCCCCAAACAGGTAATTCATTACTAAAATATTTATTAGAATATATTTTAATATGTACGTTTTCTGGTTTTGATGATAAATTATAAGGCACTAAAGTCCAATATATCATATCTGCATCAGTTAAAGTTGCAACAAATCCCTCTATATCATAATTTAATGTATACTTATGATTACCATATTTTGATATACCAAAACATAACTCTAGTCCTTCTGATACATAATTTATACCATTTTTATATGCTTTATCTTTAAATGAGCCTTCTGTATTCCAATTATCTTGAAATTTATATTGCACTTTATTTTCACTAACCTTAAAATTAGTTATTTTAGCATTACCAATATTAAAATAAGGCTTATACCCTTCAGTTCCACTATCTAATGATGCAGACCATTTTTCTGTTACATGAGCTGTTCCGTTATCATCAATATTAATATCCATATCTATTTTATTTATAGTATTTGCTTTTACTATAACAGGGAATATAAATATTATTAAAAAAAGTGAAATTGTTTTAAATATCTTTTTCATTAACTTACTCTCCTTATATAAAAAGTCTACTTTATAGTAGACTAAAATTTAACTTGTACGTTTTTTCTTTCTTCTTCAGTTGCTTCAAAGAATGTCATAGGTTTAAATCCAAATATATTAGCTACTATATTTGATGGAAACATCTCAATTTTATTTTGATAAGTCATAACTGTATCATTATAAAATTGTCTTGCAAAACGTATCTTCTCTTCAATTTCCTTTAAGCTTGCCTGTAAATCCATGAAATTTTGATTAGCTTTTAAATCTGGATAACTTTCAGCTAAAGCGAATATTTTACTAATTGCATTTGACATTTCACTTGAAGCCTTCATCTCTTCTTCATTTGTTTTAGCATTATTAATTTTATTTCTAGCTTCTATAACTGCATTTAAAGTCTCTTTTTCATGTTTAGCATAACCTTTTACGCATTCAACTAAATTAGGTACTAAATCATTTCTATTTTTTAATACAACGTCTATTTGAGACCATGCATCTTTCACCTTGTTTCTTAAATTAACAAGTGAGTTATATGAACTCATAAAATATAATGCTATTAAAACAACAACGACCAAAATAATTATTAATACTGACATACAATCCCTCCTATATTTATAGTATAAATTATTATTTAATAAAAATAAAGTATTTTATTAATTTTTTTCTTTATAATGTAAAATCTTATCTTTTATACTTTCTTTATATGTTTTAAAAATAGACATTATTACTATTAAAACTGGAATAGATATAAATATTCCAAACATGCCAAAAAGAGAGCCGATACACACTGAAATTATAGTTAATATAGTAGGTATTTTATTTGTTTTATTATATACTTTAGGAGATATTATATAACTATCTATATTAGTAAATATAATCATTACTATAATAGTTAAAATAAATAGTTTTTTTGATGTAATAAACGCTGTAATAAGAGCTAAAAAGCCAGTTATTATTCCTCCAAAGACTGGTATTACAGTAGTAACTGATGCTAAAAAGCCTATAAGTAAAAAGTTAGGATGCCCAATAAGCATAAAAATAATAGTATATTCAAATAACTGTATAACCATATTAATGCCTATTCCTTTAATATATAATCTAATTTCACTATCTATTAGTCTTATTAAAGTGCATAATTTACTCCTCTTAAGAAAATTATAAACGTTTTTTCTAATACGCTTCATATTAAATAAAAAGTAAATAGTGCATAGTATAACAATTATTATATTAGTTACATATTTAATAGAAACATTTAAAATACTTAAAATGTATTCATCTATTTTAGATAACTTATCTAATAAATAATTACTAAATACATCTTTTATAACATTAGTATTAATACTATATTTATCTAATATCATATTAAAAAATTTATTTATAACTGATAAAAAGTATAATATTTGATCATATATATTTGGAAGTGTAAAGTAAATAGTTATTATGATTAATAAAAAAGTAGCAATAATAGTAAGTATTACTGCTACAGAATTTGGTACTTTAAATTTTTTTATAAATTTTACAAATGGATATAAAGAATATGAAATAATAAAACTAATTAAAAATGGAAATAAACATTTTAATATTTTTATAAATATTATATTTAATGTGTCTTTAAACAAGAATAATATACAAAAAATAGTACTTAAAATAAGTAAATAATAATACTTAAAATTTTTATAGTTTATTATTATACCTCCAAACTATCTATTAATATAGTAACCGGTCCATCATTTACTAAAGATACTTTCATATCTTCACCAAAAATACCTGTTTCAACCTTTATATCATATTTTCTTAATTCTTCTATAAATTTTTCATATAATGCTTTAGCATCTTTATAATTTAATGCATCTTTAAATGAAGGTCTATTACCATCTAAAATAGAATATAATGTAAATTGTGATATTAATAGTATTTGCCCATCTATTTTTTTAATATCATAATTCATCTTATTGTTTTCATCTTCAAATATTCTTAAATTAATTATTTTTTTAGCCATTTTAGGTAAAACGAGCTCATCATCATTACTTGAAAAACCAACTAATACAACATATCCTTTATCTATTCTACCAACTGTTTTACCATTAACTTTAACACTAGCATCTAAACTTCTTTGAATAACTACTTTCATTATTTATTACCTCTTATAACTGATGTAATACCATTTATATTACTAATTATAGTAATGTATTTGGCAAGTTCATCAGTATCTTTAACTAAAATATCAATATCATATGTATAACTATCATTATTAGATATTGTATTTACTCTTTTAACGCCTATATTTAAAGATGATGTCTTACTTATTATATCAAGAAGCAAATTATCTTTTTTCTCTGTATAAATAAGCACGTTAGTTGTATATTTTCTAGTGCTATTACTGTTCCAAGAAACATTTATTATTCTATCTGTTAAATTACATATATTATGACAATTTTTTCTATGAATAGTAATACCATTACCCTTAGATATATATCCTACTATAGAATCCCCTTTAATAGGAGTACAACATCCACCATAAGTTACTTTAATATCACTCATTCCATCTATTATAATATCGCCTTTTTTATTATCATCATTTAAATTACTTTTAATTAATTTATCTATTATAGCATTATCATCACTTTTAACATTAAGTAAAACTTTTATTACGCTTGTAGGATTTTGCTTTCCTATACCAATTTCATAATATAAACTATCTTCACTATCTAAGTTGTATTCTTCTAATGCTCTATTAATATTTTCTTCAGTCATTACTTCATTTAGTGATAATTTTTTCTTTCTAATAGTTTTAATAAGTGATTCTTTACCAAGTTCTTTAATTTCTTCTTTATCTATTTTACTAAAAAATGATTTTATTTTATTTTTAGCTGATGAAGTAAACGCAATATTTAACCATTCTTTAGATGGACCTTTACCATTTTTATTAGTATTAATTTTTACTATGTCACCATCTTTTAGTTTATAATCAAGTGGAACTATACTATTATTAACTATAGCTCCTATCATAGAATGACCAACAGACGTGTGAACTCTATATGCAAAGTCTATTGGAGTAGAACCTATAGGAAGCTCAAATACATCTCCTTTTGGAGTATATACATATATATTATTTGAAGAAAAAATCTCATTTCTAACAGTATTTACAAAATCTTCATTTGAAGCTTGTTGTTCATTTAATTCAATCATACTTCTAAATGATTTTAATTTTTCTTCCATCATATTAGCTTTAACTTCACCGTGTTCTTTATAAGACCAGTGAGAAGCAAAACCATATTCTGCTACTTTATCCATATCAAACGTTCTAATTTGTATTTCATAAAGTCTTCCACCAATACCAAATACCGTTGTATGAAGAGATTGATATCCATTTTCTTTGGGACGCGCTATATAATCTTTAAATCTTCTTGGAACCGGCTTATATTTAGCATGAATAAGACCAAGTGCTAGATAACATTCAGCTTCTGTATTAACTAAATATCTAAGTGCTAATATATCATATATCTCATTAAATGATTTACCCTTATTTAACTTATTATATATACTATAAACACTTTTTGTTCTACCTTTCATTTCATGAGAAATATTATTATCAGACAATATTTTAGATACACTTTGCATCATTTCTTCTACATATTTATCAAGCTCACTTCTCTCTTCACTAAGCTTTTCTAAAATATCATTATATACATCAGGTTTATAATATTTTAAGCAAAGATCTTCTAATTCACTTTTAATATGATTAATACCTAATCTATGTGCAATTGGTACTAATATTTCAAGAGTTTCTTTAGCTTTTTCTTTTCTTTTACTCTCTGGTATAGCCCATAGTGTTCTCATATTATGAAGTCTATCAGCTATTTTTAATATAATTATCCTAACATCACCAGATAACCCAACTATAATTTTTTTATAATATGATGCTAATTGATCATTATCCGCAGATAAAGATAGTTTATTAATTCTAGATATTCCATCAACTAGTAAGCTTATTTCTTTTCCAAAATTCTCTTCTATATCATCTAAAGTTTTATCAGTAAAATTAATAACATCATGTAAAAGTGCTGTTACAATTGTTTGACTATCAGCAAAAATCTCAGTAAGTATTATAGCAACATTTAAAGGGTGACATATATAATCTTCACCCGTTAATCTTTTTTGTCCCATATGAGCTTCTTTAGCATAAAGGTAAGCTTTTTTTATTAAATCAATTTCAGCATCAGATTTAATATATGAACTAACTTTATTAATTAAATCATCAATAGTATAAGAATTATACTTTTCCATTAACTATCACCCTTATAATTATTTTTTATTATTCTTTTTTAAATTTCTATTTTCTATTAAGTACCATACTTGACCTGCAAGAAGCATAGATGAATAACAACCTGCAAAAAGTCCAAATATAAGTGCTAAATTAAATGCAAGAATGCCTTTAGAACCTAAAACAATTAAACAAATTACTGGTATAAGTGTAGTAATTGTTGTGTTTAGTGATCTATAAAATGTCTCTGATACACTTAAATTTACTATTTCTTTTAACTTATCACTAGTTAATTTACCATGCTTATTATTCTTTAAGTTTTCTCTTATTCTATCAAATACAACTATAGTATTATTAATAGAGTAACCAACAATAGTTAATATTGCTGCAATAAATATTACATTAACTTCTATTTTAAATACTGAAAATAATATCATTACAAATAACACATCATGAGCAAGCGCTAAAATAGATGACAATGCAAAACTAAACTTAAATCTAATTGAAATATATATTATGATAGCAATAATAGCTATAATTACTGAGTATATAGCATTCTTAACTAATTCTTGTTTTACTACGTTAGTAATAACATTTATTTCACTAGTAGCATTATATTTATCTTTAAAATACTTATTTACTTTATTAATATCTTTTTCCTTTAATTCATTATCTAATTTAACATATACTTCATCATTTTCTTGCTTTTCAGCTGAAATAACTTTATAACCTAAAGACTTCATATCTTTTTTAATTTCTTCTATCTTCATATTATCAGCTTTTAAAGTAACATCAGAACCAGCTCTAAAATCAATACCTAAATTAAATCCACGAGTGCATAAGAAAATAGTTCCTATTACTAGATAAATGATTGTTACTGTAAAACATTTTTTAAGTATTTTAATAGCATCTATATTAAGTTTTTTCGTAGTTTTTTCGGAATCTTTATTATAACCTACAAATGCTTTAGTCTTATTTTCAAAATATTTTGTCTTAACAAAACGATATAATACAAATTTATTAATAAGTACCATGATAAACATAGTTGCAAAAATAGTTATCATAAGCATTGTTGCAAAGCCTTTAACAGAGCTTTCACCAAACATATATAAAACTATTGCAACGATAAGTGTAGTAACGTTTGCATCAAATATACTACTCCAAGACTGTTTATTACCTAAAACGTAAGCATTAGATAAACTAGCATTATTATTTAACTCTTCTTTTATACGTTCAGCTGTTATAACACATGAATCAACAGCCATACCAATACCTAAAACTAAAGCAGCTATTCCTGGTAATGTTAAAACTCCACCAATAAGCCAGAAAATACCCATTACTAATAACATGTATAATGTTAAATTAATTCCTGATATAAATCCATAGAATCTATATAATACAGTCATAAATAATATAACAAGTACCATACCAATTAAACCAGCTATAAACGTTTTAAACAAAACATTAGATCCATATGACGCATTAACGTTTTGACTAGATATTTCTGTTAATTTTGTAGAAATAGAACCTGCATTAATATTTTCAGCAAGTCTTTTAGCTTCTTCAGTTGTAAAATTACCAGTTATAATTACATCAGAAGAAAATCCTTGTGATACAGTTGCAGCTGATAAACATACACTATCTTCATTACCACAAGTATCTTTATCCTTAGAATATGAATTAACTCCTGTCTCAAAGTTATACCATATAACCATGATGTTTTCACCATCTGACTTACTACTAACATTAGTTGTAACATCTAAGAATTTTTCTTTATCACTTATTTGAAGAGATATTGCAGGATTACCACTTTCATCATAAGATGATTTAGCAGACTTAATAACGCTAGAGTCCATAAGCAACTTATCATTAGTATCTCTAAATGAAATATTAGCAACATTAGATAAAGCCTTTCTTGCCCCTTCTAAATCTGTTATACCAGCTAATTTTACTCTTATTCTGTCACTACCTTCCATTGTTATTTCAGGCTCTGTAACACCTAAAGAGTCAACATTTTTCTTAATTACGGTGTACGTACTATCTAAGTCCCCATCTTTTAACTTTTTACCATCACTTCTTTTAACTTGGTATAAAACTTCAAATCCACCTCTTAAATCAAGACCAAATTTCATGTCTTTAAATAAAGGGATATAAACCAAGCTAAATAAAATGATTACCATTAAAAATATAATTATTCTTTTTGTAAAAATCTTTTTCATAACTTTACTCCATCCTTCTTTATAATTTATATAATTGTAAATACCATTACAACAATATTTATTATATAACATATAGGTATTAAAATCAAAGAAAAAAGAAAAAATATATTAAAATTCATTTAAGTTTAATAAATTAATATAATTAAGTATGAACAAATTAAAAAATAACTTACTTATTAAAAACATATTTATATTATTAGTATCCGGTGTATTAACAAAAATTTTTGGTATGATAAGTAAAATTCTTTATACTAGAATAGCTGGTATAAAAATAATTTCTTTATATACTTTAATTGTACCTACTCTAATGTTAATAATTAGTATAACACAGTTTAGTTTTCCAATATCAATTAGCAAACTTAGTGCTGAGGGAAAATATAAAGATAAAAAATTACTTAGTAACGCTTATTTTATAGGCATAATTATAAATATAATATCTTTTATAACTATTATATTACTATCTAAAACAGTTGCTAATCTTCTTCATAATAAAAGTCTATATATACCTATTTTATCTATTTCATTTATTATTTTCTTTACAACTACATCTAGTATTCAAAGGGGTTTTTTACATGGAAAAGAAGATATGCTACCAACAGCAGCCTCTAATGTTATAGAAGAAATAGTTAAGATATTACTAATAATTATAGTATTTCCAATAGTAGTTTTAAAAGGAAGCATAATATCAGTTACATTTTTAATACTATTTAATATAATAATTGAATTAGTTAGTATAAGTATTATGTCTAATGTAATAGAAAGAAAATATTTAAAACACGATAGATCTAAATATAGTATAGATAAAACTATTATAAAAGATATACTTAAGATATCAGTACCTACCACAATGACTAGATTAATATCTGGTATAGGCTTTTTCTTAGAACCAATAATACTTACAAATATACTATTAAAAACAGATTATAATTTAAATTATATTACTTTAGAATATGGAATAATTAATTCATATGTTATTCCGCTATTATCACTTCCAACTTTTTTCTCTAGTATTATAGCTTCTGCCCTACTACCTAATTTAACTAAAATATATAAAGATAAAAAAATAAATAATTTTAATAATAAGTTATTTAAATTAATGAGTCTTTCACTAGTTATTGGACTTATTTGTTTAATGTTTATTTTAGCTTTTCCAAAACAAATTTTAAATATTATATATAGCGTAAATTTAGGAATTAATTATATATATTTAATAGGACCATTTTTCTTAATTATATATATGCAACCTGCTTTAGCTGCTGCTATGCAAGCTATGGATAAAACAGATAAATTATTTAAAATATCAGTTATTTCAATAATAACAAAATATATAGTATTAACAATAACAGGACTATTAGGTTTTGGAATAAATTGCCTTATATTTTCTATGATAACAGGAATTATAATAACAACATTACTAGTTCTTATAACTGTATTAAAAGAAATAAATAAAAAGTGACTGTATTTTACTATTTAATTAGTGTTTAACAGTTACTTTTTCTTTGTCAATATCATTTGATTTGTTTTTAAATCATCTTCGTATTTTGTTATGACTTTATTTAACTCACGTGATTTACTTTTTACTAGCCTTGAACGTTTTTTTATTTTGTGTTCTTCGATACCATTTGCTTTTAATTTTAGTTCTATTTTCTTTGTTATTTTTTCTATTAATCTTGAAACTTGGGCTTGAGAAATAGATATTATATCGGCTATTTCCCCTTGAGTATGAATTTTGTTATCATCAAAACCAAAACGAAGAGTAATAATTCTTCTTTCTATATATGGTAATTCTTTCACAATTTCTTGTATAATTTGATAAATTTCTTCTTTTTCATATTCCTCAGTAAAATTTACTTTATCGCAAATAGTATCTTTTAATTTTAATTTTTCTCCATCTTTATTATATGAAATAATTTTATCTAAACTATCAACGTTATTATGTTTTTTAATTTTTCTTAAAAACATTAATATTTGATTATCTATACATCTAACAGCATATGTTGAAAATTCTATATTTTTTGATTTATCAAATGTTTTTATTGCATTTACAAGTCCAACATTGCCAATTGCAACAAGCTCTTTTTTATCATACTCAACTAGTTTGAATCTTCTAGTTACTTCACTCAAAACTAATCTAACGTTATGTTTTGATAATATTTCAAGAGCTTGTTTATCACCATCATTTATCTTATCTAATAGCTCATAAGTTTGCTTTTTAGATAAAGGCCTAGGTAAATTATTAGCATCTATAAATAACTCATCTATATCCATAATTATTTTCTCCTCCATAGGTATAATATTTTAACAATTTTATTCTTTTTAGTAAATAGAATTAAGCTTAGATATAAAAAGACCTAAGTGGTCTTTATATCTAAAACGTAGGTTTTATTAAAAATGTAACTAAATTACATAAAATTAACATTATATATGGCATTAAAGTAAATGTATCAGTTTTAATTTGAAATATTAATAAACCAACAATGATTAAGTCAAATATAATCATTACAATTCTTAAACTCTTAAGCTTCCTTTTTCTTAAAGCTAGCTCTTCATCAGTTATTGTTTTCGCTTGTTTTTTCATTATATTCTGCACCTACACTAGTTAATTTACAACTAAATCCTTTCTTTTCGTAAGCATCTTTTAAAGTTAAATAAGTATCACCAGCACTTGGTTTTACAAAATAATTCATTTTTCCATCTTCAATTGTAATTGCATTAAAATCAACTATATCATAAGAAACTTTATCGTTAAAATTAAAACCTTTTTCAGTTTTTTCAAAAGTAACATTATTACCAATAACAGCTGCATTATTGATAAAATATGATTCATATTCACTTTGAAGCTTTGCACTTTCTTCACTAATACTTTCTAAATTGGACATTAAAACATAGTTAAACTCACTATTATTTATAATACTATCTACATAATTAGCAGTATAAGTAACAGTTTGAGACTCTGAATCACTTTTAGCATTAAAATCACATATTAAAGTACCATTTTCTTCTAGTTTTTTAGTTGTGGTAATAGTAGTTGTTGTACTTTGCGTTTTATCTTCTTTTTTATTATTAAATATATTAAGACCAAAATTACTATTTACATAATATAATACCAGTAATATTATTGTAACAAGTATAATAATAATTAACATCTTATTACTCTTTTTATTTAACTCCAAAATTTCATCTTTACTAACAGGATCAATAATAACAGTATTATTAATTGCACCATCATATAATTCATCTAAATTTATTTCACGAGTAATATTGTCTTCTTCTTTTTTTGCTTTTTCATCTTTTATTTCTTCCTCTTTGATAGAATCTGTATTTTCTAACTCTTCTTTTTCATTTATCTTATCTTCATTTTTTTCTTCCACTAGTATTACCTCCCTTTCTATAATAACATATATTTTATTTTTTAAGTATCTTTTCTCCTATTTTTTCATTACATTTGACACTTACTTCATAACCTTTTAAAGAATTATTTATAATATTATCATCAAGCTTTATAACATTTTCTTTAACTAGTAATATAACAGTAGAACCTCCAAATTTAAAATAACCTTTTTCATCACCTTTTTTAAATTTTTTTATTTTTTTATTGACAATTCGTCCAACTAGTAAAGCTCCAACTTCTATATATACAATATCATCAAAATTATCAGTTTTAATTAAAGTACATTCTCTAGTATTTTCATGAAAAACTTTATATTTGTCATAAACAATAGGATTAACAGTATGGAATTTACCTTTAATACAATATTTTTTTTTGACACTTCCTCTATCAATAAAATGATACCTATGATAATTACTAGGTGTAAGTCTAAATACCAACGCATAACCATTTTTATAATCACTAGCTAATTTATTATCTTTTAAAAGTTCTTTTATACTATACTTACTTTTTTTAATATTAATAAGTAAATCATCATCTATTTTATAGCAAGTAAGATAAGAGTCAGCACATGATGTAAATGTATTCTTATCTTTAATAACAGGTCTTTTTGATGGTATTACCTTTCTTATGAAAAAATCATTAAAAGAAGTATATTTTTTATCATAGTATTCACTCATATCAATGTTATTTTTCTTAATAAAATGATTAATATAAAGACAAGATACTCTTCTATCCATTAAAAATCCCATTATATTACTTACACATTTATTATTAACTAATATTTTAAGTATTAGTCTACCAGCAGCTGTTTTATACAAAAATGATAATCCAAAACCAGGATTATCTTTAATGTAATTTCTCAAACTATCTAATTGATGCAGAAATAATTGCTATTTCTATCGCTGCTAAAATAGAACATATAACAAACCATATTCCTGTAGGTTTTTTAATTTTTATATTTAAAACAAATAAAATTGCTGTAACTAACATAATTAAAGGATAAGCTTTATTAAATATGTTAGGTCCTAAAAAAATATGTAAATTATAAGTAAATGGAAGTATTATTGCAATACTAGTAACTGGAAGTCCATAGTAATAGTTTTTATCTTCCACGGATTTATTAAATATTTTTTTACTTTCTTTTTCTTCTGCTAAAACATTAAAATATGCTAATCTAATTACTGCTGCAAGCGCATATATAACGTATGTAATTTTACAAAATATACCATTAAATCCCATACATATTCCAATAACAACAGGAAATGCCCCGTAGCAAATGCAGTCTGCTAAAGAATCTATTTGAATTCCAAATTTTTTCTCACGCTCACTTCTTTTACAAGCTCTTGCAACTGTTCCATCAAACATATCACATATACCAGATATTATAAGACACATAATTGCAACTGGTATATGATTAAAAAAAGCAAACATCATCCCAATTACTGATGATGCAACTCCTATATATGTAAGTAAAACTGATATTCCATAATAACCTATAAACATAACTTGTACTCCTTAATCATAGTATAGTAAGATTATATCACATTTAAAAAAATATATAAAGAAAAAAGAAGAATTAATTTTCTTCTTTTGCATTTGTATTATCATTTTCTGGTTTCATTAATGGGAATAATAGTACATCTCTAATAGAATCTTGTTCTAAGAATAACATACATAATCTATCTATTCCATAGCCAATACCACCAGCTGGAGGCATACCATACTCTAAAGCTTCTACGAAATCCATATCGATATCATTAGCTTCATCATTTCCTAAATCTCTTTCTTTTAATTGTTCTTCAAATCTTTCTAATTGATCAATTGGATCATTAAGCTCAGTATATGCATTAGCAAACTCTTTACCAGCTATAAATAATTCAAATCTATCAACAAATCTTGGATCATCAGGATTCTTCTTAGTAAGAGGAGAAATTTCTATTGGATGACCATATAAGAACGTAGGTTGAATAAGAGTTTCTTCTACGTATTTTTCAAAGAACAAATTAATTATATGTCCAACACTTCTTTCATGTTCTTGAACTTCTATGTTATGTTCTTTGGCTAACTTTAAAGCTTCTTCAACAGTCATTTCTTTTTTAAAGTCTATACCTGTTTGCTCTTTAATAGCATCGGTCATACTAACCCTTTTCCATGGTCCCTCTAAATTAATCTCATAACCACTAAAATTATAGGTCATTTTATTAAATACTTTTCTAGCAATTGTTTGAAACATATTTTCAGTTAAGTCCATCATACCTTCTAGGTTACTGTATGCTAAATAAGCTTCCATTAAAGTAAACTCTGGATTATGTTTTAAATCCATACCTTCATTTCTAAATACTCTTCCAATCTCATAAACTGCTTCCATACCGCCTACTAATAACCTCTTAAGAGGCAATTCAAGAGCTATACGTAAATACATATCTAAATCTTGAGTATTATGATGAGTTATAAAAGGACGAGCTGAAGCACCAGTTAATAATGATGTAAGAATTGGGGTTTCTACTTCAGTAAAGCCTTCACCATCCATAAAGTCTCTTATGCATTTAATAATTTTAGGTCTTAAGAAAGCTATATTCTTAGAATCTTCATTCATAATTAAATCAACATAACGTCTTCTATATCTTTCTTCTTTATCAGTTAAACCATGGAACTTTTCAGGTAGTGGTTTTAATGCTTTAACAAGATGAGTATATTCTAAACACTTAACAGTAACTTCACCAGTTCTAGTTTTCATAACTTTACCACGTACACCTACTATATCGCCTAAATCAGCTGTTTTAAATAAGTTATAAGTATCTTCTCCAACATCATTAATTGAAATGTATACTTGCATAGGTCCAGTTTTATCTTTTATACTGAAAAATGATGCTTTGCCCATCTTTCTAATAAACATAATTCTTCCTGCAATAGTTACTTCGTCATTAATGTTTTCAAATTCATCATGGTCTACATCTTTATATTTTTCTTTTATTTCATTATTAAAAGACGTTCTTTTAAAAACATGCCCAAAAGGATCCATTCCAAGTTCTCTTATATTTTGTGCTTTTTGTCTTCTAACTAATTCTTGTTCAGTTAATTTTCTCATGTCTTCACTTCCTTGTAAGAAATTATAACATAATTTTTAATAATTAACAATTAAACTTAAAATTTTTACTAAAAAAAATCAGATGTTGATCTGATTTGTTAATTAAGCTTTTTTACAAGTATACCCTTGTTTTTCTAAAATGTTTTTAAGTTTTTCATAAGTTAAGGTTGAATCAATTTCAAAATAACTAATAGGTTTTGCTTTTTGATCTATTTTAGATATTTCGTTATAATCGAAAGATGTAAAATCAAGTGATGAAGTAATTGAAAACTTGTCATTTCCTTCATCTAACATATACGTAAATCCCTTCATGGCATTAGAATTTACCATAACAGGGATTTTTTCTTGTCTAATTATATTTATTTGGCTTTCAAAATCTTTTGTTTTAGCTTCATAGGCGTATTTTCCATTAACATATAATATTTTATTTTTTTTATACTTAATTTCATAAGTATCTGTTATCTTATAATTCGTATCATTAACCGTATAAGAACAGCTTGTTTTTTTCTCACAATTAATACTAAGTACGCATAAAACAACAATTAGTATTGCAACAAATATTGCTCCTAAAATTAAATAAAGTATTTTATTATTCTTTTTAGGTGTATTACTTTCAGTTTCAACTGGAGTATTATAAGACTCATAACTAGAAGTAATATTTTCACCATTAGCATGGTCTAAATTAGCATTTACTATATCACTTAAATCAGCTTTATTTCCTTCGTCAAAAGACTCATCTAAAGAAGTATTTTCTGTTTTATCATCAAAATTGTTAGATATAAAATTAAGAGCTTTATCATTATCTTCTTCTTTAATATCAATATTTTCATCACTACTTGTTTCTTCTTTATTTTCACTATCAGGTGTATTAATTACTATTTCGTCTTGAATCTTTGAGTAATCAAAATCCTCATTATTAACAGAGTTTATGTTTAAAGAAGTTTTAGATAAATCCTCTTCTTTTTGTTTATTAGTGTCTTCATCAAATATATTATCAAGCGCTTTTTCAACATTTAAATCTTCTTTCTCTAATTTCTTATCTTCATTCATAATTATCCTCCCTTATTATCAATTACATTGTATCACATAAAAGTAATTTTAACAATATATTTATAAAACAGCTTTTTTTATTAATTAATCTCGTTATTTTTAATTATATAAAGATCTCCTTTTTTACAAAAAGCATAAAACACATCACTTGGCTTTATATTCTTATCTAATAATGTTTTAAGAAGCCATTCCTTACTTTTTTTAATAGTATATAAATTATCAAACTGTACTTCTCCATCTAGTATAATAGGAAGAGGAAACGTATCCTTATCTTTTTTATCATCTTTTTTAAAAACAGATAATTTTCCGTTAATTTCTAACACAGCATATTCTATTTCATCAATACTTCTAATATCTTTTTCTCTCAATTGCAATAATAAATCATCTAACGTATATCTTTGCTCTATCATATTTTTAAAATTGATTATTCCTTTATTTATTATTACAACAGGTTTACCATCTACAAATCTTCTAAATTTAGAGTTTTTAAGAGAAACTTTAGATATTAATATTTGAAGCAATACAAGTATCGCAACGGGTATTAAATTAATTAAAAATTCATTTTTATTTTCTAGTGTAAGTGCAACTAATTCAGCTATTAATATAAATACAACAAGATCAAATGTGCCAAGTTGCCCTACTTCTCTTTTACCCATAATTCTAAATATGAAAGCTACTAAAACATAAATAAATAGTGTTTTTACTATAATTTCAAATATATACATTTTTTCTCACCATTTTTATTATGTTATTATTCATAAATTTATATTCATTTAATATATTTAATTAGAGGTGATTAATATTAAAAAAATAATTACATCAGTGATATACACTATTTTAATAACATTAATTAGTTTGATTTTCACATCCATTTTGTACTATTTTAACATAACTAGTGATAAATTAAATAAAGTATTAATTTATTTAACTAGCATTATATCAATGTTTACTGGATCATTAATATTATCAAAATACACTAAAAAAAGAGGTATAGCTTGTGGAAGTTTATATTTTACAGGTTGGTTTGTATTACTTATATTATTATCACTTGTATTTAAAACCGATTTTAATTTAAGTATGTTTATCTATTTTGTTATTCTTCTAATATTTAGTATGTTAGGTGGAATAATAGGCAAGAATTTTATAGAAGAAAAAAATAGCACAAATTAGCTATTTTTTTACTTATGTGTATATTTTTTTATAAATTCTTCTTTAAATTCTTCAAATCTATCTTCTTTAATAGATTTTCTTATATCTTCAGTTAATTTAATTAAAAACCTTATATTATGGATTGAAAGAAGTCTTCCCCCATTTACTTCACCCGCTGTTATTAAATGTCTTACATAAGCTTTAGTAAAGTTCTTACAGGTATAACAATCACAAGTGTCTTCTATAGGAGTAAAATCTTCTTTATATTTAGCATTTTTTATATTTATTCTTCCTTCATGAGTAAAGCAATTACCATGACGTGCAATACGTGTTGGTAAAACGCAGTCAAACATATCAATACCCCTTGAGACACCCTCTAATATATCAATTGGTTCTCCAACACCCATTAAGTATCTAGGTTTATCAATTGGTAAATATAAAGTCGCATAAGAAATCATATTATACATAATATCTTTTGGTTCTCCAACACTTGTACCGCCAATAGAATATCCATCGAAGTCCATTTTAACAGTTTCTATAGCACTTTCCTTTCTAAGATCTTCAAATTCTCCACCTTGCACTATACCAAATAAAGATTGATTAGGATTATTAAAAGCATCTTTTCCCCTCTTAGCCCATCTAAGAGTTCTACGCATAGAATTTTCAATATACTCTCTAGTTGCAGGATAAGGAGCACATTCATCAAAACTCATAGCTATATCACTGTCTAACTTATTTTGTATTTCAATAGATTTTTCAGGAGTTAAAAAAAGTGTTTTACCATCTATATGGCTTTTAAATTTAACCCCATCTTCATTTATATCTTTAGGCTTCGCAAGTGAAAATACCTGAAAACCACCAGAATCAGTAAGTGTAGGCCCATCATAATTCATAAATTTATTTAACCCGCCAGCTTTTTTTACAACGTCTTCTCCAGGTCTTAACCATAAATGATAAGTGTTTGAAAGAACAACTGCACTAGAACATGCTTTTAATTCTTCAGGCATAAGTGTTTTAACATTTGCAAGCGTCCCAACTGGCATAAACATAGGAGTTTCATAACTACCATGGTTAGTATGAAGTATACCTAATCTTACATTAGAATCATTTTTATTATTTTTAATTAGTTCGTACTTTATTTTTGACATATATCCTCCTATTTAATAAACATGCAATCGCCAAATGAAAAGAATCTATATTTTTCTTTAACAGCATGTTTATATGCATTAAGTACATTTTCTTTACCTGCCAATGCACTAATAAGCATTATTAAAGTAGATTTTGGTAAGTGGAAATTCGTTAAAAGAGCATCAATTCCATGAAATTTATATCCTGGATAAATAAATATCTTTGTGTTGCCAGAAGCTGCTTTAAAGCGCCCATTTTCATCTGCTATGGTCTCAAGTACTCTAGTTGAAGTAGTTCCAACCGCAATGATTTTTTTATTATTTTCTCTTGTTTTATTTAAAAGATTTGCAGTATCTTCATTTAATATATAATACTCTGAGTGCATATCATGTTTAGACACATCATCTACTACAACAGGTCTAAACGTACCAAGACCTACATGAAGTGTTACATAAGCTATATTTACGCCCTTTGCTTTTATCTTTTCTAAATATTCACTCGTAAAATGAAGACCAGCTGTTGGAGCTGCAGCAGAACCTGGATTTTTAGCATAAACAGTTTGATATCTATTTTTATCATCTAATTTTTCAGTTATATAAGGAGGAAGAGGCATCTCACCTAATCTATCTAATATTTCTAAAAATATACCATCATATATAAATTTATAATGTCTTATTCCATCTTCTCCAACATATACACACTTACAAGATAATTCATCTGAAAATTTAACTATTGTTCCTTCTTTTATTCTTTTAGCAGGTTTAGTTAAACACTCCCAGGTATCACCACCTAAGTCCTTTAACATTAAAACCTCAATAACAGCTCCTGTATCTATCTTATGTCCAATAAGTCTAGCTGGAATAACCTTAGTATCATTTAATACAAGAGTATCACCTTCATTTAAATAATTGATTAAATCAGTAAAATGATTATCACTAAATTCACCGGTATTTTTATCTAGCACCATCATACGTGAACCATTTCTATTTTTAAGAGGTGTCTGTGCAATCAATTCTTTTGGTAATTTATAATCAAAATCATCTGTTTTCATAAATAAATCCTTCTTTCTAGTAAAAAATAAACTATAACTAGATATATATTATAGTTTATTTTAAGTAAAATAGCAATTTTATTTGTCAGTTAATTCTTTTTTATATTTAAATGTTTATATGCTAAATCAGTTACTATTCTTCCCCTAGGAGTTCTTTTTAAATAGCCAATTTGTAAAAGGTATGGCTCACAAACATCTTCAATAGTAGACACTTCCTCACCAATAGATGCTGCAACAGCTTCAACTCCAACAGGACCACCGTTAAACTTATAAATAATTGTTTTTAATAATTCATAGTCAACCTCATCTAATCCGAGTTTATCAACTTTTAAAGAATCAAGCGCATACTTTGTAATATCTAAAGTTATAGTACCATCACCTTTAACTAAGGCAAAATCACTAACTCTTTTTAAAAGTCTATTTGCAATTCTAGGAGTTCTTCTACATCTATTCGCAAGTTCTTTTGCCGCTTCATCTTCTATAACTAAATCAAGGACTCTTGCACTACGTTTAATAATTAAAGTGATTTCTTCTTCAGTATAATAATTAAGTTTAGATACAATACCAAATCTATCACGAAGTGGGGCTGATAAATCTCCTGCTCTAGTTGTTGCACCTATTAAAGTAAAATGAGGTAAGTCTATTCTTATATTACGATTAGAACCTTCACCACCAACAATAATATCTAACGTAAAATCTTCCATAGCAGAATAAAGAATTTCTTCAACAAACCTTGGAATACGATGTATTTCATCAATAAATAAAACATCTCCTTCTTCTAAAGAAGAAAGTATGGCTGCCAAATCACCAGATTTTTCAATAGCAGGACCTGATGCCGTTTTAATATTTGCATTCATTTCATTTGCAATTACATATGAAAGAGTTGTTTTACCAAGACCAGGAGGACCATATAAAAGGACATGATCAAGACATTGACCCCTCATCTTAGCAGCTTCCATAAATATTTTTATGTTTTCTTTAATATCTTTTTGTCCTATGTATTCATCAATAGTTTTAGGTCTAATACTTGACTCAAAACCATCTTCCTTTAATTTATCACCAGTAACTAATCTATTCTCCATATATTATCCTTTCTACTTTAATAACAATTTTAATGCCTCTTTAATTTGATTTTCTAATGATAACTCAGAATTAATTTGAGGTAATATTCTTTTAATATCAGGCATTTTATAACCTAAAGATTTAAGTGTTTCACTAAGCTCTGTAAAATCTTTTTTATCATTTGAATTATCACTAGCTAACTTGCCTTTTAAATCAAGAATTATTTGCCTTGCAACCTTATCGCCTATCTTAGGAAATTTCTTTAAATAATTAATAT
Organism: uncultured Bacilli bacterium; assembly: GCA_934162425.1. Classification (GTDB taxonomy): domain Bacteria; phylum Bacillota_I; class Bacilli_A; order RF39; family UBA660; genus Aphodocola. Next base: position 143,616 of record CAKPIS010000001.1, read on the forward strand.
TGCCTTCATTTATGGCTTCGTAAATAAAGTTTATGTTATCCCCACTTAACATTGGAAGAGCCATCTTACAACCAAGACCTTTAACACTAATTAACTTTAAAAATAAATTTTTATCATCCTTTGTTTTAAAACCATATAATGTATTTTCGTCTTCCCTAATTTGTTGATACAAATAAATTGCATCTTCACTATTAAGCTTGTAAGAATATGGATTTGGTACATAAATAAGATAACCAATTCCATTATTTTCAATAGTTATGTAACTAGGCTCTATATCTGTTATAATTCCTTTTATATATGAATACACCATTTATCACATCCTCATTTATTTTTAATACCCTTTAATTTTATCACGAACAAATGTATTTGTAAACCAAAATTAAATAATTTATAAAAATAAAACCACCTATGGTGGAATATATTTATTTCTTATCTCCAAATTTAATTACTTTAGCATACATGTTATCATTAGAATCATAATACTTTATAGGCTTAACATTACTAATATTATATAATCTATCATATATTTCATTTATTTTATCAAGATTATCTAGTTTATTCAAATCATTATTATAACCATATGTACCTAATAATATATTTATATTTGAATTGCATAAATTTATAAGTGGTTCTAATTCAACATCACTAAGGGGTAATTGTGTTATTATCGTGTCTACCCTTTTATCATCATATATAGAATTAAAATTAGGTCCAAAGAAAAAATCATTATAATCTTCATACCAAAGAAAAGGCTTATTATTATAACATATTAGTTTGCCAGAAAAAGAGGTTGCCCTATCTTTTTTATAATATTTATAAATGCTATCAGAATAACTAGAAACTACGTAAGATTCATAATTTTCTAGATCTTTAAGTAATAACGAAATAGAATCACTATAACCTTTATATAATTCCACTATAAGTGATGGCTTAATATTTTTAAGTATATTAAGTAAAAATCTAGCATAGTAATCACCAGAAATTACTCTTCTAAGTAGCCAAGCAGTAAAATCTTCATCAAGAAAATCATAAGGCTCGCTGTAAATTAATTTGTTTGATTTTATATATTCTTCAAACATTTTATTAATATATTTTTCCATACAAACTCCATAAATAATATTTCTAATACTATTTTATTCTAAAGTTAAAAATAAGTAAAATACAAAATATTTATATTATTCATAAAAAAAGTTTATATTGACAATATAGAAAAAAGTGGTACAATACATAGTCAAACAAAGGGGTGTTTATAATGAAAGAAAAGGATATATTATATAATTTATCTTATAAATTATTTAGAAATAATAAGAAAACAAATTATGTATATAATGATGAACTTGATTTTATAATAGAAAATAGTATAGAAAAAGCAAATAGCAATATTGAAGCTAAAAAACTTAATATTTTAGCTAATAATTCTTTAGAAAGCAATGATAAAAGTACTGAAGAATTAAAAGAAAATATTTATTATCTTAAAAACAATTTAAATAAGTTACTAACAAAAAAAGTTCTTTTAAAAGAGTTATTAAAACTTAATAAAGAAAAAGAAAAAAATAAAAAGAGAATTAATATTTCATCCATAATAGCATCTGTTATAGCTATTATTGGTATAGTATTACTAATAATAGATTTATTAAGTGGAAATGTTATTTTTAATAATATTTTCATAGAAAAAATAATAGTAACACTTGCATCTGCTTTATTTACGCCAATTATAAATATTTCATATGCAAATGGCTATAGAAAGATGTTAAATACTCTTAAAAAAAGAATAGTAAAATTAAATGATGAAGAATTAAATAATAATATTCTTAATAATGAACAAGAATTAAATAAACAAATCGGAATAACAAACAACGGGATTAATAAAACTATTAATAAGATTAGTAATGATGAGTGCAAGATATGTACCAGTCCTGCTAAAAAAGAAGATAATAGTAGCAAAAGGATAAATAAAAGTAATACTAAGGAAAATGAATTTGAATATATAAGTGGACCATATAAATTTGTAGATGATGAGTTTACAAATATTAATATCAAAAGAAAAAATAACTAGCATTTTATAAAGTGCTGTTATTTTTTTATCTATTTCTATTTTTTAACTAACCTATATATTTCATTATGAATATCAAGAATATCCCTCATACCACCATTATTACTGCATTCTATTACATTCCAAGAAAGATAATTTGCAACAAATAAAGCATTATCATATACTTTTTTCATGAAGTTTAAATCACTTTCATGAATATCACTAGTTATTCCTTCATTTTCTTTTCTATCCATTCTTAGTTTTGTAACTAATTCAAATGGTGCTGATAAAAATATAACATTATCTGGTTTTTTTATACCAATCTTATTATATTCAAAATCAGAAACATAGTCGATAAATTTTTTCTTTTCATCTATGTCATCAATTAAAGCTGACTGATATATTAAACTAGATGTTGTATATCTATCTAAAATTATTGTATTTTCATCATCATATAACTTTCCTAAATTTGTATTCCAAGTAACTGCTCTATCAACTGCATATAAACTATTTACAAAATAAGGAGATAACTTACTAACTTCTCCAAATTCTCCTTTTAAATATCTTTCTACTAATGCTCCCTCAGAAGTTCCATAAGAGGGAAAATGATGATTAACTACACTAATTCCATCTTCTTTAAAATGATCACACAACATTTTATATTGAGTTGTTTTTCCAATACCATCACAAGCTCCTTCTACTACAATTAATTTACCTTTTTTCATAACTATATTCTCCTTTTAATCAAAAACTATCTCGTTATTCTCATTAACAGTGAAATGTTTATTATTATAATATCCTTGATTACCAGAACAGTTATAACCTAGTGAATGAAGATAATAAATAAAATCTATAGGTTCCTTATTACGCCAATCGATATTTAAAACATCCGTACCCCTACATGCTGATGTATTTAGTGTCATTTTTATCGTATAGGCTATATCTGATTCTCCATAAGAGTTTTTTATAATCTCTCCATTATAACCGCCACTCCATTTAGTTAAAATATCATAAGCTTCATTTATATCACTTGTATCCCAAACCAAACCTTTTTCTTTAAGCTGGTTTCTTAAAGTAATATTATCTTGTTCTCTCTTAGATAAATTAGATTTATTATTACTAGTTACATTTGAAGTATTATCTTGCTTTACTGAATTCAAAGTAGTACTAGTAGTTTTATCACTACTTTCCCATTTTGCCCTTAACGTTATATTTTTAATAACTTTACTATTAAAATCATAACTTTTCCCATCTAACTGCCACTCTATAAAATTATATCCTTTTTTTGTAGGATTAGTAGGTTTATTTACAGTTTGATTTTCAGCTACTGTTTGATCTTCAAGTTTTAAGCCTCCATCAGTATCAAAAGTAATAGTATAAGTTTTAATATTTTCTTTTTCTAATAACTTTTTTTCATCTAATATTTTTTGATAATCAAACTTTATATTTGTATTAATATCATTTTCTTTTTTTAATTTATTTTTTATATTTTTATTAATATTATCTAAATCATAACTCCAATTAGTAGTAACATTAATTTTACTAATATCATACCCGTTATTTTTAGCTGTTAAAATTAGATAACTAATAGCATCATCAAGTGTTTTACCATCTAAAGAAGAATTTTCATAAATACTTGCATCATCATTTAGTAATTCTACTTTTGTTATTTTGCTACTATATTTACCACAAATATTTACTTTTCCTTTTTTACTTTCACATTCATAGTAAGATGACTTAAAGCTTAACTTAACTAATGGGTTTATTTTAACATAAGCTAAAAACTCATCACTTTTTAGTTTCTTGTTTACATCATTATTTTTACTATTTCTAAATGATAAAGCCCAAATAATAGACATAACTATAACAAATAATAATATAATAAGAATAATTATTACTCTTTTATTTTTTAATATTTTTTTCATATACACCTCAACATTTCTTTAGTAATACCATATTAAAAAGTTTTTAGTTATCTTTTTTCTATATTACATAATAATTATATTGTTCAAACAAACGTTTGTCAATATATTTTTCTTTTGTTTAATTAAAATTTATGTGTAAAATGGTTTTTATATTGTTGCGTCTATAAATCAGTCATTTTATTATTAAGAATACACTTTTTAATATAATAATTTTTTAAAAAAATCAATCATATTGATTGATTTCATTTTCTATAAATTTACATAATGAGTTTGCTACATTGGTATCTTTGAATCTAACATAAAATACTGCACCATTATGAGTGATAGAATTCCTTAATTTTTTATTAAATACATGGTTTTACTAGAAATAATGCATTCGCATCATATACTTTGTTAATATTCACTTGTCTAGCTATTTTTAAACTTTTTAATTTAGTATCAAAATCAACGATAGATACTATTTCATCAAAAGTTTCTTTTTTGGTGCGAATTTCAATTCACTTTGTTGTGGTCTTAACTCTCGCATTTGTTTACAGAACTGAATTTCTTCCCATATTCTATCAGTTGTTTTATTATCAACATAGAATTTTAATAGCATTTCATAAGAATATTCATATAAATTCTCTTTCACAAGCCTAAATACAGAGTTACCTTTAAAGATTGCCGAATCATTAATGATTCCCCATTCCCATTGTTCTAAACATTCATCATATGTTTCATCATCACTCCAAAAATTCATAATTAATTTTTGTTTTTCTGCCAAAGACCAGTTAGGATTTCTTAAAATTTGATATCTAATATCAAATTCACCTGTTCCATGTGCTTGCGTTGTACTTAATGAAGAAAACATATAATTCATGTATTGTAAACCTGATTTTTGCCCAACTGGATTAATACATCCATCAACATTAATAAAAGTCGTAGAATCATCACTTATATTCATATCATCTAATTTCTTTGAAAATAGTTCTTTACTTTGCTGCCAACTAGTAGTTCCAATTTTGTTCATTGCTTCATTTACAGCAAAAGCCTTTTGTTCTTCTGTTAATTTTAAATTATGATTCCATAAACTCATTAACAAAAATGAATACCCACCATTTGAAGCTCCATTTATAACTATTCTCGCAATATCTTTGTTAGTATAAATGGAACTAATTAACTTTTTATAAGCTACTTCATCCACAAAATTATAATTCATCAACATTGAATCACATATAGTTAAACCATTAACTATATCTTTTTGATCAAATTTATCTCTTTTAATTTGTACTGCTTCTCTTAAAATCTTTGGATTATTTTTTATTTTAGTCCATATTTCATTATAATTTCCAGATCTTGGGTTTCCATAAATTGATTTATATAAAACATCATCCAATTTTTCAATATTAACCATATATATTCCTCCTTAATTGACTATTATAACATATTCCAAAGTATATTAAAACTCGAACTAATCAAAAAAAATTAAAAAGTTCGAGTTTATTATCTATCTGGTGCGAGTGCCGTAGATATCTACAACTTGATACAATTAATGATAAATACAATAAAATTATAATAAAATATTTATATTTAATGTTATAATATTTATTAGTAAAATTACTAGAGGTGGTTTAATTGAATTTTGATTACTTGAACAAAATGATTGATTATATTGAAAACAATCTTGATAATGAAATAGATTTTAATGAATTAAGTAAAATAACAAATACAAATATATTTATTCTTGAACATGTCTTTATGTTTTTAACAAGTATGACAATAACTGAATACATAAAAAAAAGAAGATTAAGTAAGGCATTTGAAGATATAAGAAATACCAATTTAAAAATAATTGATATTGCATTTAAATATCAATATAACTCTGCACCTTCTTTTAATAGAGCATTTAAACAATTATTTAATATGACACCAACAGAATGTAGAAAAGGTATAGGTAATTATAAAATAATACCTAAAGAATATTTTGAAACTAATAAAACAAACTATAATTTTGATTATGAAATAAAAGAAATTAATTCAATAACTTTATACTGTTATCACATTGCATCAAAAAATCATTCTGATTTATTATATAAAATTAGAGAACTATACAAAAAAGTTAAGAATAATAATTATTATAAAGAATTTAATGAAGTTGGAATGTATGGGATATTTTCTAAAAATGAAAACATCTATAATTATTATTTAGGATCTACAAAATATTTTTCTAATTTAGAAAAGTATAAAATTGAGAAAAACAAATATGCTATATTTAAACTTATATCCAGAAACCAAAATGATATAGTGAGTTTAGAAGAAAAAATCAATAAACAATGGATACCTGCTACAAATTATAATATAAATAATAATCTCAAGATTGAACTATATATGAATGATAGTTGTTATATATATTTACCAATAAAATAATCTTAACAATTTTAATATTTAAAATGTAAAGAAACATACTTTAAAATATTTTACAATTATGTTGGTGAGATGTATGTTTAAGAGAAATATTAAAATTACAAAAGATTATTTTTCTTTAGTAAAGTTTAGAAACAAATATTTAATAACATTTATAATTGTTGATTTAATAAATGTTTTAATTAGTTTATTAGTACCGTATTTTATATCGTTGATAGTAGAAAATGTAACTAATAAATTTTATAACATATCATTTGTTTGTGTTATTATGTTAGGAATTACTTATTTATTTAATAAGTTAGGATCATATTGTACAAATTGGTGTTATGCTAACTTTTTTAAGGAAGCTTATGTAGAAGTTCATTCGACATTAGTAAATAGTATATATAATTTTGATGAAAAATATTCTAAAAAAATATCAATAGGAAAAATTATAAACTCATCAAATACAGATATAATTAATATTGCAGAAATACCTTCATTTATAATTGAATTATCTATCGAATTAGTTAAATTATTAGTCATATATTTTGTATTTGCTAAACAAAGTATTTTTGTAGCAATATATGTAATCATAGTAGATGTGATATATTATAATTTTGCTAGAAGGTGTAATGATAAAAATACTTATTACTTAAAAAAACAAAGGAATTATGCTGATAAAATAACAGGAATGTTATCGCAAGTATTAACTGGACTCAAAGATATTAAAAGTTTTGGCATTTCAAATAAATTAAATAATAAATTAGATGGCTACAGAAAAAAATGGCAAGAAAGTTATTTTTTGAAAAGAAAATACTATTTTACAAGAAAAACATTAGTAGGATTAATAATTGATTTTGGTAAAATAGCATTATATTTTATTTTGATAATTCTTCTTATTAAAAACAAAATGCAAATTGCGATGTTTTTACTATTAATTTCATATTATGATAAAGCACAGGAATCAATCAACGATATAATGAGCTTTGATGTATCAATTATGGAAGAATCAGTTTCATTATATAGAATAAATGAAATAATTAATTATGGCAATAATGTTTTAAAATTAGATGGTACAGTTCATAATGATAACATTATTGGACTTGTTGAATTTAAAAACATTTCCTTTAAATATAATAAACTACCTATATTAAGAAATATTTCATTTGTAGCTAAACCAAATCAAATTACTGCAATTGTTGGTAAAACAGGTGCTGGAAAAACAACAATATTTAATCTTCTTTTAAAAATGTATAAAGCTGATAATGGAAAAATATTAATAGATGATTTAAATATTTATGAATATTCTAAAGATGTCTATAATTCAAACATTAGTGTTGTAAATCAAAAGACCTTTATTTTTAATATGAGTATAAGAGCAAATTTATCACTTATTGACTCCAATAAAAAAAGACAGATTGATGCCTGTAAAAGAGTTGGAATACATGATTTTATAATGTCATTACCAGATGGTTATAATACTATTCTAAAAGAAGATGCAACAAATATAAGTGGAGGTCAAAAACAATTATTATCTTTAGCTAGAGCACTTCTGACAACTTCAGAAATAATATTACTTGATGAAGTTACATCTTCTTTAGACCCAAATACAACTAATAAAATCATTAATCTATTAGATGATTTAAAAAGCGATCATACACTTATTGTTATTACTCATAATAAAGATTTAATGAAAATAGCAGATAATCTTATAGTTTTAAATAATGGTAAAATTGAATGTGTTGGAAAACATGACGAGTTAATAAAAAATAATGATATTTATAAACAATTGAATTCAATAGTAGATAATTAATTGATACATTAAAAGTTTTATTTGCTAAATATATTTTGTTATGACAAAATATTTAACCCCCCTAGGCATTTTGATACAAACATCAAAATTACCGATGGGGATTTTTTATAAAATAAAAATCAGTCATATTTAAGACTGAAGTATATAATTAAGTTCGAATAGTTCGAACAGATTCGTCACTGGTGCCTCCTGTAAGAATCGAACTTACAATTCAGCCTTACCATGGCTGCGTTATACCACTTAACTAAGGAGGCTTAACAAATACATTCTATCATACTAATTATAAATGCACAATATGATAGAATGTATATTTTATTTTTTAAATATTCTAGTTGTATTTAAAATAGTAAGAAGTGTAACTCCTGTATCTGCAAACACTGCTTGCCACATACTAGCTATTCCAAGAAAGCTAAGTAATAGCACTAATATCTTTACTCCTATTGCAAAAATTAAATTCTGTTTAATTATCTTTTTAGTTAGTTTTGATATTTTAATAGCTTTTGGAATTTTAAGTAGTGAATCATTCATTATAACAACATCAGATGCTTCTATAGCAGACGATGATCCAACACCGCCCATTGATATACCTACATTAGATAAAGCAAGAGATGGTGCATCATTTATTCCATCACCAACAAATGCAGTTTTCTTTTTATTATTTTTAATTAGTTTTTCTAACTCATTATATTTATCTATTGGAAGCATTTCATACTTAACATTATCTATGTTTGCCCTTTTAGCTATTTCAAGAGCAACATCCTTATTATCTCCCGTAAACATAAAGGTTTTAATATTCATATTTTTAAGTTCTTCTATAGCTTTAGGAGAATCTTTTTTCACATCATCAATTAATTTTAAAGCTGCTACTACACTTTCATTAATACTTAAATATATTCTATTATCATTGATTTTAGATTTAACAAAGGAAGAAGAACCAATTTTAAATTTATCTTTTTTTATTTCAAAACTTAATCCTTTACCACTATGTTCTTTAAAATTTTTAACATCATCTGCCTTTACCTTTTGGTTAAAAATTTTTAATATAGATTTAGCTACTGGATGATTAGATAACATCTCACCTTTTACAAAGTAATTAATAACATCATCCTTTTTATATTTATTATCTAATATATCAAGCTCATATCCATTTGCAATGCCACTTGTTATAGTTCCAGTTTTATCAAATACTATCTCACTTACATCACTTAGAGCCTCTAAATAGTCACTTCCTTTAACTAATATTCCATCTAAAGAAGCTCTTCCGATACCAGAAAAATAACCAAGAGGAACACTAATTGCAATAGCACATGGACAAGATACTACTAAGAATACTAATGCTCTATAAAGCGCATCATTAAAGCTAACTTTAAATAAAGGAAGTATTAATACTATTAAAATTGCAAGTATAATAATAATTGGAGTATATATTTTAGCAGCAGCTCCTACAAAGTTTTCTGTCTTAGCTTTTCTATCACTTGCATTTTCAGTTAATTCAAGTATTTTTGATACTGTAGAGTTTTCATAAGCACTAGTTACCTTAACTTCTATTAATCCTTCCATATTAATAGAACCAGATAAAACAGCATCTCCTTCTTTAACATTCCTTAGCTTACTTTCTCCTGTTAAAGCAGCAGTATCAAGCGATGCACTTCCCTTTACAATAATACCATCAAGAGGAAACTTTTCACCCTTTTTAACTATTATTATATCATCTGTATTAACTAAGTTAGGATCTACTTTTTCTATTCTTTTTCCTACCTTTAAATTAGCATATTCTGGCTTAATATCCATTAAACTACTAATTGATTTTCTAGAGTTATTAACAGCTACTTCTTCTAATATCTTACCTATTTCATATAGTATTATAACCATTAAACCTTCATGAATATTATTAGTAAAATAAGCTCCAACACAAGATATCGTAACAAGTAAATTTTCATTAATAATTTTAGATTTAATAAGCAATTTAACTGCGTTTGTAAATGTTCTATATAACAAAATAGCATAGCCTAATATTATAAATATTTTACCTAACTTACCTTCAAATACAAATATTCCAATAATAGAAAATAAAATGCCTAAAATAAGTCTTACAACATGAAACTTTAATTTAGATTTATTTTCTACCACCTCATTTAAATCTAATACCTTACTATCAGGTTCTACCATATCTACTATAGAAGAAACTAATTTTTTAGGATTTTTACTATCCGTTTCAACAGTAATTAAAAGCTTAGAAAAATTAACTGAAGCATTTTTAATATCACTATTTTCATTTAATTTCTTTTCAATATTAAGTGCACACCCAGCACAATCAAGACTACTTAATTTATATTTATATTTCATTTATATGTTCACATCCCATCATAAAAATTTTTTCAACATGGTCATCTGCTAAAAAATAGTATGTTAAGTTTCCATCTTTTCTATACTTAACTAGTTTTGAATCTTTAAGTATTCTAAGTTGATGTGAAACTGCTGATTGACTAACCCCTATTTTTTCTGAAATATCATTTACACAAAGTTCTTCATTTATTAATACATTTATTATCTTTACCCTAGTAGAATCACCAAATATTTTAAATAGTTCTGATAAATCTATTATTTTATCTTCATCTAGTTTCATATCTTTATCCTTTCTATATGAATATATGTTCATATAGAAATATTATATGTATAAAAAAAGAAACTGTCAATATTTATTTAACGTTTTCTTCTTTGTTTAGAAATATTTTTAATTTTATACATGTTATTTAGTCTCTTTAACTCTTTTCTTTTAGATACATTATTAATTGTATTTTTTCTCATTTTAGTATTTTTATCATCATCATAGTTAATAGCCATTTCATCATTATCTAAAAAAAGCAAATTACTATTAAAAATATAATTATAAATATCTCCTATACTTTTATAAGATAAATCTTCATACAATCTATAAATCTTATCATTTACATGTAATTCATAATAATCATCATATTTAATAACTAAATATCTAATATTATACATCGATAATTTTTTTAATAAAGAGTCTAAAAATATATAAGAATTATTCGATAAAATTTTTATTATTTTCACAAAATCCCCCTACAACATAATTAATCTATAATATTATTATTAGAATCAAACTTAACATCTAAAAATTTACGGCTTGCTAAAAAGTCACACATATGAACAAATCTTTGAAATTTTGATTCTGGTTTTGGAAGAATAATATCACTATAATTATTAGTATTCCAAGGTCCCATATGTGATGATATAACATGGCAAATAAATTCTATTTCTTTATCAGTAAAATCTAATTTATCCTTATTTTTCTTTATATATTCACACACTAAAATAGGATGTTCAAACTTTGTATACTCTGATTTTTCAAGACCTGATTTTAATCCATCATGCATGATTAATGAAAGTATCATTAAGTCTTTTTCATTTTTACTATAAGCTCCAGTTATACTTTCATCATTAAACATTTCATAAGCTATTCTAACAGCTACTTTAGTATGTCTTACAAGTCCTCCATCTCCTAATGCAAATGATGGATGAAATTTACCAGTTGATGAAGCTGGAACATTAAAGAAATAATCTGGTAATAGTTCTATAAGTGAAATACCAGCTTTTTTATATCTAGGATTATTTACATATCCTATTTCTTTTTCAAATATTTTTTTCTTATCTAACATTACTTAAACTTCCCTTCTAAAACTTAATTTTTATGCCTAACAATTTTGACAATTCAATTGCTCCATTTAAATCTACTATAGCACCTCTTATACTTTTTATATCTATATTTATACCATTAATATCACAATTTGATAAATCAATACCATTTAAACTACTTTCATATATTTCTGTAAAAGATAAATTGCACTTATCAAAATATGTGTTTTTAAATGTATTTTCAAATAATCTAATGTTTTTCATATTGCAATTATCAAATAAACATTTATCTGTCTTTAAAGAATAATTAGAATATTCCATATTACAATTATTAAAACTTACATCTTTTATACTAGAATTAATTATACAAGAGCCAATAAGTGAGCAGTTAACAAACTCACACCTAAGAATTAACTTATCATTTATTTCTACATTAGATAAATTACATGTATCAAATATACAATCAATAAAATCATTATCTTTAACCAATGAATTAGAAAAATTAATGTTTTTAAACGTGCATCCATTAAACTCTACATTATTTATTGTATTATTAGGATCATCTCCTATAAATAATGTATCATATATCTTATCTTCCATGTTAAAAGAAACATCATTTATATCTTTCTTTATTAATTCATTTTTAATAATCGGCTTTTTTATTTTGTACATATCCTACCTTCTTAAGATAGTCTTTAAATATATAGCACATAAAAATGCATTAGGAAACATTACTGCTAAATTATTTATCTTAGTTTTTTTATTTTGCTCTAGCATTTTATAAATATAACATATAAGTTCACTACTTACAAACATTTTTTTAACACTATTATTTTTAATTGCACCAATTATAGTATTGTATGACTTAAAATTAGTTTTCAAAAACTTTTTCTTAATAAGCACATTAACAACAGAAGTTCTATATATTTTAGTTACATCCAAATCAAATGCACTCATTGTATTTTCTAATACTTTGTTAAATTCTATAGTCTTATTTTTACCATATATTTTTATGTATTTTTTTCTTAAAATATCAGTATTTATATAGCTATCTAAATTATCATAAAATCTACCATTTATTCTATCAAAATTACGATTTAAAGAGCCTTTTTTAAACGTATAAAAATTACCATCTAAAGCATTAAATGTTTTCATAGTATCATTATATCCAAGCTTTATATCTAGTCTTGTTTGATTATTATTCATAACTAAAAAACTACCTATTTTATTTCTTGGAGTTATCATGGTAATTGGTACTGATTTATCTTTAACCTTTCTCATAATACCAATAGCTCTTAAATCAACTCCAATTATTTCATCTGCACCAAGCTCTATAGCTAAATTAATAGGCATATTATCATAATAACCACCATCAATATAAGATTCATTTTCTATGTTTTTTATTTTAAAAGCTGGAAAACAGCAAGAAGAAGCTATTAAATAATCATGAAGTTTATCTTTTTCCATTTTATTTTTAGTCATTAAAACAGGTTTCATAGAAGGAAATTTAACAGTAACTAATCCATAGTCTATATCAGAATTAAAGAACTTATCAGGGTCTATGTTTTCTTTTATCATTTTTTCAAGTCCTGGAGTCTCTAATCCACCTTGCAGTGCACCTTTAGTATAATTAATAGCTAAAGCTTTTTTACCCTTAGTATTACTTCCACTAGTTTCCATATCTATTTTATAAACTTTTTTATAATCCATAAAATACCAAAGTTTATATACATCAGAAAAATTACCTTGTACCATAAAAGCACCATTAATAGCTCCTATTGAAGTACCTGTTACTATACTATAATCCATTTTGAGTTTTCTAATAGCCATCCAAAATCCTAACTGGTAGCCACCTTTTCCACCACCACCAGATAAAACAATAGCCCTTTTCATATTATCACCACCACTATTTATAAAGTATATCAACGTCAACTAAATTATCTATTCCATCTATTTTAGCATTATTAGTAAGCTGCCAAACCTTATACTTACCAGAATAATTAGTATTATTAGTATAATGTGCAAGCCATACAGAATAATTATCAATATTCCATATATTCTCTAAATAATTTTTACTACTATAAAGCATACCGTCATAGCCATTTTTCTTTAAAGTATCTAAATATGATAATGCAATAGAATTAATATCATTAAAATTTAAATTATACGAATTAAATGAAGTAAAGTTTTCCCAGTCAAATACTATAGGAAGTTCTAGTTTTTCATTATTTAAAGTTTTAATAACCCATGATGCCTGCTTGCTAGCTTCCTTTTTACTTGATGCCATACTATATAAATATACTCCAACATCTAAAGAAGCTTCTTTTGCTTTTTTATAATTTTCTTTAAATTTAGGATCTATAGTAACAATACCATTTATTTCTTTTTGAACTCCAATTCTAATAAATACAAATTCACATCCAGCTTCTTTAACCTTTTTAAAATCTATATTTTTTTGCCATCTAGATACATCAATACCAATTTTATTATCATCACTTTTATAATTATTATAAATATCACTAAACAAAATAGATGAATCAGTATTACTACTGTTATTATTTGTACTAGTAGTATTATCTATCACATTAAGTTTCATGTTATAAATAAGTTCATTATCACTACTATCTTTAATAGAAAACGATATATCATATACGCCAGGCGTATTTACATCATAATTACCATTTACATTACAAGAAGGATTTCTATCATAATTATCTCCATAACTAATTAAAGAACACAAATTATTATCGTACCCTTTTTTAACTACGCGAGTAGATGATATAACAACTGGCTTTTCATTATCTACAACATTATACTTTATGTGATATAAGTAATTTTTTCTTTTAATTTTAAAGCGTAAATTATATATATTTTCTCCCAATTTATCAGTTTTAATAGAAACATTTTTATTAATATCTAAATTTGTATTTTCTATTATATCTTTTAATAAAATATTATCATATACTAATATATCTTTTCGCTTAATATTTATATAGTATCCTTTTGGAAGCTCATCAATAATTGTTTTTGAACAACCAGTTAAACAAATAAGTAAAAGTAAAATAAAAAATTTAAAATATTTCATACGCATCACGAATATATTGTATCATAAAAAATTATAATAAAGAACCCCTTTTATGTATAACAGTAAATGCATGTACATATTATATATAAGAGGTGTCATATGAAATTAAAAATATTAAAAATATTTGGAATTATATTAGCGTTCTTCCTATGCTTCCCACTTCACTTTTTATACGATAGGCTTCCATGCTTTATAACAAGTATTATAGCTCCAGTTAATGAAAGTATATGGGAACATATGAAAATATTATTTGGAAGTATAATAATATCTGGAGTAGTTCAAAAAATAATTATCAAATTAAAAAAAGAAACTTTTAAAAATGTATGTATATCAAATTATATAGCTGCTATAACATCTATTATAATATTTCTTATAATTTATCTTCCAATATATAATATAATAGGAGAAAAACTTATAATAACAATAATTATTATGCTTATAACTATTATCATTTCAGAAATAATTAGTTACTACATCATAAAACGTAATAAAGATTTAAAATTAGAAAATGTTTCTATATTACTTGTATTATTTACCTACTTATTATTTGGTATATTAACATATTTTCCTATTAAAATAGATCTATTTAAAGATCCTATAAATTTAGTGTATGGAATTAAATAAAGCCCTGATATAATCAAGGCTTTTTTTGTTATATTATGGCGTCCCCGATGCGATTTGAACGCATGACCCCTCGCTTAGGAGGCGAGTGCTCTATCCAGCTGAGCTACGAGGACACAAACTAATTATAACAAATAAAATAAAAAAAATACATAAAAATGTATTTATTTTACAAAATTAAATAGTACAACAAGCCACATACTAACTTGAGCCTTAGCACTACCAGCACCCTCAACTAAAGATACTAGTTTATCACAAAAATTTACCATCCAAGATTCTTTATATTTTGGCACTACATTTGACATAGGAAACATATGAGCTTCTATTATATTTTGTTCTTTTTCATTTACACCAAAATAAGTAATTGCATTTTCTTTAGCAATTGTAGGATGCTTAATAAACATTTTTGTTTCAGTAATAATATTTTCATCATCTCTTACCAAAAAGAAATCATGAAGAGCACTAGCTCTTACTATAGACTTAGTATCTCCACCTATTAATTTAGATAATTTATAAGAAAGATAAGCAACTCTAACAGAGTGATTATATCTTGTATTACCATGATGAACTATACTTTTAGTCTTTAAAAATTCTTTATGAAAAAGAATTGGTTGTGCTATTGTCATAAATTCTTTATCATCATATATCTTTTTCATTAAATTCAATGTAATCAACCTCTTTACTTGATATTATTATATTCTTTATATATATATTATTAACGTTATTTTAACTAAAAATACTTTTTTTATAAAAGCCATATTAAGGTTATCATAATATTATATAAAAGTAAAGTATACAAATGTTTGCTTAACAAATATTTTAAAAAGATTTTTAAAGTCCTCTTAAATTATGTTCTTTGATGCCCTCATTTAATTTATTAATCTCTGAGTCAGCATACTTTTGTCTTGCTTCAGCATTTTCATATAATTTATAAGCATTCCAGATAGTATATGAACCACTTGCTACTATAGCCCCTGTTAAAGCATAATATAAAGCTACTTCTATATTACCTGCTGCCATATCAATATATTTAGCTAAAAAATCACTTAATTCTTCTTTTGTTACTAGTGCTCTTAGAAAATAAAATAATGAAAGAGAAAGTACTCCTTTGCCACTTTTTTTAGCACTATTTTTAACATTCATATTATATTTTTTTATTTTTTCATCATAATTTAATCTTTTCATAATATTTCCCCCTTTTTATATTATAAAAATTATTTATGTAATTTACTTTCTGTATCTTTTATAAAATCTTTCATAGAATCATCTATATATTTTGTTAATTTTCCTTGTGTTTTAAAATAATTTATAATATTAGCTACTGAACATACAGAACTACTAATGCTAGTACAAGCCAAAACTGCACATAATATTCCAATTGTATCTTTTAAATCATATGTAGCATACTCACTTGTAATAGCACATCCAAGAGCTCCTGCACTAGATAGTGCTGAAAATAAGAAATAAGCCGAGCTTTTCATACTATAAGTATTTAAATCATCAAGATATTTATCAAAATTATCACTAGTATTATTTTCTTTCATATTAACAATCCCTTTTGATTAATGCTGCGTATTATACCACAAAATAAACAAAAAAGCAAGTTTTACTTATGCTTCCTCATATTTACAAGCAAAACTTACCTTAAATTACTTTTTATAATCACATGAACTACACTTTATATTTTCATCTTTATCTATAACCAAAAGACTATTACATTCTGGACATAAATCTCCAGTAGGCTTATCCCAAACAGCAACCTTGCATTTAGGAAAGTTACCACATCCATAGAATATTTTACCCTTTTTAGTTTTTCTTTCAACTATTATTCCACCGCATTTAGGGCACTTACAAACCTCTATTAATGGGGCTTTTTCTTTAGGCTTTATGTATTTACACTCAGGATATCCAGAACATGCTTCAAATTTACCATACCTACCGTTTTTAATAACCATAGGTTTACCACAGTTAGGACATACTTCCCCCGTTACTTCATCTTCCTTTTTTTCCATCTTATCAAAAGCATTTTCTACTTCAGGTTCAAATTCCTTATAAAATGACTCTAGAATTTTATACCACACTTTCTTACCTTCTGCTATCTTATCTAAGTCTTCTTCCATCTTAGCAGTATATTCAACATTTATTAAATCACTAAAGAACTCTTGTAATTTATCTGTTGTAGTTATACCAATTTCAGTTGGATTAAGTTTTTTATCTATTATCTTTACATAACCTCTTTGTGTTAATGTTGAAATAGTCGAAGCATAAGTTGATGGTCTTCCTATCCCTAAATCTTCCATAGCTTTAATTAATTTAGCTTCAGTATATCTAGCTGGTGGTTTAGTAAAATGTTGTTCTTTTAAAACTTCATTGCTAATTAATTTATCCCCAGCAGAATATTTAGGAAGCACTTTATCTTCTGATGATTCAAATTTGCTATAAACTTTTAAATAACCATCAAACGAAAGTTGTTGACCAGTTGTTTTAAAACTAGTATTGTTATTATCTAAAGTTATCGTTGTTGCATTAACAAGTGCATCGCTCATAAGTGATGCAAGAGCTCTAGCATAAATAAGCTCATATAATTTATACTCATCTTTTGTCAAATATTCTTTTACACTTTCTGGTGTTCTATTAATACTTGATGGTCTAATTGCTTCATGAGCATCTTGTACGTTTTCTTTTTTCTTAGTCTTTTTAACATGTCCAATATATTCTTTACCATAAGTGTTTTCTATATACGCATAACTTGATTTAATAAACTCATCAGATAATCTTACAGAATCAGTTCTCATGTATGTAATTAAACCTATAGTATCAGACTTTATATCTATACCTTCATATAACTTTTGAGCTACTTGCATAGTTTTTTTAGAAGAAAAACCAAGTTTTGATATAGCTTCTTGTTGCATAGTAGAAGTAATAAATGGATATTTTGATGACTTCTTCTTTGGTTTTGTTTCATAATTAGATACAATAAATTCTTTATTTAAGCTATTTATTACATCATCTGCATCACTTTCACATTTTAACTCTGCCTTATTTCCATCAATTAAGTCTAAATCAGCATCTAAATCGTCAAATTTAGCTGTTACACTCCAGTATTCTTCTTCGTTAAATGCTTCTATTTCTCTTTCACGGTCAACTATTAGTTTAAGAGCAACTGATTGAACTCTTCCAGCAGATTTACCACCTGTTTTAGATTGCATAAGTTTGCTTAATCTAAAACCAATTATTCTATCTAGTATTCTTCTAGTTTCTTGTGAATGAACTAAGTCATCATCTATTTTTCTAGTATGATTAAATGCATCTTTAACAACATTTTTTGTAATTTCATTAAATACTACTCTTTCATAATCATCATCTTTTAATTCTAAAGCATCTTTTAAATGCCAAGAAATAGCTTCTCCCTCACGGTCAGGATCGGTTGCAAGATAAACTTTTTTTGATGCTTTTGCATCTTTTTTTAATGCTGTAATATCTTTTTTCTTACCTTTAATAGGTTCATATGTAGGCTCAAAGTGATTTTCTATGTCAACTCCAAAGCCATACTTTCCTTTTGTTGCAAGATCCCTTATATGTCCTTTACTAGAAACAACTTTATAGTCACTGCCTAAGTATTTTTCAATTGCTTTAGTTTTAGTTGGAGACTCAACTATTACTAAGTTTTTGCTCATATATATGCCTCCTTATGTTATTGATTTTTATCTAAATATTCTTTAACAGGCCCATATGTGTGCCTATATCCGTCAATTATACCATATTTATTTAAAAGTTCAATGTGTTTTTTTGTCGGATATCCTTTATGTTTAGCAAAAAGATATTCTGGATGTTTTTTATCTATATCATACATTATTCTATCTCTAGTTACTTTAGCTATTACAGAAGCTGCTGCAATTGTAATACTTTTAGCATCTCCTTTAATTATTTTTTCATGAGGAATATCTATATAGCCATCAAGTGGCATAGCATCAGTTATTATATAATCAGGCTTTATATTTAAGCTATTTGTTGCTCTTATCATTCCTATTCTTGATGCTTCATATATGTTTATTTCATCAATTTCTTTTGCTGAAACAATTGATACTCCAACACTTAATGCTTTTTCCATTATAATTGGATAGTATTCTTCTCTTTTCTTTTCAGTTAACTTTTTAGAGTCATTTAAGCCTTCTAAAACAAAATCATGAGGAAGTATCACAGAAGCACAAACTACTGGACCAAAAAGAGGCCCACGACCTGCCTCATCACATCCTGCGATATTTTCATATCCTTTATTCCACAACTCTTTTTCATATTTATATAGATCTGCCGTTTGTTTTAATTCTTTCTTCATTTTTCTTTTTTTCTCTTTCTTTTATTGTTTCACGTAAAAACCATCTTTTAGAATAAAAATCCAAGCGATATTCAATATTTTGTTTCTTTTCATCATATGTTTCACCTACACCATACACGCTAACTAGATTACTAAGAGTTGGAACAAAACGACTCTTTTGATAATCTGGATAATAATCTTCTAAAAATTTAGCCTCATCAGCAGTAAGTGCATAAGAAGAAATCTTATGTTGTCTTTGCATAATGTTAGAATTTAAATACAAGTTTCTTAAAAAAACACTCATAATATTATCTAGTTTTAAACCATTTGTTTTTCTTGATATTTCACTAAGTAACCCAGTTTTATTCCAAACGTATGCAACAACTGCAATATCTTCCTTTTTTCTTAAAATTATTGATCTGTTTTTTGAAATCAATTCATTAATTAAGTCTTTTGGGATGCCAGTATAAGAAAATGTTCTATATATAAATTCTATCTTATCTATAACTTCCTCATTAGGTACTTTTTCTCCTATAGCCTTGAAAGTTAATTGTAATAATCTTATTTGTTCTGCAGTAAATCCATTATTTTCTAAATATTCTATCATTTTTATACCTCATCAAACGTAATACGTCCTATTCTTCCTTCTCTTAAATCTTTTATAATTAGATAAGATACTTTATCATAGTCAACTTCGCCACCAGATATTAAGCATCCTCTTTTTCTTCCAATTATATCATACGAACTTATTATATCATCAGAATCAAAATTCTCAATACCAAATCTTTCTACTAGACACTTTTTATACTTTTTATTTAACATGTCAAGTATATAGCAAGCAACTTTACCTTTAGGTAATATTTCTTCTTTTATCGCAGAAAAGCATGCCAAGTTATAGCTTTGAATTTCATTATCAAGTTTAGGCCATAATATTCCAGGTGAATCTAACAATTCTAAGTCTTTGTTAATTCTAATCCAAGATAATTTCTTTGTAACACCAGGTTTATCTCCTGTAACAGTAGCATTTTTACCTACTAAACGGTTAATAAGTGTTGACTTACCAACATTTGGTATACCAACTATTAAAGCCCTATAAGCACGTTTTTTAAGTCCTTTAGCTAGTCTTTTATCATCTAATTCTTTTAATAATTCCTTAGTTTTAGTAAATATATCAGATATACCTTTATTATTAGTTAAATCGGTTAAAACAACTTTATATCCTAAAGATTCATATTTTTTAGCACAAAGCTTTGTTTTTTCTATATCACATAAATCAATTTTAGTCATAATTATTATTCTAGGTTTATTACTAATTAAATCATCTATGTCCTTTATTTTAGAAGAAAATGGTATCCTAGCATCAACCACTTCATAGACTATATCTACCATATTTATATTTTCTTTAATAAGTCTTCTTGTTTTAGCCATATGGCCTGGGTACCAGTTGATACTCGTTGATGGTAAACTTTTTGTATCTTCGTTCATTTTTTTATACTTTCTCATTTCTCTTTTTTGGTACATATCCATTATTTATCACTTCCCTTTTAGTAAAAACTTTTTTATAACTATTTTTTATAATAATTTAATTTCTCTTTACTTAAATATTTTTTAGTTATTACTACATCAGTTTCTAATATTTTTCCAAGATGTAAGTCCCATATTTTCTTTTTCTGAATCTGCTCTATTATATATTATCTCTGCAGCAGTTTGGTGAGAAACCGCATAGTGCATTTTATTTTGTACTTTTTTACACTTAGTTCGTTAAACATACATTTTAATTAACCACAATACACTTGGTTACACTTTAATTCACTATAAATAATTACAAATTAGTATCTAAATTGTATCTAAATGCTATTGTTAAATATTTCAAAATACTAGAATTTCTTATTTTATTAGATATTTTTTATATCTTACTTGTATGCCTTTGTCTTTTTTTAAGTTTGAATGTTATAAATTCTTCAGTGTCACTTCTAATTATTAAATCTTTTAACAATTGCTATCATCTTCTTTGCCTGAAATATTAATTTTCCATAATTGATAATTATCCATTTTTAAATTAACACGATATCCAACTACAATTATAATAATTATCTGACCATTTTAGATTTTTAGATCTTAGTTTTTTACCTTTTTTCTTCGTAATGAATATCTTCAAATCCAGCTACTATAATTCCTTTACTCATTACTACTTACCTTGCTATCTAAACATTTTAAAATTCTAACTGCTTCTTTTCTATCCTTATTTTTTTCTTCTTCTGATAAATCATCATACTTGGTATTCATTTGTTTTGTCCATCTATCTACAAATTCTTTAGGTATTGTTAGACTTCCATCGCTATTTGTCTTACATTTACTAAAAAGATGTTTTTGCCATCTTGACCATCTGTCGTGCTCATAATCAGATAATTTTTCTATTATATCGTCGTTCTTCATTAATTTGCCTGTCCTCATTTTTTTACTTATTTTATTTAATTCTTCTTTTACTTCTTCTAAATTAAGCATATTTCTAATCTCCCTTTCATTTCATAATTTATCTGTTTCTTTTTCATCAATAAATTTTTTTCAGTCATTCTTACTATCATCACTTTCTTTTAAATATCAGTTGAAGTTGCCATAAATAAATCTGTAATTTTTTGATAAGTCATTCTTTCACTTACCCTAATTGTTTTAATGCGTTCTAATAATTCATCAAAATACTTAGAAACATATTTATTTTCTTTTATAAATCTTTCATCATTTAAAGCAAATTTCTTTATCATATATTCTTTTAATACTTTAGTAGCCCATATTCTAAACTCTGTTACTTTTTTTTGAATTAACATAATATACAACTACAATTATAGCATCTAAATTATAAATTATTGCATTATATTTTTTCCAGTATCAGCAGTTAACGAGCATTTCTTGGCAACTGAATCTTTATTTAATTCATTATCTTGAAATATATGTTTTAAATGTAGGCTTATATTATCTGTTGAACACTCGAAAACTTTTGACACTCCTTTTTCAGATAGTCATAATGTTTCTTCTTTGCATATTGCATCTACTATAATGGCGCTATCACTATTTTTATATATAATTAAGTTATTATCTTCCATAATATATTTTTTATCATCAATATCACTTTTTGATATTTATTTTTTCTAACAGAATTTTTAATTCATTCATCAAAATCTCTATCGCACTTTAATATTATTTCATTATCTTTTTTACTATATTTATATGAATAACACAAATCATAATCTCCTACTGCATTGCCTTCACTTGTATAATACGAAAAATGTCCATCTTCACCAAAATAAATAGTTTCTACTACAGTATCTTCATTCCTAATCCAAGTTCCATTAAAATCATATTTATTTTTACAACCAGCTAATATAAGTATACTAAATACTATTACAATTATATAATTATCATATTTTTTATTAAACATATACTTCATTCATTTATTTTTTCTTAATTTCAATAGCTAATACTCCATATTTTTCTTGTTTTTCCTTAGAATAATATTTTTCCATATCATGATAGTTAGTTGTTTCATCTTTTTCATATCCCAAAGAAATATTATCAAAACATTTATATAATTCTTCAAATGAATTGTAGTGATATAAGTTAATAACTTCACATTTTATCTTTTCATTATTTTTTATATTAGTAAATTCTATAATATCATTTATCTTGATAGATTTTCTTTTCTCATCATATAATCTCATTTCAATAGTTTTAGTACCATTTTTTATTTTAACAAATGGTTCATCATGTAGTTTCATTTTGTGCATAGTATAATTGCTTAATAAGTTATATAATTCTTTTTTATCATAATGCCAATAAATAGTTTTAACAAACTTATCAAGATTGCACCACTTATAATCAATGCTTTCTTCGTTTAGTATGATATCATTGTCATCTACATATGAGATAAATACATGTTCAGTGCATTTTTTTCCTAACGAATTATAATTAAAAGTTGTATTTAAATCAACTATTTTATTTACTACTAAGTTAGTTTCTTCTTTAACTTCTCTTTTTACAGTACTATATAAATCATCGTCTATACTCTCTTTAGCACCTGTTACAGTATACCAAAAAGATTTATGAAACTGTGGATCATTACTACTTCCAATTAGCAATAAAAGCTTATTATCTTTATTAATTATAAATGTTAATATTTTCTCCATATTATTTAACTCTTCCAATTTTAGTTAATGGAAATATTCTATATGATACACTTCCTAATATATCTTCTTTTTTAATTAAACCAAGTATTCTAGAGTCAGCTGAATTACTTCTATTATCACCAACTACGAAATACATATCTCCTGGTATATTTAAATATCCAAGTGTTTCTAATTTAAAATCATCAGTACCAGTTTTGCCATAGGTATCTTCTATTAAAAAACCATCAATATATAAATTCCCATCTTTATATTCAACATGTTCTCCAGGAAGTCCAATTACTCTTTTAATAAGTTTTTCACCATTATACTTAAGTACAACTACATCAAATCTTTTAATATCATTTAGTTTATAATCAAGTTTATTTAATATAACTACATTATTATTATAAAGTGTATCTTCCATTGATTGTCCATCAACTACAGCTGGAGTTACTATAAAGCTTCTAATTAATACAACTACTATAACTACTATAATATATGGATATATTTTTTTTATTAATTCTTTAGTTTTTCTACTCATATTTGACCTCCAAATATTAAATATCATACTAATACTTATTTTATCACGCTGTAATTTTAATGTAAATACCAAAAAAACTAAAGCATAAGCTCTAGTTTCTTTCTTTTAACTTAAATTGACCAACTACATCTCTTGCATAGTATAACTTAGCTCTTCTAGCTTTACCTTTTCTAGTTACTTTAATAAAGTCTAGTTTTGGTGAATGAACTGGAAATGTTCTTTCAACACCAACACCACTAGATATTTTACGTACTGTAAAAGTTTCAGATATACCACTACCTTTACGAGAAATAACTATTCCTTCGTAAGCTTGTACTCTTTCTTTTTTACCTTCAATAATCTTAACACCAACATTAACAGTGTCACCAACTCTAAATTCAGGTATAGTTGGGTTTAGTTGTTCACTTGTAATTTTTTCAATTTTGTTCATAATTTTCTAGTCTCCCTTTCATATATATATAACCAGCAATCATGCATAAATAATTTAAAAGTTTGTATCGGATTGCTTTTTGAACATTATGATTTTAACACAATATTTATTTTTGTGCAAGTTTTATTTTACTTTCATTTAACTTTTTATCATCTTCATACCTTTTATTTTGATTTAGTCCAGATACTATTTTATTTATTAAAGATATTTTAAATGACTCACTCATATCATCTAATGATGATATAGCATATAAAAATTCTTCTGCTGTTTTAAATCTATTAATTAATGAAGCATCTATATCCGCTACTGCATGTAACATATAATATGCATCACCTAATTCAAAAATTTTATCAGTTAATTTAGCTATGTCTGCACCTATTATATCCTTAGCAAATAAATATATATAATGAGAATTATTAGTACTTATTAATTTTTCTTCTAACTTTTTAACGTCAAACGAATTACTTTTACTAGCATAATCATATATTAACTTAGCATCTAAACTTTCTAAAGCAACGTTTTGTATATATGATTCATTAACTATATTTGAATTAACATAATTATAATGAACAAGCATTTTAACAAATGAAATTCTTCGTTCTTTAGATTTAGCAAGTTTATTTATAATGTATTCTTCATCTATTAAGTTCTTATTATATAAGTAAATTATAACAGATGAATCATTATAATAATAATCAAAACACATATTTACTAATTTTTCTAATTTATCTTTTGATATACAAGATATAAATGAATTAATATAAAGAAGTCTAGCTAAATAAGTAGTTGCGTTCTTTGATATAAAGTAATCTGCTATTTTATCTAAATTTTCTTTCTTAGAAAATAGAGGAACTGATGCAACTATAGTTTTTTTATTATATTTATTTAATAGTTCATCTAATAAATCATCTTCATCATATTTACCATTTAACTTATTTACTATTTCATCACAACTTTTAGCTTTACATATTATTTTATTAATTATATATTTATCATGTTTATTCATAAATCTACCTTCTCTTTGAATTTTCTATTTCATTTACAAGCATACTATTTTGAACTGATTTTGCTTTAACAAATTCACTAACTAAAAGATTTATATTTTTAATTATTTTATCCAAATTTTCTTTACCTAAATGCATAGCATAAGTAGATATAATAAATGATTTTAACATTTCTGCCTCTCCTAAAACTCTAGAAGTTGCTTCATCATCACTATCATTTAAAGCTAAATTAAATCTATAAGTTAATATATTTATCTTCTTCATTATATTTTTAATAGCAGCTTTTTCTATAAATGATTCTTTAACAATTAAAATTCTACTAACAGATCCATCTTTATTTTTAGCTTTAAGCTTATAACCTGCTATATTTCTAGGTTTTAAAACGGTAACTGCTCTAGTTTTATCATCTTTAAATAAAACAAATTTACCAGTTTTTTTAACTTGTTTTTTTTCTTTTACTTCTACTACTTTAATATTTTTAATATCATCTGTTAATATTTCATTTCTGCTTCTTTTTAATCCCGTTTTATCAATCTTAGTTTTTTTTGCTAATAAATCTGGTCTTTTAATAGATGTAATATTTATTTGTTTTTCTTCTCTCCATTTTTTAATAGCAGCATGATTACCAGATAATAAAACATCTGGAACTTTCATTCCTTTATAATTTCTTGGTTTAGTATATGTTGGATAATCTAATAAATTATTATTAAAAGACTCTTTTAAATGTGATTCTTCTTCAATAACACCAGGAAGTAGTCTAGTTACTGAATCTGCAATTACCATAGCTGGAAGTTCTCCTCCAGTTAATACATAATCTCCAATAGATATTTCTTCATCACATATATTTTTTATTCTCTCATCAAAGCCTTCATAATGACCACAAATAAGAATTAAATGTTCTTCTTTTGATAACTTATAGGCCATACTTTGATCATATTTCTTACCTTGTGGTGATAATAATATAACTTTAGAATTATCTTTTTTTATTTTTTCGACACAATCAAAGATAGGCTGACACATTAACACCATACCATTGCCACCACCGTATGGAGTATCATCTACCTTCTTATGTTTATTTAATGAATAATCTCTAAAATTATGCGTATTAATTTCTATTTTTTTGTTATCTATAGCCCTTTTTATTATTGATTCACCTTTAAAACCATCAAACATTTCAGGAAAAAGTGTTAAAATATCTATCTTCATAAAATCACTCCAATTAACAATACAATTATAACACTAAATGCTTATAATTCCTACTTATTTTTCTTATAATAAGCTATTTTATAAGTATCAATAATTGCTAATTTACTAGCTTTATCTATAGGATCTAATTTAGCATCAGAGTCTATATAATTTCTTGTTTCATTCATAATACAAGCAAAATTTTCATCTTCAAAATTAGGAAATCTATCATAAGATAATTTATCTATACTATTTCTTGATATATATCTATTTAACTTTTTAGCTTTTTGATGAACTGGATTCTTTTCTACTTTTAAAATACTATTATATTCATCTATTTTTTCTTTTATTAAGTTAGATATATCTATCTTATCTCCTTCAATTGCATTTATATAATAATATAAACTTAAATAATTATAAAACTTTTCTTCATCATTTATTACAACATAATTCTTACTTTTAATAGATGATAAAATATTAGATAAACTATTATACATATAATCTGTTGGAATACTTCTTTTTTCATTATCTTTATATTTTGCAACTATTACATCTGATATAGCAGCTATAAAACCAGTTGCAGCATCTTTTGCTTTTCTAGATTTAAGTTTACTTTCTAAAACAGAAAAGCATTTATCTAATATGCTTAGTATATCATCTACATTATTTAAACTACCAACCTTTTCGTATTTAGATAATTCTTGATAAAACAAAATAGGCATTAATAAATTACCATTAGGATTTAAGTATCCTACTTCTAAACAATCTTTTATATATCCTCTTTTAGTATCATCTTTTAAACAATTATATAATCTACTTAAATTAACTCCCTGTTTAAGAATACTTGAATCATCTTTTATTTCACCAATCCATTTAATATTTTCATCAATTACCATTAAAAATTTTTTATTAAGTTCACTTATTTTTCTTCCTTGATTAACAGTTAATTCTAAGCATAATTTTGTTAATTCACCAAGTTTATTTAACTCGTTTAAGTCAACCAATTTCTCATTCTTTTTCATATAAAATCCCCCTATACAAGTTTGATATGTTAGCAGAAATACATAAAAAAGTCAATTATTACGAAAAAAAACTATTAACAAAATTCATTTGCTAATAGTCTATAAATTTAAAAATTACTTTCTAGTTTTCTTAAGTGTTTTATCTTTAGTTTCATCTAAACTATAAGAAACTTCTTTATTATCACTATCATTAGTCTTTTCAAGTTCAAATAACATATCATTTAAAATTTTATCAATATCCATCTCATTATTAGATTTTGCTTTTTGTATGGTATTATTTGTAATTGTTTTTACCTTATCTAATTCTTTTTCTTTTCCTTCTTCATCTAATTCTTCTAATCTTTTTAAAACCATGCCTTTTTTTTCTTTGTTTTCTATTAAGTTTTTAGCACAGTCATAACCAAATTTCATAGCAATTATAACAGTTGGAACTCCAATTATACCCCACATTGCATTATTTGATAAATAAGGATTAAATCCTTTTGACAACCCTATATCAGTTAAAAGTGCAATAATTAAAATATATAATGTCACACAACCAATACTCAAAAACACCTCACGTAAATTTTTCGAATCATATGATTCTAACATCTCTTCTAATATCTTTCTACTCTCGGTTTTTTCTAATTCTTCTCTAAAAGATCTTTTGTCCTTATTTTTCATTAAAATCCCCTCATTTCGGCTATATATAATAGCATTTTTAA
The DNA here is from genome assembly GCA_934162425.1 of uncultured Bacilli bacterium. Classification (GTDB taxonomy): domain Bacteria; phylum Bacillota_I; class Bacilli_A; order RF39; family UBA660; genus Aphodocola. The sequence continues at coordinate 172,495 of CAKPIS010000001.1, forward strand.
CGTATTATGTCAAATTTAGCTATCAAACCATCAATAATAAAAGAAAAGTACTGATATTAAAAAATAACATAAATATTATATAAGTCCTTTAATATTTTTTATAATAATAGTTTTTTTATTTGTGTTAATATTATCTATAAATTCTTTAACGTATGGTATCATTACATTATTATCTAATACCAAAACTTCATTAGCAGGAGTATCTAAAACTTCTTTTATAATGCCAATATTTTTATTATCTATAATGACATTAAAACCAATTAAATCAATAGATAAAAAAGTATTATCATCTAAATGTAAATCATCTTTATTTATATATACTAAAGACCCTTTTAAATATTCTACTTTATTTATATCGTAATTATCTTTAAATACTAACATATCAAAATTTTTATGTACTCTATATTTTTCTATTTCAAATTCTTCTTTATCTTTACCAATATATACTTTAAACCCTTTAACAAACACTTTATCCTTATATCTAAACTTTGAAAGTAATCTAACTTCTCCTTTAATACCATGAGTATTAACAAGCTTTCCTATATACAAATAATTCATTTAATTCCTCCTATTTATTTCATACATAATAATAGATGTTGCAACTGCTACATTTAAACTTTCACAATCTTCATTTATATCAATATATATATTTTTATCAATCATATTTTTAATAGATTTTTCTATTCCTTGACCTTCATTTCCCATTATAACAGCTAATTTACCTGTCTTTAAAACACTATTTAAATTTATTCCATTATCTACGTCAGTACCATATACCATATAATTATTTTCTTTTAAATATGGAATAAATTCATTTAAATTTCTTACTATAACATTAACTTTAAAAAGCATTCCTCTAGCACTTCTTATAACTTTTTCATTATACTTTTTAACAGAATTTAAACTAAGTACAATAGTATCTATATTAAATGCTTTAGCACTTCTTATTATAGTACCTAAATTACCTGGATCTTGCACATCATCTAATATTATTACTTTATCACCTAAGTTTTCTTTTTCTTCTATAAATTTACATATTCCAACTATACTTGATTTAGATGGAAGAGTACTTATATATTGCATTATTTTATCCGATACTATGTTATTTTTAATATTATAATTAGTATCAAATGTAGAAAAAGTTTCAAGTAAAACACCAGAAAGAAAAGCTTCTTCAACTAAGTGTTTTCCTTCAATAACAAACTTTTTTTCTTGGTTCATATACTTAGTACTTCTTAATTTATTTAAATATTTTATTTTACTATTTTCTTTAGAATCTATTATCATAACTACTCCTTTAATTCCTTTCTAACTATTTTATATTCAGGGCAATATTTAGAAACTGTTTGCCAAAATAATCTACTATGATCAAAATGAACAAAGTGAGATAATTCATGTACAATTACATAATTTAAATATTTATGATCTTTTTTTATAAGTTCTAAATTAAGTGTAACTGAATTATTCTTTCTATTACAAACACCCCATCTTGTCTTCATACTTCTTACCTTTAAATTTGGATAAGGTATTTTTTCATCAAATGCATAATATGCTTCATCTAAGTATAGTTTAAATACTTCATAAGCTTTTTTCTTATACCATTTTTCTTTCATATTAACATCTTTTACATAAAGTGTATTATTATCATATATAGGCTTTTTAACACTACTATATATAACGGTAATATTTTTACCCAAAAGCATGTTTTCTTCTTCTAATTTCTTATCATTATTTTTTAGTCTTTTATCAATCATATTTTTTATGCTGATAATATTATCTTTTACTACTTTTTCTACCATTTTATTTGTATAAATATATGGACAACTAACATTAATATTTAAATCATCATCTACTCTAATATATAAATTTTTATTATTTTTTCTTGTTATACATATATCATAATATTTATCATCAATAAGTATATTCATATATATCACCATCTTTAATTAACATATTCATTATAATATAACTTTGTTATTTTTTAAAGAAAAAATCACTAATAGTGATTCTTAATTTCTAAAATACGGCGCATCACAAAACATATTTGAATTAACATTATTATTAGTTCCATTACTAATTACAGTAACATAATTACTATCTAATTTTAAATTATTATAAGTTAATATATAATTAGAGTTTAATACAAAGTATTTATTTTGTTTTCTTATTGGCTTAAATCGTGAGCTCTGATTTTGATGAGGGGAGATGCTTCATTTAGATTAATTGTTAGCATATTAGTATTGCAATCATAAGAATATTCTCCTTGCTGTGCTGCTTGTCCATTAATAGTAACACTTCCAGGTACAAATAAAGCAAGACTTGAATCTATTTGATCAGTTATAATTGGATTTTTATATGTTTATCTGTTTGATTATCTAAAGTTATAGTATATGTAAGATTTCCACTACCCTAATTTTCCATACCAGCTTCTTTAATAAGAGAAATGTCATCAATAACGTTTACAACAGATGTATTAAAAGTTAGAATAGTAGGAATATCATTATAAGTACCAGATGTTTTTGATATATTACTTAATTCATTCATAGTAACTTCCTATATATAAATATGAAAATTAAAAAAATGTAGAAATTATTCTACATAAAAAATTGAATTACTTTATCTACGCCTATTAAATATATAACTAAAGCTGCAATATCAAGTAAAAGTAAGAAAGATAATATAATTATTATAGGAGCTTTACTTCTAGTTTTAACAGGTTCTGTTGGAACATTATCAATATTTAAATCAAGTTCTAAAGCTTCATTAGCATCATTATTATCAGTTTTAACATCTTCCATAACAAGCGTATCACTACCTACTTTAGAATTTTTATCATCTACTGACACATCATTTTCACTTGTCAAATTAACACTAGGCTTAATATCACTTATTTCACTAACATCATTCATTTCATCTAATACTTCATCTTTATTTTCCATGATAAGTCCTCCTACTATACTATTAGTATACATTACTTTAAAACTTTATTCAAGAACTTTTAATATAATTTCATTAGATACAAATAAATATTTTTTAGGAATATATATATATTCTTTTGTTTCTTTTAAATATCCATCTTTAATTAAATCATTTAAATTATATAAATTGTTTATTTTTTTACCATATTTATTAAAAAAATGCTTTTTATTTATTCCTGTAGTTTTTCTAAGATTAAGCATAACTTCATCATTAATTAACATATTTTCATCTAATTTTTCAGTATATGTTTTTGTTATTCCATCTATATATTTAAATACACTTTTAGTATTATCATATCTAATATTATTAATAAAACCAGAAGCACCAGATCCAAAACCATAATAATTATCATTATTCCAATAAGTTAAATTATGTTTAGATTCAAACCCTTTAAGAGCAAAATTACTTATTTCATACTGAGTAAATCCATTTTTCTCTAACTTATTTCTTATTAAATCATACATAGCACTTTGCATCTCGCTATCCACTTCTTTTATGTTTCTTATCTTAAGCATAGTATTATCTTCTATAATAAGTGCATATATACTAACATGTTTAATATCTAGATTACTAATTATATTTAAATCAGAAACTATATCTTCCATCGTTTGACCATATAGAGCATACATTAAATCTATATTTATATTATCAAAGTATTTCTTACACAAATTAATATTTTTTATCATTTCTTCTTTATCTATTTTTCTACCTAGAATATCTTCAAACTTTTTATTAAAACTTTCTATTCCAATACTTATTCTATTTACTTTATTTTCTTTTAATATTTTAAGCAGTTTCTCTGTTATATCATCATAGTTACACTCAAAAGTAAATTCATATCTACTTCTTAAATTTATCTTATTAGTAATAGAAAATAAGCAATTTAAATTATCATAACTAAGGCAACTAGGAGTTCCACCACCAATATATACTGTCTTTATTTTTTCATTTTTATAATTATTTAAAAACTCATTTTTCAATGCAACTAAATACTTACTTACAATATCTTCTTTATAATAATTTTTACAAAAATCGCAATACGAACATATCTTTTTACAAAAAGGTATATGAAAATAAATGCTTTCTATCATGACATAAACCTTATTTTTTTAGAATTTACTAGTATATTTTCATTATAATCAGTAAATATATTATCACAATATTTTTTTATTAAATGTTCATCTTTAATTATTTCATTATTTAAATATACAACTAATAAATCATTAATAACTACTTCGTTAGATAAGTTAAAGTTTTTATCAAGAAATAATCTTAAAATCAAAGGATCACTATATTTATTATTACGTAATATATAAAATGCATCATAACTATCATCACAAGTTTCACTAAAATTTATAAAATTATAATTTAAAGACAGATATTTATCATTACTTACATTATAAATCCTAGTACCATCTAATTCACATTCTATTATATTTTCATCATCTATAATAAAACATGAATATATTTGTTTAATAGGATTTATTGGTATAAAATCATTTTCTTCTTTTCTAAATTTAACGTTATTTAAATCTATAACATAGTTTCTTTTATCTCTAGTTTCATATAATGCCTTATCATTATTAAAATATATTATATTAATATTATATGTGCAATCAATATAATCTTCTAATGTAACAATTTCTTTTCTAAAAGGTATTACACCATTTTTATTACTATCACACGTACCTGTTATAACTTCTATTTTATCATCACTTAGTTTTCTTACATTATATACTTCATAAAATTTTTTATTACTATCTATATCTATAAAAGCTAATATATCATTATTTTTAACTGATAATTTTTTCATTTTTCCCCCTAAAAAATATATAAATAATTATTCATCAACTTTTAAAATTGATAAAAACGCTTCTTGAGGTATCTCAACGTTACCTACTCTTTTCATTCTTTTTTTACCTTCTTTTTGTTTATCTAAAAGCTTTCTTTTTCGAGTAATATCGCCACCATAACATTTTGCAAGTACATTCTTTTTTAATGCACTAATATCACTTCTTGCTATAGCTTTAGTACCTATTACAGCTTGTATTGGTACTTCAAATAACTGTCTTGGTATTAATTTCTTTAAGTTATCTACTATTAATTTACCTCTTTGATAAGCAAAATCTTTATGCACTATAACTGATAAAGCATCAACTACTTCTTTATTAATTAATATATCCATCTTAACTAAGTTACTTTCTTTATATCCAATTACTTCATAATCAAAAGAAGCATACCCTTTAGTATAAGATTTTAATTTATCAAAAAAGTCATATACTACCTCAGATAATGGCATTTCATAGTGAATATTTACCCTAGTTTTATTAATATAATCCATATTAATATAGTTACCTCTTTTATTCTGACACAGTTCCATAACACTACCTATATATTCAGTTGGAACAAATATATTAGTCTTAATATAAGGTTCACTAATAGAAGATATTTTAGTTCTATCTGGCATTTCATTTGGATTATCAATCATAACTATATCACCAGATGTTAGTTTAGCTTCATATACAACTGATGGACTAGTAGCTATTATAGGAACATTAAACTCACGCTCTATTCTCTCTTCTGTAACATCCATATGAAGCATTCCTAAAAAGCCACATCTAAAACCAAATCCTAGTGCGACTGATACCTCTGGTTCAAACGTAAGTGAAGCATCATTTAATTTTAATTTTTCAAGTGCATCTTTAAGTTCATCATATTTATTAGTTTCAGTAGGATATAACCCGCAAAAAACCATAGGCTTCATTGGTTTATATCCCATAAGAAGAGGTGCTTCGTCATTTTTTAGAGTAATAGTATCTCCAACACGTACATCACTAACACTTTTAATAGATGCACATAAATATCCTACCTCTCCTTCTTTTAATATAACCTTTTTAACCTCATACGGATTATGAACACCAAGTTCTACAACTTCATAACAAGTATCTGTTGTAATCATCTTAATGGTATCTCCAACACGCACACTACCACTAACTACTCTTATAAATATAATTGCACCCCTATAAGATTCATATAAACTATCAAATATTAAAGCTTGCAATTTATTTGTATCACTTTTTTTAGGACAAGGAATTTTTTCTACTATTGCCTTTAATAATTCATCTATACCAACACCAGTTTTAGCAGATGTAAGAATTATATCTTCTTCGTTAAATCCAAATGTTTCTATTATTTCATTTTTTACCTTTTCTATATCTGCATTAGGTAAATCAATCTTATTAATAACTGGTATTATAGTTAAATTATTCTCCATTGCTAAATATAAATTTGCTAATGTCTGAGCTTCTATTCCTTGAGCAGCATCAACTACTAATATAGCTCCTTCACATGCTGCAAGCGATCTAGATACTTCATATGAAAAGTCTACATGACCTGGAGTATCTATTAAATTAAGCATGTAATCTTCATTATTATAATGATAAGTTAAAGAAGCTTCATTAAGTTTAATTGTTATTCCTCTTTCTCTTTCTAAATCCATAGAATCAAGAAGTTGATCTTTTAATTCTCTTTTAGTAACAGCATTAGTTCTTTCTAAAATTCTATCAGCTAAAGTACTCTTACCATGATCTATATGTGCAATAATACTAAAATTTCTTATGTTTTCTCTTTTCATATTAACCACCAATAATAAGTATATCATATAAGTAGCAATTTTTCTTAATACTTTTTTAACTTGATTGTAATAATTTTATATTTTATAATGTATGTAAGGTGATGAAATTTGTATAAAATAATTAACAATGTAAAAGATGAATTAATAATTAATAAATCAAAGTTCATATCTTTTGCAATCTATATAAGTAATGTTCAAATGGCTAATGAAGTATTAGATAAATTAAAAAAAGAATACAAAGATGCAACACACATATGTTATGCATATAAAATAGGAAATATTAAAAGATTTAATGATGATAATGAACCTAAAGGTACTGCTGGTATGCCAATTTTAAACATAATAGAAAATAAGAAATTAGATAATATATTAATAGTTGTTGTAAGATATTTTGGTGGTATAAAACTTGGTGCTGGGGGACTTTTAAGAGCATACTCAAACGGTGCTAGTTTAGTAATTAGTGATGATAACTTAACTATTATTAAAAAGGAATACAAAGTTAAAATAGAGTTTATTTATAATAATCTAAATAAAATTAACTATATTTTAAAAGACTATAATATAACGTACAAAGAATTTGATAATAATGTAATTTATGAATTCATTATAAATGATGATAACTACCCAGAAGAAATAGATGGTTTAATACTTAAAAAAGAAATGTGCAAATTATAATACACATTTCTTTTTATTACTCTTTAAATTCAAATATTAAGTCCATTATCTGAACCTTATCACCATACTTAGCTCCCATTTCTAAAAGCTTATCATCAATTCCCATGGCACGAAGTTTTCTTGCAAAACGAAGAGCTCCTTCATCAGTAAACTTAGTCATACGGAATAACTTTTCTATTTCTTTTCCTTTTATTACATAGATATCATTATCTCTTGTAATTGTAAATGGTTGTTCTTTTTTAAATTTGTATAACACATGTGATTCAAATGAATCTTCATCAAATAATGGTTCTTCTTTTATTTTATCTAATTCATCAGCTATCTTGACTAATACTTTATCAATACCTTCACCCGTTAGGGCACTAATCTCATAAACTGGTAATTTATATTTAGCTTTAAATCTTTCTAAGTTTTCTAAAGCACCATCTAAATCCATCTTATTTGCTATTATAATCTGTGGCTTTAAAATAATTTTTTCATTAAAATCTTTAAGTTCTTTATTTATTACCTCATAATCATCTAATGGATCTCTTCCTTCGCATCCCGACATATCTATGATATGTGCTATAACGCGAGTTCTTTCTATGTGTTTTAAAAACCTATCTCCAAGACCTTCACCAAGTGATGCACCCTTTATTAAACCAGGCAAATCTGCTGCAACAAAACTTCTTCCATCAATTGTTTTTACAACTCCTAAATTAGGTACAAGCGTAGTAAAATGATACTCTGCTATTTTAGGCTTAGAAGCTGATATTTTTGAAATAAGCGTTGATTTACCAACAGATGGCATTCCAACAAAACCTACGTCTGCAAGTAATCTAAGTTCAACTTTTAGTGTTTTTTCTTCTCCTGGCTCACCATGTTCTGAAAAGTTTGGAGCTGGATTAGTTGCTGTTGCAAAAGCAGTATTACCACGACCACCTCTACCACCACTAGCTACTATGCAGCTATCACCTTCACGTGTTAAGTCAGCAATTATTAGTCCAGTATCCAAATCCTTAACAGTAGTTCCAATAGGTACTTTAATAACAACATCTTCTGCACCACGACCATTTTTATTTTTACCAGACCCATTAGCACCCTTAGGTGCTTTAATTAACTTTTGATATCTTAAATCAAGAAGTGTTCTAAGTCCTAAATCTGTCTTAAATATAATGTTAGCACCCCTGCCACCATTACCACCAAATGGTCCTCCATCTGGAATATATTTTTCTCTTCTAAAAGCAGTGCAACCATCACCACCGTTTCCAGCTTTAACCTTTATTATAACCTCATCTACAAACATAATAATCCCCCTTTATCTATTTATTAATTTTACTAAAGCTTTTTTAGCTTTAACAGGAATTCCTTTATTTTCATTTATCATCTTTCTTAATACTTTAATAAGTCTTTCTTTATCAAAATCACTAATTTTTCCTACATTATTTACTATACTATCAGTAGTTACTCTTTCTATTCTATTAATATTACTATTTTCATCATAAAAATAAACATAAGAAAATCTACCACTGTTAAATAAGTATATTATATCTAAATTAATACCATCAAAAAACAATTTATCTCCAAACTCATATAATTCTTCTTTATTTTTAACTAAATCTAAATCACTATAAGCTATCTTTGTATTTACATATTCTTCTTTTGATTTATAATTTTCATAATAACTTGTATCAATATCATAATATCTTTCTCTAGAATCACTTAATACAATACCATAACTTTTATTTTTCATATTTTAACCCTTAAAAGAAGCTTCTAGATAATATATAGGTCTTCTTTCTTTAAAATATTGTTTTTCAAAATCAGTCATAACATTATCTATTCTTCTTTCATCATTATGTAAATCTAAACTCACCTTATCAAATATGTACCAGTAATCACTTAAACTTTCTAGAGCTGATGCAAATAATATTTTATTGTCAGTTTTTAATATTATGTGTTTATTTTTCTTAAAAATTCTATCATATAATTTTAAATAATTAACATGAGTAAATCTTTTATTTGCATCATGTCTTTTTGGCCATGGCTCTGAAAATGTTAAATAAATAGTATTTATTTCCTTTCCAAAAAAGTTTACTATATCATCTGCACTTGCACAAATTATTTTTAAGTTATTAATCTTTTGACTACCTATTGTTTTAACAGCATATGCTGTTTGATTTTTATCTAATTCTAAACCTATATAATTAATTTTAGGATTTTTCTTTGCCATTTCTATAATAAAACTACCACGTCCCATACCAAGTTCCAAATTAATAGGATTATTGTTAGCAAATAAAGTATTCCATTTATTTTTATATTCACTAGGATTTTTTACTAAATATGTACTATTTTTTAAAATTTCATCTGCATCTTTTACAATATTATAACGCATAATAAATCACCTCTAACTAATTTTACCATATAAAATAAAATAATAAAATATATTAATTTAAAAAGTATGAAATTTAATTCATACTCTTTTTATAACAATTATTAAGTTCTTTTTCTACATCATCTTTATAAGAATTATTTATTTTTAAGATATCTTTTTCATATTGCTTTTTTAATAACTCAAAAATATTATTAACTTCATTGTCTTCTTCATTCTTCATTTGACTTCTTTTTTCAATATATAAACTTATAGCATTTAAAAATTCATCTGCTTTACTTTCATCAGAAAACTGCAATTTTATTGTTTTATCTTGTAAATCTACCAATACTTCATATGTAGGATTTTTAAGATCTATAATATAACAATTATCGTCTTTTTGAACAAATACAATTCCTTCTCCGAAGGTAAATAATGCATCATAAACCGGTTTTACTACTTCTTTTCCTTCTTTATCTATAAGGCCATATTTATCATATTTTTTAACTTCAGCTAAACCATTAGAGAAATTATCTACATCATCATAAATTGGTTTTATTACTTCTTCTCCTTTTTTATTTATATAGCCCCACTTATCATTCTTTCGTACACAAGCTAAACCTTCCTCGAATTTTGAAGAAAGGCTATCATAAATTGGTTTTACTACTTCTTTTCCTTCTTTGTTTATAAAACCATATTTACCATTTTTCCTAACATAAGCTAATCCTTCTTCAAAATTTGAAGAAATATCACCATAAATTAGTCTTACTACCTCTTTTCCTTCTTTATTTATAAGACCCCACTTATCATTTTTCTTAACACTGGCCAAGCCTTCAGAAAAACTGTTAACCGAGTCATAAACTGGTTCTACCACCGCTTCTCCTTTTTTATTTATAAAACCCCACTTACCATTTTTCTTAACACAAGCTAAATCTTCTTTAAAATTTTTAGCCCAATCATAAATTGGTTTTATGACTTCTTTTCCTTCTTTGTTTATAAAGCCATACTTACCATCTTTTTCTATGCGTGCTAATCCTTTACAAAAATCACTAGCACAATCATAAACCGGTTCTACTACCTCTTCTCCATTTTTATCTATAAAGCCCCAGTAACCATCCTCTTTCACGCTAGCTATACCCTCGGAGAAGCTATGAATGCAATCATAAACTGGTTTTACTATTTTATTTCCTTCTTTATTTATGACGCCATACTTATTATCTTTAGTAACTATTGCTAAATCCTCAGAGAAGTCATAGGCCCAATCATAAATTGGTTTTATTACTTCTTTTCCTTCTTTATTTATGAAACCCAATTTACGATTTCTTCCTACTATTTCTAAACCCTCAGAAAAACAAGAGACATAATCATAAATTGGTGCTACTACTTCTTTTCCTTCCTTATTTATAAAACCCCACTTACCATTCTTTTGTACACTAGCTAATCCTTCATAAAAGTAGCAAACATTATCATAAATTGGTTTTATTACTTCTTCTCCTTCTTTATTTATAAAACCATATTTGCCATCTTTTTGAACACACGCCAAAGACTCACTAAAATCCATAATTTTATCATAATTATTTAGTATTTTTTTACCAGTACGTTTTTTAACAGTTATTTCCATAATGTTCTCCTTTATATTTATATAATTATTATATTTATATGTAAATATTTGTCAACTTACACAATAATATACAAATTAAAAAGTATGAAATTTAATTCATACTCTTTTTATAACAAGCATTAAATTCTTTTTCTACATCATCTTTATAAGAATTATTTATTTCTAAGATATCTTTTTCATATTGTTTTTTTAATAACTCAAAAATATTATTAACTTCGTTTTCTTTCTCATTCTTTATTTGACTTCTTTTTTCAATATATGAACTTATAGCATTTAAAAATTCATCTGCTTTACTTTCATCAGAAAACTGTTTTTTTATTGCTTTATCTTGTAAATCTATCAATACTTCATATGTAGGATTTTTAAGATCTATAATATACCAATTATCATCTTTTTGAACAAATACAATTTCATCATCAAAGTTAGATACTGCATCACAAATTGGTTTTACTACTTCTTCTCCTGTTTTGTTTATAAGACCCCACTTACCATTTTTCATAACTTTTACTAATCCTCCAGAAAAATCATCAGCCCAATCATAAACAAGATTTATTACTTCTTTTCCTTTTTTATTTACGAAACCATACTTATCATCTTTTTGAACAAGAACTAAACCTTTAAAAAAGAAAGAAACAACATCATAAACTGGTTTTAATATTTCTTTTCCCTTTTTATTTATATAACCACACTTACCACCTTTTTCAATGCGTGCTAATCCGTTATAAAAATAATCAACATAATCATAAATTGGTCTTACTATTCTCTTGCCTTCTTTATTTATAAGTCCCCATTTGTCATCTTTTCTAACTCTAGCTAATCCTTCAGAAAAATCATCGACCTCATCATAAATTGGTTTTACTACTTCTTTTCCTTCTTTATTTATAAATCCCCACTTACCATCTTTTCTAACTCTAGCTAATCCTTCAGAAAAGTAGCAAGCATTATCATAAATTGGTTTTACTATTTCTTTTCCTTCTTTATTTATGAACACATGCTTCCAACCTTTCATAACCCAGGCTAAATCTTCTCTAAAACTTGAAGCAGCATCATAAACTAGTTTTATTATTTCTTTTCCTTCTTTATTTATAAAACCATACTTACCATTTTTTCTAACATAAGCTAATCCTTCAGAAAAGTTTCCAACCCAATCATAAATTGGTTTTATTACTTCTTCTCCTTCTTTATTTACAAAGCCCCACTTGCCATTTTTTCTAACTCCAGCCAGTCCTTTAGAAAAGTAGAAGGCAGCATCGTAAACTGGTTTTATTACCTCTTTTCCTTTTTTATTTACGAAACCATACTTATCATCTTTTTTAACACGAACTAACCCTTCAAAAAAATCATCGACTTCATCATAAATTGGTTTTACTACCTCTTCACCCTTTTTATTTATATAGCCCCACTTATCATCTTTTTTAACACGAACTAACCCTTCAAAGAAATCATCGACTCCATCATAAATTGGTTTTACTACTTCTTTTCCTTCTTTATTTATAAAACCATATTTATTATTTTTTTCAACCAAAGCCAATTCTTCAGAAAAGTCATAAGCAAAGTCATAAATTGATTTTATTACTTCTTTTCCGTCTTTGTTTATAAAACCAAACTTACCATTTCTTTTAATTCTAGCTAATCCTTCTTTAAAGCTATCAGCAAAGTCATAAATGAGTTTTATTACTTCTTCTCCTTCTTTGTTTATAAAACCATATTTGTCATCTTTTCGAACACACGCCAAAGACTCACTAAAATCCATAATTTTATCATAGTTATTTGATATTTTTTTACCAGTACATTTTTTAACAGTTATATCCATAACATTCTCCTTCTACATAATATAATTATTATATTTATATGTAAATATTTGTCAACTTACACAATAATATACAAATTAAAAAGTATGAAATTTAATTCATACTCTTTTTATAACAATTATTAAACTCTTTTTCTACATCATCTTTATAAGAATTATTTATTTTTAAGATATCTTTTTCATATTGCTTTTTTAATAACTCAAAAATATTATTAACTTTGTTTTCTTCCTCATTCTTTATTTCATTTCTTTTTTTAATGTATGAACTTATAGTATTTAAAAATTCATCTGCTTTGTTTTCATCAGAAAACTGCAATTTTATTGTTTTATCTTGTAAATCTACCAATACTTCATATGTAGGATTATTAAGATTTGCAACATACCAACTATCATCTTTTCGAACAAATACAATGCCATCACCCATGTTAGACACGAGATCATAAACTGGCTTTATCACTTCTTTTCCTTCTTTGTCTATAAGGCCGAACTTTCCATCTTTTTCAACACAAGCTAACCCATCAAAGAAAAAATAAATCCAACTATAAATTGGCCTTACTACTTCTTCTCCTTCTTTATTTATAAGACCAAACTTACCACCTTTTTTAACTTCAGTTAAGCCTTCTTTAAAACTACCAACCGGCCAATAAACTGGTTTTATTAATTTTTTTCCTTCTTTATTTATAAAGCCATATTTGCCTTTTTTCATAACATTAGCTAAACCTTCAGAAAAGTCATAAGCAAAGTCATAAATTGGTTTTATTACTTTTTTTCCTTCTTTATTTATAAAACCATACTTACCCTTTTTTTCAACACGTGCTAAGCCTTCAGAAAAGTTTCCAACATCATCATAAACTGGTTTTACTACTTCTTCTCCATCTTTATTTATAAAACCATACTTATAATCTTTTTTAATTTTAGCTAAGCCTTCAGAAAAGTTATCTGCCCAATGATAAACTGGTTTGATTACCACTTCTCCTTCTTTGTTTATAAAGCCATGCTTAGGTTCCCAATAATCGTCTTCCACAACACGTGCTAATCCTTCAGAAAAGTTTCCAACATCATCATAAACTGGTTTTACTACTTCTTCTCCATCTTTATTTATAAAACCATACTTATAATCTTTTTTAATTTTAGCTAAGCCTTCAGAAAAATCATAAGCAGAGTCATAAATTGGTTCTACTATTTCTTCTCCTTCTTTGTTTATAAAACCATACTTATCATCTTTTTTAATACGAGCTAAGCCTTCAGAAAAATCATATGCAAAGTCATAAATTGGTTCTACTATTTCTTCTCCCTCTTTATTTATAAAACCATACTTATCATTATCTATAAAACCCCACTTACCATTTTTCTTAACACGTGCTAAGCCTTCTTTGAAATTTGAAGCGCCATCATAAATTCGTTTTATTACTTCTTTTCCTTCTTTGTTTATAAAACCATACTTACCATCTCTTACAACACATGCCAAAGACTCGCTAGAATCTAAAATATAATCATAATTATTTAACAATTTCTTACCAATTATTTGTTTTCTAACTGTTATTTTCATTATATTCTCCTTCTTCATAATATAATTATTATATTTATATGTAAATATTTGTCAATATACGAGTTAATATACAAATTAAAAAGTATGAAAATTAATTCATATTCTTTTTATAACAATTATTAAATTCTTTTTCTATATTATCCATATAATGATTATTTATTTCTAATAGATCTTCCTCATATTGTTTTTCAAGTGCCATAAAAACCTCAGTAAGTTCATCTTCTTCTTTATCTTTTCTTTTTATTTGTTTATCAATATAAACTTTAATATAATCTTTAAATTCATCCGCTTCATTTTCATTAGAAAACTGTCTTTTTATTATTCTATCTTGTGAATCTACTGATACCTCATATGTAGGAATATTAAGATCTACAATGTACAAACTATTATTTTTTTTAACTATTGCTATTTTTTCATCATAGACAATGTCATTATAAATTGGTTTTACTACTTCTTTTCCTTCTTTATTTACAAGACCATACTTACCAATTTTTTGAACACGAGCTAATCCATATTGAAAATCACAAACATCATCATAAATTGGTTTTATTACTTCTTTTCCTTCTTTATTTACAAGACCATACTTACCAATTTTTTGAACACGAGCTAATCCATATTGAAAATCACAAACATCATCATAAATTGGTTTTATTACTTCTTCTCCATCTTTATTTATAAAGCCCCACTTATCATTTATTTCAACGCTAGCTAAACCTTCTTCAAAGTCATAGATATAGTCATAAATTGGTTTTACTACTTCTTCTCCTTTTTTATTTATAAGTCCACACTTATCATTTTTCTTAACTCTTGCTAAGCCTTCAGAAAAGTTTCCAACAAGATCATAAATTGGTTTTATTACTTCTTCTCCATCTTTATTTATAAAGCCCCACTTATCATTTATTTCAACGCGAGCTAGACCTTCAGAAAAGCAATGAGCATTATCATAAATTGGTTTTACTACTTCTTTCCCTTCTTCATTTATAAATCCCCAATTGCCATTTCTCCTGACACATACCAAAGACTCACTAATTCCCCTAATGTCATCATAATTATTTAATTTTTTTCCAATATGTTTTTTAACAGTTATATCCATAACATTCTCCTTCTACATAATGCATTTATTATATTTACTTACAAATATTTGTCAATATAATATTAAAAAAATACCATCTATAAGATGATATTATTTAGCTTCATATACACTAACTTGCTTTTTATCTCTTCCTAGGCGTTCAAACTTAACATACCCAGTAATTTTAGCGAATAATGTGTGATCCTTACCCATACCAACGTTTGTTCCAGGATAAATCTTAGTTCCTCTTTGACGATAGATAATAGATCCAGCACTTATTAATTCTCCATCAGCAGCTTTAGCACCTAATCTTCTACCTTCACTATCACGTCCGTTATGAGTTGAACCTTGCGCCTTAACGTGTGCAAATAATTGGATGTTTAACTTTAACATTAAAAGCACCTCCTCTATATAATTTTAACGTATTTTGTATAATCCAGAGATAATTCCTTAAACATATCTTCCATGTTTAGAAATATTTCATTGATAATCTTATCTTTTTTTAAAACTTCTACATCAAGTAATCCTTCTTTTTCTACTACTTTAAGTGAGTCTTTATCAAACCTTAAAGCTAAATTAATACTAGAAATAGCAATAGAACTTACTGAAGCACATACTATATCTTTTCCCATAGTATCATAATTAGCATGTCCTTTAATAGAAAAGCTTTTAATAAAATTATCATCATAATTTATTTTTATTTTTATCATACATCACCAATTAAGCATTAATTTTAGTAATTTCAAGCTTAGTATATGGTTGACGATGTCCTTGTTTCTTATGAGAACTTTTCTTAGGTAAATATTTAAAGATTATTATCTTCTTATTTTTACCTTGTTTTAAAACTTTAGCTTCAACAGTTGCACCATTTATATATGGAGTTCCAACTTTATTATCAGCCATTACAACTTTATCAAAAGTATAAGTTTTTCCAGCTTCGCAATCTAATTTTTCAACATAAATTACAGAGCCTTCGCTAACGCGGTATTGTTTACCACCAGTTTCTATAACTGCTTTCATATTTTCAATCCTCCTTTTTTAAAATCTTAGACTCACCATTAAGGTACATATAAATGTTTTAAACCTTTTCTGTGTGGTTGAAGAACAAGAAGTTCATTCAAACGTTAATAGTTTATCACAATAAGTATGTGTTAGTCAATATATATAATGCTTATTATACAGAAAAAACGTAAGTTATATTACGTTTTAAAGCATTTGTTTTTTAAGTACTTGCTTGGTATTTCTTTATGATTATCTCCATCTACATATAAAACAGCTCTATTATATATATTATCAAGAGAGTTACTATCATATTTACATTTTATATCTAAATAAACCTTATTTACATCAAATAAGTTAGCACTTGTTATTTTTAATACTATATCTTCTAACTTATCACAAGATATATTGCTAGATAATATTTTATATAAATATTTAGCTTCTTCTTCTGTTTTAGAATTAAGTATTAATCTCATATGTTCTAAGTGATTACTATTTTCTAAAGAATTCTTATTACATGCTAGAAGAGATAAATACTGTGATAAAACTGGATTATTAGAGTCATTTATAAGTTTCATATCTTCCATATGATATTTACTATTTAATGACTTTATATTTGTTGCAACATCAAGAAGATACTTACTTATTACTGCATCTGAATTTTTAATAATTCTCATATCATTTATATGGTATTTACTATTAATTGAATTATTATCTATCATTAAAGTGCATAATGCATCATAACAATAATAATTTTTTTTAGCACTTAATAGTTCATTTAAGTCATTTTCATGATATTTACTATTTAAAAAATCTATATTAGTTAAGCATTTAAGTATTAAAGTTATTAATCCATTATCAAAGCTTTCATCAAGTGATGATAAAAAATTAGTATCATACTTATGCCAATTACTTTGAAGTGATATTTTATTTGTCATTAACTTTATAAGAAAGTCTAGTATATCATCTCTTTTAATAGTTAAAAAAAGATCCATATCACTCATGTGATAATTACTTAATAATGAAGTTTTATTAGTTGATAAAATAGCCATACTTCTTATTACATTATTACTTAATTTACTACTTTTTGACATTATATACATATCATAATCATGATAAGTACTATTAATAGAGTCAGAACAATTAGCTACTTCAAACATGTTTTTTATTAAATGATATGGTAATTTTTCATTCTTTAATAAATTCATATCATTTAAATGACTATTACTATTAAGTGACTCTTTATTACTTGAAAGTTTATATAAAAATGAACTATTTAAATCGCTATTATAAATTATTTTCATATCTTCTTCATGATAAGCACTATTAATAGAATTATTATCTGTAGCTAACATGCTTAAATAATTAGCAATTGTACGGTTTTTAGCTGTAATAATTAGTTTTAAATCTTCTTTATGATATTTACTATTTTTAAATATATCACTTTTAATACAATTAAATATAATATCATCTAACTCTTTATTATTAATACGAAAAAGTAAATTAACATCATATAAATAATACGGACTATTTAAAAAGTCTAAATCAACTAATAATTTTCTATAATCTTTTTTACAATGTTTTAAATTACTTAAATTTCTTATTTGTACATCATTTAAACTAGATAAGAAATAACTTGCATCATCAATATATTCTTCTAATTCAAACTCTTTTATTTTACTTATAACTCTTTTTAATTCAAGAATATTCATACACTCTTGTCTCCTTTTTTTATGTATTATAGATAATAAATTAGATAAAATCAAGTTTTTTTAAATAGAACTTCTTTTTCACTATAAACATTATCATTTGCTACAAAAAGATTATTTTTTTGTCTTTTCATTTTATTAATATCTAAACCATTAATATAATTCTTCTTTTTAAATATATTTAAAGTCATATATCTTTGTAGTAAGAACTTATTAAAAAGATATTTTTCTTCATAAAAATTTATTATTATGTTTCTAATTAAAAATGAAAATATTATTATATAACTTACTTCTATTAAAACATGATAATATATAACAAAACTAAATATTATAATTAATGATATTAAAGATATGTAATTTAATACTTGTAAAGTTTTTTTATATGGTAGAAAAATATTTAGGATAACACCTAATACTTTAGAACCATCTAAAGGAATAATTGGTATTAAATTAAATAATATTATAGACAAAGTATACTTTTTTATTAAAAACATTACTTTATAATCTACAATACTTAGTTTAAATAAAATATATGATATTATAAAAAATATTATTTGAGATAAAAATCCTGCTATCGTAATTAATAATTCTTCTATAAATGGTTTATCTATTTCTTCATCATATGTAATATATCCTCCATATATATTAAAAGATATTTTATCTATTTTCCATTTAAATATTTTAGACATAGTAATATGTCCTAATTCATGAATAATTAATATTAATATAAAAACAATTATTTCTTTAAATAAGCCTGATATTAAAGATAAAAATACTACTATATATAATATAGGTGATACATCTATTTTACTTAAGCACTTCTTCATATGATAAATACTTATTATCCTTCTTAAAACTTAGGTATAATTTATCACTAGCAACACCAATTATTTCTCCCTTTTCTATGTAATCATATAATTTAACATTAATATCATTTAAAATGCCATATGTAATATTTAATCCATTTTTATCTTGAACTGTAATCATATTTATATAATTAGAGTCCTTTTTATTTTCTATTACAATACCACTAGTTATAGAAGATACAGTATAATTATTAGATATGGAAAGCAAATAACCATTATCTTTTTTTGTAATACTTTTATAAGTTAATTTCTCACTAGAAACTAACTTTGTATTATCTTTAAATATATTCTTAAATGGTATTACATCACCTAAATATTTTTTATAAACATTATATATTTTTGCAAAAGATAAAGAGTTATTGTATACTACGTTTTTAAAATTATTCTTATTTTTATCACTTTGTTTTATATATATCAAAGATGCTAAAAAAAGTACTACAACTATTAATGTTTTAACTAAAATACTATATATAAATTTACTCGTAAAACTTTTTTTCTCTGTTTCTTTTTTATTCATATTAAACGAATTAGAATCAATCAATATTATCACCTAATTTATTATTATGAATGTTTTTTTATTATATTCCTTTTAAAATAACATATAAAATAAATTATTAAATAAAGCACTATAAAAAATATATAATTAAGTATTAAATTATCTTTAATTAATAAAAGTATATCTATGATATTTAAATTATTATAAAATGAAAATAAAAACGTTATTATTGTGTAAATTAAAATAGATAAATTATATACTAAAAACATTCTAATAAAGTTATATTTATTATCTATTAAAGACTTTAAAAAATACATAATAAATACATAAATAAAACCATCTATAAATATAGAAGTTTTATATAATAAGTCAAATAACATACCCATTATAAATATAGTAATATAATAATTCTTTTTATTTTTATTAATTCCATATAAAAGAATCATACTTGCTAAAGTAAAAAATAAAATAGTATTTTTAAATAAACAAGGAACTATAGCTTCAAGTAAAAAAGATATAATTAATATTATAATAGTAACTATCATTTTTCACCTACTTTAATAACATACATAATATCATTAAAATTAACTTTAGATTTTACCCATACTGTTTTAGTAAGACCATAATCACTATTTTCCTGTTTTTTAACATATCCAATATAAATACCCTTATAATTATTCTGATATCCGCTTAATACAACACTATCTCCTTCTTTTATTTCATTTCTATCTATTATATCAGTAATTTTAAATAACTTTTTCTTACTATCATATTCTTTTAGTACTCCAGATATTTCTTTTTCATCAGACATTATTAAAACGGAGACTAATTTTTTTTCATTTATATTAGTTAGAAGATTAACTTCACTAATATTTTTAGAAGTCTTATCTATAAAACCAATTAATCCATCTTTATTTATAACAGGCATACCAATTTTACTACTTTTATCAGTATTAGTTATTTCAAGTTTATTATAGAAATTATAATTACTTCTTCCTATTACATACTCAGTTAAGTAATTAGTATTAGTACTTTTTAAATTAATTATTTCTTTTAACTCATTATTTTCTTTTTCTAACTGTTTTATCTTACTTAAATAATTATTATTACCGATGCATTCATCTTTGTTATACATTTTATTTAATATATTTCTATTTAAATTAGAAGATATATTTTTAAATGCTTTTTCAATAAAAAAATATTTTCTATCAATTGTTATTAGTGTACTTTCTATAAAAAATACAAATATAAAAATAGTTATAATAATAATTATCTTTTTTAAACCTAATTTATTATTTTTTCCATTTAATGTTTTTTTCATATTCTTTTTTCTCCCATCATATCATTTTCATAAAAACTATAATAATTATTACTACTAACTATAATATGATCAATTACTGGTATTCCTTGTAATAGTCCTATTTTTACTAAATTATTAGTTACTATAATATCATCTTTAGATGGAATTACATTTCCAGATGGATGATTATGTACACATATAATAGATGCTGCAGAAGCCAGGTAAGCTTCTTTAAATATCTCTCTTGGATGTACAAAGCTTCTATTTAAAGTTCCTTTAAACAGAAGTTTCTTATCAATTAATTTTTTATGCTGATCCAAATATAAGCAGTAAAAACATTCCTGAGTACTTGATGCTATTTCTGATCTAAAGTAATTAAATATTTTATTAGCACTATTACATTTCAAATTATTATCTAATTTTTTACTATCATATACCCTTCTACCAAGTTCTAATGCTGCCAAAAACTCTATTGCTTTTACCGCCCCAATTCCATTAATTTTAATTAAACTAGATAAATTAAGTTTCTTTAAATCAGATACATCTTTTACTTTTTTTAATATCTCACCTGCTAAAAACTTAGAAGAATAATCTTTTGTACCAGTTTTTAATATTATAGCGATTAAATCTTCAGTAGATAAATTAGAAGCTCCATATTTTACTAATCTTTCTCTAGGTCTTTCATCTGTAGGTATTTCTTTTATTAATATATTATTCATTATAGACAACCCACTTTTCATAACATGATAAGATTTCACTTTCTATTACTTTTAAAGAATCAGTATCATTAGTTGATTTAAGAAGTTTTTCATACTCATCTAAATTCTGTATAAACCCATCATTTTTAATATTTACTTTTTCTACTTTCAAATTATCTGAATAAATATTTTTTAACTTATTAATACTATCCATTGTTTTAGCTACTGCAACATATACATAAAATTTATTATCTTTTTCTATATAGATATACTTTTCAAGATTAGATGTATTATTAATCATATCTTCTTTATTTTTATAGGTATCATATTTAAGCATATAAACGTTTTCATCTAGTTTAATAACAGGTTTAATATTTAATTTATCATATCTATCAAAGGTTATTTTTCCAAGTATACCACCCGATATAATTGCTAAAATAGAACATAATACAATTTTCTTCATAAACATCACCTAAAAATAATATTAAAACAATTAAAGCAAAATTTATGTCGAAAAAAAGAAAGACAAATTAACAAATTAATTAATCTTTCTTTACGTTTGTTTTTGCAATTGTATTTTTATCTTCATCTACATACATCTTCTTATATTCATTATATTGTTCCATAATCATAAGAGAAGTTTTATCATACGCATTTATAAAATTATTTATATGACATTCAAAAAATGGTTGCATTAAAGAACGACTTATAAACCTCATATTACCATCTGGGTTAAACTTTTCATATGATTCTTCTTCTGCAAATTCTTTAGCTAAATCGATATAAGAATCATATAAATCCTTTTGATGAACTATTTCGACATCTATAGGTAATCTAGAGTTAAATATTTTATCTTTATTAGATTCAAACCATAATCCCATTATACTTCCATCATTAAAAGTAGTATTTGATTTAGGATTAAATTTATTAATATCATGACACTTAGAAAATAATATTCTTTTCTTCTTATTTTCTATTTCTTTTTTGTTATCATCTAACAATTTCTTTTTTTCTAATTGTTTTCTTATTAAAACATATACATTTGCTTTAGAAGATAAAATAAGATTTTTATTATTCATATACCAAGTATACATTCTAAGTCCATTTTTTAAAGTTAAAGTAGAATCTGAATTAAATTTATCTAAATTATCACATTCTAAAAATTCATTTGCAACTCTATCTTTCATTAATTGATATTTATATGATCCATTTCCTCTTTTTAAATTTAGTTCATCCATATATTGTCTTCTTTGCATTTTTATTGTTATACTTATGTCGTCATCAGAATTTTCTATTAAATGTTTATTTTTAGCATACCATCTTCCTACTGATAAATTATCAGAAAATACTACTAAGGAATTAACCGTAAATTTTGCAAATGTTTTTATTTTAGAAAACTCTAATAATCTTTCTTCATATGTCATAAAAATCTCACCTTTATATTAAATTATTCCTTTCAAAAACTTTCACATGGCTCTTAGTATACACATTTACATGACATGAGTCAACTATTTTACAAAAACACAGTCCATTAATAACTATATCTTTATTTTTATCTAATTTAAATTTAGTTAACTTTAAATCTCTTAAATAATCATTAGTGTCAATATTTATTCTCTTAACTTTTATATTATTTGATAAATATAACGTAATACTATTGGGTTTATTAGATAGATAATCTATTCTAGCATACTTTCCAATTATTAAAGACTGATTAGGTTTAATCTGATAAGTTCTAGGTTTTATTTCTACTTTGCAAGATACCTCTTTTATTTCTCTACTAGATAAATTACTTAAAAACTCATCTTTTAATACAAGTCCTGGAGTATCTATAAATGTAATTTTATCATTTAACTTAACATTTATTGTATTTAATGTTGTAGCTGGTAAATTACTAGTTGTTATATAAGAATCCTCTTCTGAATAAGATTTTATAATTGCATTAATTAAGCTACTTTTACCAGCATTTGTATTGCCAACTAAACATACATTATTAGAAGTTTTATATTTATAAATAAGGTTCATAAGTCTATCTAAATTATAGTTCTTATTACTACTTACACATAAAATATCACATACATTTAACTTATAATTACTTAATATGTAATTTATTATTTTTTGTTCTTTAACAGATTTAGGAAGTAAATCTAATTTTGTAATTATTAAAATAACTCTTCCTTTAAAATCATTTAATTTATTTAAAGTATCATCTAGTTTTAATATATCACATAAAAAAAGTACTAGGTCTTTTTTTTCTTTTATTTCATCAAATATTTTTTTATAATCTAAGTTATCTTTATTTACTATATTATATTCACCATAATTTTTAATTCTAAAGCATCTCTTACAAATAACTGCTTTATCATAGTTTTCACTTTCTATATAGCCTTCACCATTTTTATTACTAGACTGAAAAAAGGCACCACAACCACTACACTTTTTAATCATAATATCTTCCTTTTTTAAATAGTTTTTGTTTTTCAAACTTTTTAAATA
Organism: uncultured Bacilli bacterium; assembly: GCA_934162425.1. Lineage (GTDB taxonomy): Bacteria > Bacillota_I > Bacilli_A > RF39 > UBA660 > Aphodocola. Next base: position 196,749 of record CAKPIS010000001.1, read on the forward strand.
TCATTTTCTCAATTTTTCTATTAATAAAAGTTTCTTTTTCATCAATCTCACTAATAGGATCAACTAATATTGTTATAACTCCAGCTTTATTACCACCATATATATCTGTTACGATTTGATCTCCTATCGCTGCAACTAATGATGGTTTATAATTATTTACTCTTAATATTTTTTTATACTTATGAGATAGAGGTTTTAGTGAAAGATATTCGAACTCAACATCATAAAATGACGAAAACTCTCTTACTCTCTTTTCAAAATTATTTGAAAAAAGTATTATTTTAAAATCTTTTTTTAAAGTATCAAACAATTTTTTAGTTTTATTACAAAGAATCTTTTCCTTTGCTGGAGATATAGTATTATCTAAATCAAATAATAAGCATTTAATACCATTTTCCTTTAATTTTTTATAATCAATAGAAAATATATCTTTTTTGTACATATCAGGCAAAAATTTATTTAGCATTTTTATCATTCCTATTCTTTTTATTATGATTATACTTTCTTTTATTTTTTGTTTTATAATATTTTTTATTATTATTTTTCTTATTAGAATTCTTTTTCTGATTATTATTTGTTTTTGAAGCCGTTTTATTAGAAGATATAACCTTTTCTTCTATTTTATTTTTCTTATTATCTAACTTATCAAAATAACTACCAAGTAAATCATCTATTTCATTTTCTACCAAAGCATCTTTTTTATTATTATTTAATTCTATGTTTTCTGACATTTTGTTTTGTGCTAGCGCCTTACCTTCCATAGCTTCTATCTTAGAAATAAGAAGATTTAAATCAATTAAAGTCTCATCATCATTTTTTATCTCTTCATTAACTTTTTCGTATTCTTTAGCTGTTTTATTTTCATCTAAGTTTTCATGCAAGATAGTTTCTTCATCTATTTTATTTAAATAATTATTTAAAGTGCTACCCTGATTTGTAGAAATAGCTTCGTTATTTTCTTTTTCTTCTGTAATGTCATCTTCTTTTTTTGTTTTAAAACTAGTTAACACATACATTTTATCTCTTTTATTTTTACTAGAACTATTAGAAAATTCATCATATGTCATTAAGTAATCATACTTTTTATCATATGTTCCGTTAGATAAAAATATTTCATTTAATTTAAGCGTTTTTCTAGAGAATTTAATAGCTAAATAAAATAATCCTATCATAATTAATAAAAGAGGTAGTGTTTGAAAGAAAAATACTCCAAGAAATGTCTTATTACCTACCGAAAAAGCACTAATTACAGTCATTAATAAATTAAATGTACCATGAACTAAAGATGCAATAACACCTGCTAAGAAAAAGTTTTTAACCTTTTTATTTTTATCTTTACTAAAGTTTCCTAAAGATAAATAGTATGCAATAATAACACCACAAATAACATGTAATGGTATTGTAGTAAAGTCTCTCATTAAAGCAAGTCCTATACTATTTGATACAGTACTTTCCGAAAAAGCATACATAATATTTTCAACACCTGCAAAAGAAAGTGCTATTAAAGTCATATAAACTATACTATCATATATTTCATCATAATATTTATTATCAAATATAAACATAAAGAATATTGCTATTTTAGATAGTTCCTCTATTAATGCCCAAATATATGTTAATAAAACTTCATTTGTTATAAATTTTGCAGCAATTCCTTCTAAATAACTAGCTAGTGCAGTTGTAAGAATACCAGATAATAAACATATTATTATATTCTTAATAGGTTCTTTATTTTTTTTATCAGTATACAAAATAAAGCAAGCTAAAATTATAGTTGGAATTAATGAAGCAGCTAAAACTAATAAACGTTCATAAAAATAATAGCTATCATTAAATAAATTAAATTCAAACTTAAAGTTTATCATATACATACCACCTTTTTATATAGTAATTATTCTTTTATCCATACTTAAAATATTATATCATAATTTATATGTTTTTTTTCATATAATTTTGTAGGAGTGATAAATTTTGTTTTTAAGTATTATTACAGAAATTGTAAAAGGTCTTCTTTTTGCAACTGGTAGTTATGGAAGTAAAACGTTTCCAGATCCTCTTTCTAAAGAAAAAGAAGAAAAACTTATTAAAAGGTTGTTAGAAAATGATAATGAAGCTAGAAATATTTTAATAGAACATAATCTAAGATTAGTTGCTCATATAGTTAAAAAGTATGATAATAATAAAGAAGATCTTGATGATTTAATTAGTATTGGCACTATAGGATTAATTAAGGGTATAGATACATTTTCAAATAAAAATGGTACAAGACTTACAACATATGCAGCTAGATGTATAGAAAATGAAATATTAATGTATTATAGATCTAATAAAAAGAATTCAAAAAACATTTCTATAAATGACTCTGTCGGATTTGATAAAGAAGGAAATGAAATATCTTTTTTAGACATACTAAAAACACCAAGTCCAGATTATATTGAAGATATAACTGTTCAAGATAACATAAAATTACTATATAAATATATAGATATACTAAGTCCTAGAGAAAAAGAAATAATAATTAAAAGGTACGGATTATATAACACAAAAGAACAAACTCAAAAAGAAATAGCAAGTGAATTTAACATATCTAGAAGTTATGTATCTAGAATAGAAAAAAGAGCTTTAACTAAAATACTAAGGGAATTTATAAGAAATAAAAAGACAAATTAAAATAAGAGTTTTTAAAGCTCTTATTTTTTTGCAACATATACAATACCACCTATTAATCCAAACCCAATTAATGATAAGCCAATTATAATTAATGGATTTTTATTACTAGATACCGTAACAACTTTTTCAGTAGTACTAGTTTTCTTAGTTTTTATAACAGTAAATTTATATTCTCTTTTAGAACCATCTTCAGATGTAACAGTAAGTTTTACAACACTTCCATCTTTTAATTCATCATTACCTGATATTTCAACTGAAGACTTATCACTAGCTAAAGTATAATCAAACGTAAGCTTTTTAACAGATGAATCAACTTCCACGTTATAAGAAAATTTATCAGCTGTAAATTTAAATGAAGGATACTCTTTAATCTTTAAACTCTTTAAGGTAGCATCAGTTTCTAGTGCATCTCTTAAAACATTAATAGTATATGTATTTTTAGTTTGTCCATCTTCTGCTAAAACAGTAATTGTTATCTTATTATTTTCACCTGCAACTAACTCACTTTTAACATTATCACTAATCACTAAAGTAGCATTAGAATCTTCTAAAGTAGCATTTATTATAACTCTGCTAATTGAACCATCTACATTTAATGAATACTCGTTTATAGAACTACTAAATTTAGGTGTATATGAAAGTTCAACTTTATCTTCTGATGTAATTTTAAGTTCTTTTAACTTTGCATTATTAGATTTTGCTTTAGAAGTAGGTGTAGCAGTTTGAGTTGTTGTTGATGGTGATGTAGCTGTTGTAGTTGTGGTTGAAGTTGTAGTATTAGCCTTAACAGTTAACTTTTTAACCTCTGGAGTACTACCTCCATCATCGGATAACTTAATTTCAATTTTTTTATTTTCTGTTAAACTTAAATTCTTTTTAGCTGTAAATACAATAGTACAACCATCTTTTACTTTATTTTGCAGAACAAAATCAGAAGTACCACAGTTGTTTTTTGCCTCTAATATGCTTTTATCATAACTAATTTTATAATCACCAGTACGTGTTGGATTACTAATAGTTAACGTAGAACTTTTCCCAACTTCAATTGTCTCCGGATCTAATTTCATATTAGTAGCATTAACACTTATCATACCAACAAACATAAAAATAAATAATACTAATAAATAATTTAAAGTCTTCTTCATTTTACACACCTCATCTATTCTATTATTAATTTTAATATAAATGATTTTATAAGTCAATTGAAATAAGAAAAAAGCCCTCAAATTAGGCTTTTTCTACGTCAAGTTTAACATTAATACCATTTAAATCAAATTCTTCTGTTAAACCACTCTTCTTAACAATATTAATAGATAAAGTTTCTTCTTTAATCATATCTTCAAAATCTTTTACTATCTTATCAAATTTATCTATAGCATCATAATATAAAGTAATTCTATCAGCAACATCAAAGTCTTTTACTTTTCTTAAGTTTTGCACCTTTGATATTAACTCTCTTGTAATACCTTCATTAATTAAATCTTCAGTTAAATTAGTATTCAATATAATGAAATTACTTCCTTCTTTTTTAGCATCATAGCCTTCTTTTGCAGATACTCTAATATCAACCATATCTTCCGTAACATCAAATAATTCTCCATCTACTTTTATTGTTACAGCTTCTCCATTTTGAATAAACTTTATATCTTCATTAGTAAACTTATTTATCTCTTCTTGATATAATTTTATTTTAGGACCAAATATTTTACCTACTACTTTAAAGTTTGGTTTAACTTCAAAATTCATATAATTTGACAAATCAGGTATAAATGTAACTTTTTTAACATTTAACTCTTCTTTAATTAAATTAGTTAAATCACCTATTAATTCTTTATTCTTACCATCTATTAAAACTTCACTAATAGGTTGTCTAACTTTTATCTTAACTTCTTCCCTAGCATTTCTACCAAGAGATATTAAATCACGAACTAAGTCCATTTTATTTTCTATTCTATCATCAACTAAATCTAAATTAGCTTTTGGAAAATCACATAAATGAACAGATTCATAATTAGTTAAAGATGTATATATCTCCTCAGCAGTAAATGATGCTATTGGTGCAATTAACTTACATAATCCAACTAATACTTCATAAGTAGTTTTATAAACTGCCTTTTTGCTATTATCTAAAGTACTTGACCAAAATCTTCTTCTATTTCTTCTAATGTACCAGTTAGATAAATCTTCTGACACAAAATAAGTTACTTCTTTTACAACTTTATGTAAATCATATTCATCATAAGCTTTAGTTACATAATCAACTAATTTATTATATTTAGAAATTAACCATTTATCAATTTCTTCTCTATCTTCATACTTAACATCAAAACTTCTAGGATCTACGCTATCTGTATTAGCATATAAAGCAAAAAATGAGTAAGTGTTTCTAAATGTTGAGAAAAACTTAGAATATACTTCTTTTAATCCTTCAATATCAAACTTAATTGGTGTCCAAACAGGTGATACATAAGGTAAGTACCATCTAATAGGATCAGCACCATTTTCTTTGATAAGACCAAATGGATCTACTGCATTACCTCTTGATTTATGCATTTTTTGACCATTTTTATCTAGCAATAAGTCATTAACTAATACGTTTTTATATGGACTTTTACCAGTTACAAAAGTACTAATTACCATAAGTGAGTAAAACCATCCTCTTGTTTGATCAATACCTTCTGCTATAAAATCAGCTGGAAATTGACTTTCCCATAACTCTTTATTTTCAAATGGATAATGATATTGTGCAAATGGCATAGAACCAGAATCAAACCAGCAATCGATAACTTCTGAAGTTCTATTCATAACATTACCACAGCAAGGACATTTAATGTGTACATCATCTACGTATGGTCTATGAAGTTCAATACCCTCATCTATTTTCTCTATTGCTTTTTCAACTAACTCTTTTCTTGAACCTATCATTTCCATATGACCACAAGAACATCTCCAAAGTGGAAGTGGTGTTCCCCAGTATCTATTTCTAGATATTGCCCAGTCCTTTAAGTCTAAAAGCCAGTTACCAAATCTTTTTTCTCCAACGTAAGATGGGTACCAATTAACTTTATTATTTTCTTCTATTATTTTATCTTTTAACTTAGTAATTTCAAGATAATAAGATGGTCTTGAATAATATACTAACGAACTATCACATCTCCAGCAATGAGGATAATCATGCTTCATTTTTTGTTTCTTAAATAACTTATCATTTTCTTTTAAATATTTAATAACTTCTAAATCAGCATCAAATATATTCATGCCCTTCCATAATCCTTCAGTATATCTTGCATCTTCTCCAACTGGATTAACATAAGGTAATTTATATCTTTTACCAACATTTGCATCATCTTCACCAAATGCAGGAGCAATATGTACAACACCAGTACCATCAGTCATAGTAACATAACTATCACATGTTACAAAAAACGCTTTACCATTTACATCAAGAGATGGAATTAATTGTTCATATTCTGTATATTCTAAAGATTTACCTTTAAATGTATCAAGTACTTTGTAATCATCGCCTAATACTTTACTAGCTAATTTTTCAGCTAATATAAATTTATAACCCTTAGATTCTACTTTTACATAATCTTCATCTGGATTAACACATAATGCAACGTTAGCAATTAAAGTCCAAGGAGTTGTTGTCCAAACAAGAAAATAGCTATCTTCTTTTTTTAATTTAAATGGAACTATTACAGTATTAGCATCAACTTCTTTATATCCTTGTGCAACTTCATGGGAAGCAAGTCCTGTACCACATCTTGGACACCAAGGCATAATTTTAACACCCTCATAGAATAAGTTTTCATCAAAGAACTTCTTTAATATCCACCATTCTGTTTCTATATAATCATTTTTATAAGTTATATATGAATTTTTAGTATCAATAAATTGTCCCATTTCATCAGTAAGTCTTGTAAATGATTCTTCATTTTTCCATACAGCTTCACGGCACTTTTTATTAAATTTTTCAATACCATACTTTTCTATATCGCCTTTACCAGAAAAACCAAGTTCTTTTTCAACTTGTACTTCAACGGGAAGTCCATGTGTATCCCATCCTATTTTTCTAAGTACTTTTTTGCCTTTCATTGTTTGATACTTACAAAATGCATCTTTTAAGAATTTAGCTACCATATGATGTACTCCTGGATTACCATTAGCAGTTGCAGGTCCATCATAAAATACAAAGTTCTCATTATCTTTTCTATTTTGTATTGTCTTATCTAAAATATCTTCACTCTTCCATTTTTCTAATATTTTTTGTTCTCTTTCATATTCACTATCCTTAGATAATTCATCAAATATCTTACTCATAATATCCTCCTTTAAAATATAAAAACTCATCCTAACAAAAGGATGAGTTATAACCCACGGTACCACCTTAATTCATATTATTAATTAATAATATGCACTTCTGTTTAGTTTTAACGCTAATCAAGCGATATATCCTAATATTATTTCAGACATACACAATTAGAAGTGATTTGCATAACTTATATTTAATTTATCTTTCACCAAACGATAAACTCCCTAATAAATAACCATTATGCCGTCTTCCGCACTTGTTTTATGTATTAATTGTATCACAAAATAAGTATTTTGCAATACCAAATCATATAAAAAGACAAAACTAAATATTTTGCCTTAAATTATCAATTTAAAAATCTTCTGAAATATTTTTTGTTCTACTTCTTTTAGGTTCATCTTCTTCAGTCATTTTACCTTGAACATTTATATTCTTTGGTGTACATAAAAAGATACCATCACCTAACTTTTGCATAGAACCACCTATAGCATATAAGCATCCACTAACAAAGTCTATTATTCTTTTTCCTTGATCTGGAGTTACTCTTTTTAAGTTTACAACAACAGTATTTCTCTTTTTTAAATAGTCTGCTATTTGTTGTGACTCTGAAAAAGCTCTTGGCTCAAGTAAAATCATTTTAGAGCCTTCCTGGGTTTCCTCTCTTGTTGCTTCTTCAACACTTAGTGTATAGTATTCATCTTCACTAGAAATATCATTACCACCCAATAATTTCTTTATACTAAAAGCCATCTTAAATCCCTCCAATTATATTCTTTAAATATTACTTTACTTATCTTATAAAAATATTCTACCATAATTAGAAAAAAAATTAAATACCTATAACAAAGTTTTACATTTTTTTACAAAAAGAAAAAGAAGCTTACTTGCTTCTTGATACATACTTACCATCACTTGTTGATATTATAACTGATTCTCCTTCACTTATAAATAATGGTACCTTTATAGTCATACCATTTTCTAGTGTTGCATCTTTTAGAGCACCTTGTGAAGTATTTCCTTTTACAGCTTGCTCTGTATGAGTTATAACATAATCAATTTTTTCAGGTAAATTAATACCTAATAATTCAGATTCACAATAAATTAAGCTAACTTCTAAGTTTTCTTTTAAATATTTTACATCATCACCAATTTGATTACTTGTTAATTCAACTTGTTCATATGTATTCATATCCATAAAGCTATATGTATCTCCCGCTTGATATAAATATTGCATAGGTTTTCTTTGTACATGAGCTTTAGCTAACTTTACACTACTATTATATGTCTTTTCAACTATTGAACCTGTTCTTAAATTCTTAAGCTTCATTTTAACAAATGCAGCACCTTTACCAGGTTTAACGTGAGAAAATTCTAATACTTGGTATAAATTACCTTCATCTTCAACAGTCATACCATTTTTAATGTCATTTACATTAATCATATTTATTCTCCTTTCATAACTTTAAAAAATAAGCTTTAAGCTTATTAATTCTTTGTTTCTTTATGCATAGTATGTTTTCTACATACTGGACAATATCTACTAATTTCCATACGTTCTGGATCATTCTTCTTGTTTTTTTCTAGACGATAATTTTGATTACCACAATCTGGGCATTTTAAAGTAATATTACCCCTGTTTTCATTTTTCTTTGCCATAATTTTACCTCCTTTTTCGGATAACTATAGGTATTATACCAAATTATTTGTAAATTTCAAAGAAAATATTGCAAATTCTAGAAACAATTCTTTTATTTACACTACTAGTGTATGAAGAATAATTATTTTTATAGCTGACATGCGGTGAAATAGATACAATACTCATCATAGGATTATCATATGGTGCATACCCTATAAAAGACTTTGTATAAGTTTCTGTATCAACCACTCCATCTCCTGATGCATCATAAAAAGTCTCTGATGTTCCTGTTTTTCCAGCTGGATTAGAAATACTTCCCATGTAATTTCTACCAAGTCCATCTTTCATAACACTTATAAATCCTTCTTTTACCCTTTTAAAATAAATGTTGTCTATGTTAGATGTATTTAAAACTTTTCTATCATATTTTTTTATTACATCTCCAAGTGTGCCATCATCTTTAGCTTTTCTTATTTCACTAACTAAGTTAAGTTTTAATCTTACTCCTTCATTTGCAATAGTATTTATATAACTAGAAAGCTGAAGAGGAGTATATGTATCATACTGACCTATAGAATAGTTAAGTAAAAGTCCTGCATTTGATACTTTTCCCTTATAACCTTCTGTTTCATTTGGCAAATCTATTCCTGACTTTACTCCAAGACCTAAACTATTAAATACGCTTCTATAAGTATTTAATGCACTATCATCTACTTTAATTGGCATATTATAATAATAATTAATACCAGCGACTTTTAAAGCCACTTGAAATTGATAAGAGTTAGAAGATAAACTAAGTGCCCTAATGTCATTTAATGCTCCTAAATTTTTCCAGGAACACTTTTGAGGAGTATTTTTAAACTTAATACACTTATCATATAATACTTCTCCTATTTTTAAATTACCAGTAGAATAACCAACAAGCATAGATGCACCCTTAACTATAGAACCTGGAGTATCACTTCCAGTTAATATATTGGTAGTATAATCACTAACCTTATATCCATCTACTGTTTTATATATTTGTTTTGAAGCTAATGCTAAGACCTCACCAGTATTTGGATTAGTAATAACAACTGACGTATGATCATAAAAGTTAGTATTAGCTTCTTCTTTAGCTTTTAAAAGTTCTTCTTCTATTATATTTTCTAATTCTTTTTGCAAGTCAATATCAATAGATAATACTATATCATTACCCTTACTACCTTTTTTGACTAAAGTCTTTTTACCATTAGTAATTCTATATTTATCTTTAATACCTCTTAAAGTATCTTCATAACTATATTCTAAATAACTAACTCCTACTCTATCATTAAGAGAATAACCTTTATTTAAATAATAGGCTTTTTCATCCTCTGGAACACCACTATCACTAGATGATACATTTCCAAGAATTTGTCTTAAAGTATCTCCATAAGGATATATTCTCTTCCACGATGCTGATATACTAATTCCTTTTAAATTATTTAAATTTTCAGCTACATAAGCATACTCTTTTTCACTAGCTTCATCTTTTATTACTTTCTCATCATAATAATATCCCTTATGCATTAAATAATATATATAAGCTGCCTTTTTATCTTTATCAATATAATCTTTTAATTCTTCATCAGTTATTCTTTTTACTTTTAAATCTTCAAGCTGGCTTGATTTTAGCTTTCTTGTTTTATATAGTTCATATTCTTCTTCAGTTATTTTTTTATTTGCCTTATCTTTATTATTTGCTATCCAAAACTCTTTTAGTCCTCTTGGTTTTAAATTAGAATAATCAATATCTAAATTATCAGCTAACGTATATGATAAATCTATTTCATCTTTTACTGTCATACCATTTTCTTTTTTATAACTTATTAGATATGTACCAACATTATCTACTATCACATTATAATTTCTATCATATATTTTTCCCCTTGGCATTGAAGGACCATATACTTCTTTTGTTGATACTTTTTTTAATTCTTCTAGTGATGCTTTATTATTTGTAAGCTGCATATATGATAATTTAGTAATTAATACAGTAAAACAAATAATTGTAATAACAAAAACTATAAGCATTCTTCTTTTTGATATAACTTCTATATTTATATTATCCTTCATTTGTAAATCACCCTTTATTAATATGGAAAAAAATATACATGATATGCATATAATAAATAAGGAGATTAGATAATATGTATGAAATGTTAATAAAAGAATATTTAAAAAAATTATCTATCAACGATATAGATAATTTTGCTTTAAAAAATAATATTACGCTTAAATATGGAGAAAATAAAATCATATATGATTTTATAAAACAAAGATGGATGGAAGTATATAGTGGAAATACATATGATGCATTTAATTATTTAAAAAACAATATATCTAAAGAAACATATGATTTTATAATGAAACTATATAATGAATTTGTAAATAAAATCAAATAAAAAGCCTAATTTTTTTAGGCTTTTTTATTTACATGATCCTTCTCCAGGATTATCTCCTTTTACATAGCTTTGCCCTGATAATTCACAAGAAGCTTTAGTAATAGAATCTTTTATACTACCACCAAATATTTTTATTGCACTTATTGCAATTACAGATACTAATGCAATTATAAGTACATATTCAATTAATGCTTGTCCTTTTTTATTTTTAATCATATTTAACACCCTCTATCTAACTATTAATAGTGTACCATTTTACTTAGTAGTTTGTCAATTACTCTGTTACATTTTTACTGTTTACTAGACACTTTGTATTTCTATTGTTGCATTAGGTTTTATTGCCTCCAGTAGTGTTTTACATTCACTATCTTTAACATAGAATGTTATATCTCCAACCTGATTAATCATATTTTTAAATATATCTTTTTCATAAATACTACTATTTACACCACTTATATCTAAAGTCTTTAATGATGGGCAATTTTTAATCATATTACTAATATCAGTTGCACTTGCTAAATTAATATTATTAAAACTTAAATTTTCAAGTGAATTACAAAATTCAAACATTGAAGATAACAGTGTTACATTACTTGTATCAAAATTACTAACGTCTATATTCACTAATTTAGAACAATAAAAGAACATACAATTCATATTAGTTACTTCACTAGTATCAAAGTTTGACACATCTAGGTTAGTTAAACTTGAACAATACTGAAACATTTTGTTCATATCTTTTACTTTACCTGTTTTAAATTTCGATAAATCTAAATTTGTTACTGATGAACAACCATTAAACATATTACTCATGTCTGTTACATTACTTGTATCAAAATTACTTAAATCAAGTGTACCAGCTAATGATGAACACCCATAAAACATATTTGCAACATTAGTGGCAGAAGGTGCATTAAACCCTTCAATATTTAATTCTGTTAAGTTTGACTTACCATAAAACATTCTATAAAGATTTGTAACACTTGGTATATTCCAATTATTTATACTTATACTTTTTATGTTTGCAAGCCTACCATTACCAAACATATCGGATACATCACTTAATTTAGGAGCATTAAAATTATTCATTTCGATAGAAGCCATTTTACACCATTGAAATATTTCATACACTTTTGTTAATTTAGGAGCTTCCCAATTATTTAATTTTAAGGTTGTTATCTTGCCATCATTCATAAACATCTGTTCTACTGATGTAACATTTTGCATATTAAAATGGCTTAAATCAATTTTTCCAGCAAGCCCTAAACATTCTCTAAACATATTTGACATATTAGTTACTTCACTAGTATCAAAGTTTGACACATCAATAACTGTTAATTTTGAACACCCATAAAACATATAACTCATATTTGTTACATTACTTGTACTAAATTTACTCTTATTTATATCCGTTAATAAGCTACAATTATAAAACATATAGCTCATATTTGCTACATTACTTGTATCAAAATTACTTAAATCAAGTGTACCAGCTAATGATGAACACCCATAAAACATATTTGCTACATTAGTGGCAGAAGGTGCATTAAACCCTTCAATATTTAATTCTGTTAATTTTGAACACCCATAAAACATTCTATAAAGATTTGTAACACTTGGTATATTCCAATTATTTATACTTATACTTTTTATGTTTGCAAGCCTACCATTACCAAACATATCGGATACATCACTTAATTTAGGAGCATTAAAATTATTCATTTCGATAGAAGCCATTTTACACCATTGAAATATTTCATACACTTTTGTTAATTTAGGAGCTTCCCAATTATTTAATTTTAAGGTTGTTATCTTGCCATCATTCATAAACATCTGTTCTACTGATGTAACATTTTGCATATTAAAATGGCTTAAATCAATTTCTCCAGCAAGTTTCGAGCAATTTCTAAACATATTTGACATTGTAGTCACATCAGAGGTATCAAGTAAGCTTAAAGATTCTAATGTTATCACGTTTGAAAAATCAATGAATAAATGGTAAGCTTCTGATAACTTTATCTCTCCATACCCTGCTATATATAGTTCATATAAATCATTAGAATCATTATCTAATGTGTATGCCATAACAGATCCATCTTTATTTAATGATGCATCCCATGCTTCTATAGCAGAACTTGGTACTTCAATTGTAGGCATAAATTTAATACTTTCTACTTTACTTCTATCAAATGATGAATTATTTACAAATGAACTAGAACTTCCTTTAGCAAGCACAGACTCTGCTTTTATAAAGTTAAATTTAATTACTGAATCGAGATTTTTATTTAAACCATTATAGCTATTCCATTTATATGTTATTTCTATACTTTTTTCTTCTCCTTTATTTATCATAAATGGTAATTTTTCATTTAACTCATATGTTATACCATCATTATTATAATTTATATTATTAAGAGAACTTAAATTCATTGGTACATTACCTGTATTTGTTATTGTAACTTGGTATGTTATAGTTGAGTTAGTTTCATTTAAAGTTATACCTGTTTTTATTCTATCTTTAGAGTAACTACTATTATAGTTTTCAATACCATTAAAAGTACTTCCTACTAACTTTACATCTGTTATTCTTATACTTTCTTCTACTCTAAATACAGCTTCACTAGTTATATTTAATTCTTGGTTAAGTGAGCTATATCCTACACTTAAAAATACTACAAATAAAAAAATTAAAGGTAATAAAATATTTGCTTTAGAACTTTTATATCTTTTTCTAAGCTTCATTTTATCACCTCTATTCTTTTATATTATATCCATATTTTAAAATTATATATACTATACGTATTAATTATAATATATGTATAACTTTAAGTCAATGTTTTGACTTGTTAAAAAGATAGTATTATGATACCATTTACTTGGTGATATTATGCTTGAATTTAAAAATATACAAATAAATGAAGCCAAAAGTTTTAAAGAAAGACTTATTGGTTTAATGTTTAAAAAGAACATAACTTATGGATTATTATTTAAAAATTGTAGAAGTATTCATACGTTTTTCATGAAAGATAAAATAGATGTTATTGCAACAGATAAAGATGATAATATAATAAAAACATATAAATCTGTTAGCAAAAATAAAATTATAATTGCTCCAAAAAGCACAAAGAACATCTATGAATTACCAAAAGGCACCATTTAGTGCCCTTTTATTTTGCTTTAGCTTTTACATAATATCTTTCTTTACCACCTTTTGTACAAGTAACTAAAGTTATTATTTTCTCATCATTACTTACTGGTGCTTTTAAATACGTAGCATCATCAATTGTTGTTACACTATATTCATAAACATAGTAATTAATACTTCTACCAGTTAAATCAGTTATCGTTATAACATCATTATTTACTAACCCTTTAATTTTTATAAAGTATTTTCCTCTCATAAAATTATGAGCTCCTAAAACAACATTACCTTTGCTATTTAGTTCTGGTCCATACATTTTAACTACTGCTGTATCATAAGCTAACTTTGTATTTTCTTTTAATATAGGTTCATAAAGATTTATCTTTTTAATTCTTATTTTTCCTAAAACAGTATAATTTGTTTTATTATAAGAAATATTTTTTTCAGTATTACTTACCTCATCTTCTTTATTTTCTTTTATTTCTTTATCAATTACATCTATAATACCCTTAGACATTTCTTTTCTTTTTCTTTCTCTAAAATTAGTATATATCCACATAAATACAAATACATATAGTAAAATAACTATTATTAATATTAATATATCCATTATTATTTCTTTTACGTTCTTTTTCATAATCTACACCTTAATATATGGCTTTAATAAGTCATATCCAAAAAAGTAAGTTAATAGTCCAAGTACAACTAAAATAATTAATAAAATTATTATTACTATCATAAATTTATCTTTCTTTTTTTCTATTTTATCATCAGATACATCAATAAATTCCATATCATCCATATATTATGCACCATCACTTTCTTTATAACTTCTATCAGTATATATTAATTTACCCTTATAATTATAATACTCATTTTTAATTATAATATAGTTTTCATATGCCTCATACTTAGTATTAAATGAAGTAATATTTATTTGTCTTTTATTTTCAGGTATTATTATTTGATCATTAGTATTAGATGATACTTTAAGTATTGGATATGTTTCATCAAATATAACATCATTATAATACTTATCATTGTATTTATTTCCCTTTTTATTATAAAGTGCATATCTATTATCTTTTTTTACTGCATAAAAAACATTATTAATATTACCAGAAGATTTCTTTTTTGCATCATCCCCTGCCATTTTAATATCTTTATTTTCAAATGGAATTATAATTTTACCATCTTTATTTATAACACCTAAGCCTTCTTCTGTCCCACAAATAGCTTCGCCGTACTTATCAAAATCATTTGCTATAGTATAGTGTTTATCACTAATTAAATTACCATTAGTATCAATATATCCATATGTATTATCAGCATATTTTACTATAGCTACTTTGTTTAAAAATGGTTTATATATTTCAAAATCAGCATATAAACTATTATATACTTCTCCATCTTTAATCATGTATATAACGTTTTTACCCTTCTTATAATCATAGTCTTTATACATAAATACACTATCACCATAATAAAAGCTATCATCTGTTATATCTTTTTTAATAATACCTTTTGTCTTTGCACTTATTAAATCATATGATGCATCTTTAAGCCCTAAAATAACTCCAGTATCAATAGATAATACAGATATACTTTTATAATCACTTGTTTCAAGTACAACACTATCATTATAAACATAAATATATGTTTTACCACTATTAGTAGTTTCTTCAAACACATTATTATCTAAAGCTTTAATTTTATTTAAAGTTGGCTTTGTAATTTCTTTACCACTTTTTAAATTTATAATTTGAAATGATGAATTAATTGATAAAGCTGCATACTTATCAGCTGATGTACTAGTTAATTTAGATGGATATATATTTATACTTTTATCAACATTATCAGTTAATTTATATTTATATATTTCTTTACCATTTTTATTTATTAAACCAACAGTATTTTCTTTAACATAAGTATAAACATCATCATAATAATCTATAGTATCATAATCAAAATCTGCTATTACTTTTAAATCAGCATTTAAAATACCATATTTAAGTCCATCTTTAGCTAATTTAGAAGCTACTATGTTACTACCAGTTCTATTTAGTGAAAAATATTTTCCTTGTTTAACAACTTCTTTACTTCCTTTATCTATTATAAGAGGTAAATTAGATGAGTTTTTAACTATCGCATAATTACTATTAAATTCTTCAGCATAATCATATTTTGGATTTGATAATACTTCTCCAGTATAATCTATATAACCATATTTATTATTTTGAGTTATTCTAATTGGTTTTGCATCCGATGCATATACTCTTAAGTTATTTAATATTTGACCAGTTTTAGTTAAGAAAAATTCAAAACAAAATAGCATAACAATAATAGTATATAACATAACTTTTTTAACTATTTTTTTAGTCTTTAAACTCTTTATATTAAAGTCTTTAATAGACGGAACATATTCATCTAATTTAGACTCTTTAACATCTATTTCTAATTTTTTTTCATCAGATACGTTTTCTAATAATTCGTCTAACTTTTTTTCTTCTTCTATTTTATTTTTCTTAATGCTATCATCAAAAAAATCTAGCATTTCATCAATTTTATTTGATACTTCTTCATCTAAGGAGAGTGTTTCTATGTTATCATCAGAGTCAAAATCTAAAGTTTCTAAATCTTTATCTTCATCTTTCATATTAAGACCTCCCTACTGTAATTTTATAATAAATGTAAACAAAGTGCAAGAGCAATACACCTTTGGTGTAAATGCATACTTATTCTTTTATTTTTCCTATTAATACTTTATCTTTATAATCTGTAATTTTTACGTTTACACTTTTTCCAATTAAAGCTTCACAGCCCTTAAATGATACTAATAAATAGTTATCAGTATGTCCTTTTAAAGTGCCATCTAAATAGTTTTCTGGAATAACTTTCACTTCCTTTTTTATATGTTTTTTATAATATTCTTCTTCTAGATTATCAAACACATTAATTAGCATCTTACATCTATTATGTTTTTCAGCCTTAGTAAGCATTCCAGTCATTTTACTTGCTACAGTACCACTTCTAGGTGAAAATGGAAATACATGTCCTCCTGCAAAATTAACTTTTTTAACAAAGTCTATTGTTTCATTAAAATCATCTATGCTTTCTTTTGGAAATCCAACTATAACATCTGTTGTAATAGCAATATCTGGTCTAATACTTCTTATTTCATTAATCTTATTTATATAATAATCTTTATCGTATTTTCTATTCATTAATTTAAGTATATGATTACTTCCAGCTTGAAGTGGAATATGAATATGATTAGCTATTTTATCACATTTTTTTAAAGTATCTAAAAACTTATCATTTAACTCTGTTATTTCTACAGATGATATTCTAATTCTTTCAAGACCATTTATATTTTGTAATTCATTTAATAAATCACTAAAATCATAATCTTTAAGATCAGAACCATAATGTCCAGTATGTATTCCCGTTAATACTACTTCTTTATAGCCATTATTTACAAGTCTTGTAACTTCTTCTATTACTTTTTCCTTTTTCTTACTTCTTACTTTTCCCCTAACGTACGGAATTATACAATATGAGCAAAAATTTTCACATCCATCTTCTATTTTAACTAAAGCTCTAGTTCTAGTATTAAAATAACTAATTTCCATATCATCAAAAGTAGCATCATCTATTTGTTCTATTTTTAATATTTTATTACGATTCTTAATATAATCTTCTATTAAATCTACTATTTTACTCTTATCTTTATTTCCAATTACTACATCTACATAATCATAAATAGCATTATCATTATTTCTAATTTGTGTAAAGCAACCCATCGCTGCAACTATGCACCATTTATTTTTAGCTTTAGCTTGTCTTATCATTTTTCTTGATTTTTGATCACTTGTATTAGTTACAGTGCATGTATTTATAAGATATATATCTGCTGTATCATCATCAAATGAAGTAAGCTCATATCCCCTTTTTAAAAATTCTTTTATAACATATTCACTTTCATATGTATTAACCTTACAACCTAATGTATAAACTGCAATTTTCATAAGTCTGCCTCCTAAAAAAAGGCTTAACGCCTTTACTTGTTACTATCAGAAAAATCTTTTTTAATACCGTATACTGGTGATATAACTTGTGATACTTTAAATGCCTTAACTTCTTTTTCTTCTGTTTTCATAGTATCACTAACTACTTTATCAACTTCAGCTGGTTCTAAATTATACTTTTCAAGATAATTTACACCAGTATGTTCATCATCATCAATTAATTCTAATTCCTTAGCTTTTTCCATTAATTCATCAATAGATATAATAGCAGTTCTTTCTTGATCTTCTTCAAAATTAGTTAAAGTAATTGGATTATCTTCTTTTAGTGCCTCACTAACTCTTTGAGCTATATCTTCAACTTCTGTTTTTTCATTAGTATATAAAACTTCCGTCTTATCTTCATACTCTTTTTGTACTGCTTCTATTTTTTCTTCTTTTTTACTTTCTTTTATATCTTCTTTTTTATATTTTTCTAAAGCTTTTTTATCCTTTATATGCTGAATTATATAAGATATTAATAAAAGCACACATAAAACTACTATTAAAAATACTATTGCTGAAAAAATTATCTGACCTTCAGAGTTTAAATTACCATAAAAATTATTAAAAGAATAGGAAACTGATGCCAATAATTTTTTCACAATAATCACCTCATGTTTTCGTAATTTATCATTGAAAGTGCAACAACAGGAGCTGTTTCTGCTCTTAATACAGTATTTCCAAGTGAAGCACTAATAAATCCATTATTAATTAATATTTCTTCTTCCGTTTTATCAAATCCACCTTCTGGACCCGTAACAATTAATATTGTATCATAATTTGTCTTATTTTGTAGTATTTTTTTTATATTTTTTGTTTTTTCATTTAAAGTACACAGTATCTTTAAATCATAATCTAATTTTGATATTTCTTTTATGTTAAAAATACCCAATATTGGTGGAATAGTTATTCTAAAACTTTGCTCTGAAGCTTCCTTGCAAATAGTCTCCCATCTAGTAATTTTTTTAAGAGATGATGGCTTATCTATTTTAACAACAGACCTTTTAGAATCAAATAAAATAAAGTTTTTAGCGCCAACTTCAGTTGCTTTTTGTAAAATATAATCTATCTTTTGTTCTTTTAATACAGGAAAGCAGATAGTTACATTAGGTAAATTATCTATCATTTTTTCTTCTTCTACTACCTTTATAAGTTTTTTATTAGGAAATACTTTACACTTATATACAAAGCTGTTGTAAACTACTTCTATTATATCCTCATCTTTCATTCTCATAACGTTTTTTATATGATGATAATCAGTTTGTCTTAAATTTAAGTCTTTATCTATCGCGAAATATCTCTGCATAATATACCTCTTTTTTTCTTTAGTATAACAATATTTTTTATTTAAGTAAATAAATGCATTAAAAATTTATAATTTATCTGTTATAATGATATAAGAAGGAAGGTATAAGATATGGATGATATGTTTGAATTAATAGATGATGATACAGAAGAAACTTTGTTTCTAGATGATAATGATAATAAAAAAAGTACCAATAATACTGTGAATGATAATACTAAAGTAAAAAGAAGAAGTGTTTTAGAAAAGTATGGTGAAAACCTAAGTACTAAAAATTATATAACTAATCCTGCTATTGCAAGAGAAAATGAAATAGAAAAAACAATATTAACTATTTTAACTCCAGATAAATCAGCTATATTAGTTGGTAAAGCAGGTATTGGTAAAACAGCAATAGTTGAAGGTATTGCATATAAAATTCAAAATAATGATGTACCAGATGCAATTAAAGGATATGACATAATTAAAGTTAATACCTCTTCTCTACTTGGAAAATATGTAACTGAAGATGGAAGTGAAGAACTTAAAATAAACGTACTTTTAAATGAATTATCAAAAGCAGAAAATACTATTTTATTTATAGATGAAATTCATACTCTTGTTATTGAATCTAGAAAAAGTAATATTGACTTTTTAAATGCTATGAAACCAGCACTATCTAGAGGAGATATAAAAGTAATTGGTGCAACTACATTAGATGAATATAATCAGTATTTAATAAGAGATAAAGCCTTTTTAAGACGTTTTGAAAAAATAGATGTTGCAGAGCCTGATGCCGAAACTACTGTTAAAATATTAATGGGTTCTTATCCTAAAATAGAAAAAACAACTGGTGTTAAATTATCTTACTCCAACTTTGTTATAGAAAATATCATGAGATTTATAGTAGATATGACAAGTGAATATAAAAGAGTTTATGAACTAGGTTCTAGATATCCTGATAATGCACTAGCTCTTTTATCTAAAGCATTTTCATATGCTAAATTTGATAATAGCAAGTATGTTACTTTTAAACATATATATAAAGCCATTATGAATTGTCAAAGTGTATACTCTGATGTTGTAAAAAAAGAAGCTGAAAATTTTAAAGTTAAATTCAAAGAATTTATTGAAAAAGAAAACGTTGATTTAAATGACTATTAAAAAAAGATATGTGTTTAATATCTTTTTTCATTTATAACATCATTTAATGCCTTAACCATATATCCCCTACTTGTTATTGTCTTTAAAATTATATTTATCTTAGAATTATCAAAAGTATCTAAATCATATGATATAATTGCACCCTTAACTAAATTTTGTCTTAATTCTAAAATAGATGGATTAACCATAGTAGGAAGAATAGTTAGCATTTTCTTTTTTTTACAAACCTCTTTTTCATAATCATTTTTATCTTCATTTAAACAATACTTAGAATCTTTTAACGTAATACTTTCTATTAAATTATTAGATTTATTAATACTCTTTTTATCATATTTACCATCATAACCTAAATTATAGATATCATAACCCATATTTGTCATTTCAAAGGCCTTTTCTATATTATCAGAAAGCCATGATGCATCAATAAAAAAATTTATCTTAATATCTAATTTATTTATATTATCTAAAAAACTATTTAAGTTATTTTCATTTTTTACTTTAAATATTATAGCTACACTCTTACTAGTTACATTACCTTGCTTAATATAATAATTATAATTTTTAGTAATAGTAGTATTTGGAAGCTTATCTTTGTATACTATTTTATCTTTATCAAATTTATCATCCATATTTTTATATGTTGATTCTTTATCTACTATTAATCCTGAATATCCTAAAATAAGTTCATCTTTTTTTATAATAGGTTCTTTAGGTTTAATATCATATGAATTTTTATATTTAACAACTTCTTTCATAACACTATTATTATCTTTAGCTGTTGTAAATACTTTTTCTGTATAAACAAAACTAAATACTAATAAAAGTAATATTCCTATTAATTTACAAGTTTTCTTTAGCATTTTAAATCACCTAGTAAATATTATGAAAATATAAATTAAAAAGACTATAATTTTACTTATAGTCTAGTATTTTCTTATGTATTCCAGGTTCTACAACATCTAATGTATTAATACTAAGTTCAAGTGATTTTTTATATTCTCCATCAAAGAATAACTTTTCTGCCTTAATTAATCCTTCATTAATTGAAGGTTTAGAAGAACGATATCTATTACCATAAACAATAGCATATTCAGATAAAAGAGATAATTTAACCATATCATTAGTAGTATTATGAAGTTTAAATACTAAATCTCTTGCTGTATCAACGCGTACATTTAACGTATCAACATCTATTGGCTTTTTATCCAACTCTTTTTGTATTTCACTAATAGCATCACGAGCTTCACCTAATTCTACATAATAATTATCAGGTATAACAGGTACTCTATTTTTTCTTATTTGATATTTAGATTGTTTTAATAATAATTTAATATCTTCTAATTGATTTTTAGCTCTTTCTTCATCTTCTTTTAAGTTACTTACTCTTTGTAATAACGTATTAGCTTTTTCATGAAGTTTAGAAAGCTTTAAATTAATTATTTCAAGCTCTGCATTTAATTTTGAATATGCAAACGTATGATTATTATCTAACACCTTTAGCTTTTCATAATCTTTATTAATATCATTTAACTCGTTAGTAAATAATTTAACACTCATTAACGTATCATCATTTAAATTATATCTACTTTGAATTTCAGGAACTTTATTTACAACATTTTGTAATATCTTATCAACTTGTTTAATCTTTTTATCAAATTCTTTTTTCTGTTCTTCATAATATTTTCTAGTTATTTTTTCAGTTTCAAAATCATTAAATAAAGAATCAAAATAATCAAGTATCGTTTTAAGTTCAAATGTTACATCTTCTAAATTAAGAACTCTTACTCTATCAAATATCATATTAACTTTTTTCTCAGTTTCAACTATGTTATATTCAACGTTTAAATAATCTAGTCTGTAACCTTCTCTAGTAAGTTTAATATATTCATTAGATACATCTTCTGTTCTTTTAGGAATAAGACTTTTACCCATAAGCATAATTTCAGGTATTTCATCTATTACGATTGTCATATGATCTATCATTTCTGTTAAACCTTTAACTACGTATATAACTTCTTCATAGTCTTTTTTATCCATAACAACTTCAAATTCTTCAAATCTTTTTTCTATATTTTCAAACTGAAGTTCTATTGTTTTTTGAGTTTCCTCATAGTCACTTTTAGCATCTTCAAATCTTTTCTTAAGATTTCTATATTTTGCTTTAAGTTTAGTAACGGTTGCTCTATTTCTTTCTTCACTAGATGTTATTTCTTTTATTTCACCAAGTATATTTTTTATCTTTGTTTTAATCTCACATAATTTTATTTCTATTTCAATTATTTTTTGATATATTTCTTTAGCTTTTCCCTTTTCTACTAAAAAATCAGCTTCTATTAGCATATCATTTATAGTTGGTATAGTTTCATTTTCTATTATATCTATTTTAAGTTTCCAAGTATCATACTTTTCTTCTAACTTATTATTTTTTACTAAAGCTTCTACCTTATTTAATTCACTTAAAACTGGAACGTTTATAAGTAAATTCTTTTCTTTTTCAAGGTCATTAATCATTTTAATTATTCTTTTTTTTCTCTTATTTTTATATATAATTAAAAATGCTAAAGTAATTATTACTAATAATATTATTATAGTTGCTATATATAAACCTTTAGTCATATTAGTCACTCTCCTACTATATAATTTATTTTAACACATTTTTTGATAAATTGCATCATATTATGTAAAAAATTAATAGTAAGATTTTTTCTTTATTATTTATTTTTTAATATATACAAATTCCCTTCATTTTTAGTATGTTTATTAGTCATATTAAAAAGATCATTTTTATTTTTAAAATCATATAAATTATTAAACGTAGCATTTTTAATTAAATCAAACATGTATATAATTCCATAATCATTTAATACATCATGCATATCTTTTAAAATACAATTAAACTTTTCTTTATCAAATACATAAGACATAATATTACTTAAAAATATACTATCAAATTTTTCATTTTTAACTTTTTTTGATAAAGAATCTATATCAGAGTCAAGATACTTAATATTAGCATCAAATATATTGTGCTTTAACTTATAGTAATTGTTTGAATTATTATATGGTGTGTATCTAAAATCACAATCATCATATATAAATAATGACTTATTAACAGCACCTGAAAAATTATCTGGTAGTTTTATAGCAGAAAAATATTTATCACACTCTATCCAAAATAATATTTCATCATAACTTAAATAGTTTTTAACTTTATCTATAATATATCTTTCAAATACATTATCTTCTTTATTATCGTTTTTAAGTTTCATTAAAGTGGTAATAAAATCTTGATATTCTAATGCTTTTATCATAGATACTTTTAAATTACTATATAATTTAGTAAATCTATTAATATCAAATGAATAAATATTAGTAGCACCTTTTAAAATAGCATATAAAGCATGATCTGCTGATGATGTTACAGTAAGTACTTTTTTGCCCTTTAAACTATCTATTTCATATTCATGTAAATTTTCATTTGTTTTAAAATAAATCTCATCAAAAGAATAAAAAGGTGTTGTATTATTTTCATTTTTTTCTTCATCTTGTGTATGATATATCATTTTTTTATACGTATTTAAATCAAAATCCATAATTATTCCCACCTAGCAAATGATATGCTAACACATTTTGAGTTAAAAATCCAGTATTTGATTGACTTTACAGTAAATTTTATGTATAATTATGATCGTGTAAACTTTAAAGCAGCACTTTTTGAATTTAATAACGTGTTTGTTGCATGTTAAGTTATATTAGTAATCTTTATTAGCTGCAAAGATGAAAATATTAAAACAAACTCCCTATTAAATGGCAAAAAAGTCCTTTAGTTTACAAAACAAAAAGGAGGAATAAGATATGTCAAGATATACAGGACCAATGTATAAGAAAAGTCGTCATTTAGGATTTTCTTTATTAGAAACTGGTAAAGAACTTGCTAAAAGACCATATGCTCCAGGACAACACGGTAATGATAAAAGACGTGGTAAAGCTTCTGAGTATAAACTTCAATTAATGGAAAAACAAAAAGTTAGATTAATGTATGGAGTTAATGAAAAACAATTTAGAATAACATTTGAAAACGCAGCTAAAATGAAAGGAATTCAAGGTGAGAACTTCTTAAAACTTCTAGAAAGTAGATTAGATAACGTAGTTTACCGTATGGGTATTGCTCAAACTAGAAGAGCTGCAAGACAAGTTGTTAACCATGGACATATTACTGTAAATGGTAAGAAAGTTGATATTCCATCATATAGAGTTATGCCTGGTG
Source organism: uncultured Bacilli bacterium (assembly GCA_934162425.1). Lineage (GTDB taxonomy): Bacteria > Bacillota_I > Bacilli_A > RF39 > UBA660 > Aphodocola. The sequence goes on from CAKPIS010000001.1 coordinate 221,718, forward strand.
ATGTAATTGCTGTTAAAGAATCATCACGTGATCATAAAGCTATATTAGAATCACTTGAAAAGACTAATAAGACAGTAGATTATGTTGAATTTGATAAAAAGAAATTATCTGGTTTATTTGTACGTATGCCTGAAAGAAGCGAACTTCCAGCTGATATTAAAGAATCTATGATTGTTGAATTCTATAATAAGTAATATTAAAAAAAGCCAACCTACAAAAGGTTGGTTTTATTTTGCATTAATTATTTAGATAATCTTTTTAATAAGTGCTTGTACTTAATAATTGAAATTAACATAGATATTCCCATATACATAAACATAAATGTAAGAGGAATCATAATAAATATATAAATAAATCTAAATTGATAATCTTTTAAATACAATATATCATATATTAAAGATGAGTTAAAAACACAAAATAATAAGTTATCTAAAAATGTATCAAATACTTTCTTATGTTTACCAGTATTTATATTATATATAAGTATACTTAAAATACCTATAAATGTTCCTATTATAAGACATATCAAATCATAACTTTTAATATTTTCTTTTATAAAAACAATACTAAATGCACTAATAAAAAGAGTTAATGCTAATAAAAATATATCCATTTTCTTTATCTTTTGCATAACTATTATTTCACTTTGATTACTCTTTTTTTCTTCTTCTTTTTTATTCACATAATCTTCTAAGTCATCTTCAAAAGTAAATGGCTTTAATTTTTCATTTATAGTAGATAAAGTAAAGTTAGTATTTTCACTTAAAAGAGAATTAAAAAGTGCTATGTTATTAGATTCTAAACTTTCAAAAATCACTTTAGCCTTATCTTGTTCATTATCTATAATTAAATCATTTATACTTTCATTAAAAGTTGATGGAAGTTTAGTTAAAGTAGATAATTTTTGTTCTTTAATAAAGTTAATCATATCAGTAGTTTTACTAATTTCTTTTTTTAATAAATTACTTTTACTTTCTATCATTTTAGCTAAATTATAATTATTATTTTTAAGACTAACTAATCTTCCCTTATTAAAGAAGTTAGTTTCAAAAAAACTATAAATAGTAATTAAACTATATATACCAAATGGTATAGTAAATATTAATAAACAATTTCTAAATATTAAATTTATAATTAAACATATAAATAAGAAGATAGCATTTAAAAAATCATATCCATTTTTTATTCTAATACCCTTTTCATTATAAGTATTTAATGTATTAATATTTTGATTTATTAATTTTAACTTATCTTGATATAAATACTTTAACAATTCATTAGATATTAACTCAGTTTTAATTTTTTTTAAGTTATCTACCTCTTTTATATCACATAAGTAATCATTAAATTCTTCTTTTAATTCTTCTTTTTTACTCTTACTAGATAAATTATATACTTTATCAAAAATATCCTTTACTTCCTTTAAATCATCATTTTCTAAGTACTTATTATAGTCATTAGTTAATCCCTTTATTAAATATATATAACCATATACATTATTTGGACATTTATTTACTATGTCACTTGATAACTTAGCTACTTTTATATAATCTTTACTTTCATATGCTTTTTCTATCTTTTCTTTTTCATTTTTAGATATTTTAGATCCAGACTTTTTATTACTTTTCTTCATAAATATCCCCTAAAATTTTATTCTGCTTTTTACATAATCTATAGCTTCATCAATACTTAATGTAATTTGTTTCATAGTATCACGATCTCTTATAGTTACTGTATTATTATTTATTGTCTCATCATCTACTGTTATGCAAAAAGGTGTACCTATTACATCTTGCCTTCTATATCTTTTACCAATAGATGCTGTTTCATCATATGTAGTCATAAATTCTTTAGAAAATGCTTTGTATAATTCTTCTGCTTTTTCTTTATGATATTTTTTTACAAGTGGTAAAATAGCTACCTTATATGGTGCTAAGAATGGATGAAAATGCATAACTTCTCTTGTATCATTATCTAACTTTTCTTCTTCATATGCTTCAAATAAAATAGCCAACACACTTCTATCTAATCCATAAGTAGACTCTATAATATATGGAATAAACCTTTCATTTGTTTCAGGATCTTGATATTCCATGGATATTTTAGAACATTCTTGATGTCTTGTTAAATCATAATCAGTTCTATTATGAGTACCATTTATTTCTCCAAAACCAAATGGGAACTTATACTCTATATCACATGCTGCTTTAGCATAAAATGCTAATTTTTCATGGTCATGAAACCTTAAGTGTTCTTCTTTTATTCCAAGATCCATATAAAATTTCTTACCATATTCTTTAAAGTATTCATATAACTTAGTATCATCACCCTTATGGCAAAAAGTTTGATACTCCATTTGTTCAAATTCTATAGTTCTAAATGTAAAATTACCTGGTGTAATTTCATTTCTAAACGCTTTACCTATTTGTCCAATTGAAAATGGAAGTTTAGCTCTCATACTTCTTTGTACATTTAAAAAATTAACATATTCGCCTTGTGCATTTTCAGGTCTTAAATAAACAACACTTTTAGAATCTTGTATAACTCCTCTATATGTTTCAAACATAAGTTTAAACTGTCTTATATCAGTAAAATTAGTCTTTCCACATTTAGGACAAGGCACTTTATTATCATTAATATACTTTATCATTTCTTCGTTAGACATTTTATCTCCTATAGAAGAATTAGAAAAATCATTAATTAAATTATCTGCTCTATGTCTTGTTTTACATTCACGGCAATCTATTAATGGATCTGCAAATGAATCAACATGTCCTGATGCCTTCCATACGTTAGGATGCATTAAAATATCTGCATCTATTTCATATGCATTAGGTCTTTCTTGAATAAATCTTTTTCTCCATGCATCCTTTACGTTATTTTTAAGTCTTGCGCCAATTGGTCCATAATCCCATGTATTAGCAAGTCCATCATATATCTCACTTCCTTGATATATAAAACCATACTGTTTACATAAACTAACCATTTTCTCCATTGTAATATTACTATCTTTTTCCATATCTAAAATCTCCTTTTTTTATTATCCATTCTTAATTTATATTCTCTATTTGTTTTTAAATTGCAATACTTAGTAATTTAATTAAAAAACTCCTAGAAATTATTATAGGGGTGAATATAAATCCACGGTTCCACCCTATTTATTTCTAGAAGAAATCACTTCATTTATACTGCTGATAGGATTCCAACCCCGTCATTGCACATTTAATTACAAAATGATTATAGCACAAATTATTAAAATAATAAAATATTTATTTATAAGTTGACTAATTTTTTTAAAAAATTCTTACTTTTTAAGTAAAGTCCTGTATATCTATCATAATAATCATCTATAAATACATTTATTTCTTTTTTAACAGTATCAGATACATCTAACTTAGAAATCTTTGATATATCTACATATTCTAACATTCTAATCATCTTTATAGTTTTAGGACTTACTATATAATCATTATCTAAATGCTTTTCACATACATATCCACCCCTAGATGCTGATATAGTAACAACATTTGGATTAGAACATATAACACATCCATTAAGTTTTGGATAAACTCCTAAAAATTTTAAGTACTTAAGCTCTAATATATTAGTAATTACAAGAGGATCAAATCCTTCATTTATCTTTAATACTGCACTTTTATATATATCAAATATATTTTTATTATCACTTTGTTTAAGTGTTCCATAAGTTAACTCAGATATAAAATTTAAGTAAGATAATTTATCAATATCTTTTTTTATATTACTTAAATTATCTATTATTTCTGCATCTATTAAAGTAGAAAGTTTATCTTCTTTATAACTAATATTAAAATATGCATAAGTAAATACCATACTAGCACTTCTTAAATTACTTTTAAGTTTTTTGCATCCTTTAGATAATACCCCAACTATTCCATATTCTTTTGTTATAATATCGAGTATCTTACTAGATTCTCCATAAGACTTTTCTTTTATTATAATACCTTCTACTTTTTCTATTTCCAAATTAAATCACTTCTTTTCACTTATCATATCTTTATATTTAATATAATACTCTATTTTACCAGTTAATCTAAATAGATTCCACATATCTTTTTCATTCATATTTATCACCTATTTATATAGTGGTAAGTTATTATAATTTTATACTTCCTTTATACTTTTCATAACTATATTTTTTAAGAAGTACATCTTTACTTACTCCGTATTGTTTTTTAAATATAGCTTCACCATAAAATAATTTTCTATAATTAAATTCATCTATTATAATGCCTTTCTCTTTCGTTAAAAACTCATACCTTGCATATGTAAGAGATACGCTTTGCATCAGTTGTTTTGTATCATTTATTACTATGTCTTCTAAACCTATATCTTTTAAATATTTTATTTTTTCTTCTATATTTTCTTTACTTAAATCATATAAAGTTGGAAGACTTTTTGACATCTTTATTACATCAGGTTTTGTATAGCCTAAACTTATTAAAAATGATATTTTTTCTTCTATTGTTTTTTTACTATAACTATATAATGGTGGAAAGCTTTTTGTCATCTTTATTACATCAGCCTTAGTATATCCTAAGTTTATTAAAAATGTTATTTTTTCTTCTATATTTTCTTTGCTATAACCATATAATGCTGGCAAAAGTTTTGTCATCTTTATTACATCAGGCTTTGTATAGCCTAAACTTATTAAAAATGATATTTTTTCTTCTATTGTTTTTTTACTATAACAATATAATGTCGGCAAGAGTTTTGTCATCTTTATTACATCAAGTTTTGTATAGCCTAAACTTATTAAAAATGATATTTTATTTTCTATATTTTCTTTGCTTAAACCATATAATGATGGCAAAAACTTTGTCATCTTTATTACATCAGGTCTTGTATATCCTAGACTTATTAAAAATGATATTTTATCTTCTATTGTTTCTTTACTTAAACCATATAATGATGGCAAGCTTTTTGTCATCTTTATTACATCAGTTTTTGTATAACCAAGTCCATTTAAATAATTAAAATTTTCATTTATCTTCTTATATAAAGTTTCATCTTTATAATTAACTAATTGATACGAACTAGTTATATCTTCTGCATCTTTCTTACTATACCCTAAATTTATTAATAATCCTACACTTTTTAACATAAAGCCTCTTTAAAATTCATCTATTTCATTTTCTATTAAATCAATTATTTCATCATCAGATAAATTTTGCTTTCTTTTTTCTTTAAAAAATTCATCTATTTCATAACTATCTTTATTTAATAAAAATGGATTAGTATCAAACGTAATATTTAGAGTATTAAAACCATAGCTAGCAAGTGTTTTTATAAGTTTTAGTATATCTAAATTACTTCTAATTAAAATATTAGGATTTGATATTATAATATTTCTTATTTCTTTATCATTACAACCTATCATTTCTAATGTTTCTATATTTTTATCATATTCTTCATAGTCAGTTAAACCATTATTAAATTCCATTATGTTTTTTATATCATTTTCATCAATTCCTAAATCTAACAAATAATTTATCATTTTTCATTTCTCCTTTAATATATTTAAATAATAACACAATTCTAACTTAAACAAAAGAGAGAATAATTATATTTAAATTTTTTAAAATTATTATTATTTTTATATTCTTCATAATTATATTTTTTAAGTAACACTTCTTTACTTACTCCGTATTGTTTTTTAAACATAGTTTCATTACAAAATAATTTTCTACAATTAAATTCATCTATTGATATACATTTTTCTTTTGTTAAAAACTCATATCTTGCATATGTAAGAGGTGCACTTTGCATTAGTTTTTTTGTATCATTTATTACTATACTTTCTAAACCAATTTCTTTTAAATATCTTATTTTTTCTTCTATATTTTCTTTACTTAAGCCATATAATGATGGCAAAAGCTTTGTCATCTTTATTACATCGGCTTTTGTATAACCCAGGCTCATTAAAAATGTTATTTTTTCTTCTATTGTTTCTTTACTATAATTATATAATGATGGAAAGCTTTTTGTCATCTTTATTACATCGGCTTTTGTATAACCTAAGCTTATTAGAAATGCTATTTTTTCTTCTATTGTTTCTTTACCATAACCATATAATGATGGCAAGATTTTTGTCATCTTTATTACATCGGCTTTTGTATAACCTAAGCTTATTAGAAATGCTATTTTTTCTTCTATTGTTTCTTTACCATAACCATGTAATGATGGAAAGCTTTTCGCCATCTTTATTACATCGGCTTTTGTATAGCCTAAACTTATTAAAAATGATATCTTATCTTCTATTGTTTCTTTACTTAAACCATATAATGTTGGAAGGCTTTTTGTCATCTTTATTACATCGGATTTTGTATAGCCTAAACTTATTAAAAATGATATCTTATCTTCTATTGTTTCTTTACTTAAACCATATAATGTTGGAA
>CAKPIS010000002.1 GCA_934162425.1 uncultured Bacilli bacterium
GGGTTGCGCTCGTTATCGGACTTAACCGAACATCTCACGACACGAGCTGACGACAACCATGCACCACCTGTCACCGGTGTCCCCGAAGGGAAAACTCTGTTTCCAGAGCGGTCACCGGGATGTCAAGTCTAGGTAAGGTTCTTCGCGTATCTTCGAATTAAACAGCATGCTCCACCGCTTGTGCGGGTGCCCGTCAATTCCTTTGAGTTTCAGCCTTGCGACCGTACTACTCAGGCGGAGTACTTAATGTGTTAACTTCAGCACTGGGAAACCCCAACACTTAGTACTCATCGTTTACGGCGTGGACTACTAGGGTATCTAATCCTATTTGCTCCCCACGCTTTCGTGCCTCAGCGTCAGTAATGGCCCAGTAAACCGCCTTCGCCACTGGTGTTCCTTCTAATATCTACGCATTCCACCGCTACACTAGAAATTCCGTTTACCTCTTCCATACTCAAGCTAGCCAGTTTATGAAACGAACCGGAGTTAAGCCCCGGGCTTTAATTTCATACTTAACAAGCCGCCTACGCACCCTTTACGCCCAATAAATCCGGATAACGCTTGCTCCCTACGTATTACCGCGGCTGCTGGCACGTAGTTAGCCGGAGCTTTCTGGCATGGTACCGTCACTCCAAACTCATTTCCTAGTTTGGCCGTTCTTCCCATACAACAGAGTTTTACAATCCAAAGGACCTTCATCACTCACGCGGCATTGCTCGTTCAGGGTTTCCCCCATTGACGAATATTCCTAACTGCTGTCTCCCGTAGGAGTTTGGGCCGTGTCTCAGTCCCAATGTGGCCGATCAACCTCTCAGTCCGGCTACGCATCGTTGCCTTGGTAGGCCATTACCCCACCAACTAGCTAATACGCCGCAGGCCCATCTAAGAGCGACGCTTGAAAGCGCCTTTTAATACAGAAACGAAACTGTATGTTATTTGGTATTAGCTACCGTTTCCAGTAGTTATCCCAAACTCAAAGGTAGGTCACCCACGTGTTACTCACCCGTCCGCCACTAGAAGGAAAATCCAAATCAGAAATTGTGCAAGCACTCAAACTTCAATGGGCCTTCTCGTACGACTTGCATGTCTTAGGCATGCCGCCAGCGTTCATCCTGAGCCAGGATCAAACTCTCAAAAATATATTTCAATTTGTTTTGTTTGTGTTCCTAGCTACTCAAATAATCTTGACGTTTTGCTCAGTTTTCAAAGATCATTTCAACCTCTTTTTTTGTAAAGGTTTTTTGCACTCTTTTGTCAAGTGCGTATTAAATATACCACATACAGATACCTATGTCAACAACTTTTTTGAAATTTTTTCATTTTTTTTATTTTTTTTTCAAAAAAACGTTTTTTTGACCATTTTATAAGGTAAAATAAGCATTTCAAAATTGTTATTTCTGTATATTATATGCAATTTTTATTTTTTATTACCTAAAATTAACATATATTCATCATAATATTTTTTTACTTTTTCATAATTAAATGGTCCTTCTTTTGCTTCACACAATTTTATGAGGTCACTTAACTCTTGCTTTACAATCTTATCTATCTCATCTGGATAATTCATTTTACTTTTATGATATTCGTATTCTGACTCATCAAGTATCTTATATGTTCCATCTGGAAATACTCTTAAATCTAAATCATAGTCAATATATTTTATTACTTTTCCTTCTATTATAGTTGGGCTTGCTATGTTGCAGTAATAATATAGCCCCGTTTTCTTAAATTGACTTATTATGTTGTACCACCTATCCTTATAATAAAAGATTATTGCTGGTTCCTTTGTGTACCACACTCTACCATCACTATTGTTTACTCTTGCTTTTTTGTTTCCAAATACCAAAAAGTCTTTGTTTGAGGATAACAAAACAGCCTCATCCCAAGTCCTATGTATCTCTCCATTATGCTTATAACAGTGTATAGTATAATTTTCTCCTATTCTTTTGTTTCTCATGCTACGCTTTTTATTTCCTTTCATCTATATATTATACTTTTTTATAACAAAAAACAAGAAAAAACGTTCGCGTAAATGTATATATATTAATTAATTAGATATAATCACGTCAAAAAATTAGGATACTATTAAATAAATATAAGTTGAATTAAAACTTTATTAAACTTTTATAAAATTCTACGAAAAAAACTCTTATATATTTTATAGTCAATTATCCCAACTATTTTATCTATATAAGAGCATTTTATTTTCAAAATTTTTATTTTATGTTTTAATCATTTTATTATTTAGCTACTATGTCTAGTGCTGATTGTAATTGATTATCATTAGCATAGCTAGGATTTTTAATATATTCTTCACTCAATTCAACTTTATTTGTTGGTTCAACCCCCACCTTATTTACCCAGTTTCCTTTTGGAGAGAGCCATTTTTGAATAGTATATTTAATCATTCCTCCAGTTGGAAGCTCTTTAGTTGTCTGAACAGTACCTTTACCATATGAGTTTACACCAACAACTGATGCACCATATGCTTCTTTTAAACCTATCGCTAAAATTTCAGAAGCTGATGCGCTGGATTTATTAACCAATACAGCTATAGGATAATTTCTAGACTCAACAGTAGTAGCCTTGTACGCAGTAGTTTTCTTTTGATCCTGTATCTTGTATATAATAGTGCCTTTAGGAACAAACATATCAAGCATATCAGTTACCGAATGCAAATATCCGCCTGAATTATCTCTTACATCTATAACTAATCCCGAAATTGTTTTAGCTTCTAAATCAGAAACTTGCTTTTTAAATTGTTCATATGTGTTATTAGCAAAATTATTTATCAAAACATAACCAATTTTTTTACCATTTCTATCAAACACCTTTGATTCAACTGATTCTATTGTAACTACCCTTTTTTCAACATTAAAATCAAGAACTTTACCATCTCTTTCTATCTTTATGTCTGCAGTCTTCTTACTTTCATCTTTTATAAGTGAAACAACTTCAGTTGTAGTCAACCCTTTAGTAGATTTACCATTAACTTCTAATATCTTATCATTGTACTTTAATCCAGATTCATACGCCGGAGAATTCTTGAAGACAGAAAGTATTATTATATTATTATCTGAATCTATAGTAATTTCTGCTCCGATACCTTTATATGATCCATTCATAACTTCATTAAAGTTTTCAGTTTCCGACTCATTAAAGTAACTAGTATGAGGATCATCAAGCGATGATAACATTCCATCTATTGCACCATCAATTAGTTTGCTATCATCAACTTTTTTATAATATGAATCCTTAATTAATGCGTAAACTTCTTCAAATTCCTCTAAAGTATCACTTTTAGATGAACTAGTTTGTATATATCCATTATTACTACCATTAATAACTATTTTAGTTAACAATATTGAAATCATAGAAATAAAAAATCCAATTATAATTAATTGATATACTTTTAAATTACTCTTTTTATTTAATTTTCTATCAATAGAACTGCTATCTAAACTTTCTTCATCATATATTGAAGAGGCTTTTATCTCTAAATCATTAATTGTTTTTTCTAACTCATCTATATTTTTATCTAAATCATCTATTTCTTTATTTAGTTTTTTTTCTTCTTTATTTCCTTCTTTATTTATTTCTTTTTCATTTTCTTCTTTATTCTTACTTTCCATATATAGCAGACCTCCATAACTAAAATATCAAATAAAATAAATATGTCATAACTTAAGTATCATTTTAATAGTGATTATAATAGTATTTATAACCACATTCTTTAATATGATAATTAAATAGTCTTTATTCTACGATTATATTTTATATCATTTTTACACTTATATCAAGACTTCTTTTCTTAGATTTTAATATAACGCCAATTTTAATATATTTCTTTATAATAAATAAAAAGCAACCATAATATATATAGTTACTTCATTATTCCTTAATTACCTAATTTTTCTGCAATTTCATCTTCGCTAGAAGTATAATAAGTAATTTTCTTATTATTTATTGTAAGTAATGTTGGAGTTTTAACTTTTAATTCATCTTTATTTGTAGCACTACTATTTTCCTCATCTGATAATACAAATTTATTTATAACTTCATCTGTATTAACCTTATATAGTTTTATATCGCCCTTATAAGAACTTATTATTAAGTCTAAGTTATCAGTTTTATTCTTCTCACTATAGAAAATAACCATATATTCATTTTCAGACTTATCAAATGTAGTACTAGCCATTATCATATTATCATAAGAATTATCACTTGCAGAACTATCGGTATTATCTTTTTTTCCGCCAATATTAATTTCTCCTGTTGCAATAGCAATCATAAAATACACTATCACAAGAGAAAATATAACTACTATCCCAACAATTATTCCGTTTTTTACTTCTTTATTCATAACAATCACCTTTGTAATTGTATCACAAAGGCTCTTATTTGGCAAACATTTGATGCTTATTATTTGATTTTCGCAAGAAAATTTTATTATTATTTTCCAACTGGCATAGTTGCAACTGATTTAGCTACAGTAACTAATTCACTAACCGATAAATCACTAGATACTAAATAATACTCTATATCATTGCTAATCCAGCTTACAGAAGATGAACCTATTATACCAATACTATCTGTTAATAAATCTATATCCCCACTAGTTGGCACTATTTCTAATTCATCTAGCTTGTTTACTTTTTCTTCAACTAACATAAATGATTGCTCACCATTAAATGTGAGTATTATTCTTTCTCCACCATCTAATTCTACTGTCTTTTCTGTTTCAAGATAAGTTCCTTCTGGTAAATACATTGGATATATTGCCTCATCAAAAGAAGATGTCTTTTTTTCTGTTTTAGTAGTATCTGATGTTTTAATATTTTCTTCTACATCGAAATAATCATCATTAAATTTAGCTCTCATATCTACAGACTTATAATCAACTCTTATTTGTTCATTATCATTTTTATCATACACAACCACACTTTTAATTATACAGTTTTTATCAAGCGTTACCTTTTGATATGATAAATTAGAATTATTTTTATAATTAACAGTGCTTTTAAACACATAATTTTTTCCATCTTTTTTCATTGTAAGCTTGGTATCATTTTTCATATCATTTAAAACTGAGTTAATTAAATAGCTCTGTGAATTGTTATATGGCCATTTACTTTGAAATTTAAAACTTTTATTTAAATTTGGTGATAGAACATAAACACCTTCATCATTTTTTAATATTATTTGTTCATGGTTATTTGTTTTGTTTCGTAATGACACTCTAAAATAATCTGATTTTTTATATGATGCTGTTACATCGTATCTATATACATCTTCATTATTTATAAGCTTCATTTCTGCTTCTACTTGATATCCATTTGTTTTTGAAACATTTTTTTCAAACTTTTTCAAAACAGATTTTGCATTTTCCTTTCCGCAACCAGATAAACTAATTAAGCTTATTATTGCTACTGTCAAAACCAAAAATTTTTTTATCTTTTTCACTTTCTCACCTCTTCATATTTTCATTTAATTATATGGATTAAATTTTCTAATATGCAAATTTAAACATTTTTTAATAAGTAAACGTATAAAAAACATTTTTTTGATTATCATAGTAATATAAAAGGAGGAAAATTATGAAAACATTACAAATCATTTCACTAGTTTTTGTAATTATTGGAGCATTAAACTGGGGACTTATTGGATTATTTAATTTCGACCTTGTTGCAACAATATTTGGAGGAGCTACTGAAATAGGTTCTAAGATAATTTATATAATAGTTGGAATAGCTGGCTTAATAAGCATTAAGACATTAGCAGATTTAATTGATGATATAAAATAAAACACCCGAGAAATTTATTTCTGGATGTTTTTATATTTAACATTTTTTAAGCATAAGCCGCATGCAGGCGCTGTAAGTCCTATTTTAGTTCTGTCTTTACAGTTTAAAAGGAAGGGTATATTTTCTGGCCTTTCTTTTTGTTCTCCTATTTTAATTAAGAGACCAACCATGTTTCTAACTTGATATTTTAAGAAACCAGAGCCCGTAAATGTTATAGTTAATATATCATTTTTATTTGTTAAAGTGGCAGAATATATGCACCTTACTTTATCACTTCTTTTATCTTCTGCACTTACAAACGTAGTAAAGTCGTGCTTCCCCTTAAAATATTTTAAAGCATCATCAATTAAAGCAATATTTAATTTTTTGCCATATTGATATATAAATCCCCTTGTAAGCGGATTATATAAGCCCATATTTATATTATATTCATAAGTTTTTTCTAAAGCCATATATCTAGCATGAAAATCATCTGGTACTTTTAAAACCTTATTTATATATATATCATTAGGTAAATAACTATTTAATGCTTTTTTAAATTTATCTAGATTAATATCATAATCCACATCAAAATGTGCCATTTGATGAAGCGCATTAACTCCTCTATCAGTTCTACCAGATGAGTATATAACTACGCTTTTATTGTTATTAATACTAGTTAACACTCTCTCTATTTCACCTTGAACAGTTCTTAAATTTTTTTGTTTTTGATAACCAGAAAAATTCATACCAGAATAAGAAAAATCAATTAAATATCTCATAACCACCCCATATAAAAAACAAAATAAATTAAAACTAAATCTAACACTATTAAAGATATATCTAACTTAGAACCCTTATACTCGTGATAATTAGTTCTTGTTTTAGATAAACCATAAAATCTTAATTTCATAGCAGCCTTTTTTCGTTTTGATAGTTTATAGGATAAAGATATCGCAGGTATTATCATTTTCTTAAATGTAACTAACTTACTAGATGAATAAGAAACACCACGATAAGCCATTGATTTTCTTACGTTTTTATATTGTACAAACAAAGCTTCTATAAACTTAATAGTAAGAGCTATTTTAAGCGATATTTTAGAGATTGGAATCTTATATTTTTTTAAGAAAGAAAACAAGCATTCAAATCCCCATGCTATCTCACTTAAAGAAGTCGTAAAAGTAACAATTAAAAGTAAAAATATAATAATCATTATTTTTATACATATCATAATAGATAACCATACATTAAAACTAATTAAATATGTAATAATTAAAAATATTAAGTATATTGGCCATACTAATAATAAGTTAGATATATATGCATTAGGCTTTATCTTACTTAGATACGCTACAAATAATAATATAATAGAAAAAATAGCTAAAGAAACATAATCTCTTATTAAAATAACTATCAAAAAAGAAAGTAATAGCCATAAAATTTTTCTTTTAGAATTCATACTGTGAATTAAAGAAGTACCATCTATATACCTAAAAAATGGATAATTATTATTCATCATAATCACCATCTTCCTTATATACACTAACAATTCCTCTTATTAAATCATTAGTATTTTTTCTATAGCCTAAATCTATACCAGTCTTATCATAAAATAATCTTTCAAATTTAATTATACTAGGTATAGGAGTATTATTTTCATTTAAAAACTCGGTATCTGCAAAAACATCTATTTTTGGTCCTTCTTTAACTACGCATCCATTATTTAATACCACTACATTATCTACCATTTCATATAACAAATCCACATCATGCGTAACTATTATAATTGTTTTAGAATATCTTTCCTTTAATTTCTTTATTATTTTAATAAGTCTTTTTTTACATTTATTATCAAGACCAATAGTAGGTTCATCTAAAATTAATAATTTTGGATTAGAAATAAGAACTGATGCTATTGCAACTAGTCTTTTTTCACCACCATTTAACGCAAATGGACTTCTAGATATATAACTTTCATCTAATCCTACCATTTTAAGAGCTTTTATTACCTTATTTTTAATACTTCTTTTTTTAGATGAATAAATTTTTTCAGAAAAAGCTACTTCCTCGCCTACAGTATTACAAAAAAATTGTTTTTCTGGTAATTGATACACTAATCCTACATCATATCTAAATTTATTAAAGTTAAAACCTTTTTTATATAAAGTATAATTTCCAACAGTAATATCCCCGCAATCTGGTTTAGTTATACCATTCATAAGTTCAAGTAAAGTAGTTTTCCCACTGCCTATTGGTCCTATTATTCCATGTATTAGTCCACTTTGAAGATATAAATTAACATTATCTAAAGCCTTTTTCTCACTCTTAAGACCTCTGTTATAAGAAAAAGATACATGTTCAAATACTACTTCCATAATTCATTCACCAAACCCTCTAAGTCAAGCTTAATATCAGATACTAAATTATATAATTTAAGCTTTTTAGACAACTCTACAGAAAAAGGTACTTCAAGTCCTATTTTTCTCATAACAAGTTCTTCTTCAAATACAGAAGGAAAAGAGCCATCTACAACTATTTTACCATCATTTAATATAATAAGTCTATCTGAGTATTTAGCTTCATCCAAATCATGAGTAAAAGATATAATAGTAACCTTTTTTCTTACATTATAATCTTTTAATATCTTAAATATTTCTTCACGTTCATTTATATCTATCATAAGTAAAGCTTCATCTAAAACTAATATTCTAGGTTCTAGCATAAGAGCACAAGCAAGAGAAACTTTTTGTTTTTGTCCACCAGATAACTCATATGGATTTTGCTTTAAAATATCTTCCATTTTAAGTAGTTTAGATATTTCATTTATCTTTTTTTTAATAGTCTTAGGCATAATTGCCATATTTTCTAACGAAAAAGCTAATTCATCTTCTACTGTCTCACATGCAAAAAAATTATCTGGTGTATCAAATGCAAAACCAGTATCTTTTCTTATATCAAATAAATTCTTTTTATCAAGCACATAATCAAGTATCTTAATACAAGAATATGATTTTTCAAGACCAGCTAATAACTTAACTAAAGTAGTTTTACCAGAACCATTAGGTCCAGCTATAGTAACCCATGAACCACGATCTATTTTTAAGTTAAAATTATCAAACACAAAATTATTCTTATATCTAAATGTTAAGTCATTTATCTCTACTATACTCATATTAAGATACTCCTTTCCCTTAAATTTAAGGTATTATTATATAACAAATAAATAAAAAAATCTACTGTTTTAAGAAAATGTGAGCAAATAAAAACTTGGTTGTTAGCCAAGAAATTTTATTCTAAATGTATTGTATTATCGTAATTATCTGCATCCCATGCATCTGTAGCACCTTTAGAATCTATTTTATATTTATTATCACAGTAAATATTACTTACAAATTCATGCTCATCATTTAAACTATTATACGAAATTTTTATATAAGATTTGCATTCTTTACTACTATAAGGACTTTTTATTTTACCATCTAAATATCCAGCTTTAATTAAAGTTTCATCATTGATATAAAAGGTATCATTACTCTTCCATTCTAGCATAAAATTACCGCTTGGATTCATTATTTTCTCTTGTGAATATATCCCAGGAGCTAAATCTACTAACATTTTAGCTTGTTTTTTTAGCTCTGCATCATTAGCTTTCTTTTTAGACCTAATTGCACTAGTACCTACTATAGTTAAAAGTATTCCAACAATAACTATTACTGCAAGTAATTCTATTAACGTAAAACCTTTACTTTTCTTCATTTTTTATCCTTCTTTCTTTGCATATTATAATCTATTTTTAATAATAACTTAAGTGGTGTTATCTTAGTTAAGAAATATCCTACTTTTGTAATAAAGCCTGGTATTATAACTAACTTATTTTTAAATAAACCTTTTATTGCATAACTTGATACATAATCACATGATTTACCTTTTAAAGAAAATTTAACTCCTGCTACGTTATTAAAGTTTGTATTAAATGGACCCGGACATAATACTGATATTTTAACAGAAGATCCTCTTCTTCTAAGTTCTTCATATATAGCAGTTGTAAATTTAAATACATATGATTTAGTAGAATAATAAGTATTCATTAAAGGTCCTGGTGGGAATGCAGCTATTGATGCAACATTAAGTATTCTGCCGCTATCTTTTTCTATCATATCTATTAAATATAATTTAGTTAATATATGTACAGCTTTTACATTTACATCAATCATATTTAATTCTTTATCTAAAGAAGTATTACAAGTTTCTCCAAATAAACCAAAGCCAGCATTATTAATAAGTAAATCTATATCTTTAAATTTCTCATGTATTTTTATACAAGATTCTGCACTTGATACATCAGCTTCGTATAAAGTAACCTCTGTTTCACAGTCCTTTTTAACCTTCTCAAGAGCTTTTTTATCTCTAGATATTAATACTAATTCATATCCTTTTTTACTTAGCTTGATGGCTAAATCACGTCCTAAACCACTTGATGCACCTGTTATTAATGCTCTCATATATCATCACCTAAGATAAGTATACAATAAAAAAGTTAAAAAAAGCAAGCTAAAAAAGCCTACCTTTATCTAATTTAATTAATACCCAAATATTCTTCTAAAGTTAATCCACTATTTTTAACTTTAGTAGCTATATCGACACCTAAATATCTAACATGCCATGGTTCATATTTATAGCCTGTTATATTTTGCTTTCCTTTAGGATATCTGATTATAAAACCATATAGATGGCAGTTTTCAGCTAACCATTTACCAGATGATGTTTCCCCAAAATTATCTTCTATTTTTCCTATATCAAATGCAAGTCCTGTTTGGTGCTCGGAATGACCTGGTCTTGCTGAAAATGTATCAGCAGAAGCCTGTCCATACCAAGAAACATAATTATTGTATACACTGTTTTGCAATTCATATGATCGAAAACCCGATATCAATGATAAGTTAAGTCCTAAAACACGAGCCGCTGATTGCATACTTTTAAGTGCCACTAATGCTTTACCATTAACACCCGGATTATAATTTCCTGGAAGTCCATATTTTTTGTTAACTATTAATATACCATTTATATAAGTTAAACCATTAGAATCAGTACCACTAAAAGACGTAATGCTAGCTACTACTTTTTTCTTTACGTTAATAACTCTTTTAGCTACTCCTTCATTTCCAGATGAATCTTTTACTTTATATATTAATTCATACTTTCCTTCTTTTTTAGTATCAACACTACCTTCTATACTAACACTACTAGTTATATCTCCATCATAATTATCACTTGCTGTATATCCATCATCTTCAAACTTATCATCTACATATATATTAACTTCTTCTTTTCCTTTTAACGCTATTACTGGCTTAGTAGTATCAACAACACTTACATTTCTAATTATATATTTATTATATAAATCTTTCGATAATCTATATATAATTTTTTGTTTACCTATTTTATTTACATCAATATTAGTTATTTTTTCTACATTACATTTTTCTTTTAAAGAATAACCTTTATCATCATATTGTGATTTTACTTCTACTACTTCACTTACACTTCCTTTTAATTTAAAACCCGTATTTTCTTTTACATAATTTTTATATAACTTATCACAGTTTTTATTTAAAATAAACTCTTTTGTATAATTTTTCTTATCATATCCTCTTTTTTGTAAATCTTTTTTTATTTCTTCATCTAAAGATTTATTAACAATTCTACTTTTGACATTACATTTTCCAAATTTTCTTGTAAGTTTTATTATATTCTTATTATTTCCTATTATATTTATCTCAAATACCATAGGTTTAAAATATATAAATAAACTAAATCCTAACATTAATAAAGCAAACAAACAAATTAACAAAACTATAATTTTTTTCTTTCTCATAACGTACTACTCCTAGCTTTTTTATATAGTTTAATTATCACAGTTAATATTATCTCTTGTTATAACATCATCTACAGTAATCTTGCTATATAAACTTATATTATTTAACTTAGAATTAGTAAGATATATTTCATCTATATATTCTGCATATTCTTCTTTTTCTTTAATGCATATATTATCTATATTCCAGTCGCTTGATGTAACATATATCTTATTATCTTTTATTTCATATATGCCATTATAAATTTTACCAGATAACTTAATCATATTAACATCATTTTGAAATATATTACCTATATATGTACCTACTATATTCCCATAATTATTAACTATAACTAATTCCACTCCATCAGAAAAATATGCATTAAATATAGTTAAATTACCAGAGGTATTTACTTTATCTATTTTTATAATATTATTATCTTCATATTCTAAATCTAATTTTTGATTTTCATAATATACTTCTATATAAGAGTTACCTTCTTCATCTTTATAATCTTTAGTATGCACTTTTTCTACTACACTTTTTTTCTCTATTGTTTCTTTTTTATTTGTTCTTTTTTTATTAATATTATCAGTTGAATATAATCCCAGCAAATATCCACAAGTAAAAGTTACTATAATAGCAAATACAACAATTAAACTCTTAATGGTATTATTTTCTTTTTTCTCTTTTTTAAATATCATAATAGAAGCCACCTCTCATATTTTTATATAATTATAATAGCATTTTGATAGGTAAATAGTCAAATAATTATTCTTTCAATAAAAATAAAAGACCAGTTAAACTAGCCTTTATAATTAACTATATTTTTCTAATACAAATATTATTTTATTAGATTGAATAATGTGTCATATAAAATCTCATTATTTCTTATCTCATATTTTTTATCGTTCATATTTATAACAATTGTAAATGAAACATCAGGTATAGAATCATTTGATTGTGGTTTATCTATAACATTTTCTTTTAGATATTTTTTTATATAAAACATTTCTTCATCATCAATTAAACCAATTTTTCTAAAAATATCCGGTTTTCTAAAATGTTTAACATGATTTAAATCTTCCCTATTAAAATGATGCAGAGTATTTTCATAAACTTCATTATTTTCATTAAAAAGATACAGAGTATATTCATAAACTTCATTATCATTAGTTAAAACAGTCGTTTTGGTTCCAGGATTACTCATTCCCCAACTAGTACTTATCTCAATAAAAATTTTATTTTTTATTCTTTCTATTTCACTTTTTATATCATGCTTTATTTCTACATTTTGCCTAAATGGATTAGCAGCATCAGCACTAATTATATTTTCTTTCTTTAACTTTTCAACATGTTTTTTTAAATTAAATATCTTTATATTTTCTATTTCAGGAGCTTTTCTTTGATTTACCATTGGCTTTAGAACTATATTATTATTGTTAACATTTTTCTCATATTCAAAGTTTGAGTTATTCATTTTATACATAATATTATTTTCATTTATAGAAACTAAATCACATGAACAAGTAAAATCATTCTCATGAACTTTTTTTAACCTTTCTATAGAATGTGTTGCAATATAAAATTTAATATTTCTATATGGTGAAGCCTCTAAAATGTTTGAAAAATTATCAAGTTTTTTTAATGTATCAAAGTTATCTAAAATAAAATTAAATTTATTCTTAGGTACCTCCTTACTTAATAATATATCATATAACTGTTTTATAAAAACCATTGGTAACCAGCTAAGTGACTTATCTTCATCTTTTGAAATAAATATGTATGCTTTAGGTTTTTCTTTATTTTCTTTAGAATTTATATTTGTTATATCTTCTTTAAATATATCAAAATCAAACGTTGTATCTGATATCAACTGACAGATACTATTTTTTGAAACTATAGATGAAAGATAATGTCTTGCATGACATATAATTCCAACCCTCGTTGATATAGGTGAAAACACCGTTGGCGTTAATAATAAATATTGTTTTGAAAACACATTTTTGCTTTTTATGTAATTTTTTAAAACATCAGATTCAGGCGAATTGTCTCTTAAATAACAAAGCATTTCATTAATGCTATTTATATTTACTTCTTTTGGTTTTGCATCCTCAAATAAACATAATGCTATCCCTGTAAATAATTCAATAGAAGAGTCATTCCAAAATGAATCTACACTTTTTGCTTCACTAAACAATATTTTAGCAATATTCTCAATTTCCTCTTGGGCTTTATCGCGATATGCTTTTTTATATAAATTGTATGGGTATTGTAGTGGATTCCATCTATGAAAACTGTTAGTTCTTCTTAAATTTATTTCTATAACATCGTATCCATTCTCCGATAACATGCTATTATAACTTCTATATTCACCCTTACAATCTAATACAAAAAAACTTTCTTTATTTCGTATTATATCTTCTAATATAGGAAATAAAATATTTGTAGTTTTGCCTGATAAACTATTGCCCTCAATAATAGTATTTCTTTTGTTTTCAAGTATCTTTTCTATTAATACATTATTCATATGACCTCCTAGTTTAATTCTAACACAACTAATTTATATTTTCAATAAAAAGAATAACATTGTACACTTAAAAAGACCGGTTAATAACCAGTCTTTATAATAATTAATCAACTAATTCTAAGACAACCATTAAAGCATCGTCGCCTTTTCTTTCTGTTAATTTAAGTATTCTAGTATATCCACCATTTCTATTTTCATAACGTTTAGCAAGTTCACCAAATACTTTAGTTACAGCTTCGTTATCATTTTCTAAGAAAGCTAGTGCATTACGTCTAGAAACTAAGCTACCATTTTTACCATATGTAACCATTTTATCAAAACACTTACGTACTTCTTTAGCTCTAGTTTCAGTAGTTTCAATACGTTCATTTTTAATTAAGGCTCTTGTTAAATTTGAAAGCATAGCTCTTCTATGTTTACAAGTACGTCCTAATTTTCTATAAGCCATCTTAATTCCTCCTTAATTCTTAATCATCATTTCTAAATGAGAAGCCCATTTCTTTTACTTTGTCAATTACTTCTTTTAATGATTTCTTTCCTAAATTACGGATTTTCATCATTTCATTTTCGCTCTTTTGAGTTAAATCTTGTAATGTGTTTATATTAGCTCTCTTTAAGCAGTTATAAGCTCTTACTGAGAATTCTAATTCATCAATAGATAACTCTAATGCTTTAGTCTTAGAATCATCAACGTTTTGTTTCATAAGACCAGTTTCATCAGCTATTTCATCTAACTTAGTTAAAATATCAAAGTGTTCTATTATAATTCTTGATGCAAGTGCAATTGCTTCTTCAGGTTTCATAGAACCATTTGTCCATATTTCCATAGTTAATTTATCATAAGTATCATCTTGCCCAACACGAGCACCTTCTACTTCATAATTAACTCTTTCAATTGGTGAAAAGTTAGAATCCATTGCTATAGTATTTAACTTAACATCCCCTAATAATTTCTTATTAGCTTCTGCTCTAACATATCCACGACCACTATTAACAGTCATTTCCATGCTTAATTTTCCACCTTTAACTAATGTAGCTATTTCTTGTTCTGGATTAATTATTTCAACATCTGCATCTTTTTCAATATCAGCTGCTGTTATAACACCTTCTTTTTCAACATTTAACTTTAATGTTTTAGGTTCATTACTATAATTTTTAACAACTACATTTTTTAAATTTAATATGATTCCTGTTACATCTTCTATAACACCATCCATAGTTTGGAATTCGTGTTGTACACCATCTATATAAACACTAGTTATAGCATCTCCTGGCAATGAAGATAACATTACTCTTCTAAGTGCATTTCCAATTGTTGTACCGAAACCTCTTTCTAGAGGTTCAATTTCAAATTTTCCATAATTTCTATTTTCTACATATTCAGCTACCTTGAATATTGGTTTTTCGAATTTTATCATATGAAATTCACTCCCTTTTATTAAATTATCCACGTGGACGTTTTGGTGGACGACAACCATTGTGTGGTACTGGTGTTACATCTGTAATAGATAGTATTTCAAGTCCTGCTGTTTGTAATGATCTAATTGCAGTTTCTCTTCCAGAACCTAATCCTCTAACAAAAACTTCAACTTTTCTCATTCCTGAATCATATGCTGCTTTTCCAGCTGCTTCAGCACTCATACCAGCTGCGAATGGAGTTTTTTTCTTACTTCCTTTAAATCCTGAAGTACCAGCAGAAGCCCAAGCTACTGCATTACCATCTTTATCTGTTAAAGTTACGATAGTATTATTAAATGTAGAATATATATGAGCTTGTCCTTCAGGTATATTCTTTTTTACCTTACGTTTTCTTGATTTGTAAGCCATGTTATGCCCTCCTTTTTCCTACTTCTTCTTATTAGCAACAGTCTTACCTCTACCCTTACGAGTCTTAGCATTACTTCTAGTAGATTGTCCTCTAACAGGTAACCCACGACGATGCCTATGTCCTTGGTAAGAACCTATTTCCATTTTTGTTTTAATATTCATTGAAACTTCTCTTCTTAAATCACCTTCTAATAGGTAATTATCTAATTCACCACGAATCTTAGAAATTTCATCTGTAGTTAAATCTTTTGCCTTAGTATCAAGGTTAATATCTAACTTTGTTAAAATTTGTCTTGATAATTTTCTACCAATACCATGAATATAAGTTAAAGCAACTTCTATTCTCTTATTATCTGGTAAATCAACGTTTTTTATACGTGCCATAATACCCTCCTATTAATTATCCTTGTCTTTGTTTATGTTTTGGGTTTTCACAGATAACCATTACTTTCCCATTACGTTTAATAATTTTACATTTATCACAAATTTTCTTTACTGATGGTCTAACTTTCATCTTTTATTCCTCCTATCATTTTCTATAGGTTATACGCCCACGTGTTAAATCATAAGGTGACATCTCTAGGACTACTGTATCACCTGGTAAGATACGAATCTTATTCATTCGCATTTTACCAGAAACGCGAGCATCTACAGTATATCCATTTTCTAATCTAACTTTAAAGTCTCCGCCTTTTAATAGTTCGGTTACTTTACCTTCAAGTTCGATTACATCTTCTTTAGCCATATAATCACTCTCCCGTTAATATCTGATAACCATCTTTAGTTACTAAAACCGTATGCTCAAAGTGAGCAGATGGCTTACCATCTAAAGTTGTTATTGTCCAATCGTTATCCTCGACTACTATATCGTCAGAACCTAAATTAAGCATTGGCTCTATTGCAATTACCATTCCCTCTTTTAAGACAGGTCCAGTATTAGGCAATCCATAATTAGGTACATCAGGCGATTCATGAAGGTGATTACCAACGCCGTGTCCACACAATTCTCTTACTATCCCAAGATTATGAGCATTTGCGTATTTTTCAACAGCATTACCTATATCACCAATTCTAGCTCCTGGCTTAACTACTTTTATACCCTCGTATAGAGCTTTTTTTGTATGTTCCATTAAATATGTGCAATCACTACTTAACTTTCCAACAGCATAACTCCATGCAGAGTCTCCATGATATCCTTTATAACAAGCTCCAATATCAATAGATACTATATCACCATCTTTTAATTTTCTATTTGATGGAATTCCATGAACAACTTCATTATTTACTGAAATACAAGTTGCATTAGGAAAACCTTCATATCCTTTAAATGATGGTGTAGCACCCTTACTTCTTATAAAGTCTTCAGCCAAAAAGTCTAATTTTAATAAACTTACTCCTGGTTTTATAAAAGGTTTTATATATTTATGTGTTTCATAAACTATATTACCTGCTATTTTAAGTAATTCTATTTCTCTTTTAGATTTGATACTTATCATTTATTTAACCTCTAAGACTTTAATAGCTTCATCAAAAGTATCATATTTACTTTCGTAAGCTTTAATAACTTTAAGCACGCCTTTATTTTTATAATAATCATAAAGTGGCATAGTTTTATTAATATACTCTTCAAATCTTTTAGTAAATGTTTCTTCATTATCATCTGCTCTTTGTACTAAACTTTCACCACAGTCATCGCAGATTCCTTCTGTTTTAGGCTTCATTTCCTCAGAATATTTATTGTATATTCTGCCACATTTAGGACAAGTAATTCTAGAGCAAGCTCTTCTAATAGCCATATCTTTATCGATATCTATATATATTACTATTCCTAAATCTTTTCCAAGACTTTCTAATAATTCATCATATTTTAAAGCTTGAACCTTAGTTCTTGGAAAACCATCTAATATATATCCATTTTTACAATCATCTTTTGTAATACGATTAGAAATTAATTTAACGATAACATCATCGGAAACAAACTTACCTTCTTTCATTAAGCTTTCAGCTTGTTTTCCGATTTCAGTTTTGTTTTTTATTTCTTCTCTTAGTAAATCACCAGTTGAAATATGTCCATAGCCATATTTTTCTGTTAACATTTCTGATAAAGTACCTTTACCAGCAGCTGGTGGTGCTAAAAATATAATATTTTTCATTATTTACGATAACTCCTTTCATACTTTCTTGCAGATAAACTACTTTCAATTTGATTGTATGTTTCAAGAGCAACACCAACAACGATTAATAATCCTGTACCACCTACAGTTACGTTAGTAGGTAAGCTACTTAAATTAGAAACTAATATTGGAATTCCTGCTATTACTAGTAAGAATACTGCTCCCATAAAAGTTGTTCTCGATAATACTTTAGTTATATACTTTTTAGTTTCATTACCTGGTCTAACACCTGGAACATAACCACCTTGTTTATTTAAGTTTTCAGCTAATTCCTTTGGTCTTAAACCTGATGCCATAAATGTATATAAATAAGTGAATAATATTATTAATAAAATATATAATATAAATCCTGTTACCGTATTGTAGTTAATATACTTATTCACAAACAAAGAAAATGAATCTTTTTTTAAGAATGTAGCAATTAACGATGGTATTGAAATTAAACTTGATGCAAAAATTACTGGCATAACTCCTGCTGAGTTTAATTTAAATGGAATATAAGTTTGTTTAGCTCCATATGCTGTTAGTGTCTTATTTGAATACTGAACAGGTATTCTTCGTTCAGATTTTTCAATAAACACAACACCAACAATAATTAGAATATAAGCAAGTAAGAATAATATAAACTTAGTTACACCTAGTGAAACTTCTTGTACAGTTCCACTTACAACAAATGAAGAAAAAGCATCTTTCATCATTGTTGGAGTACTAATTAAAATACCTGCCATAATAAGCATTGAAACACCATTTCCAACACCCTTACTAGTTATTTGATCACCTAGCCATAGTAGGAAACAAGTTCCTGCAGTTAATATTACTGATACTCTTAAATATTCAACAGCACCACTTGATGCACCTAGAAATGAGAATGACATAACAAGTCCTTGTAAGAATGCTAGTACTATTCCCAAATATCTAGTAATTTTATTTAATTTAACTCTTCCAGTATGACCTTCTTTAGCTAAATTAGAAAAGTATGGAATAATATCCATTTGCAATAATTGAATAATTATTGATGCACTAATATATGGAGTAACACCTAGTGCGAAAATTGAGAAATTCTTTAAAGAACCACCGCCCATTACGTTTAATAGTTCCAAGAATCCTAAATCTTCAGTTATGTTTTCTGTACCAGGAACACGCACTGCTGTACCTAGTTTATATATAAATAATATTAGAAGTGTAAATAAGATTTTCTTTCTTATATCTTTATTCCTGGCAGAAAAGATTTGCTTAATGTTTTTAAACATCTTACATCACCTCTATTTTTCCACCTTTGGCTTCTATTTTTTCCTTTGCTTGATTAGAGAACTTATGTGCTCTAACTGTTAATTTCTTATCTAAAGAACCATTACCAAGTACTTTAATACCAGATAATTCATTCTTAATAATTCCCATTTCTCTTAATAATTCTGGAGAAACTACAGTACCATCTTCAAATTTATTTAAATCTGATACGTTTATTGTTGCATAAACTTTCTTGAACATTGCGTTAGAAAATCCACGTTTTGGAAGTCTTCTATATAGTGGTAATTGTCCACCTTCAAAACCAATTCTAACTCCTCCACCACTTCTAGAGTTTTGTCCATTTTCTCCTCTACCACTTGTCTTTCCAGTACCGCTACTAGAACCACGACCTAATCTTTTAATATCTTTTTTAGAACCTTCATTATATTTTAATTCATGTAATTTCATTATCCTAAAATCTCCTCTACAGATTTACCTCTTAATTCAGCTATATGTTCTGCTGATCTTTGGTTTTTTAAAGCATCCATAGTTGCTCTTGCGGTATTAATTTTTGTATTAGATCCAAGTGATTTTGAAATGATATCTTTAACTCCTGCTAATTCAAGAATCATACGAACTGAACCACCAGCAATGATACCAGTACCAGCTTTAGCAGGTTTAATTAAAACTTTTGCAGCTCCAGATGAACCAATAGCATCATGAGAAACTGTTCTATCTTCAACTAAATCAATTTTAATCATATTATTAGTTGCGTTTCCAATAGCCTTCTTAATTGCATCTTGAACTTCATTTGCTTTACCAGTTCCAAGGCCAACTTTACCTTTTCCATCTCCAACTGCTACAGTTGCAGCAAAACGAAGGCGACGTCCACCTTGAGTAACTTTTGTAACACGATTTACAGAAATAACTGATTCGTTATATTCCTTTTCGCGTGGTTTGTAACTTTTTCTTTCCACTTTGTTACCCTCCTTTAGAATTCTAAACCATTTTCACGTGCTGCATCTGCAAGTGCTTTAACACGTCCATGATAAAGGTATCCACCTCTATCAAATACTACTTTTTCTATTTTTGCTTCTTTGCATTTCTTTGCAATTGAAGCTCCTACAAGCTTGCTTGCTTCTATGTTACCACCATTTTTAATGCTTAAATCTTTATCTAATGAAGATGAACTTACTAATGTAACACCTTTTACATCATCTATTACTTGAGCACTAATGTTTTTAGCTGATCTAAATACACATAATCTTGGTAACTCACTAGTTCCACTAACTTTATTTCTAATTCTAGCATGTCTAGCCTTGCGAGCTTCATTACGTGATGTTTTATTTATCATTGTAATAATCTCCTTTTCCTATTATTTAGAAGCTTTCTTTCCTTCTTTACGGCGAATATGTTCACCCTTATAACGAATACCTTTACCTTTATATGGTTCTGGTTTTCTAACTTCTCTTATTTCTGCAGCAAATTTTCCTACTGCTTCTTTATCTATTCCTTTAATGTTAATTTCAGTTGCACTTACTTGTTCTACTGTAATACCTTCTGGAATAGCTAAATTTACTTTATGTGAATAACCAGCATTAATTTCTAATTCTTTACCTTTAACGTTAAAACGATAACCAACACCAATTATTTCTAAGGCTTTTTCATAACCTTTTGATACACCTTCAATCATGTTAGCGATTAAAGCATTTGTTGTACCATGCATTTGTTTTGTCTTTTTAATTTCACTGTTTCTTGCAACCTTAACTTCAGCATTTTCAACACTTACGCTAATATTAGCATTTAAGTTTAATGATAATTCTCCTTTAGGTCCTGTAACAGTGACTAAACCGTTTTCAACTTTAACTGTAACTCCTTCTGGAATAGTTAAAACTCTGTTTCCGATACGACTCATCTTTGTTTTCCTCCCTTACTAAGAATTACCATACGTATGCTAATACTTCTCCACCTAGGTTCTCTTTTCTAGCTTCTTTACCAGTCATAATTCCCTTTGATGTAGATACGATAGATATTCCAAGACCATTTAATACAGTTGGAATTTCTTCTGCTTTAGCATATACACGTAGTCCTGGTTTAGAAATTCTTTTCAAACCAGAAATAACTCTTTCTTTATTATTTCCATATTTCAAAGTAATAATAATATTATCTTGAACTTCATTCTTTTCTATTTTGTAATTTGCAATATATCCTTCTTCTTTTAATATTTCAACTATTCTTAGTTTAACATTAGATGAAGGAACAACTACTTCATTGTAACGCATTTGATTTGCATTACGCATACGCGTAAGTAAATCTGCGATTGGATCTGTTACTGACATATGAATCCTCCCTTTTTCGTATATTTATTCTACCAACTCGACTTTTTTACACCAGGGATTTCACCTTTATAAGCTAATTCCCTAAAGCAAATACGGCAGATACCAAACTTTTTCATTACTGAATGTGGACGACCGCATCTGTTGCAACGAGTATATTCTTGAACTTTAAATTTCTTTGGTCTTTTATTCTTAACGACCATACTTTTCTTTGCCATTTATATATCCTTTCTTTGCTTACTTTTTAAAAGGTAAATTAAATCCTTTTAATAAGTCTAATGCTTCTTCATTTGTTTCTGCTGTTGTAACAAAAACAATGTCCATTCCACGTACTTTTACTACTTCATCGTAAACTATTTCTGGAAATATTGTTTGCTCTTTAATACCTAAAGTATAATTTCCTCTTCCATCAAAAGCCTTTGGTGAGATACCTCTAAAATCACGTACACGTGGTAACACGATTCTAACTAGCTTTTCTAGGAATGTATACATAGCTTCACCACGAAGTGTTACTTTACAACCAATTGCTTGTCCTTCTCTTAATTTAAAACCAGCTATTGATTTCTTTGCTTTTGTAATAACAGGTGTTCTACCAGTTATTTTTTCAAGTTCGCTTACCGCAACATCTAAAAGCTTACTATTTAATGTTGCATCACCAACTCCCATATTAACTACGATCTTTTCTAGCTTTGGTACAGCCATGACAGTAGTGTAATTATGTTTTTTTATTAACTCAGGAACGATTTGTTCATTATATTGTTTTTTTAAACTGTTCATAGTTACCCTCCTTATTAGTCTAACTTAGATTTTGACTTGCTAGAAATTCTAACTTTTTTTCCGTCTTTATCTGTTTCTTTTGCTATTCTAGTACGTTTTTTAGTCTTAGGATCGATCATCATTACATTAGATACATGAATTAAAGCTTCTTTATCAACAATTCCACCATTTTGGTCTTGTCCATTAGGCTTAACATGTCTTTTTACCATGTTAATTCCTTCAACTAAAACTTTTTCACCTTTCTTAGCAATAATTTTTCCTTCCTTGCCTTTATCCTTACCAGCAATAACAATTACTTTATCTCCAACTTTTAAATTCATGATTTCCTCCTTAAAAGGTCTATAACACTTCTTTTGCTAACGAAACAATTTTCATGAAATCTTTATCACGTAATTCGCGTGCTACTGGACCTAAAACTCTTGTTCCAACTGGTGTCTTATCATCCTTAATAATAACGCAAGCATTATCATCAAACTTGATATATGAACCATCATCTCTACGCATTCCAAACTTGCTTCTTACGATAACCGCTTTTACGACTTTACCGCTAGATATGTTACCATTTGGAGTTGCTTTTTTTACTGTTCCAACTACAATATCACCGATATTTCCAGTTTTAACTTTGCTTCCGCCAAGAACTCTAATTACCATTAATTCACGAGCTCCAGAATTATCAGCAACTTTTAAACGACTTTGTTGTTGAATCATAATTGTATCCTCCTTCTCATTGTAAAGTGCCTATAAAATTACGGCTTCTTCAACTACTTCTACTAAGCTATATCTTTTAGTCTTTGATAGAGGTTTAGTTTCTACAACTCTTACTATATCTCCAACTTTAGCTATATTATTTTCATCATGTGCTGCATATTTTTTAGAATACTTAACACGTTTACCATACTTTGGATCTTTTTTATAAGTTTCAACTAAAATTGTAATGGTTTTATCATTTTTAGCACTTACAACCTTACCTGTTACTTCATGTCTCATCTTTTCCATAAGTATACCTCCTTAAGCTTCTTTGCGTTCTGCTAAAACAGTTTTCATTCTAGCAACGTCTTTTCTTAATTCATGTATTTGTGAAGGCTTTTCTAAATTTCCTGTAGCTTGTTTTAAGCGTAATTCAAAAATTTGATCTTTACATTCTTTTATTTTATCTTGAATTTGAAGAGTGGTTAACTCTCTTATTTCTTTAACCTTCATTTTTTTCACCACCATCTTCTTTAGTTACAAATTTACATTTGATTGGTAATTTGTGCATTGCAAGTCTTAAAGCTTCACGAGCAACTTCTTCACTTACACCAGATACTTCAAACATAACTTTTCCTTCTTTTACTACTGCAACCCAAGACTCTGGATTACCTTTACCTTTACCTTGACGAGTTTCTAAAGGTTTTTTAGTAAGTGATAGGTGTGGGAATATATTAACATATACCTTACCACCACGTTTCATGTATCTTGTCATAGCAACTCTGGCTGCTTCGATTTGCTGTGCAGTTATCCAAGCACCTTCCTTAGCCATAAGACCATATTCACCAAAACTTACTTTTGTATTTCCTTTAGCTTTTCCTTCATAGTAAATTCTGTGAGGTTTACGATATTTAGTTCTTTTTGGCATTAACATCTTTGGCACCTCCATTTTTCTTCTTTGAAGGAAGTATTTCACCTTTATAAATCCATACCTTAACACCAATTTTACCATAAGTAGTATCAGCTTCAGCTGTAGCATAATCAATGTCAGCTCTTAGGGTATGAAGTGGTGTAGTACCTTCATTATAGCCTTCACTACGAGCAATTTCTGCTCCATTTAAACGTCCAGAACATAAAGTTTTAATACCTTTAGCTCCAGCCTTCATTGTGTTTCTAATAGCTCTTTTTTGAGCCATTCTATATGAACCTCTGTTTTCAATTTGACTTGCTATTTGTTTAGCAACTAATTGTGCATTTAAATCTGGGTTCTTAACTTCAATTATAGAAATTTGAATATCTTCATCAACTAATTTCTTTAAGTCTTTCTTTAACTTTTCGATTTCTTCTCCACCATGTCCAATTACAACACCTGGTTTTGCAGTACTAATTCTAACTTCTGCCTTTTTATTTGTTCTTTCAATTGAAATCATTGAAACAGCAGCATTCTTTAATTTCTTTTCTAAGAATTTACGAATCTTCATATCATTATTAAGTACTTTAGAGAAATATTTACTTGGTGCATACCATTTAGCAGTCCAATCCTTGTTTATACCAAGTCTTAACCCTGTAGGATTAACTTTTTGACCCATTAGTTTTTCCTCCTTACTTTATCTTTCTGCAACGACTACCGTAACATGACTTGTACGGTGATCATTCTTTGCAATTCTTCCTCTTGAATCAGGTACTGATCTTTTTAATACAGGACCATCATTTACATAAGCTTCTTTAACATATAACTTACTCTTATCAAGATTATGATTATTCTCAGCATTTGCTACTGCTGATATTAAAACTTTTTTAATAACTCTGGCTGCTTTATTATTCATATTGTTTAAAATGTTTAAAGCATCACCAACGTTTTTTCCGTTTATTAACCTCATAACTAAACGAGATTTTAAAGCGGAAATACGAACTGTTTTCGCAATTGCTTTCGCTTCCATATTATTATCTCCCTTCTAGTTATTACTTCTTATCTTTATTCTCGCCGTGTCCACCACATTTACGAGTTAATGAAAATTCACCAAGTTTATGTCCAACCATATCTTCAGTTACATAAACAGGGATGAAATCTTTACCATTGTGAACCGCAAAAGTGTGACCTATAAAATCTGGAAATATTGTTGAACGGCGTGACCAAGTTTTAATTACTTCTTTTTTTCCATCTTCATTTAACTTTTGAACCTTTTTTAGTAATCTATCGAATACATAAGGCCCTTTTTTAATACTTCTTGCCATTTAATATTATCTTCCTTTCAAAGTTATTTTTTACGGCTTACTATCAACTTAGATGAAGCTTTTTTACTCTTACGAGTCTTCATACCAAGTGCTGGTTTACCCCAAGGTGTCATTGGTTGTTTACGTCCAACAGGTGCTCTACCTTCACCACCACCATGTGGGTGATCGTTAGGGTTCATAACAGAACCACGTACTGTAGGTCTAATACCCATATGACGAGTACGTCCTGCTTTACCAAGATTTACTAATGAATAATCAGTATTTCCAACTTCACCAATTGTAGCCATACAAGTTCCTAAAATCTTTCTTGTTTCACCACTTCTTAATCTTATTAATACATATTTTTCTTCACGTCCAAGAATTTGTGCACTAGATCCTGCACTACGAGCTATTTGAGCTCCCTTTCCTGGTCTCATTTCAATGTTATGAATAACAGTACCAACTGGTATATTCATAATTGGCATTGCATTACCAACTTTAACATCTACGTTTTCACCGCTAACTACTATATCATTAACCTTTAATCCTTTAGGAGCAATAATATATCTTTTTTCTCCATCTTTATAGTTGATTAATGCTATGTTAGCACTTCTATTTGGATCGTATTCAATAGAAGCAACTTTACCTGTTATATCAAATTTATTTCTCTTAAAATCGATTAAACGGTATTTTCTCTTCTCAGCACCACCACGGTGTCTTACTGTGATACGTCCCAAGTTATTACGTCCATTTATCTTTTTCTTTGCTACTACTAAGCTTTTTTCAGGAGTATTTTTAGTTATTTCATCATTAACCAAAGTACTCATTTGTCTTAAAGCATTTGTAGTTGGTCTGAACTTTTTAACTGGCATTTTGTTTCCTCCTTATTAGCTTAAATCTAAATTGCTACCTTCTTTTAATGTAACAATTGCTTTTTTATATGCTTTAGTAGCACCTGTATAACGTCCTACTCTCTTTTTCTTTGGTCTTACATTTACAGTATTAATACTTACTGCATCAACACCAAAAGCTTCTTTAACAGCTTGTTTAATTTGTACTTTATTTGCTTTCTTATCTACTTTAAGCACAATCTTCTTACCATTTGATTGAATAGATTGTGTTTTTTCAGTAACGATTGGAGCCTTAATTACATCTTTCATTATTTAAGTACCTCCTCAACATATTTTATAGCATCTTCAGTAATAATTAGTTTGTCATATGCTAATACATCATAAGTATTTAATTCATTAGCTAAAACTAATTTTACATTCTTTATGTTTCTTGTAGCTAAAATGTTATTATCAGTTAATTCTGTAGTAACAATTAAAGCCTTTCCATTTACTTTTAAATCTTCAAGAAACTTTAAGAAATCACGAGTCTTATTAGATTCTAAATCAAACTTTTCAATAGCAATTATTTCTTTATCATTTGCTTTATATGTTAAAGCTGATTTAAGAGCTAAGCGACGTTCTTTCTTGTTCATTTTCTTAGTGTAGTTTCTATTAGCATTTGGACCAAATACTACTCCACCACCAACCCAGTGAGGTGCTCTTATAGAACCTTGACGAGCATTACCTGTTCCTTTTTGTCTCCATGGCTTTCTTCCACCACCAGAAACTTCACTACGAGTTTTTGTACTATGTGTACCTTGTCTTTTTGATGCTGCATTTAAAACTACAGCTTCATATACAACTTGATCATTTGGAGTAATTCCCCAAATGCTATCATCTAATTTTATGTCTTTAATCTTTTCACCTTTTAAACTTAAAAGTGCTGTTTTTGGCATTTTGCATCCTCCTTTCATCACAAGAATTTTTAAAATAAGTATTTATAATTATTCGCTTACTTCTTGCGATGCTTGTGTTTCATCTACTTCAGCCTTAGCTTCATTAGTTTTATAAGAAACTAATTCAACCTTTTCTTTTTTAAGTTCAGGCTTTTTAACAGCTGATTTGATGATAACTAAAGACTTTTTAGGACCTGGAACGTTACCTTTAATTAAGATTACATTTTCTTCTTTATTAACTGCTACTACTTCTAAGTTTTGCATAGTTACAGTAACATTTCCCATATGTCCTGGTAATTTCTTACCTTTTAATACACGCATTGGTCTCATAGTACCTAGAGAACCAACACCTCTATGATATTGGGAACCATGTCCCATTGGACCTCTTGATTGATTATAACGTTTAATAACGCCTTGGAAACCTTTACCTTTAGAAGTTCCTGTAACGTCAACCATTTGTCCTTCTTCAAAAACTTGACAGTCAAGTTCTTGACCAAGTTCATATTTGCTAACGTCTACTCCTCTTATTTCCTTTAAGAAGCGCTTAGGAGCAGTATTAGCTTTTGCTAGATGACCATTTAAAGCTTTGTTACTTAATTTTTCTCTTTTAGTATCAAAACCTAATTGAATAGCTTCATAACCATCAGTTTCTTTTGTTTTGATTTGAGTAACAACGTTAGGTTCTACTTCAACAACAGTAACTGGAATTAATTTACCATCCTTTGAAAATACTTGAGTCATTCCTAGCTTACGACCTAAGATTCCTTTTCTTTCCATTTTTTCCTCCTATAATTATTTAATTTCAATATCTACACCACTAGGTAAATCTAAATGTTGTAAAGCATCAATAGTTTCCTTTGATGGTTCTACGATATCGATTAATCTTTTGTGGGTACGCATTTCGAATTGTTCACGTGAATCTTTATATTTATGAACAGCTCTTAAGATAGTGTACTTTTGAATTTCAGTAGGTAATGGTACTGGACCAGATACCTTTCCACCTGTACGTTTAACTGTTTCAACTATTTTTGATGCAGCTAAATCTAAAGAACGATGATCATATGCTTTTAATCTAATTCGAATTTTATTCATACTCATTATCCTCCCTTCGCCTATATCTTGTATAGACTTGCTCCGAACGAATTACCTGATTCCTAAGTTTGATATTAGCAACTTAACCTGGTGTATCAGCAACCTCGCACATCCATGCAACTACACGCAGTTATCATTTTATCAGAAAATTCCTTGTTTATCAAGGTTTTTTTGATATTTTTTTCAAATTTTTTATATAACTTTTTCTGCATTAATTTCTAACGTTTAAATAATATGCATCAAAAAAAGCAATTAGACTTTATTTTCTAATTGCCTTGTTAATAAATTATTGTTTTTCATCTCTTTCTTTTTTAAATGTATAAATGATGTATATTAGATATAATATATATAGTATAATTAACGACAACGTAAATACTTTAAGCATCTTGCATCTACTACATGAACTATTTTTATTACCAACATTTTTCGTAGTAATTCTATTACTTCTAGTTTCTAATTTAGTTGTTGTTGTAGTGGTTGTACTTACTTTAGTTGTACTACTAGTAGTATTAGTTACTTTAGATGTAGTTGTTGTGATTGTTTTTTTAATATTTGCTTTACTTTTAATCTTAATTTGTCCAACTACTTTTCCATCATGTAATATCTTAAGAACGTTATCTTTAGTAGAATACTCTATATCAGCATTTATCTTATCAGTTATATGAAGGGGATTAAATACGTCATCGCCTAAATCAAGTACTCCATTTTTAAAGTCGTAGTTATTATCTGATACGTAATCAGTTATTAATGCAACAATTTTTATAGAGTCAGTCTTTTTGCCATTATTTAAATAAATATCAAACTCATCATTATTTTTTTGAGCATAACCATTTTTTACCTTAAGTGCTAAGTCGTTATTACTTCTTAGTCCATAATAAACATTGTTATCTTTTAACTTATAACTAGAATCTTCCATAATATATGAATCATATAAAGATTCAAATTCTGTATTATCAGTTTTAAGTGCAATTACATAATCTCCATCATTTTTAGATTTAATAATTAATTCTTCTGACATTTTTATAGAATTAAGATCTATACTTTTCGTGTATATATAGTATCCATTATCTTTCTTAGAATATCCACCAACTAAATCATATTTATCAGAACTTATCTTAAGTAATTTTATAGTTTTAATAATATGTTTTTTATCATTTGATGTATATATTGTTAATTTATCATTAGTTTCTTCTATATAACCATTTATTACTTTAAAGTCAGAAAGTTCAGTAGCCTTTCTAATTCCAACATACATATAACCATATTTATTAATTGTATCTTTTTTGCTTTCATCTGATATATCTAATTTTATAACGCTTATTGTATCAACTACTTTACCTGCAACTATAATTTTATATGTATAATCTCCGGCACCTTCAACACCACCATTAATACAAATTATATCATCTTTATTAAGGTCATTTGTATCAGTATAAATACTTGAATCCTCAATTCCATATTTAGAATCTTTTATACTTATGCTAGATAAATATATTTCATCTAATATATTATCTCCTGCTTTTATTATTATCTTATTATCTTTTATTTCATAACTGCAATTAATAACTTCTATTTTACTTTCATCAAAGGATTTATTTTTTAAATATATATATTTTTTATTTTCTCCATCAGTAACTATTTCATAATCTTTTATTTTATAACCAGAAATTTTAAGAGTATCAATTACCTCTCCTTTATATATTATATCTACTGTATCTACTATATTATTTTTCTTATTATAATTAAAAGTTAAATCATCACTATTTGAACGTATTTTATTCTCATCAAATATGTTATCTTTAACTAATATGTAGCCATCTTTTATTTCATAATCACTATCATAATTAATTAGGTTATATTCTAAATGCACATTTGAATTACTTATTACTTTTGCTTTTCCATCTTCTACTACAATTTTTCCTACATTTGTTTTAATATTAGAAATTATAGTATCTATATTAGCATCTCCTTTTGTGTATACTAATTTTTTATCATCATTTATCACATATTTATCACTAGTTATCTTTGCTTTTACAACTTCTACATAAGAGCTAACACTAAGATCTCTTGGAAAATTAAAATTCGCTATAAACGTAGTTTTACCAGGTGATAGTGCAACGATTTTTCCATTTTCTATTTTTGCAACAGATGAATCTGTTATACTATAATCAACATTATACCCATCTGGAACTTTAATATTATTGACTATGGTATGAGTGTCTCCAATACCCATCGTAGGAATATTCTGAGCCAAAGCAGTATCTAAAAGAGCAAAAGTACTTAAATTTAAATTTTTACTAATATCTAAATATGCCATAGGAGTTTTACTTATATCAAGCTCTTTTAGTTTTGTATTTTCATTTAAATTGATATTAACTATTTTTGTATTATCAATCAAAAGTTTCTCTAAAAGTGGCAATTTGTCAACATTAAGTTCTGAAATATCATTGAATGATATCATTAAATTTTTAATATTTATATTATTATCAACATTTAAGGTTTTTAGGTTATTATTTTTTAAGTCAAGTATTGATAAATTTATATTATTGCTTACATCTAAACTACTTAATTCATTATACCCTAATGAAATTGTTGTTAATGCACTATTATTACTAATATTAATAAAATTTATTTTGTTTCTTGACAAGAGTACTTTATCTAATAATTTATTTTCACTTAAATCAATACTAGTAATATTATTACCAGTCATACTTAAAATAGTTATATTCTTTAGTTTCTCAATACCTTTAATACTATTAACATTTTTTGAATTGCAAAAAAATCTTTCTATACTATTTAAATCATCATCACTCAAATTATCAGTATACTCTTTATCTTCCGTTTTATTATTACTATATGAATTATAATTATCAACAACACATTTATAAAAATTAATATCATCAAAAGCAGTATTAACGGGGGTCTCATCACCTGATAAATTAGCGAAAAGTTTATTTACATTATAACTAGCAAAAGCTATTAGAAACATACTAAAAACAAGGCTTATACCGATAAATACTTTTCTTTTATTAGCTTTTACTGAATCAAAAATGTTTTTCATTAATATCACCTGCTCCACAATAAAGATTTTCATATTCTACAAAATGATTTTATCATATTTTTCATATACATTCAATAAAAAAATATGAATCACTATATAAATAATGGTTCATATTTTTAACTTTAATCATTTCTTTTTCCAAATAATTGTAATAATTCTAAGAATATATTAATGAAATCTAAATATAGATTTAATGCTCCATAAATAGATGCTTTACTTAATTCATTTTCATTTTTTCCATAATAGTTATATATACTCTTTAATT
Source organism: uncultured Bacilli bacterium (assembly GCA_934162425.1). Classification (GTDB taxonomy): domain Bacteria; phylum Bacillota_I; class Bacilli_A; order RF39; family UBA660; genus Aphodocola. Next base: position 31,621 of record CAKPIS010000002.1, read on the forward strand.
TTTGCATGTCATATGCAGTAAGACCTAAAAAGATAACAACAGATACTATAGATAATGTTATATTTAAACCAGAGCTATTAACAAACATATTTATTATAGAAACAATTATTATTGCTATAAGACCAAATATCAACATCTTTCCTAGGCTATCTAAATTAGTATTTGTAGTATAACCATATAATGATAAAAGACCAAACATTAATGCTGCTGATACAAATATCATTATAAGACTTTGCTTAGTATATACTAAGAATATAGCTGATAGTGTAAGACCACTTATAAATGCATATAATATAAATAATATCTTAGCAACAAGCGGTGAAACCTTTCTTTGTAATGCAGAAAAGGCTATTACAACGATAAGCTCTGTTATTATAATAATAAACATATTATTGCTTACAAACCTTAGCATTCCATATGATTTAGATGTAACATAACCAGTTATTCCTGATACTATAAGGCCTAAAAACATCCATAAATATACTCCACTTATAAATTTTGATAATGAATTTCTATTATCCACCATGTCATGCCTCCTACTAACAGTATAACATTAAATTATTAAAATTTTATTAAATTTTACTAAGAATTTGTTTTTTATTAAATTCTAATCTTAATTTATCTGAAACTGTAACAATAAATTCACTATTAGTAGGTTTAGCTCTATCATAATCAACACTATGACCAAATACTTCTTCCATAAGATCAATATCTCCTCTATTCCAAGAAACTTCTATAGCATGTCTTATTGCTCTTTCAACTCTAGATACAGTAGTTGCATACTTCTGTGCTATTTCAGGATATAACTCTTTTGTTATAGCTCCTACTATTTCCGGTTTATCATACATTAAAATAACTCCTTCTCTTATGTACTGATATCCTTTTATATGTGATGGAACACCTAACCCATGAAGTAATTTAGTTACAGATATTTCTAAATTATTATGATATATATTTACTTTACCATTTCTATCATTATCAAAAATACTTAATATTTTATCTTCCAAATCAGTCATATCAAATGGTTTTAAAACAAAATACTTCGGATTATAAGTAGATACTTTATTTATTGTTTCATCCGCATTAAAACTAGTACCTACTATAACTGGTTTATCAATATTTCTATTTTTCATCTCATCTAATACATAAACTCCATCTTTCTTAGGCATAATTAAATCTAATAGTAAAACATCAAACTCATCTTTATATTTTTCTATTCTTTTAATTCCTTCTTCTCCATCATGAGCTTCATTTACTATTTTAATTCTTTCATGTCCAGAAAAATATTCTTTTATCATTTCTATTAAGCTTACATTATCATCTACTATCATTAATCTTATTTCTTTATTATCTTTCATACCTTTATCCTCCATTTCAACTAAAACGATTATATTACTTATATTCTAAATTATTTATCAAAGATTGTCGAAAGAAAAAAAATGCAGTAAAAATTACTGCACTTATGTTATATTTATTATTTTTATCTATTATTTATTATCATTTAAATTTGTAGGATCTGATTTAAATCCTTTTTTTGCCATAACTAATGATGTACCATCTTTACCCATTTTATTATCACTATATTCATTTGTATTAAATGCTTTATTTTCATCTTTCTTAATAGGCAAGAATTCTTCAAACACACCATCTATAGCTTCTTTTATTTTATCATCATAATTACTTTTAACAGTAACTAACATTTCTTTAAATTTGCTAAGTGGTATAGTTTTATTTAATATACGTTTTATAGCAAGTGATGTTCTAAGATCATAAAGAGCATCCAAGAATTTACTTCGATAATTGCTATCACTTATAACATTTATGATACCCTCCATATAATCTCCTACCTTTCTACATTTAGCATAACACAAGTATATAATAAAAAGAAAGTATAAATTAGCGAACTTTATACTTACTTTACACTATTTTATAATTTTTATTATGTTTTTTATTTCAAGTGCATCACAAGAAGCACTCCCCAATAAATATCCATCGTATAAATTACTTTTTATTTTTTCTATATTAGATGATGTAACACCACCACCATATAATAATTTATATCTAGTTATATTTATACCCATAAGAATCTTTTTTATGTATTTTAAAATATCTTCAATTTCATCTTTTGATAAAGTATTTTTACCCCCAATTAAAAATCTTGGTTCATATGCTATTATTATTTCCTGCGTTGTATCTAATACTACATCTTTAAGACCTTTAATTATTTGCTTTTTTAAAACTTCACTTGTTCTTCTAAGTTCTCTATCTATTTTAGTATCACCTACACATAAAATAGGTGTTATAGAATTTCTTAACATAGCTTTTATTTTTAAATTAATAACTTCATCACTATCATTTACTCTTTCTTCAGAATGACCAACAATACAATATTTAATATTTCTTAAAGATAAGTCATAAGCTGAAACCTTTCCTGTATAAGCTCCTCTATCCTCGTAATAAGCATCTTGTGCTCCAAGAGTAAAACTTTTAAATAAATCAAAGTTTAAATAACTAGGACATACTATTAAATCTATATCACTAGTATTAATATCTTTTAAATCATTACTTAGCATAATAGCTTCATCATTTGTTAAATACATTTTATGATTACATACTAATAATTTCATTTTTTTAATACCACCTTTTTATCTATTAAACTTGCATTTTATATTATTAATTATTTTATGTATAAAATTAGAATCTTTATTTATAACTTTTTTATATACTTCTAAAACTTTCTTAGCATATGATAAATCACTATAATTATTAGCTGTTTTTCTAGCCTCTAAAGATATTTTATCCCTTAACTTTCTATCTTTATAAAGCATATATATAGCATCTTTATACTCTTTATCATCATTAAATAATATACCATCTTTATAACTTTCTATAACAAGTGAAAAACTCTCATCATTTATAGCAACAACTGGTTTTGATGCTGCCATAGCTTCTATTACCGTAAGTCCTTGTGTTTCACTTTTAGATGCTGTTACAAAAACAGAAGAAAGCATATAGTATAAAGGAACTTCATTCCATGGAACTTTACCTGTAAATAAACAATTTCTATTTAACTTGTTTTTATCCACTAAATCAATTAGTTCTTTCATATCTGGTCCATCACCAACTATTATAAGTTTAGCTCTCGGAATCTTCTTTACAATATCCTTAAAGTTATTTATTAAAAAATCTATACTTTTTTCTTTTGCAATTCTACCTACATATAATATATTAAAATTAAATCTAGATAACTTTAAATCACGTCTTAATTCATTAACCTTTTCTTTATCTATATTTTCTTTATAAAATCTACTTACATCTATACCAGTTGGAATTATATTAACATCCCTTTTTACTTTATACTTTTCTTTAAATAAGTCATATGTCTTTTTTGTTGGTACTATTAACTCTTCAACTAACTTATCACATAAAAATAACGTTAAATACTCTACTAATTTTTTTGATGCTTTTGAAAAATATCCTTTAGTTATATAGTAAATATATTCTTCATACATAGTATGATAAGTATGAACAAGAGGTATGTTATATTGTTTAGATATAAGCCTTGCAAACGTACCAATACTAAACTCTGTATGAGTATGTATTACATCAAGATTCCATTTTTTTATTATTTTTAATGCTTTAAGAGGATATACACCAGATATTCTATAATCAAATATTCCGCAAGGAATACCTGGTACTTTAAGTATGTTTTCTTCTTCTTTATAACAAAATGACTCACTATTTATAGTTACAACGTAAACTTCATGTCCTAATTTTTCAAGTCCTTGTTTAAGCATTAATACACTAGTTGATACTCCATTTATAAATGGTGGATATGTATCAGAAAATAGACCTATTCTCATTTTTATATGTTCCTTCCTTAATTATTAACATGATAAATCCCATTAACATTCCAAAAAAGTATGTAACAAATCTCCAAAGTAGCATTGCGCCAGATATTACAGAAATATTTGTATTAAAAATACCAAAAAACTTAATAAAGCCATATTCTATACCACCAGTTGCACCTGGAATAGGAACAAAGTTTCCCATTAACATAACAAATGACGTTAACATAATAGAACGCATTATATCAAATGTATTAGTATTTAAAGACTTAAATATTATATAAGGAATCATATATAAAAGAGTAAGATTTATTACATTTGTTAATACCGTAATGATAAATTGTTTTTTGTTTTTTCTAAGTTCTTCATAACAATTATAGAAGTTATCTAATCCTTTTTCTATTCTTTTCTTTAATTGATCAGTATTTTTCTTTCTAATTTTATTTAAAATTAGTAATAACTTATTTATAATACTAAGAGTAGTTTTTCTCATTCTTATTATCATAAATAAAAATAATAAAACCATTATATTTATAAGAAAGCCTATAATAATAAGAGGAGTTAAACTAGAATTAACTGGAATTGTTTTTAGCACAAGATTTAAAGTTATTGAAAAAATTCCCATTATTAAAAGTGCAACTTGATATGCTATAGAATCTTTTACCATAGCTGATGTAGAATCACTTATTCTATGACCATCTTTTTTTAACAAGTAAACTTGAAATGGTTGCCCTCCTGTTGAAAAGGGAGTAATACCATTTAGAAATTGACCAATTAATGTAAGACAAAAAGCACTTTTAAATGAATAGTTTTTTTTATGTTCTTTTATAAATATTTGCAAGCTAACTGATTTAATCATTAAAGATAATATAAATACAAATATAGCTAGAGCAAAAATTAATATATTAACCTTTGATAATTCATGCATTATACTACTGAAATTATCCTTTAAAGTAAAATATAAAACAAGACTAAGAGCAAGAATTAACAAGCTTAAATTTAATTTTTTGTTTTTCATTTTATTCCTTCCTATCACTTATTATTTCTATAGCAGGAAGACTTCCTTTTTCAAGTAGTTCTAATGATGCCCCTCCACCAGTTGATATATGTGCAAATGAAGAAGAGTAACCAAACCTAATAGCACTAGAAGCAGAATCACCACCACCTACTATTACAGTTGCACCACTTTCTTTTAAAAGTTTACATAAATTCTTAGTACCATATTCAAAATTTTTAAACTCAGATACTCCAATTGGTCCATTAAAAAATATGGTTTTACTTTCATCTATGTATTTCTTAAATAAATTAATAGTATCTTTTCCAACATCTAAAATCATTGTATTACTTTTTAGTCCATCTATTTTAGAATAGTATTTATCAGATGTGTCTTCATAGTTATACGCGCTATAAAAATCTACTGGAAGAATAATCTTATTTTCATATTTTCCCATAATACTCTCACAAAAATCTATACTATCGTAATCAACTAAAGATTTTTCTAAATCATACCCTTTTGCCTTTAAAAATGTATTTGCAATTCCACCACCTAATAAAAGGTAATCACATTTTTCAACTAATTTTTCTATAATTCTTATTTTATCACTTACTTTAGCACCACCCATAATAACTGTATAAGGCCTTTTTGGATCATCTAAGTATTTAGTTAGCATAAGAATTTCTTTTTCTACTAAAAAACCTACACCAGAAGGTAAATACTTTGATATACCTACATTAGAAGCATGTGATCTATGACATGTTCCAAAAGCATCATTTATAAATATATCTCCAAGACTAGCCCAGTACTTGCCAAGTGCCTCATCATTACCGCTTTCATACTTTTCAGGATAATCTTCATATCTAGTATTTTGAACTAATATTATATCCCTTGGTTTCATATTTTTAATGGCATTTTCTAAAACACTCCCACGTGTTTCATCTATAAATTTAACATTCATACTAAGCAATTTAGATAATCTTTTGCTTACTAATAAAAGGCTATTTTTCTTTTTATCTTCTTCTTTTTTTATTCTTCCTAAATGTGATAATATAATTACTTTAGCATTATGATTTACAGCATATAAAATAGTTTTCAAACTTTCTTTTATTCTATTATCATCTAAAATAACTCCATCTTTTATAGGCACATTTAAATCACATCTAATTATTACTTTTTTATTATTTAAATCATAGTCTTCTATACTCTTCTTCATAATTAGCCTCCTTTTTAATTATATCACAAATCTATATAATTTAAAAAGACTATAGATTAACTCTATGGTCTTAATATAATATATTATCTAATTACGTTTATTGTTACACTATAATGCTTATTATCAGTAGCATAAACAGTTACAACAGCTGTTCCAACACTCTTAGCATATACAGTACCGTTAGATACAGTTGCAACGTATGAATTAGAAGTTGCCCAAGAAATACTTTTATTTGATGCATTTGATGGTGTAAAACTAACTCTAAATGATTTTGATGTACCAATTTTCATAGTTATATTACCACTAGGCGATAGAGTTACACCACTTAAAGCAATATAATTATCTTCTACTCTAATAGTTCTAGATGCAGAAGAACTATTACCGTATGAATCAGTAACATAATATTTAATATAATAAGTACCTGGTGTTGATGTATCTATATTACTATTTACAGATACTCTTGATGTAATATTATTACCATTTGCATCGACAGCTGAAAATCCTGGTTCAGAATATGATGCACCTTTTATTAGTTTAATTACTGTACTACCGTTAAGCCTAATAGTTGGTGGAGTAGTAATTCTTTTTGTTGTTTGCACATACTTTTTTGTTGTTGTAGTAACATTTGGCCTTGTAGTTACTTGATGGGTAGTATTTCGTTTTGTTGTAACAACAGGTCTTGTTTGAACCTTAACTATTCTTTTAGCTTCAACTATTTGCCCACTACTATCTGATACACTATAAGTTATTTCATAAGTTCCTGCTTTTGACGTATCAACACTACCTGATATTTTAACCTTTGATGAAATATCTCCATCTTCTTCATCAGTTGCATCTGCACCTTGTTCATTATAAGTATCTCCAACTGTTAAAGTTATCTCTTTTTCTCCTATTATTATAATATTTGGAGCTTTATTATCTTTCTTTGTAGTAGTTTGTTTTTTAGTAGTACTTTTTTTATCTTCTTTATAACCTTTAGTAGTATATAAATCTTGACACTTAATATATGGTTTATAAACTTCTGTATATTTTTTTGTTGCTATTACATATCCTTCACATATTTTAGCAGCTCTAACTTTTGAAGAATCAATTGAACCACCATTTTCATATAATAAATCTTTTAATTCTATTCTATATTCTTCACTATTTAATTGTATAAAGTTTTGTGATACATATAAAGATGCTTCTTCTTTCATTCTAGACTCCAACTTTTCAAAGTCTGCTGCACTATATTTTGAAACAGGCTTTTTAGGTCTTTTAGCTATAACTATTATTACAACAGTTATTATTGCAATTAATACTAAAACTATAATAATTAACATTCCTCTAGTTAATTTAAAACCTTTTTTCTCTTCTTCTGTTTCGTATTCAACATCAGTACCACTATAGTTCATATTATCCATATGTATCACCACCTTAAATTATAATAGTATTATAACACTATATTATATATTTCCAAAATATTTAGCACATCTAACCATTTGACTAGAATAACTCATTTCATTATCATACCAAGCTACTATTTTTACTAACTGTTTTCCGTCACTTTCAACTATATTTGTTAAAAGTCCATCTACTAATGCACCACATGATGCACCTATAATATCACTTGACACAATAGGGTCTGTTGTATAATTTATTGTTTCATTTTGATTATTTTTAAATAAATCATTTATCTCATCTTTGGTAACTTTTTTATTTAATTCAAGTGTTAAATCTATAACAGAGCCTGTTGTTACTGGAACACGCATAGCTGTTCCATCAAGCCTTCCTTTAAGTTCTGGAATTACAAGACCTATTGCACTTGCTGCTCCTGTTGATGATGGAACAATATTTGCTGCTGCAGCTCTTCCTCTTCTAGATAAATAGCCTTTTTTGTGTGCAACATCAAGTGTTGCTTGATCATTAGTATATGCATGAACTGTTGTCATAAATCCTTTATTAACGCCATAATTATCACATAAAAGTTTCATAACAGGTGCTAAACAGTTTGTTGTACAACTTGCAGCACTAATTATTTTATCTTCTTTTGTTAAAATATCATTATTAACATTATATACAATAGTCTTTAAATTTCCTTTAGCAGGTGCTGATATTATAACTTTTTTAGCTCCAGCTTTTATATGTGCCTCTGCTGATGTCTTACTAGTAAAGAAACCAGTACATTCAAAAACCATATCTATATCTAATTTATCCCATGGTAAATTAAGAGGATCAGATTCTTTATATATTTTTATTTTCTTACCAGATACTATTATTTCATCTGAAGTACTAGTTATCTCATCTTTCTTATAAAGTCTGTGTGATGTGTCATACTTTAATAAATAAGCTAAATCCTCTGGATTAGTTAAATCATTTATAGCAACTACATCAAAATAAGGATCCTCCATCATTATTCTAAATACTAACCTTCCTATTCTTCCAAAACCATTTATTGCAACCTTCATATTATCATTCTCCTTTTATTTATATTGTACTATTTTTTAATCTTTAAAACAACTACCACCAATAAATTCTCTTATTATAGAATCATTTGGAACTAAATCACTTGGCATACCAAGTACTAATCTAAATAAGTTTATTAATCTAATCGCTTCTCCATAATTTGGATCATCTTCATTAACTGAAAATAAAAGTGGTTCAGCATATGTTTTAAGTACACCAAGCTCATATATTAATGATGTATTAAATATAAAGTCAGCATCTTTCATATACGGTAATACCATTTCTTCTTCAGCTTTTCTAACATTTTTCCACATTCCTAGTGTATCAGATGCAGAATATCCTCTTGTTTTATTATCACGAACTATTCTTCTTAGCAATCTATTATCTGTTTCTTTAAAAATGTTATGATTATCAACATTTAATGGACTAAGTGGACAAATAAATAATTTAAATTTATTTTTATCTGGTATCATTTCAGTTAACTTTTCATTAAATGCATGTATTCCTTCTATAACCAAAATGCTTTTTTCATTCATTTTTATCTTTTTATTGCCTTCTTCACTAATTCCTTTTACAAAATTATATCTAGGTAATGTAACTTCTTTTCCTTCTAATAACTCAGAAATTTTCTTATTAAACAAATTAGTATCTATAGCACTTATCTTCTCTTTTTCTGGCTCTCCGTTTTCATCTAATACTCTATCTTTTAAGTTAATGTAAAAATCATCTACTGAAACTGGTATAGGTTTTAATCCTCTACTTTTTAAAAACAAAGTTAATTTTCTAGCTGTTGTTGTTTTGCCAGATGATGAAGGGCCTGTTATTAATACCATTTTTATGTTTTTATCTTTACTTATCTCTTCTGTTATATCAAATAAATTATTATTAGATATAGCCTCACTAACCCTGATTAAGTCTCCATAAAAACCAGTCGATATAGTTTTATTAAGTTCAACTGATGTATATATTCTAAGATCTTCATTATACTTATCATTTTTTTCTAATACTTCTAATAATTTATCGTTTCTATTAAATTTAAGATCACTTTCTAAATCATACATATTAGGATATAAAAGAATAACTTTATTATCATTTATATACTTAATATTATATTTATCTATTAAACTAGTATTATTAGGTAGTGGTCCATAGTAATAATCTAATGTATCATCCATTTTATATAAACTAATGTTAGAATTACTAATAAATCTTAAAGAACTAGCTTTATTTGTTTGATTAATCTTATTATAATATTCTATAGCTTCCATTCTAGATACTAATATTTTATTAATTGATATTTTACTATCATTTAATTCTTTCATTCTTATTTTTATTTTTTGAACAGTTACTTCTGATATTATATTATTAGTTAATATTTCACAGTATATACCTTGATTTATAGTATGCATCATCTTAACATCACAGTTTAAAACATCACGAACTGCCTTTGAAAATAAAAATGAAAGTCCTTTTTGATAAGAATTATTTCCTATTTTAGATGAATAGTCATAAAAATCTATTTTAGAATCTCTATTTACCTCAGTATTTAAATCACAAGTTTTATTGTTAATAGATCCTAGTATTATTTTATATTTATAATTATCTTTAAAATCTTTAGCAATATCTTCTAATTTTATTCCACTTTCATACTCATATTCTTTATCTTTGTATTTAACTTTTATAATAGACATATTAACCACCTTACTTATTCTTATATTTATCTAATTATATTCTATCAAAAATAGCGTAAAATGTCACATTATTTTAAGTAATATTTACGCACCTACTATACATAATATTATTAGGTGATAATTTTATGAATTTAATTCCAAGTATTATTGAAAAAACACATTCTGGTGAAAGAGTATATGATATTTATTCAAGACTTTTAAAAGATAGAATAATATTTATAGGTGGTGAAATTAATGATGATAGTGCAAATACTATTATAGGTGAATTATTATATCTAGATTCTAAAGGACATGATGATATAAGTTTGTATATAAATAGTCCTGGAGGTAGTATTACTGCTGGTATGGCTATTTATGATACTATGAACTTTATTAAAAGTAATGTATCTACCATCTGTATTGGAATGTGCGCATCTATGGCATCTGTTCTTTTAGCTAGCGGGCACAAGGGCAAAAGATACATACTTCCTAATAGTGAGGTAATGATACATCAGCCTCTTGGTGGAGTAAGTGGTCAAGCTACTGAAATAAAAATAGTAGCTGATAGAATACTTTATTTAAGAAATAAATTAAATAATATTTTAGCAGAAAAAACTGGTAAAGAATTAAGTATAATTGAAGAAGATACAGAGCGAGATCATTATCTATCTTCTGATGAAGCTTTAAGTTATGGATTGGTTGATAAGATATTATAAAACGTGGAATTTTTTCCACGTCTTTTTAGTGATTATAATTTTTCTATTTCTTCTTTAGATAAGCCAGTAATATCTATGATGTCTTCTATAGAAATATTTTTTAATTTCTTTTTTTTAGCATTTTCTTGCTTTTCTTCTTTTATACCTTTATTAACACCTTTATGATAACTATCTTCTAACTTGGTTGCCATTATAGAATTTCTAACCATTCTTTCATGTTCCTGTCTATCATATATTCCTTGTAATTCTTCATCTCTACTTATTTCTATTATCTTTTCTCCAACTGGCTTTAATTCCATGTTCTTTTCTATTAATTCCTCTAATTCTTTTTCTTTTTCCATAGTCATTATCACCAACCTTTCAACCAAAGCATTTCTTATACCTTCATTATAATATTTTTTTCTTGCATTTGGAAGTATTACATGATAACTTTCTATATTTACCTTCTCTCTTATCTTTGATATATATTCATGGTTTCTATCAAATAATTCATCATACCAATCTTTATTCATTTCTAGGTTTATTACTCCATATGATATTTCTACTATTAAGTCACTTGTTTTTCTTTTTTCATTTATTCCTAATAGATTATGTTCATTTTGTTTAAATACTATGTTCTTTCTTATTTCTTCTTTATCTATTTTAATTACATCTGATATTATATCTATTAAATAACTTCTTACCTCCTTACTTGTTAGAATACTTTTAAATGCCTTATCATATATCATTGGTATTATTTTTGCCTCTTGCATATTTTATTTTCTCCTTTCTTTCTAAAAGGCACTATATACTAATTTAATTTTTAATGCAAATGATATTTTCTGCACGTTTTTATTTACAAATTTTTAATTTTTGCCATAGCAGATTTATTAATTTTTGTACAACTAAAAAATGCAGAATTTTATTTTCTGCATGTTATTTTACCATTTTCACAATTTTAAAAATCGTACGACATAGTTCGACAAATAGATAATTACATAATTATTTCTTCCTTTTATCAATAAAAGTTTTAGTAAAGTCAAACACAAACAAAATTAGTAATATAATAGTTACCCATTTTGGAACCTTCTTTATTAAATTATCTAAAAGAGGATGAATAATATATATAAATATAATGCTAGCTACTCCCCAAACTAAAGTCATTTCAAGAGATATATAATGACCTATATGAAACCTTTGACTAGAATAATCCCAAAAGACTTTTCCAAATGTTTTTTCTATTAGTACTCCACCTAACGCTTCTATTGCTGATAACACAATAGCTACCACAAAAAACATAATAACTGTTTCCCAAAAACGTGACATATGTAAATTTTTAAATAAATAATTAGAAATAAATAAAATAGTTACTGCACCAATACCATATACTGGAGTCCACCATCCATATAAAAATCCGCTCTTAAAATTATTATTACCTAACATAGAAAATACAGTTTCAAGTAAGTGACCTAAAATTGAATATATAAAAAAACAGTTTAAATAATAATACATAATATCACCATAATTAGTATGTAATTATTTAACTGTTTTTATTCATATTTATCTCTTATTCCAAATAGTTCCTTCTCTTGTATCTTTAAGTAAAATACCTTTTTCTAACAATTCATTTCTTATTTTATCTGCCTCTATAAAGTCTTTATTTTGTTTAGCAAGTGTTCTTAAAGCTATCTTTTCTTCTATATAACTTACTAATTCATCATTTAAAGAAACTTCATCTTCCTTTAAAAGATCTAAAGATAGTACTTTATCAAATGATTCTGTTAATTTTCTTTTAGTTGCATCATTTAAATCATTATCTTTTAACATATCGTAAAGAACAGTAAGACAACTTGAAGTATTTAAATCATCATCTAAAAACGAAATAAACTTTTTATTATACATATCAAACTTATCTTCATCTATTGCTCCATCGTTTGATAAATTTAATGTTTTTTGTTTTAACTTCTTATATGTTTGCTCTGCATTATCTAAATTTTCAAAAGTAAATACAAGCTGTTTTCTATAATGCGATTGTAAACACATTAATCTATATGATAGTGGATTATATCCTTTTTCTTCAAGCAATGATACGGTTAAAAAATCTCCCTTACTTTTACTCATTTTACCATTTTTATCATTTAAATGTTCAACATGAAACCAGTAATTACACCATTTGTGTCCTAAATAACCTTCACTTTGTGCAATTTCATTTGTATGATGAGGAAAAATATTATCAACACCACCGCAGTGTATATCAAGATATTCTCCGCAATGTTTTAAGCTAATACAAGAACACTCTATATGCCATCCTGGATATCCTAACCCCCAAGGAGACTCCCATTTAAGTTCTTGATCTTCAAATTTAGACTTAGTAAACCATAATACGAAATCAGCCTGATTTTTTTTATTTGAATCACTTTCTACGCCACGTCTTGCACCAACTACCATTTCATCTTCCTTATGATTAGTTAATACATAATAATCTTTTAATTTAGAAGTATCAAAATAAACATTTCCACCAGATACATAAGCATAGTCTTTTTCTAATAAAACAGTAATAAAATGTATATATTCATTTATTAAATTAGTAGCAGGCTCTACAACATCTGGCATTTTTATATTTAGTTTAGAAAAATCGTTAAAAAATGCTTCTGTATAAAACTTAGCTATATCTAAAACACTTTTATGTGCCTTTTTTGCACTTTTAACCATTTTATCATCACCAGTATCTGAATCACTTGATAGATGACCAACATCAGTTATATTCATAACTCTATGTACATTATATCCATTATATTCTAAAGCTTTTTGTAACAAATCTTCCATTAAATATGATCTTAAGTTACCTATATGAGCATAATGATAAACGGTAGGTCCACAAGTATACATTTCTACCTTATCTTTATTATTAGGAATAAATTCTTCTATTTGTTTTGTTAAAGTATTATATAATTTCATAAACTTCCTTCTTCCTTTTAATACATTATACACTAATTTTATGAAATTAAAAAGTGATATTACACTAAAATATCACCCTTATTAGCAGAAATTAATACATTATTCTTATAATTAATTAGAGCATCAGCTATTTTATTTTCAAATGAATTATTTATCTTATTTAAAACATATGGTAAAGACTTTTTTTCTTTATATAAATCAAACAAATATTTTTCATAAGAATCATCATATTTAACATCTATATTTATATAACTATTTACTATGTCATTTAACCTTTTTCTTATTATCTTTTTTACCATACATTCATTTAAATTATTCATTTTTATACAAACACTTACCTTATCTTTAATACTTCTAAATGAGTCATCAAAACTATCTTTTTCTTTACCATCAAAACCAAGAGAATTCATCTCTTCTTCTACTTTCGAAGTAAATATTATTATAGAATTTGAAAAATCTATCATCTTACCAGATGCATCTTCTATCCATCCATCTTCTAATATCTTAATAAATAAATTCTTAACTTCCAAGCATGCATCTTCATAATTATCAATAATAAGTGCACTATTAGGATTAGTTCTTATCTTTTCAAATATATTATTTTTATTATCATATCCTAAATATCCTGCAGTTGTACCTATTAATTTACTTATCATATGATATTCTTTATATAAAGATAAATCTATATTAATAATGCTTTTTTCATTTACTAACTCTTTTAAAAATTCTTTTGCAAGAAGTGTTTTACCAGTATACTTCTTTCCATAAATAAAAACTGAATAACATTTATTTTTCTTAATAACTTCTTTTTTCTCAAGAGATTCTATAAGTGCTTTTATATTATTATTTTGACCAATTACGATGTTATTTAACTTATCTTCTAGATTTTTATAGAATTCTTTTCTATTACCATCTATATTTATTAGATTAATATTACTCTTAAGTTTAATAACATCAAGTATATTTTCTTTAGTAACAATCTTTTTATTAACTTTTAAATTACTAATAATATTGTCTATATTATTTTCTTTATTTTTAAGACTATATGCTAATTTAAAATTATTATTTTCTATAGCTTTTATCTTTTCTTTTTTTATAATATTTAATTTTTCATTTAATTTTTTAAGTCTTTTTTCTAAGTAATTTTCTGTTATAGAAACTTTAGCACAAACTTCATCTAATATATCTATAGATCTATCTGGTTCATACCTATTAGATAAATATTTATCAGTTAAATTAACAAGTTCATTTATTAGTTTTTTAGGCATAATAATATTATGATATTTTTCATATAAAGGTCTTATTTCCATTAGTATTTTGACAACATCCTCTTTATTTGGTTCATTTACCATTACATTTTGAAATCTTCTAGATAAGGCACTATCAGGTTCTATAAATTTTTTATACTCATCTAATGTAGTTGCACCTATTATTTTTATAGTACCTCTTGCAAGTGATGGTTTTAAAATGTTTGATGCATCTATTGCACCTTCTGCACCACCTGCCCCTACCATAGTATGTATCTCATCTATAAATAGTATTATATCATCATTTTCTTCTAATTCTCTTATTACATTTTTAAGCTTTTCTTCAAACTCACCACGATACTTTGTACCAGATACTAAAGAAAATATATTAAGGGATATTATTCTTTTATGCTTTAAGAAGTTAGGACATTTACCCTTTGCTATTAAATTTGCTATTTCTTCTACTATTGCAGTTTTACCAACACCAGCTGGTCCAATTAAAATTGGATTATTTTTCTTTCTTCTAAGTAAAATTTCAATTGTTCTACTTATTTCTTTATCCCTACCAATTACTGGATCTAGTCTTCCTTCTTTAGCTAATTTAGTTAAATCAGTTGCAAGTTCATCTAATAATGATTTTTTCTTCCTAGTACTTTTATTATATTTTCTTGATTTTATATCGTAATATAGTTTATCTATATTTATTTTTAAATTCTTTAAAATACTATTTGCAACACCATCTTCAGAATCTAATATTGATATAACTAATATTTCTGGTGTTACATTTTTATTATTATCTTCCCTAGCTTCTATAATGGAGTTTTCTAATATTCTTTTTAAAAGTGGTGTATATAGTATAAATTCACTCTTTTTTGTACCAATACCAACTATATCAATTAACTTATTTTTAAATTTATTATAAGTTAGTCCTCTTTTTTCAAAGACTTCTTTTAGTCTACTATTCTTAAGTAGTGATAATAATAAATGTTCACTACCTACATATGGATGATTTAAATTAGCTCTTTCTTTTTCAGCCTGCTTTAATATATGTCTTACTTCTTCACTAAAATTAACAAACATAGAATTCTCCTTCCATCTAATTCTATGAAAGTTATGGTACTATTATTTAATTTTTATACACCTTAAAATTACAATTATATTAAAAAGAAGCTCTAAATTTAAGCTTCTTTCCCTATAATTATATTAATACATATAATACTATACTTGTTAATATAACAACTGCTAAAAGTATTGCAAATACTTTCCAAATGAATTTAAACCATTTATTATATGGAATATCTAGGTAATATAAACCTATTATTAATCCTACTGAAGTTGGTGCAATAAGCATCATAACATAGTATACACTTTGCATTATAAATGCAATAATTCCATAATAATCAGTATTAGTTACATGTGCTGTAAATACTGTTCCAACAGTTGATACGAAGTAATAGAAATCAGATGTTAAAACACTGTCTATCATAGTAACAATTGTAGATGTTGCAATATTAAATCCCTTAGTTAATGAAAGGAATACATTTGCAATTGTAATATTTATTCCAGTTGTAACTGAAAGTACTAATACAATACTAATTAACATTGCAGTTATTGCAACTGGTAATACTTTCTTAATACCATTTGTTGATGCTGAAATAAATTCATTCATCTTAATCTTAGAACATAGAGCTATAACACCAGTTAATAAGAATAAGAATACTCCTAAATCAGTAATAGTAAAGCTTCCTATTGCTGGTATAACACCACTTGATGAACCAGTTGTTGCATCAACAATTGCTGGTGTACCAACAATGCTACCAAAAACACTATAATCACCAATTTTAATTTTAGATAACATAGTATTAAAATCAGTAAAGATTGTTGTTTCAAATAATGATTCCCAAGGAATAATGCAAGCTAATACAAATAGTGTAAATAATGCTAAACATACGTAAAAACGAACATTACATCTTCTATCAGATGATGATGAAATGTTACCATCTTTATCAGCTTTTTCAGTTAACACAGTAATAAACTCAGCTATAGATAATATAGTTGGTATTCCTGTCCAGCAAAATAATATACTAAGTATTCCAGCTTTTATATTTTTGGCATAAAACTTATTAATACCTATAGTACCTAAAAGTATAGTTAATATAGCATATACTGTTTTATTTACTTTCTTCTCATTTACAGTACTCATTTTATGCCCCCTTCCTTGCCTTTGCAGTCTTACTATTTGTTTTAGTCTTAGACTGATTTTTTGCATTAGTCTTTTTTACTTCTTTCTTTTTACTTGAAGTTTTAACTATAACTTCTTCTTTTTTAGTTTCAGAAGCATCTTCTTTTTTATCTTCAGTTTTAACTAAAGATACTTTAGAATTGTTTTTTGGTGCTGTAAAAATTAATAAAACTAACATAGATATTACAAATACTATTACTTTAACTAATAATAAAGTATTAATATCTAAGTTTAATAATTTAAATAATCCTGAATTATATATTCCACACATAGAACCTATAATACCAGATACTATTGTTGATGATAAAATAACTTTATTATCAACTCCTATTTTCTTCATTACGCTATAGAAAAATGGAACAAAAACTATTAATGCAGTAAAATCACTAACAAATAATGATACTATTCCAAAGAATAATGTAGAAATAATAACAAATGTCTTTGCACTAAATTTATCAGCAACTTTTGAAACAAAGTTATTATAAACTTCTAATTTACCAAGTACTGAGTAAAAGCAGGCAACTGCAATTATAAATATAGCAATTCCATTAAAGTATGATATTGAGATACCTAAATTAGAAAATAATCCCCATAGTCCACTAGCTTGAATTGAAGTAGTACTTATGTTACCAGAATAATCAAAACTAGAACCTGGAATTATTAAAGTTAGTACCCAACCTACAAGTACTGTTATAGCAATAACTTTAATTAAATTATACTTTTTCATAACATCCTCCCTAATATATTTTAATCTAAGGACAAATTACTTAACTTAAGCACCATAAAATAACATGTCCTATGGTTTAATTATAACACAATTACCCATTTTTTTCCTTATTTTTTAATAATTTTTAATAGTTTAAGTCAGAAATATAATCATTTTTTATTATAGTCAAATAAAATTATATTTTTATCTAGCTTATTTCCAAGATATATTATTTTATATTACAATTTTAATTTTTAAAAACATACACAAAAATTGATATATCGTGTATGTCCTTGTTAATTATTATCTATTGTTTTATTACATTCTTTATTCTTTGTTCATATTCTTCTTTTAAGTAAGCATTATTTTCTTCGGTTATTATTTTACCACCAATATGTTCTATATTACCTAAATCGGTTACTTGAGAATTACTAAAGTATGCATCTCCTTCTATAATTTGCAAATTACCTAAATCGGTTACTTGAGAATTACTAAAGTATGCATCTCCTTCTATAATTCGCAAATTACCTAAATCGGTTACTTCAGAATCTTCAAAGTATGCATATCCTCCTATATTTTGCAAATTACCCAAAGTGGTTACTCCAGAATCTCTAAAGTCTGCATATCCTCCTATGCTTTCTAAATTACCTAAACTGGTTACTTTAGAATTACTAAAGTCTGCATATCCTCCTATATGTTGTA
Organism: uncultured Bacilli bacterium; assembly: GCA_934162425.1. Classification (GTDB taxonomy): domain Bacteria; phylum Bacillota_I; class Bacilli_A; order RF39; family UBA660; genus Aphodocola. Next base: position 50,344 of record CAKPIS010000002.1, read on the forward strand.
AATTACCTAAATCAGTTATTTCAGAATTACTAAAGTCTGCATTTTCTCCTATATGTTGTAAATTGCCTAAATCGGTTACTTCAGAATCTCTAAAGTCTGCATATTCTCCTATACTTTCTAAGTTACCTAAACTGGTTACTTTAGAATTACTAAAGTCTGCACCTTCTCCTATATGTTGTAAATTACCTAAATCAGTTATTTCAGAACACCTAAAGTCTGCACCTTCTCCTATATGTTGTAAATTACCTAAATCAGTTATTTTAGAATCTCCAAAGTTTGCAAAACCTCCTATGCTTTCTAAATTACCTAAATTAGTCACTTCAGAGTAACCAAAGAATGCACCTTTTCCTATAATTTTTAAATTGTCCAAATTGGTTACTTTAGAATGATAAAAATCAGCATTTCCTAGTATTATTTTATATGGACATCTTGTTTCTTCTTTTGGTTCATAATCACCCATGCATATTTCTTCTTCACCACAATTATAATACTCAGCTAAGTTATTTTTTATCTTGTAAAGTTTACCTCTTAATTCCTCTAAGTTAGAATTAATATCAAAGTGACTTCTATAATCCTTATGAAATAAATCTTCTATAAGTTTTCCACATTCTTCACTTTTAAATGTCCCATTATCTATTTTTTTATTATACTCTATTAATCTTTTATTCCATTCTTCTTTGTCTAACCACTTTCTTCCATTTTGTATCTCTTTATTATTCTCTAAAAATGATATTGCAACATCTCTATATTCTTCTTCTAATTCTTGATGATTTCCATTTTTTAGTCCTCTTACTTCATCTATTGAATTACCATTCATTTTAACTGCTATATGTGGTTTATTACTATTATCTACAAATACATAAAAGTCTCCTTGTTCTAACTGTGTTGATGCAAGCGTTTTTGTACACCATGGTGTATCTTGTACAAGTGTTTTTAATCTTATTACGTTTTCTGCGTAGTTATAACTATCACTTGCTCTTCCATTAAACTTAATCCATTTACCCATACCATATGTATTTACGTTTTCTAGTGTTACTTCAGATGCATCTTTTATTATGTTGTTAAATTCTGCTACTCCAGCATAATATAATTCTTTAAAGTTTTTATATTTATCTAAATTATTATATATTACTTTTAATACAGTATCATTTAAAAGCATATGTCCTTCTATTGTTTCATTTAACTTTCTTTGTTTAACTATTACTTTATCATTATCTTTTTTATATACTTTTAATAATGTTTCTCTTAGCATTAATACTTTAAATGCATCTTCGTAATTAGCAGTCTTTATAAAGTCTACTATGTGTTTATATTCTTCATATAACTTTTCACTATATACATTAGATAGTTCTTCTAGGGCCTTTGTTTTATTATTTCTTATGTAGTCAGCATTATTTTTTTCTCCTCTTTGTTCTAATGCTTTTAACTCACTTTCATATTCTCTTATTAGGGACACACTATCTAAATCTATTATAAAATCTTGTTTTGTTAAGTTATATAGTCTATTTAACTCTTTTTGTATATCCTCTTTTATAGTTAGTTCTTTATTATCACTTGGGAACATAGGAATGCTTCCATCATAGTTTTTATTTCTATAGTAGTTTGATGCAAACATCTTCTCCCACTTTGATAAGTTCATATTTTCTATATTATTATTCATGTTTAATATAAGGTATCTTCTACTATCTGTTTCTTTTTTCTCTGATCTTAATATTTCTGTGCATAAGTTATCTAAATCTTCTTTTTTAAAGTATGGATAGTCTCCTACTAATACATCTATTACTATCTCATTATCTATTATTCCTTTTTCTATTTCTTCAAGGCTATATATTCCAAAATACTTTAATTCATATTCTTCTTTTAATTTATCAAATTCTTTATTTTCTTTTAAACTACTTATTACTCTTTCTTTTATTTTCTTAAATACTTCTGTTTCTTCATAAAAATGTAATAGTTCATGCATATTTACTTTTTCTAAATCTTTATTACTATTTAGATTTAAATATATAGTATTATTTTCTTCATATCCACAAACACTTTTATCATCATAGTAAAATACAGTATTAATACCAAATATCTTATTAAAGCTTTCTATTTCTTTATTTGTCATTTTTAAGTACCTCAAGGACTTCTTTTTTAGTTTTTCCTTCTTCTAATAATTTCTTTATTCTTATTTGTGTTCTTTTAAATTCTTCTAATTTTTCTCTTGGTATTCTTACTATTTTATTATCATATGTTTCTGTTAATACTTTTTCCATTACTTGTTTCTCCTATATATTGTTTTTTACCTTACGTTTAGATTATAACATATGTAATATATATTTGTAAAAAATTAAAAAACTACTTATCTGGTCTTAAATATCAAATCATTTTAAAGTTTGTATATAATCATTTATTAGCTTAATAAATTCTTCTTTTGTTTTTAAGGTATATAATTTTTGCTTTACTATAGCTGATGAAGGCAAGCCTTTTAAATACCATGCTGCATGAGTACGCATCTCAAGTACTGCTGTTTTTTCATCTTTTATTTTAAGTAAATAATCAAAATGTTTTAAACAAAGCTTCATTTTATCTATAGAACTTTGTTCTTCTAGCAAGATACCATCTTCAATATAACTTACTACTTGTTTTATTAAATATGAATTACCAAGTGTTCCTCTACCTATCATAACAGCATCACACCCAGTTTCATCAAGCATTTTTTTTGCATCTTCTGCACTTAATATATCACCATTACCTATTACAGGAATACTTACATTTTCTTTAACTTCTTTTATTATATTCCAATTAGCATGGCCACTATAACCTTGTGCTCTAGTTCTTGGATGAACACATATAGCACTAGCTCCAGCTTCCTCTATTTTTTTAGCTATTATACTTGCATTAATACTTTCACTATCCCAACCACTTCTTATTTTAACAGTAACAGGTACATTTACTGCATTAACAACGCTTTTAACTATATCATAAACTTTATCCGGATCTTTTAAAAGTGCTGCTCCAGCTTGTGCTCTTTTAGCTACTTTAGGTACAGGGCAACCCATATTAATATCTATAATATCTGGTTTCATTTCACGTTCAACTATCTTAGCAGCACAAACAAAGCTTTCTTTATCACTACCAAATATTTGCTGAGTAATAGGTCTTTCTTCTTCTGTCATATAAAGCATATCATGACTCTTTTTATTATCATATACTAAAGCTTTATCACTAACCATTTCAGCATATAAAAGACCTGCTCCCATTTCTTTTATTATTTTTCTAAATGCACTATTACAAACTCCTGCCATAGGAGCTAAAACAACTCTATTATCTATACTAACATTTCCTATTTTCCATTTCATACTTATCACCTTCGAAATTTATTATATAATAAAAAGAAACTTTTTTACAGTTTCTTATTCAAAATATTAAAGTTTATTACCTTTTTGACCTGATAAACTTAAGCGTTTTTAACCCTAAATTAAATAAACCATACCATACTTTACTAATTACTAAGTCATATTCACCAACTAATTCTAATACATTTGGATTAAATTTAGACTTAAAAGTCGATAAGTGATCTTCAAGTGAACCATCTACTCCTCCAAGATCACAGTAATCACATCCATTATCTAAACAATAGCATAATCTATAAAACATAAGTCCATTAGTTATCTTAAGTGATGGAAGAATATTAGTATTAGTACCAGCATATAAAAATGATGCTGTTTTAATACCACTATTACAAGTTGGCATCATAACAATAGTCGCTCCTGCAAGAGGTTTATTGCCATATTTTTCTTTTACTTTTTTTGCTTCTTCTATTTGATTTAAACAAAACTCTTTTTTATTTTCATGTTCTTTCATATCTTTTTCTAAAAACTTTATATATTTATCTATATTAACGTGTGCAAAGAAAAGTACTGCGTTATCTGGAAATGAATCCATTAAATTCTTAAAATAGTTTTCACTTCTAAGTGATATATGTTGTCTTTTTTCAGTTTCTTTTAAAACACTAATTAAGTATTTAACATCTTCTTTATTTTTAGAATAAGAAAACTCTACTCCTCTTTCTTCTTGATATGTACCAATATAGTTTCTTGTGTTTTTTGGAAAAGTTCTTCTTAAAGCCTCTTTTTCATATAAATTTTCATCTTTATCTTTAAGTGATATTACCATTGTATATCTTGGCTGAATATAAGCATTTACTTCCCTTTTATATCCACCATGCACAAAGCCTACTTTTTCTAAATTAGATACAATTTCTTTTGTATCTTTTATAAATGACTTTCTAACTTCTATACCTTTATTTTTTCTTATATTTTGAATATTATCTTCACTAAAACATATAAATGGATCTATTTTTATATCTATTCCACCATTTTTTTTAGCATAATCTCTTAAATTTTCTGTAAAACTTTCTAATAATTTCTTATCTTTATAATCTATAACAAAACCTCTTGGTATGTAAAATAATTTTTTATTTAAAAATAATTTTCTTTTTAAAATCATTGCTGCACATACTAATTTTTCGTTATCATACATACCTACAAAAGAACTTTCCCAGGCTGTTTTAACAAGTGACCAAGAAGATGTTTGCATAAATGTAGTTGATGGAAAATTTTTAACAAAATTGTCATAGTCTTCTTTTTTAATATTATCTTTAAATACGTATTTCATAAATTTTCTCCTTATCTATATAATTATTCTATTATTAAATTCCCTTGATCTCCATTTTTTATTAAAAAAGCATTAGCTTCATCTGTATCTATATGAACTTCTAAAGAAAAACTATCATCTAATCTAACATATACTTTTTCTAAAACACCAGGTCTTTGGCCATCTATTTTTAAACTTACGCACTCTTTATCAATAAAACCATATTTTTTAGCATCTTCATAGTTTGAATGAATATGTCTTGCAGCGATTATTAAAGCATTTTTTGTTATACTTCCCTTTGGACCTATTATAGTAATTTCACCTGCTCCATTTAAATCACCTGAATTTCTAACGGGCGGATTAACTCCTAGTTTAAATGCATCTGTTTTTGATACTTCAACTTGTGTTTTTCCTCTTTCAGGTCCTAAAATTCTAACACGTTCGATACTTCCTTTTGAGCCTTCAATAGTAACTTGTTCTTCACAGGCAAACTGACCCTTTTGTGATAGCGGACATTTATTTGTTAAACTATATTCTTCTCCAAATAAAATTTTAACATCTTCTTTTGTTACATGTACATGTCTTGCAGATACTCCTATATTTACTTTCATATTTAACTCTCCTATTCCTGATTATTAGTATAACACGTATATTAAACTTAATTCAATCATATATTTAAATGAAATATAAAAAAGGAGAAAATTTTATGAATTCAAATTATAACCCGATATATCCAAATTTAAATAATTCTGGTTTTAATGCTACTGCTATGGGAGGAGTTGCATCTGTACCAAGTACTAAAACAGAGATGGAAAGTAACAACACTGCCTTAATGCAAGCTAATGATAACATGTTAGATTTAGAACAATCTTATATAGAAAATATATTAAGATTAAATAAAGGAAAACTTGCAACGCTTTATTTTTCATATCCTGATTCTGTTGAATGGAGAGATAGAAAATACACTGGTATTATAGAAGCTGCTGGAAGAGACCATATAATACTTAGCGATCCAAAAACTGGTAGATGGTATCTACTTCTTATGATATATTTAAATTATGCTGACTTTGATGAAAAAATTAATTATAGTCCAACGTTTTATATACCAAATCAAGGTAGATAAATCCTTGTAAAAATTCTTCTTATTTGCTATAATCAAAAGTGAAAGTAGAGGTTAGGTTTATGATTGTAATAGCTGTCGCACTAGTTTTTATGACAATTTTATTTATATACTTTACAAGTAAAGATAAAATGACTATATATAGTATGAAACTTAAAAATATAGAAGAAAAAATAAATAGTACTTTAATAAAAAGAAAAGAATTATTAAAAGATTCAGAAGTTAAAATAAAAGAATTATTAAATACAAATAAGACTATTTATGAAAACTTTGGTGAATTAAGTAATAGTTCTAATGATATGATAAAGTTTGATAAAAAGCTTGCTATTTATACTAATGAATTTAATTTAATTAAAGATAAGTATAAAAAATTAAGAAATAATGAAGATTTTCAAAAAATAGCTTTTAAAATAAATGAAACAGATGATTTACTTAAAGCATATAAAGAGTATTATAATAAATACGCAGAAAGCTATAATAAACAACTTAAATCTTTTCCTTTTGTTATTATTAATATATTTAAAAGAAAAAAGAAAAAAAATTACTTTGATAGTAACTATGAAGAAGAAAAACTCTAAGAAAAATCTTAGAGCTTTTTATTTTCCAAAATCAATTGGGGTTTTACCTACTTTAATTAAATATTCATTTGTTTTTGAAAAAGGTTTACTTCCAAAAAAACCATTATATGCAGAAAGTGGTGATGGATGTGCTGACTCAATTATATAGTGACTAGGATTAGTTATTAATTTTTTCTTATCTCTTGCACTTCTTCCCCATAAAATAAATACAACGTTATTAAGTTTCTCATTTATTTGTTTTATAACAAAATCAGTAAATATTTCCCAGCCTATATCTTTATGTGAGTTTGCTTTATCCTTTTCAACAGTAAGAACTGTGTTAAGTAAAAATACTCCTTGCTTTGCTAAAGAAGAAAGATCAGTATCCTCTCTTTCTACTCCTATATCATCTTTTAACTCTTTAAATATATTTCTAAGTGAAGGTGGCGTCCTAACTCCTCTTCTAACCGAAAACGAAAGCCCCATAGCTTCTTTTTCACCATGATATGGGTCTTGGCCTAAAATAACTACTTTAATATCTTTAAAATCCGTTAATTTAAATGCATTAAATAAATCGTTAGCAGGTGGATATATAGTTTTAGATAATCTCTCTTCTTTAATAAATTCTTTTATATATCTAAAATAACTCTTTTTCATTTCTTTTTGTAAAACTAAATCCCAACTATTATGAAACATATAATATCACCTCATCTATTAATTATAGTAACATATTAAAGTTAAAAGAAAAAGACTTATTTATGATAAGCCTCATTATTTATTATTTTAAATGAACGATATATTTGTTCTAGTAGTATTACTCTAAATAATTGATGTGGAAAAGTTAGTTTTGAAAAAGATAATCTATAATCTGATCTATCTAATACAGAAGCTGATAGTCCATTAGAACCACCTATTACAAATGTTATATTTCTAGATATATTTTTATTAATAAAATCTGATAATTCTTCTGATGATAAATTTTTACTATTTATTTCTAAAGTAACAACAAAGTCCTTTTCATTTATTTTATTTAATATATTTTTGCCTTCTTCTACTACTTCTTTTTTCTCATCATAACTATAATCAGGTAACTCTATTATTTCTAGTTTTGTATATTTAGATAATCTTTTTTCATATTCTTTTAATGCATCTTTAAAATATGTTTCTTTAATCTTTCCAACACAAATTATTTTTATCATACTTCTATCCAATCCGTTCTTTGTTTTTGTTTTGCTATTAATATATTTTTTACATTTTTACTATTTTTACTTAAAATATCTTTTAGCATATCTTCTGCCTTTTCATATGTATTATTATCATCACTTAAGTGTGCTAATATAATTGTTTTTGTTTTATCACCTACAAATAATGACAAGTAATATGAAGCATCAGTATTTGATAAGTGACCTTTATCTCCTAATATTCTCTTTTTTAAATGAAAGGGGTATTTACCATCCATTAACATCTTAACATCATGATTACTTTCCATAACATATAAATTATGATTTTTTAATCTTTCAAAGTATTTATTGTTAATATATCCAGTATCAGTTATATACACAAATGACTTATTATCATTTTTTAGTATAAATCCAACAGACCCTTTAACATCGTGTGAAGTTTTTATAACATCAATATTTAAATCATCTATTATTATATTATTTGTTTCATATAATTCATAATCAAAATCTTCTATATATTCATGTAATAAAGATAAAATTATTTTATTAACATATAATTTAGGATGATATTTTTTCAAGAATACTTTTAATCCTTGTATGTGATCCACGTGGGTATGTGTTATAAGAATTGCTTTTATATCATTTGGATCCACTTCTAACTCCTTAAGCCTTTCTTCAACGTAACTTTTAGTAACACCAAGATCAATTAAGACCTTGGTGTCTTTTGTTTCTACTAAAGTACTATTACCACGACTTCCACTTGATAAAACTGATATACGCATTATTTATATAGAATAAGTGGATTAAGTGGAGTACCACCTCTGTATGGTAAACCATTTTTATATAGACCAAAATGTAAATGTGTACCTGTTGCAAAACCGGTATGTCCCATTGTACCTATTTGTTGTCCCTTTTGTACAGTTTGACCCTCTGAAACTATTCTTGAATGCATATGTCCATATAATGTGTAATAACCATTACCATGATCTATTGTAACATAGTTACCCAAACTTCCTTTATTAGTTGATGCAATAACAGTACCAGAGCCAGCTGCATATATAGGTGAACCTTCACCACTACCAGCTATATCTATAGCTTCATGAACTTTACCCCAACGATAGCCAAACTGACTTGATATAAAGTATTGTGATATAGTAGGCCATGCCCAATCTCCAGTTACAACAACAGTTCCATAAGAACTAGATGATTTCGTACCTACTTTAACAACTTTATTAACTGCTGGTATAATAGTTTCTCTAGACACTATTACAACGTTGTGAGTTTCACCGTTAACGGTTTTTAACTTAGTTGTTAATCTATCTAATCCGTTTTGACCTTGAACAGTTGTCTCACTATTACCAGCATACATATTATCATCATATTCTGTTGTAGTTTGATACTGACTTTCTTGATCAAGAACAGTATGAGATTCAACTACTACATCAACAACAGGATTAATAAGTCCTACTTTAACTTGTTGTCCAACCGATAACAAATTATTAGAACTAGTAAACTCAGGATTAACAATTAAAAATTCTTCTGTAGCAAGTTTATGATCATATGCAATAGAATCTATTGTATCTCCTTCTTGTACAGTGTAATATTCTTCATCTTTTACTTCTCCAAATAATAAATATTTAGTTAAAGTTTTTTCATCAGTAAAAATTTGTTCATCTGCAGAAATATAAGTATTTTTTAAAGTAATATCTTGATCAATATAAATATCTTCTATTAATGAACCAGTATCTTTTATTTCAGGTTGTGTATCATTTTTATAATTTTCTATCTCATCTTTTGGAACAAAAGCTTCAACAACCGTTTTTATCGCCTTATTAAACATATCTTTTTTAAGTACATTTATAACTATTTTTTGTTCATCTTCACTTTGAGGCTTAATGGTAACTTTATAGCCCTTAACAGTAAATGGTTTTTGTTTTTTTATGATGTTGTGAACTTGTTTAGCTGTTAAAATCTTTTTTTCATACGTAGTACATTTTTGTATATCAACACCTGATGGAATATATACTTTATCTACTCCGTATTTTTCTTTTATATCTTTTTGTTCTTCATTTATATAATCCTCTAACTCTTTTTTATTTTTTATATTACCAATAGATTTACCATCTAAATATACTTTGTATACATTTTTAGGACTCAAACTATATTTATTAGAAAAGTTAACAAAAAATACAATTGAAAATGCTATTAAAATTGAAAATAAATATAAAATCCCCTTTTTTATTACCTTAAACATATCTATTCACCAGTTTCCCTTCGAAAATTAACAAAAGTACTAGTATCCTTTCTAAATAATAACTCTATTGTTGTTGTAGGACCACTTCTGTTTTTACCTATTATTAATTCTGTTATACTTGCATTATCATCACGTCTTGCTTCTTTATTATAATAATCATCTCTATATAAGAATGATACAATATCAGCATCTTGCTCTATCGAACCAGATTCCCTTAAATCACTCATGATTGGTCTTTTATCTTCACGTGATTCAACAGCACGAGAAAGCTGTGCAAGTGCTATTACAGGAACACCAAGTTCTAGTGCCATAGTTTTTAAACTTCTTGATATTTCTGATACTTCTTGTTGTCTATTTCCTGCTGATTTAGCTGGACCTGTTATAAGCTGTAAATAATCTATTAAAACAAGTCCTAATCCCTTCTCTGAATTAGCAAGTCTTCTACATTTACTTCTAATTTCTCCTATGGTTATACCTGGAGTATCATCTAAGTATAAATTGGTATCAGACAACTTACTAATTGCTTCATTTAATCTTTTCCAATCATTATGTTCAAGACGCCCCGTACGCATCTTAGAGCCATTTATTTGTCCTAATGACTGAAGTATTCTATTTGCTAATTGCTCAGCACTCATTTCTAAGTTGAAAAGTGCAACAGATGAAGAACTATGCATAGCAGCATATGTAGCTAAATTAAGTGCAAAAGCAGTTTTACCCATAGCAGGACGAGCCGCAATTATTATAAATTGGTTAGGTTGAAGTCCTGCTGTTAATTTATCAAAATCAGAAAAACCAGTTGCAAGACCAGTAATTTCAGAACCTTGCTCTGCTAACTTCTCAAGATTAGCTTGCTCTCTAAATGCAACATCTTGAATTCTCTGAAATTCAGTTACTTTTCTCATATTACCTATTCTAAGCATCTTCATTTCAGCATTATCTAAAACATCATATATAGAATCACTATAAGTATAAGCATCATTAGCTATTTCAGTTGCAGTTTCAATCATTTTTCTTGCAACCATTTTTTCTTTAACTATATTTATATAATATTCAACATTAGAAGCACTAGGTACAGAATCTAATAACTCAGATAAATACTCAGCATTACCAACTCTACTTAATATCTTCTTATCATTTAATTTACTAGTAAGTATTGTAATATCAATAGCAGAAGATGAATCATTTAATTCCTGTAGCGTTTCAAATATAAGTCTGTTAGCTTCACTATAAAATGATTCACTAGATAGTTCATCGCATATTTTTTGAAGAGCAGTTTTAGATAAAAAGGCAGACCCCAATACAGCTTTTTCAGCATCTAATGCTTCTGGTACTTTTCTTTCTGCCATTTTAATCAACTCCTTACTTAACTAAGTTAACCGTTAATATCATGCATACACATTTATGCAAATTAACCTTAACTTTATGATATCCTAAAGATGATATACTATCATCTAAAACTATTTTTTTCTTATCTATTTTATATCCCATTTCATCTAATTTAGCTGCTATCTGCTTAGATGAAATAGAACCAAATACTTGATCATTTTTACCTGTTTTAACTTTAAATGTTAAAGTCTTTTTTTCAAGTTCATTTTTTATCTTAGTACAAAAATCTATTTCTTCTTGCAACTTTATTTCTTTATTTTTATTACTTATATCTAATACTTCTTTACTTCTTTTGGTATAAGCAACAGCATATTTATTTTTTATTAAGAAGTTTTGGGCATATCCATCTTTAACTTCTTTTATTTCCCCTTCTTTTCCTTGTCCTTTTACATTTTTTATAAATATAACCTTCATAATTAGCCCACCTTTCTAATTAGATAATTACTATAGTATTATAACATAAATTTAATTTAAATAAAACAAAAAGAAAAGTAATACATACTTTCCTTAATTATCTTGTGAATGGAAGTAAAGCTATCATTCTAGCTCTTTTAACTTCTCTTGCAATATGTCTTTGGTGCTTAGAGCAAGCTCCTGTAACTCTTCTTGGTAATATTTTACCTTTTTCATTAATATATTTTCTTAAAATTTCAGGATCTTTATAGTTAACAGATTTACCTGCACACATTTGACATACTTTCTTTTTCTTTCTAAAAAATTCTGCCACGACAGTCTCCTCCTTCTTTTATTTATTAAAATGCAATATCATCATCACTTATTTCAATTGAACTACCAAAGTCTGCAAAAACATCATCTGATACGTTTGTTGCGGGTTTTGAATCAGTTTGAAAATCAGCTGGAGATACATCATCACTATTATTTGAACTAACACTTTCTGTTTGTCCTGACTTAGAACTTAAGAATTGAACACGGTCTGCAACAACTTCTGTTACATAAACACGCTTACCATCCTTATCATCATAATTTCTAGTTTGAATTCTACCATCAACAGCAACTAAAGAACCTTTAGTTACATATTTTTTAATATTTTCAGCTTGCTTTTGAAAAGCTACTATATTAATAAAATCTGTTTCTCTTTGACCATTTGCATTAGTATACTGTCTATCTATAGCTATAGAAAAATTAACTATAGGAGCATTACTAGATGAATATCTAAGTTCAGGATCTCTTGTTAATCTACCAATTAAAAATGCTTTATTCATTTTATTACCTCACTTTACTAATCTTCTTTTACGATTAAATGACGAATAACATCTTCACTAATTAATGCTAAACGATCAAATTCATTAATTGCTTTAGCATCATTAGCTTCTAAATTAATTAAGAAGTAAAAACCAGTTTTAAAACCACTTACTTCATATGCCAATTCTTTTTGACCTAAGTCTTTTGAAGATGTAACTTTAGCTCCGTTATCACTTAAAACTTTTTCAAAGTTTTTAGCAACTTCTTTAACTTTATCTTCTTCAAGATTTGGTCTTACTATGAACATAATTTCGTATTTCATTTTATCTTTCCTCCTCTTCCGGTCTAATCGGCCCTTAAATAATTAAGAGCAAGAGAGTAAATTTAAATTACTCGCAAGTATTATAGCAAAAAAGAAGGTCATTGTAAACCTTCTTATTAATTATATTCTTATTTTTTTCCTCTAAGTACTAAACCATTCATTTCTTCTATATATCTATCGGCATCTTTATATCTTATTCTTTTGTTTTTGTGAGAAACTTTTTCCAAAATTCTTTTACCAAGTATGTTACCTTTTCTAAAATTATTATCTACATTATCATATTTATGACCACTAGAAATGTCCTTATATTTACCATTTTTATTTTTAGCTAAAATATATATAGGTGGATTAAACTCTGTATAAGAATTATATGATGGTGATATATCATACTTAGATTCTACATCAAGCGATCTAACTAATTCTACTACTTCTAAATTCTTAGTTGAAATACCAAAAATCCTATCTGTTATTAACATTTTATTTGCCTTCTTTCTTAGTGAATTATATTATACCACTATAATTTAATATGACAATAACCTTATTAATATACCTATTTCTTAATTATTAAATCTAAATAAACAAATATCTCCATCTTGCATTACGTATTCTTTACCTTCACTTCTAAGTTTTCCTGCCTCTTTAGCACCTTTTTCTCCACCATACTTTTTATAGTCATTAAAACTTATTACTTCTGCTCTAATAAATCCTTTTTCAAAATCACTATGTATTATTCCTGCACAAGCTGGAGCTTTCATTCCATCAGAAAATGTCCATGCTCTAACTTCTTTAGGTCCAGCTGTAAAATAAGTCTTTAATCCAAGAAGACTATATGATGCCTTAATAAGTTTATCTAAACCCGGTTCATCTATTCCAAGTTCATTTAAAAATGCTTTTTTCTCTTCATCTTCAAATCCGCTTAGTTCTTCTTCCATTTTTGCACATAAAACTATTACTTTAGAATTATCTTTTATAGCATATTCTTTTACACTTTTAACATAATCATTTTCTGTTAATACTTCATCTTCTTTTACATTAGCTACATATATTATAGGTTTCATAGTAAGAAGATTAAAGGCCTTTAACATTTTAAGTTCATCAGAAGTATATTCTAAATGTCTAGCTGGAATATTATTTTCTAAAGCATCTTTTATTTTCTTTAGTAGTTCTACTTCCTTTAAAGATTCCTTATCTTTAGTTGATATTGCTTTTTTTTCTATCTTTAAAAGTCTATTAGTAATAACTTCTAGATCACAAAAGATAAATTCTACATCTATTATTTCTATGTCTCTTAATGGATTTGTTGTTCCCTCAACATGAGTTATATTTGTATCATCAAAACATCTTACTACTTCTACTATTGCATCAACATTTCTTATGTGAGATAAAAATTTATTACCTAATCCTTCACCATGAGAAGCTCCTTTAACCAATCCTGCTATGTCAGTAAATTCAAATGTAGTTGGCACTAAACTTTTAGGCTCAATCAATTCGTTTAAATAATCTAATCTTTTATCTGGAACTATTACCATACCAACATTAGGTTCTATTGTTGCAAAAGGATAATTAGCTGCCAAAATATTCTTTTTAGTTATTGCATTAAATAATGTAGATTTACCAACATTTGGTAATCCTACTATACCAGCTGTTAAAGCCATATAAATCACATCCCTCGTATAGGTATTATATCACAAAAAAAGAAAATAAAATTAATTATTTCCTATTTTTGGCTTTCTTCTCTTTTTATATGCAATACCTTTATCCATATTCTTGAGTTCTCCTTCTTTTTGCGTTTTTTCTTCGATATTTAAGTCATCTTCTGATGCATCATTTTCCAAAGAATTTGTATCTTGATCCATGTTATCTTGATTATCATACTTATAACCTTTAGAATCTACAGGTACTAATTCATACCTTTCTTTTTCTTTATTAAATTTTATTTTCTTAATTTCATCTTTTGTAGGTTCATTTTTAGTAGATATAATTACTATTTTTTCTTCTAAACAAACTCTTACTACTTTGCCTTCAAATTTTTGTTTGTTATTATCAAGAACTTCTGTTAAGCCATCAAAGCTTTCTTTTTCTTTGTTAGATAATTTATCATATTCTGTATATTTTTTTTGTTCTTCATAATTAACAAGCTTAGTTTCATTACACTTTTTTAACATTATATCTTCAAATATAGAAACAGCTCTTTTTATACCCTCTTCATCAGTTCCAATACTTTCATTTAATTCTTCAAAAATTTCTTTAGCAGTCTTAAATGGATCAGTTCTATTTTCTATAACTCTAACCCTATCATCTGGGAATGGATAATGTATTTTAATAAAACTTTTTCCATCCTTTTCAAAATCAACTATATTTTCTAAAGATAAACTGGGGGTAGTATTTTCTACTTTCTTCTTTTCTTTATCAATTTTAGCGCCTTTTAGTTTTTCTTTTAAAAAACTTTTATTTATAGGAAATTTGGCTATTTCATCGTTTATATCTTCTATATTTCTTTTATCTTCATAGTAAAATAACTTAAGTATTTCTGCATCAGACTTCGTTATATAACCATTACTAATTAATTTTTCTAAAGATTTATTTATTACATCTATATCATTTTTTTCTTTCAAGAAAAACACCTCCATAAAAGTTATTACTTATATTATATATTATAATTAATAATTTATAAATGTTTAAAAAAACATCAGTAAAACAAATGTAAAAGGAGAAATTATTTTTCTCCTTTTTCTTTAAATTTGTCTTTTTTAAAAAGATATAATGCACTTACAAATATTATGTTAAATGAAACTAGCAATATAACTAATATCTTAACATTTAATCTTATAGTTTTACCACTTTCTTTATTAGTAGTACTTATATTATTCTTATTTGTTATTACTTTAGTTGTACTTGATTTATTCTTTGTTGTTCTTATAAATATATTTTTTCTTGATGTTACTTTTTTAGCAGTTGCTGTAGTTTTCTTATTTCCAAATAAACGGCTAAATATATTTCTCTTTTTCGTAGTTGTTGTATAAGAACTATTTTGTGTTGTATTTTCTATATCTTCCACTTTTTTAGTAGTAGTTGTATTCTTTTTTGCATCATTTACTTTTATTTCTTTTACTACTTTATCTTTGTACTTTATTACAAGTATATCGCCTTCAAGGGATATACTACCACTTGTTATACCAACAGAATCAAGTGAAAATATACCATCAAAATTTAAATCAATAGAACTTGTTGATAAATCAAAGTCATCAGATAAAACTTTAACTAAATCCCAAGAGTCTACTTTTTCTACCGGTTCATATGAGCAAGTTTCAACATATTTTCCATCAACATACTTGCTATCACACTCTTCACCCGTAAACCAAAGTTCTATCTTATTTTTATCTATTTTAAGAGCATTAGTTTCTAATAATTTATTAGTGTTATATGTTTTACCAAAATTTTTAAACTCTAAGTCACTATTAAAATCTTCAGTGCCAAGATATATATAATTATCAGACATATCATACTTTTTAGATGATATACTAGCAAGTGCAATCTCACCTTTTATATATTTAGAATCTCTATAATCTTCATCTTCATATCTAGAAGAATCATAATCTATAGTGTAGACATCAAGCCATTCCTCGAAATAAGTATTGCCATCGTCATCTTCCTGTTCTTCTCTTACAAGAATAAGTTTTCCATTCATAACACTTATTTTGTCTTTATCTATGTTTTTAACATGAGTTATAGATTTTACCATAGAATCTTTAAATTCTGAATCTTTTAAATATAAATTATCCCATATAAATTTATACTTATCTGGCAAATATATATTTACTACTTTAATTTCTTCTATCAACTTATCATTATGTTTAATTTTAAGTAATCCAGTATCCGTTGCATATTCATAAGTAGAATTAATCTTACTTGTTATATATGCAGGATTAAACGTATCTACTCCTAAATATAATGATGAACTTGCAAACTCATATTCGTATCTAGACCTACTTTCTGATTCATCTTTTATATCATATGATAAATAATCCGTTTCCAATGCAATTATATCTAATGAATCAAGTTTTTGACCTGCTCCAGAATATATATCAAATTGATTACCATTTTTTCTAGCCTCACCATTGTTTACGTTTATACTTGGATAATTATTTTCATTTATTAAGCCAAGATATATACAATCATCTATTATTTTATAATTAGAAGATTGATTTAAAGAAACAGGATATATATAAGAATATGTATCATAACCATATGTAGGATCATCTTCTATAGTTATTCTCCAGCTATCATTATTTATTGTTAGACCTGTTGATAACTGTATTTTATTTAAATCCAAACTGCCATCTTTTACATATATATAATATGCATTATCATTTTCTGAATAACCAGCATCTAAATCATAATAATCAGAAGAAATCTTAAGTAATCTTATGCTTTCTAATACATTTTCTTTTTTATTATTATCATATATTACAAGGTTATCATTTTCTTCTTCTGCATAACAATTTAATAACAATAAGTCATTAGCTAAATCAAATTGCTTAGTACCCATGTATATTTTATAACCGCCCGTTGAAGAATCATAGTATTTTTGTAATTTATCATTAATCACTCTATAACCTATTATATTATATTCAGCTACTTTATCTCCATTATATTTAAGTATTAATTTATTATTTTCTATATTTTTTTCTATATTTACATCACTATTAATATTTATATTATTTAATAATACATCTGTGTTAATACTTCCATCACTATTTAGTGCATCACTGTCTTTTACATTTATATATTTAGCATTATTATTAACATTATAATTACCGCTTATTTCTAGATTAGATACCCTAATGCTTTTAGTATCGATTGTAATATCACCCATTTTAATTAATAAATTTGAAGTCCCAGAAAGTTTTGCAGTTATCCAATCATCATTTATATTAAATATATTTTCATTATCTAATGAGTAATTAAATTTCCAACCCTTAGGAGGCACTATATTAATATCAGAAGTATCTAACTTAAATTTATCCCCTACAAACAATAAGTCTTTTATATTAAAATCTGGAATCAAGGTATTAGGATGTGGCACGTTATCATATTCTCTATTTTCTATTTCTAAACTAACCAAATTTATATTGTTACTTAGATCAAGTTGACTAAGACCATTACCCCCCAATCCTAAATTTTTAAGATTTATATTATTACTCAAGTCTATATTAGAAACATTATTTGCATAATCAAATGTCCCATAACCTAATAATAAATTTTCTAATAATTTATTATTACTTAAATCTATATTTGTAAGCTTATTACCCGCTAAATTTAATGTTTTAATATTTTTATTTGCAGACAAATCAATATTTGTTAAATTACATGAATAACAATTAATCGTTTCTAATTTTGATAATTTTTTTAAATCTAAAGTTGATAAATTATGATTAAACATAAAATTTATACTCAACAGGTTTGTCATTTTTTCTAGCCCATCTATTTTATTTATATTCTTACTGCTACAATCTAAACTAGTAATACTTGCTAATTCTTCATCTGTTAAACCTTCAGTATAAGTTTTAGAAGTTCCATTTTTATTATTATATGTATCTACAACACAAGCATTAAAATTAGAATCTTCAAAAACATGAACATTACCAACAACAACATTTACTTTTTGTATATAATAAGAATAATTGTCTGTCAAGGAACTTCTAACTGTAAAATTAGTTTTTCCATTTGCTAATGCTGTTATTTTTCCATTTTCTATTTTTAATAATTTCTCATCATATTCACTATATTTTATTGAATCTTGATATTTTTCTGGAAGAATTATATTACTTCTAACATCATACACATCACCAATATTCATTGAAATTTTTGATTCAAAAAAATTATTTTCTGTTAAAACAGCACCCTCCAAATTTATATTTTTGCTTAAATCTATACTTGTTAAATTGTTCCAGCCTACATCCAAATATGTCAAATTTATATTATTATATAAGTTTATATCTGTTAATTTATTTTCCGCTATGGATAAATATGTTAAGTTTATATTATTACTTAAATCTATATTACTTATATTATTACGACTATGATTTATATATTTTCCTAATTCTAATCTTGTTAATTCAACGTTTTTACTTGTATCTATACTTGTTAACTGATTATTACTTAAATCTACAGTCATTAATAATGTGTTACTATTTATATCAATACTTGTCAACAAATTATCATACAAACTTAAATCTATTAAATTTATATTGTTACTTAAATCTATACTTGTTAATTGATTATTACTTAAATTTAAATTTGATAAGGCTGTATTGTTACTTAAATCTATGCTTGTTAACTGATTGGAATTTAAGTCTAATTGTGTTAATCCAGTTAATTTTCCAATTCCTTTCGCACTTGTTATCTTATCATCATTCGAATAATTATATCCTTGGCATGTTAAATTAGTTATACTAGCTAACTCTTCATCTGTTAAATTATCAGTATATGCTTTTGATGCACCATTAGCATTATTATATGCATCTACTACGCAACTATAAAAAGTATTATCTTCAAAATTACTATTTGCTGGAACACCATTATTTAATACATTTGCAAATAATCTATTAAAATATGTTGGATTATTTAAATTATACGTTGCAAATGTAAATATAAATGCTGCAAATACTCCAAATGTTATACCTATTACTTTCTTTTTATTATTTTTTATTTTATTTAATATACTCTTTAATTTATCTTTCATACAGCATCTTACCTTTCGTATCTTAATCTAAATTAATAATATCATATTTTTATATTAATTATCAATTGTTATTTAATTTTATTGTGGAAAACTTTACGTTAAATTAAAAAAGTACTACATGTGTAGTACTAAAACGTTGGATATATACCAGGACCAATTGGAAGTCCAATAATAAACCAGCAAATAATCATTAGTATCCATACTAAAGCTACTGCTAAGAAGCATGGGAATATTAATTTATAACAACCTTTTATACTAAAGTCATTACTATTTTTTGTATATAATTCTACAAAACCTATAAATATAACAAAGTATGGGAATAAAGGTGTTATAGCATTAGCTAATGAATCTCCTGCTCTAAATACTATTTGAGCAAATTCTGGTGTTATATTAGCTTTCATTACAACATTCATTATGTTTGGGGCAAGTATTGCCCATTTTGAAACAGATGCTGGAACTAATATATTAGATATTACTGTAACTAATAATATTAATAATACAAGTGGTATAAATGAGAATTTTGAGGCTGCAACTAAATTTGCTAATGTTCCTGTTATTACAACACCAAAATTAGTTTCTTTAAGTATTGAAGATAGTTCTGCTGCAAAAAATATTAGTGCAAATATACTACCTATACTTTTTAAATAACTTGAAGAAAATGATACGATATCTCTTATTTTCTTTATAGTACCAGATACTACTCCAAATACAAAGCCTTGAAGTGCAAATAATAATGATATAATACCGACTAAGTTATTAGCAAATAATGAATCTGATGAGAATAACATTTTAGAATATGTTGTTTGAGATTTATCAAGTAACAATCCTAAGAAACTTTCTTTACCAACTGGTATAATCATTAAAATTATAGGAATTAGGTAAATTATAGTTGCTATTAAACTTGCAAATAAACCTTGCTTTTCCTTACTTTCGTCTAATATTATTTCATTTTCTTCTTCTATGGTATTTCTTCCTAGTTTTCTAACTAAATACTTTTCTGTAACCAATGTACATACTAATGCCATTAATAAAGCTGCTGCTATGATAAAGAATAAATTTCCATCTTGTAAAACTTTATATTCATCATTTAATAGTTTTGCACTAGCTTCAGTATAACTAGATAAATTATAATCCAATGTAGTTACAAAAAGTCCTGCTCCATGTCCTGATGCAATTGATGCAAAACCTAAAGCTAATCCACCAAGTGGATTTCTATTCATACTCATAAATAGTACTGCACCTAATGGTAACAATAATACATAACCTAAATTACCATCAAGACTAGATATAATACATAGTAATGAGTATATAAATACTATCAAAAACTTTGGAATTTTCTTTGTTACTTTATTACATAAAGTTTTTAAAAAACCTGATTTTAGTGCTATTGCAAATCCTATTGATGCAATAAGTAAATTACCAAAAGGTTCAAAGTTTATTAAATTATTATATGCTGAAGATATAATAAACTTGAGTCCATCTAAACTTAATAAAGAATTAACAGCTATTGTTGTTGATTCAACTTCTCCTGCTATTGTAGTTAGCTTATCATAAGTAACCTGAAAATTAAGAAGTGATGCTATACCACTTGCTATAATTACAAATAATGACAAGTATATAAAGAACATAACAGGATGTGATGATCTTTTTATTTTTTTATCAATCATTTTTTCTCCTCCAACACCTTTTTTATTTTTTTATTAAAATCTACTCTAGATAACATTATGGTTCTACCACATTTAATACATTTAATTTTTATATCAACACCTGTTCTAATAATTTCAAATAAATTATTTCCACAAGGATGAGTTTTTTTCATCATAACAACTGAATTTAATTCATAATTATTTTTCATTATGCACCACTATCTGATTATATGGAATTGATATACCATTTCTATCTAAAGCATTTTTAAATTCTTTTTTAAGTATTCTCTTAACCTCATAATGTTTACCTGGCTTACATGTTGCAACAACTCTTATCACAACGGATGAATCAGCTAATTCCTGAACTCCTAAAACATTTATATCTCCAGATAACTCTTTTATATCTTCTTTTATATTTTCTATTGTAATAGAAAGCACACTTACTACTTCATCTATATTACATTCATAACTAACTGGTACATCTACTATAGCAACTGTTTTATCCATACTATAATTAATTACTTCAGATATATTTCTATTAGCAATTATCTTAATTTCACCCGTAGTATTTGACTTAATTCTAGTTGTTTTAAGTGTTAAATGAGTTACAGTACCCTCAAAATCTCCTATTTTAACTAAATCTCCTACAACAAACTGATTTTCAAGCATTATAGATATACCAACTAACACATCTTTTAGTATATCTTGAAAAGCAAGACCTACAATTAATGATGCTACTCCAAGACCAGTTAATATTGCATTTGTATTTATTCCAAATACATCAAGTATCATTAAAATAGCTAAAATTCTTAAAATATATTTAACTATATTAAATATTAAACTACTCATTGTCTTAGACTTTCTAGTATCTAATCTTTTATGTTTTTTAGGATTAAAAGTCTTTTTTAAAGTAAATTTAAGAAGTCTTTCTAATATTACTTCTATAATTATTATTAATATAGGAAGATATATTTCTTTAACAATAGTTAAGCCTAATATTTTCATATTTTAACCTCTATTCTACTTCTATATTTAATATTTCAAGTATTCTATTTAAATCTTCTTTTGTAGCAAAAGATATTTTTATTTTATTTCCAGAAATAGATACTTTAGTATCTAACTTTTCTTTCATTGCATCTTCTACGTATTTATATTCTTTTACTGCTTTCTTCTTAACTGGTAAAGCCTTTTCAAATTTTTCACCACTAGCTAATTCTTCTAACTCCCTTACGCTTAAGTTATCATTTACTACTTTATTAGCAAGTTCTTCTATTTGATCATGACTTTCTAATTTACTAAGCACTCTAGCATGTCCCATTGATATTTTTCCATATAAAACCATATCTTGAACACTTAAAGGAAGTCTTAAAAGACCAAGCATATTAGTTATATGACTTCTTGATTTACCTAGTTTTTTAGCTAATTCATCTTGAGTTAGTCTAAGTGATTCTATTATTGATTTATAAGCTTTAGCTTCTTCTATAGAAGTTAAGTTTTCTCTTTGTAAGTTCTCTAAAAGTGCTATTTGCATCATTTCATCATCAGTAAAATCTCTAATAATAGCTGGAATAGTAGTTAATCCAGCAAGTCCTGATGCTCTAACTCTTCTTTCTCCTGCTATTATATTGTATCCTTTAACACTTTTTCTAACTATAATTGGTTGAAATACACCATGTTCTTTTATTGATTCAGATAATTCTTTTAATGCATCATCATCAAATACCTTTCTAGGTTGGTATGGATTACTCATTAAATCCTTTATTTCAAGCATTACAACTTTATCTTTTGGTGTTTCATTAACAATTGTTTTTTCAACTTGATCAAAGTCAAGTACCTCAGTACTAAATAATTGTTCAAGTCCCATTCCAAGTGCTCTTCTTTTATTAGTCTCGTCTTTCATTATGTTCTATGACCTCCTTTGCTAAATTAAGATAAGCTTCTGTTCCACGACTCATTGGATCATATGCAACTATTGGTTTACCATGACTTGGTGCCTCTGTTAATCTAATAAGTCTTGGTATTAAAGTATTATATACTCTCTCTTTAAAAAATCCTCTTATTTCTTCTACTACTTCTAATCCTAAATTAGTTCTAGAATCAAGCATAGTTAAAAGAACACCTTCTATTTCTAGTTTTGGATTAAGTTTTTTTTGTGCAAGCATAATTGAATTTAATAATTGCATTATTCCCTCTAACGCAAAAAATTCACACTGTACTGGTATCAATACAGAATTTGCCGCAGTTAACGCATTAGTTGTTAAAAGTCCAAGTGATGGTGGACAATCTATTATAATATAATCATATTTATCAATAATTGGTAATAAAGCTATTTTAAGTTGTAAACTCTTTTGAAAATTTACATCTAATTTTGACTTTTCTATTAATTCTATATCTGCACCTGCTAAATTAATTGTAGCTGGTATTATATTTAAATTTTTAAAATTTGTTCTTGTAATAGCATCTTGTGCGCTACATCTTCCAAGAAGTAAGTCATATATACTTTTATCTATATCGCCTTTATTTATTCCAACACCTGTAGAACAATTTCCTTGAGGATCTAAATCTATAAGAAGTACTTTTTTGCCTAATACGCCTAGTGATGCTGCTAAGTTTATACTAGTAGTTGTTTTGCCTACACCACCTTTTTGATTTACTAACGCAATTGTTTTGCCCATGACAACACTTCCCCTCACTACTTCTATTTTTATTTTTAATGTTCTATTTTATATTCTATCAAAAAATTATAATTTTTGAAAGACTTTATTAGATTAATTTTGACTCTTTAATTTATTTGCAAACTCTTTTATTTTTCTAAATCTATGATTTAAGCAAGATTTACTAACATTACTACCAGTTTCTAAACTAATTATTTCACTTAATTCAAGTAGTGATGATTCAGGATATTTTATTCTATATTCACAGCTTACTTTAAGCTTATCATCTAATAAATCAAACGCTTCATTTTCTTTTATATAATTAATATCATTAATCAACATATTAGAAGTAGCTAACGTTTTTTCAACATTAGCTTGTTCACAATTATTAAGTCTATTAGTCATATTTATTTTTTCTCTATAAACTCTTATTTCTTCATAATACATAACACCATTATATGCCCTAATAAGTCTTAAAAAATCACTTATTTTTTCTGCTTCCTTAATGTATATCATGTATCCTTTTCTTCTATGTAGTATTTTACTATTTAAACCACATTCATTTAAAGTATCATTTAAAAAATTAGCATAACTTGTATCATTTATTAAAAACTCTAAGTGATATCTAGAAGTCTTAGGATCATTTAAACTTCCACTAACTAAAAATACACCTCTTAAATATGCTCTTTTAAGTTCTTCATCAGATAATAGAGACTCGCTAGGTACTTTAAGTAATTCATTTTTATCATTTACTATACCTAAATCCCTAAGTACTTTAAGGGTATCTTTTTTAAGTTCTAAAACATATATTTCATTTTTCTTAAAATTATAATTCTTTCTAAGTGAAATATTTAAGTTTATATCAAATAAAATTTTAAATAAACCAAATATTCTATTTGCAACAAATTTATTTTCTGTTTGTATTTTAATATTATATATCTTAATTTGTGCACTAGTTCTTATAACTCCAGATAATTCTGATAGATACTCTGCTCTTGTACACTCTACTGAACTAATCTCTTTTTTTATTTTACTAGAAAATGTCATACCCTATCACTTCCTTTACAAAAGTATTATATCAAATAAGATTTTCTTTTTCAACATATCCAGGTGTTTTTTATTCATTTATTAAAAAATAGATAGCTACTTTCTATCTATTAATTGCTCTTATTATATCGGTTGCTGCTAACGCACCTTCACTTGCTGCTGTTACAACTTGATATAATCTTTTGCTTACACTATCTCCTATAGCATATACTCTATCAAGAGAAGCTTTCATATTATTATCTACTAATATTCCAAGATTATCACTATTAAGTTTCAAATTCTCATAGTACATATTGTTTATTATTTGACCAATATACACAAAAATGCACTCTATATCTAGTTTTCTATTATTATCTAAATTAACACCAACTACTTTATCATCTTCAGTTATTACGTTATCTATATTAGAATTATAAATTATTTCTATATTATCTTTACTTTCTATTATTTCTTTATCTTTTAATTCACACTTAAACTTATCACTTCTATTAACCATATATATTTTATGTGCTAAGTTAGATAGGTAAATAGAAGCTATGACAGCAGATGCACCAGAGCCTACTATAACAACATCTTTATTTTTATATAAAGCTCCATCACAAGTTACGCAGTATGAAACTCCCTTTTTTATATTTGAATTTTCAAGTACAGGAAGCTTTTTAGGTGTTCTTCCAGATGCTATAACAATAAACTTAAAACTATATATTTCATCATTAGTTTTAACTATAAAATCATCATTTTCTTTTCTTATACTTAAAACTTCACTAGAGACTATGTTAGCACCTAATTCTTCTATAGCACTATACATCCTAAATGCTAAAGTAGATGGTGATTTTTCTGTAAAACCTGGATAATTATCTATTTTAACCATCTCATTTAAAACTCCACCAGGAGCTTTTTTTTCAAATATAGTAGGATTTATTCCTGCTCTTAATAAATAAAGAGCACAACTAAGACCAGCTGGACCTGCTCCTATTATTGCAACATTATCTTTTTTCATCTAAAGCGTTCCTTTCATTATATAAAGATTTATTTTTTATAGATATTATTATAATTATAACTCCAATTAAATTCATTATAATTGATACTAACTGTGCCATCTTTATATTCCCTAACATTAAACTATCAGTTCTAAGTGATTCTATTAAAAACCTTAATATACCATACCATACTAAATATATTCCTGTAAGAGTTCCTGTTTTAATGTCTTTATTTCTTCTAAGAATAATAAGAATAATAAAACATAGCAAACAAGAGAAGGACTCATATAAAAATGTTGGATGATAATAATTACCATTTATATACATTCCATCTATTATAAATTTAGGTAGATGTAACTTCTGTAAAAATTCTAATGCTACAACAGGTCCATGAGCTTCTCCGTTAAAAAAGTTCCCCCATCTTCCAAGAGCTTGTGCTAAAACAAGTGATGGCACTATTATATCTAAATACTTTAATAAATTAATTTTATATTTACGGCAATAATATATAAAAACCAAAAGACCAAATATTATACCACCATGTATAGCAAGCCCACCGTTCCATATTTTTATTATTTCAGTTGGATAAGATAAATAATAATCTAAATTAAATAATACGTAGTATACTCTAGCCCCAAGTATTCCAAATATTACACACCAAAAAACAGAGTCATTAACAAATTTTTCATCTATATTATGCTTTTTAGCTTCTTTTAATATTAATATATAACCAATTATTACTCCAGTTAAGATAAAAAGTGAATACCACGTTACCTCTAAACTACATATTTTTATAGCTACACTATTCATATTATTTTGTACACCTTTCTATTATAGGTTTAATTATTAAGTTTTCCATTATTAGGTTCATCAAACTAATAAACATTGCTATTATAATAGGAGAAAAAAAGCCATGTAACTCAAAAGCACTTCCTAATATAAAATCAACAATAAATAATATTATTACATTAATTACAAAGTAAAATAATCCAAGTGATATTCCTATAAGAGGGAGAGATAATGATACTAATATAGGTTTAATTGTTTTATTTAGTATAAATATTATAATGGCAGCTAAAAGACCATATAAGAAATTTTTAACGTAAATTGATCTAAATAAGCCAGAGGCCATTAAAAGTACAATGGCATAACCTACCATGTATATAAGCCATTCTATAAATAAATTTAATCTGTACTTAGTATCAGTATTATTTTTATAATTTTTTTTATTATCATCTACTACAATTACTTTCATGTGTATCACCATAATAATTATAACACAATATAATCTTTTTATATATATTATTTAAAGTTCTTAATTTAGACATTTTTTATGATAATGAATTAAAATAAGCAGACACATTATCTGCTATCTGCTCTTTTTTTGATGAACCTCATATGAACTACCATTTATTAGAACATATGGTATATTTTCTTTTAGTCTCTTTTTTAAAACTCTTTTTCCTTCTGCATTATAAACTTTATTTTCTTTTCTAATATATATTGAAAAATTAGGATATAATCTACTTATCTTATCTATCATTTTTTTCTTCAACCCCCAAACAATATGCAAATCTAATTAATGTTTCTTTCTTCTTTAAATAATAATATCCTAATGAAAAGCCTAGCGAATTAGCTATATATCTATCATCATAATTATCTTCTTTATCTAAATATGTCCAGTATATTATTTTTCTTTCTTCTGTTGTTAATTTATTAAATGAAAATCTAAAATAATTTATGTATAATATTCTTTCTTTTTTCTCATCTTTTGTAATATTTGAATAAGCTTTATCATCTTCTATGCCCTTTATTTCATCTAATAGGTAATCATCATTTATTTTTGACGGAGAAGATAAATCAACGGATAAACTATAATAAATATATTGTTTTATAGTATTTTCAACATTCTTTTTAGTCTTACCCCAACATATGTCTATAGTCTTATACATGTTTATCCAACTCTCCTTCTATATATATTTTAACATTTAAAAAGATACAAAAGTTAACTTTAAAATCACTAATAAATCATAAAAAAATAAAGTAAAAGTCATATGCTTCTACTTTATTATTATCTATCAATATATTAAAACCCTCTTATTTTAGAATCTTTTTTAAATATTTTCCTGTATATGATTCAGGACATTTTGATACTTCTTCTGGAGTTCCACAGCAAACTATCCTACCCCCAAGATCTCCACCTTCTGGCCCTAAATCAATTATATAATCAGCAACTTTTATAACATCTAAGTTGTGTTCAATTACTATTACAGTATCACCGTTATCTACAATTCTATTTAAAATAACAAGTAATTTCTTTATATCATCACTATGAAGACCAGTAGTTGGTTCATCTAATATAAATACACTTTTGCCAGTTGGTTTTTTTTGTAGTTCTTTAGCTAATTTAACTCTTGAAGCCTCTCCACCAGATAATGTTGGTGCACTTTGTCCAAGCTTTATATAACCTAAACCAACATCCATTAAAACTTGTAATTTTCTTTTAATTTTAGGATGATTTTCAAAAAACTCTAAAGCTTCTTCTACTCTCATTCCTAGTACATCATATATGTTTTTTCCTTTATATTTTACTTCTAGAGTTTCTTTATTAAATCTAGTTCCACCACATACTTCACATGGTACATATACATCCGGCAAGAAATTCATAGATATTTTCTTAACTCCATCTCCAAAGCAAGCTTCGCATCTTCCGCCTTTTACATTAAATGAAAATCTTCCCTTTTCATATCCTCTTATTTTAGCTTCTTTTGTCTGAGTAAAAACATCTCTTATATCGTCAAATACACCAACATATGTTGCAGGATTACTACGAGGCGTTCTACCTATAGGATCTTGAGTAATATCAATTACCTTATCTACATTTTCTATACCTTTTATACTTTTATGATTTCCAGGTATAACCCTAGAATTATAAACCTCTTTCATAAGTGATTTATATAGTATTTGATTTACTAAACTACTTTTACCACTACCAGATACACCAGTTACTAAAACCAATTTACCCAAAGGAAATTTAACGTTTATGTTTTTTAAATTATTTTCTTTAGCTCCCTTTATTTCAATGTATTTACCATTACCTTTTCTTCTTTTTTTAGGAACTTCTATCATCTTTCTTCCACTTAGATAATCTCCTGTTAAACTATTAGTATTTTGCATAACTTCTTCTGGCGTTCCACATGCAACTATCCTACCTCCATGCTCTCCAGCTCCAGGTCCAACATCAACTAAGTAATCAGCTTGAAGCATAGTATCAGTATCATGTTCTACAACTATTAGTGTATTACCTAAATCTCTCATCTTTAAAAGCGAATCAATAAGTCTTTGATTATCTCTTTGATGAAGTCCAATAGATGGTTCATCTAAAACATATAATACCCCTGTTAACTGTGACCCTATTTGAGTTGCAAGTCTTATTCTTTGAGATTCTCCACCTGATAATGTTGATGCACTACGAGATAACGTCAAATATCCAAGACCTACATTATGTAAAAACTCTAATCTAGATTTAATTTCTTTAATAAGTAATCTTGCAATTTGTTCTTTTTCTTCACTAAGTTTAAGTTTATCAAAAAAGTTATATAATTTATCAATATTCATATCAGTTAAATCTATTATATTCTTTTTATTTATTAGTACTGATAATACGCTTTCCTTAAGTCTTTTCCCCTTACATGTAGGACAAGTAAGCTCTACCATATATCTTCCAAGCCAGTCCCTTATAAACTCACTATTAGTTTCAAAGTATCTTCTTTCTAAGTTATTAATAATTCCTTCATAAGGTTCATAACTATTCATTTGATTTCCACTTCTAGTTTTAAACTTAAATTCTATAGGTTCTTTTGTACCATATAATATTGTATCTAATTCTTTTTTAGTTAAATCTTTCATTTTTTTATTCATATCAATATTATATTTATCACATACTATTTCTAATTTCTTTATGTATATATTTTGATCATCCATACCTGAAAGAGGCTCTATACCACCACGAAGGAGTGTTTTTTCTTTATCTGGAATAATTAGGCTTTCGCTAATTTTTTGTTTAAACCCAAGTCCCTTACAATCAGGACATGAGCCATAAGGAGCATTAAAAGAAAACATTCTTGGCTCTAATTCCTCAAGAGAAAAATCACAGTTAGGACATGCAAAAGACTCACTCATAACAATTTCTTCAGCACCTGGTATTTGCACAACAGCCTTTCCTTTAGATAATTTACAAGCAAGCTCTAATGCCTCATAAATTCTACTTTCAGCTTCATCTTTTCTAATTACTCTATCTATAATAACTAATATATTATGCTTTTTATTTTTTTCTAAAACTATATCTTCACTTAAATCTCTTACTTCACCATCAATATTTACTCTAGCATACCCATCTTTTCTTAAATTATCTAATAGTTCTTTAAATGTACCTTTTTCTCCATATGCTACTGGTGACATTATAATAAGTTTTGTACCATCTTCTTCATTCATAATTTGCGTTGTCATTTCCTGAATAGATTGACTAGTTATTGGAATTAAATGATTAGGACAGTATGGAACTCCAATACGTGCATAAAGAAGTCTTAAATAATCATATATTTCTGTTACTGTACCAACAGTTGATCTAGGATTATTATTTGTAGTTTTTTGATCAATCGAAATAGAAGGAGAAAGACCTTCAATGGAATCTACATCTGGTTTTGATGTTCCACCTAGAAATTGTCTTGCATAAGCTGATAAACTTTCAACATATCTTCTTTGTCCTTCTGCATATATAGTATCAAAAGCAAGTGATGATTTACCACTACCAGATACACCTGTCATAACAGTTAATTTATTTTTAGGAATATCTATATCAACATTTTTTAAATTATTTTCTCTAGCACCTTTTACTATAATTTTATCCACTTAAATCACCTTCAATTAATTATTCTATCACAAATCTCTTAAATTTATACAATATATTATATCAAACGTTTGTACTTATTTCAATACGAAAGAAAAAAGCTATGTAAAAACATAACTTCTTAAATATTAATAATTAATTTATATTTTTATTTTCTACAAAAATTTCTATAGAAACATCATCAAAATGATTATCAAATTCTATTTCATATTCTCCGTCTTCTTTATATGGAATATAAAGATATTTATTAACTTCTTCATTAGACTTTATAGCATCTGCTAAATCTAGACTATCTTCTTTGTAATTACTACCTTGACTTTCTAATCTTTCTTTATACGGACCAGTTATATCACAATATTCCATATTAAACTTAGCATCATTATATAATGTATTTTTTATAGATACTGGAATCTTTATTACATATGCATCTTCATTTTCTTTTTTTATTACTTCATAATTACTTGATAATTTAATTTCAAAGCCATCAAAGTAAAAAGTCTCATCTAAATTATAATCATCATTTTTTTCTTCTTCTTTTATCTTTTCATCTATATATGTACTAACTTTAGGTATAACTTTTGTGGTATTATAAACTACAACTAGCGCTAATGCAACAATTATCATTATAAACATCATAAATACACTAACTATTATACCTACTATTGAATATGTTTTACCATCTCCATCTAATTTTTTGCTCTTAACAGCTCCTATTATTGATAAAATAAGTCCTACAATAGAAGTAAGTCCACAAGTTATAAAACTACATATAGATAAAATCATTCCAACTAATGCTATTGTATTTTTTTCTTCTTTCATAAAATCATATCCTCTTATTCTTTGTTTATCTTTCCTATTATAGTATTACCCATACATGTTGCTTCTAAATCATTACATCTATCATTTAAATTAACATTAGAAAAATCCCCAATTGCATCAATTTCTAATTCATAATATGTACCTTTATCAGTAATCATAACATCAAAATATTCTTTATTATAATTATAATTCTCATAACAATTATCTTTTGTACAAGTTATGTTTGTATCACCTAAAGATGATAGCATTATATTTTGCTCAGCAGATTTTTTTATCATTTTATATGTATCTATTACAGAACCACTTTTTGCATCATAAGCACTATTTGTTACATCTTTTATTGAAATTAATAATACTGCAATAATTATTGTTATAAATATTATTCCAATAGAACTTATAACAATTCCTGCTATGGATAAACCTTTTCCTTTATTATTTTTCTCTTTTGATTTTTTTAAACCTACAATTGATAATATTAAACCTACTATATGAAGTCCTATTAAAGAAAGAATGAACCCAGCTACAGCCACATTATTAGATTCATTTTGAACTTCATTACTACTAACACTGCCCGAATTTGAAGATATATCACTTATATCTTGAATATCATTTTCATTAAAATTATTTCCTATTTCATTGTTATTCATAACTCCTCCTACTATTAGCTTAATAATACATTATAGATAATATTTTGTCAATTAACTTTCATCTCAAATATAATATCACGTAATTCCATAGCTCTTTCAAAGTCTAAGTTATCAGCAGCTTTTTTCATTTCTTCTTCTAACTTTTTAATAATACTTTCATTATTTGTGATTTTATTATTTTTATTCTTTGTTTTTGGAGTTTCTTCAGAAACGCTTACAACATCCATTATTTTTTTCTTTATTGTTTTTGGTACAATGTTATGTTCTTCGTTATATTTTATTTGAATCATTCTTCTTCTTTTTGTTTCATCTATTGCAGTTTTCATTGAATCACTTATAATATCTCCATACATTATAACCCTACCATGCTCATTTCTTGCACATCTACCAATTGTTTGTATAAGACTTCTATGACTTCTTAAAAAGCCTTGTTTATCAGCATCTAAAATTGCTACTAAACTAACTTCTGGTATATCAAGACCTTCTCTTAATAGGTTAATACCAACTAATACATCATATTTTCCTTCTCTTAAATCATGAATTATTTTTAGTCTTTCTAGAGTTTTTACTTCACTATGTAAATAAGCTACTTTTATGTCTAAATTTTTTAAATAAGTAGTTAACTCTTCTGCCATTCTAATCGTAAGTGTTGTAACTAAAGTTCTATCTTTCTTTTCTATTTGTTTTTGTATTTCTTCTATTAAGTCATCAACTTGATTAGATGATTTTCTAACCTCTATTAATGGATCAAGTAATCCTGTTGGTCTTATAATTTGCTCGACAACTTCATTATTTACTTTTTCTAATTCTTCATCACCTGGTGTTGCAGAAACATATATAACCTGATTTATCTTATCTTCAAATTCTTCATACTTAAGTGGTCTATTATCTAGTGCTGACGGAAGTCTAAAACCATAATCAACAAGCATTTGTTTTCTTGCTCTGTCACCATTATACATTGCTTTAACTTGAGGAAGTGTTACATGTGATTCATCAATTACCATTAAATAATCATCTGGAAAAAAGTCTAAAAGACAAGTTGGCGTTTCACCTGCCTTTTTTAATGCGAGGTGTCTTGAATAATTTTCTACTCCAGAACAAAAACCTGTTTCTGCTAGCATTTCTAAGTCATACTTACACCTTCCCTCCAGGCGTTCAGCTTCTAATAATTTACCATTTTCTCTAAAGTAAGCTAATCTTTCATCTAACTCTTTTCTAATATTTACTATCGCTTTTTTTAATTTATCCTCACTCGTTACAAAGTGTGACGCAGGAAGTATTGAAACAAATTTTTTATCTCCTACAATAGTACCAGTTAAAACATCAAATTCAGATATTCTATCTATTTCATCTCCAAATAATTCTATTTTAATACCATGAGCTTTTTCATAAACTGGTATTATTTCAATAACATCACCTTTAGCTCTAAATGTACCACGTGCTAAATCTATATTATTTCTTTCATACATCATATCTACTAGTTTAGATAAAATCTCATTTCTATCAATTACATCTCCTACTTTTAGGGTAAGCATATGATTTTCATACTCTTCTTTATCACCTATACCATATATACATGAAACAGAAGCTACTACTATTACATCTTTATTATTTATAAGTGATGATGTAGCATAATGCCTTAATTCATCTATTTCATCATTTATTGATGAATCTTTTTCTATATATGTATCACTAGATGGAACATAGGCTTCTGGTTGATAGTAGTCATAATAAGATACAAAATAGCAAACATGATTATTAGGAAAAAGTTCCTTTAATTCTGAATAAAGCTGACCTGCAAGTGTTTTATTGTGTGCAAGTACAAGTGTTGGCTTATTAACTTCTTTAATTACATTAGCAATTGTAAATGTTTTACCAGTTCCTGTTGCACCAAGAAGTACCTGATACTTTTTATCATCTTCTATACCACTAACCAATTCTTTTATAGCCTCAGGCTGATCACCACTTGGCTTATATTTTGATACTAAATCGAACATTTTATGTCACCTTCCTTAATAAGTAACTAATAAATTTATTATATCAAATATCTACAAATTAATAACTTTATATTTAATACTTTCTGCTTTAATTCTATCTTTTTCATTATCCCAAACTATATAATTTTCTTCAAAGTATACATTTACTCCATTTATTATATCATCATAATTTATATCATTAGGATTTAATATAAGTTCAATTAAACCATCAAATATTACACAAATAGTATTATTTATACTTTGCTGATTTTGAAATATTACGGTTAATCTTCTCTTATCATTAACAGGATGCATAATAGAATTTTCATCAACATACATACCTGTTTCATATTCTAAAGACTTTATACATGCATCATAGAAAAAGTTTCTAAATTTTTCTGTATCTTCCTTTGTTTTTATCTCATTTAAATTATTCATATTATATTCCTTTCCATGCATTTATAAACTTTTTAATTTTATCAGACAAAACTTTATCATTAAATTTCTTATAATTATATGAAATGATTATTTCGTTTTCTTTATTTGATATATAAATTCCAAAATCTGACTTTATTTTAAAAGCATATTTTATATATTCTATTCTATTATAAAAGGTTTGATTCCAATTAATATTATTATCATCTAACAATACAGAAAATTCTAATTCATTTTCTTTTATATCATCTAACAAACTTACATCTTTTTTAGAAAATAAGATAATAAGGTCAACGTTTTCATCATATTTATCACTTGGAGAAATTAAGTGTTTTATGTTTTTTTTCTTTATCTTTTTAAACAAATCATCTTTTTTATTTAATCTAATATCTAATAAAAATGTATCTTTCATAAATGTACTAACTAATTTTTTAATTAAGTTTTTATCTATTTTTATATTATCAATCATAAAAATATGAGCTTTCTTAAAAATATTGTGATAATGAAATAATTTTGTTTTTGTTAGTTTTTTCATATCTTTCACCTCAAAACTTATTATATTAAAATTATTTTAAAAGCGATATTTCTAAATAGAGATATCGCTTATGTACTAATTATCTATTTGAATAACTTCTTCCTTTTGGAGGGAATACAATAACTTCTCTTGGATCAAATGAATGTCCAACAAAGCCTGAAGAACCATAGTAATCATAATAGTCACTATACCATTTTCCTCTTGCTAAACCAAGATGTAGGTGAGGACCTGTAGAATTACCTGTACTACCAGATTTTGCTATTACTGTATCTTTTGTTACTACTGCTCCAACGCTTGTATTAAATGATGAAAGGTGTGCATAATACGATGTATAATATTTACCATTTATTTGGTGATGTATTATTATTTGGTTTCCACCACCTTTTGATGAACTAATTACTTTAGCAACACGTCCTGTTGCAACAGCATAAACACTAGTTCCAGTTGGAACAGCTATATCTATTGCAGCATGATTATTTGCACCACCATATAAAGTTCTCCATCCATAATTACTAGATATTCTACCACTTACAGTTGGCCTATAAAAAGTCGTGCCAGATGGTAAATACTTACCACTATAAATTCTATTTAAACAAGTTGTTTGTGTTTCATTAGACTTACAACCCATTTTCTTTAAACTAGATATAGTTTTCTGCATTTCCTTTATTGACTCACTAAGTGAATGTCCTGCATCATCTAATTCAGATTTAGTTACGTTAAGAGATGCAACTTGATCATTTAAATCTTTATTTAATTTTGCAAGTTCTGTCTTTTTATTATCTAAATCTACTTTAATTTGTTCATTTTGTTTTATCATATCATTCATTTCTGATATCCTTTTTTTGTTATGAGTAGTAATTTGTTCAGTAATTGATAACCTATAAATAAGATCTGTTATACTTTCAGCTCCCATAACATATTCAAGCATAGAAGTACCAGATGATGATACCTGATAATATCTCATTAAGTCTTGTATCTCAATGTTCTTCTTTTTTATATCTTCTTCTAATTTTTTACTTTCTTCTGTTTTTGAAGTTATTTCATTATTTATTTTTTCTACTTCACTATATATTGAATTTATTTTTTGCTTTCTAGCTGTTATTTCACTTTCTGTTTGGTTTTTCTTAGCATTATTGCTCTCTAATTCTTTTTGTGTTTTATTTAACTCTGTCTCCCACTGTGCTATAGTTTTCTCTTTTGCATTAACTATAGTAATAGGTACTAATAATAGTAAAAATAATGTTAATATCTTTTTCATCATATTTTTAAATATTTCCTTACTGCTTTATAACTACCAAACATACCTATTATTATTCCAAGACCCATTAATATTAATGCTATATAATACATAAATGGCTCTGATGGAACTAACTTAAAGAATGGTGAGAATAATTGTCCATTAAAATGTTTATATAAAACAGAATATCCATATATTGTTACTAGGACTGGTATAACAGAACCTAAAAATCCTAAACATAAACCTTCTATTACAAATGGTTGTTTAATAGACATATTAGAAGCTCCAACAAGTCTCATTATTTCTATTTCTCTTTTTCTTGAGAATATAGTTATCTTAATAGTATTATTTATTAAGAATAATGTTACTAAAAGTAATGCAATCATTGCTACTATCATAGCTTTTTCTATAAATTTAAACACTGTCATTAAAGACTCTACCATACCTTGTAAATAATTTATTTTTTCTATAGAGTCTAAACCTTCTATTTTTTTAGCTGTCTTTGTAATTTGATCAGTATCTTTTACTTTTATTAAAAAAGTATTATATAAAGGATTAGTATCATCTGACCAACTATCTATTATACCTGCTAAATCTGATGATGTATCCTTCATTTCATTTGCAACTTCTTTTTTAGTTTGATAAGTTACACTCTCTATATTATCATAAGATTCTATCTCTTTTTTTATCGTTTTTATATCTTCATCTTTTGTATCTAACTTAATAAATGCAACAATCGTAAAGTCTTCTCTAATAAGTTTAGTCATATTTTCAACATTACTAGATGCTATAAGTGCAATTGATATTATAAGAAGAGTAATTGTTATACATGATATTGATGCTATAGATAAACTAAGGTTTCTTCCAACGCTTTTAAATCCATCTCTTACATTTCTTCCAAAAATCCTAAACGCCTTCATAATTACTATAACTTCCCTTCTCATAATCTTTTATTATCTTTCCTTTATCAAGTAAGATAACTCTTTTCTTCATCTTATCTACCATTTCTCTATCATGTGTTGCCATAACAATAGTAGTTCCCATATCATTAATCTTTTCTATTACCTTCATTATTTCTAAACTAGTATCTGGATCTAGATTACCTGTTGGTTCATCACAAATTAACAATTTTGGTGAATTTACTATAGCCCTTGCTATTGCAACTCTTTGTTGCTCTCCACCAGACATTTGATCTGGATAGCTCTTTGTTTTAGCTTTTAATCCAACTAAATCAAGTGCCTTTAATACTTTTCTTCTTATCTCATTATTAGGTAATCCATACATTTCAAGTGCAAACGCTACGTTTTCATACGCTGTTAATTTAGGTAATAATTTATAATCTTGGAAAACTATACCTATCTTTCTTCTTAATTTATATACTTTGTTATTTTTAATTTTAGCAACATTTATACCACCTACATATATTTCTCCATATGATGGTTTTTCTTGTCTATAAAGCATTTTAATAAGCGTTGATTTACCTGATGCTGTTGCACCTATTACAAATACAAATTCACCTTTTTTAATATCTAAATCAATATTATATAAAGCATTAACTCCATTCTTATACGTTTTTTCTACATTTTTAAATTTAATAAATTCCATCTGTTATCACTTCCCTTTTACTTCCATATATTCCATAAGATTGGTATGCATCTACTACTAAAATAACTGCTTTAGGATCAATTTCAGAAATACCTTCACTAACCTTAAAATAATCACCAGTAGGCACAACACACATAATCATTTCTGTTTTTTTATAGGTATATCCTCCTCTTGTTTCTAAAAGAGTGATGCCTAAATTCAATTCATTTAAAAGATAATCACAAATTCTATCTTTTTCTGTAGTTGTTATATAAACAGCTTTATTGCTAGATATACCCAAAACTACTTTATCTACCATTATATTAATTATGTATAATACAATTATAGCATATAAAACTCTTGTCCATCCAAGGAAAAAACCACCAATTAACACTATTATTCCATCTACTATTAACATTGATGTACCTATTGACACTTTAAAATATTTAGATATCATTTGTTTTAAAATATCTGTTCCCCCTGTAGTAAATCCTGTTTTAAAAACAATACCTGATGAAAAGCCAACCGCTGCTCCTCCTATTATTGATATTAAAAGTAGGTTATCATTTTGAAGAACGATATAATCCGATACGTTTTTAGTTAAATCAATAAATAAAGGAAATAAAAGTGAACCAACAAGTGAATTTATAGTAGCCTTTTTTCCTAAAGTAAAATAACTTAATATAAGCAATAGTACGTTTGCAACTAATATAAATATAGATGGGTTAAAATAATCTTTTAAAAGTATTGAAACACCACTTGTACCACCATATATAATGTTATTTTTATAAAAGAATAAGTTATATGCTACTGCATATATAAAAATTGCAAATGCTAATAGAAAGTATCTTTTAATTAAATGTGAATTTTCTACTTTAGATAGTATGTTTTCACTTTTTCTAAATCTTAATCTTCTAAATAAACGCATTTTAATCACTTCCTTTTAAATTACTTTCTATAAATTCATCTATTTGTCCATCTAATACTTTATTTACATTAGATGTTTCATAGTTTGTTCTATGATCTTTTACTAAACTATAAGGATGAAGCACATAACTTCTTATTTGTGAACCAAATTCTATTCCACTATGATCGCTTTTCATTGAATCTATCTTATCTTTTCTAGACTTTAACTCTAGTTGATATAATTTACTTTTTAATACCTTAATAGCTGTTTCTTTGTTTTTTATCTGGCTTCTTTCATTTTGACAAGTTACAACTATACCTGTTGGGATATGTGTTACTCTAACTGCTGAATCAGTTGTATTAACTCCTTGACCTCCAGCCCCACTACTTCTATATACATCAACTCTAATATCGCTATCTTTAATATCTACTTTGACATTTTCATCAAATTCAGGTATTACATCAACTGCTGCAAAGGAAGTATGTCTTCTATTGTTTGAATCAAAAGGAGATAATCTAACTAATCTATGTACTCCCTTTTCATTTTTTAAATAGCCATAGGCAAAAGCTCCCTTTACTATGTATACAATACTTTTTATTCCAGTTTCTTCTCCAGCTTGTTCATCTATTACTTCGTACGTGTATTTTTTGTTATTAAAATACTTAGTGTACATTCTAGATAGCATTAAAGCCCAGTCACAGCTTTCAGTACCACCTGCCCCGGCGTGTATTTCAAAAATAGCTGCATTATTATCAAATTCTCCAGATAAATA
Source organism: uncultured Bacilli bacterium (assembly GCA_934162425.1). Taxonomy (GTDB): domain Bacteria; phylum Bacillota_I; class Bacilli_A; order RF39; family UBA660; genus Aphodocola. Next base: position 89,901 of record CAKPIS010000002.1, read on the forward strand.
TGTTAAAATTTCTTCTTTTTCTAACATATCTTTTGTTTTATTATACATACCATTAAATTCATCTAATAAGCTATTATCAATATCTCTTTCATCAAATTCAAATGCTTGATTTAATGTTTCTATATTCTCTTTAATTTTAAATATAGGATTTATAATTTCTTTTAGTGAACTAACCTCTTTGGTTAACTTTTCTGCCTCTTTTGGATCATTCCATATAGTAGAATCTAAAAGCTTTTCGTTACAAATATCTAACTTTTTAACTTTGTTATCTACATCAAAGTGACCTCCATAATTTATTAAATTTATCTTTTATAATTTCTATATCTTTACTTGTAAATTGCATATAATCACCTATTATCAATTATAGCACATAAATCTAATTATTAAAATGGTAATCATCTATTATGATTTTTTTACTGTAAATATATATACTGTATTATTTAAAATAATCTTATTATTTGGATTTATAGTGTTGTAATTATAAAAATATTTGTTATTAATAGTAGTATCATCTATTACTTCATAAACATAAAATCCTTCGTTCAATAAAAAATCATCTATTTTATCATTTAAATATGCTTCCTTATCATAATTAAATAGTACAGAGCTTCCGTCTTTTAATACATCAGATACATTATTTAACATGGCTTTTAAGTTTTCTTTAGATAAGTTCAATAATGATACATGTGTTTTTTTATTCTTATCAAATCCATTTTTTATTAATGATTTATTTAAATTATTATTTAATACTATTCTTTTTACTAGATAGTTATCTTTATCAAATTTTTTTATTCTAATTAATTTATCTTTTATATTTTGTTTTGTATCTATTTCATAAACATTAATTGCATTTTTGTATTTATAGCCTAACATGTCATAGCCTGGATTAATATACATAAATTGTTTTGCACCTACTTTTATTTCCAGTGATAACTTCATTTCATTTATTATTTGAGATGCTAAAAGTTTTGGAGCTAAATAAGTATTTACAATATAATCCTTTGTAAAGGAACAAAAAGATATATTATTAAGTTTTTTTAGTATATTTTTATACTCTTTATCATTCAACATTTTAAGCGTATAGTTATCTTTATAAATTTTAATATTACTATTTTTCATATGATAATATTTAACAAATAAATTAATCAACGCTACATTTTCATTCATTTCTTAATCACCTCTAGATACTTAATACACTAATACCAAAATAAATATAAGGCTTGAAAAAAATAGTAATTTATGGTAATATAACGTTAGGTAAAAAGAAAAATGCGAACTAAAATTTTCGCATTTTTTTATTCTACATTTACACCCTTTTTAAACACGTTAACGCATAATATGTTAATTAAAAATACAATGAAAACATATATAAATATACAAATTATCATAAGGCTTTTAATAATACTTGTTTTAATTAATGTATCTGTAAATATAAGCATTATATCTTTATTAAAAATACCTATTATGTATAAAAATAACAATACTAAAACTTGACTTAAGAAGTAAATAACAAGACCATATATTACTGATAAAGCTGTTTTATTTGTGTTTTTTCTATGACCTAAGATAATTCCTAAAAAGCCTGATTGAAGACCAGATAAAATTTCTAAGAATAGTATTATTATGCAAAAGGTAATAAATGTTTTACAAGACATTCCGTATAAACCTGCAAAAGAGTTTATCATATTATATAATAAATCAAATCTTTCTTTTGTATAATATGCTATTAAAATAGAAACTAAAATAACTATAAATGTAGTTAATAAATTTATAAGAGATAAAATAAATTTAGACTCGTATAAAACTGTTTTAGAAACAGGAAGAGTATGTGTTAAATATGATTCATCTGTATATAAAGTTTGCTTAAATCTAATCCAATTTCTCATAAGTACGTTAATTAAGCTACTAGCTACCATAGAAAACATAGCACCTACACTTATTTGGGATAAAATACTTATTATTACTGTTTGCTTCATACTAAATAAAACTCTTGTTAGTATAGCAAATACAATCATTAAAATGTAAAACACTGATAAAAATTTATACATATTTTTCATATCATATTTCAATAGTTTCTTTAGCATTTGAACATCCTCCTAAATATCTCATCTATAGATGCATTTTCTTTTTCTCTTAATTTATCAGTATCTTCATGTAATATTATCATGCCATCATTTATAAAAACAACTTCATCTAATATTCTTTCTATATCAGCTATTAAATGAGTAGAAATTATAATACTTGCATCATGATTAAAATTATTAAGTATAGTATCTAGTATGTAATCTCTTGTAGCAGGATCTACTCCTCCTAAAGGTTCGTCTAATATATACAATAAAGCCTTTCTTGACATAACTAAAACTAACTGAACTTTTTCTTGCATTCCTTTACTCATTTTAGATAGTTTTTGATTTTCATCTAGCTTTAAGTCTTTTAATAACTTTCTTGCTTTTTTACTATCAAAATTATCATAAAAATCATTAAAATAATTAATAACTTCATTTACTGTCATATTTTTATTTAAATAAGTTCTTTCTGGTAAATAAGAAATAATTTTTTTAGTTTCTACGCCAATATCATTACCATTTACCTTAATATTTCCTTTAGTAGGTATTAGTAAGTCATTAATTAATTTTATTAAAGTTGACTTGCCTGCTCCATTTTGACCTAAAAGACCAATTATTTTTCCACCTTTTAATTTTAAATTAATGTCTTTTAAAACTTCTTTATCATCATAATTTTTATATAAATGATTAATCTCTAATAGTTCCATCTTCTATTTTCCTTTCATATAAATAATTTATAGCTCTTGCTTTATCTATTCCAATTTTATTCATACTTTCAAAATATTTATTAGCTATTTCTTTAGCATATTCATTTTTAACTTTTTCTATTGTTTTTTTATTTTTCGTAACATATTTTCCGTTAGTTCTTTCTGTATATATTAGTTTTAAATCTTCTAACTCGGTTAATGCTTTTTGCATTGTATTAGGATTTACCTTAAACATATTTGCGAGATCTCTAACTGATGGAAGTTTACTTCCACACGAGAAAAAATCAGAAATAATATAAATTTTCATATAATCTAAAAGCTGAATATATATTGGTATATTATTATCAAAGTTAACATTCATATTACCTCCACTGTATTATTTGATTAATACAGTGATATTGTATTATATTTTTTTTAACTTGTCAATATGCTAGTACAAAATAACTACTCTTTATTAAGTTTACATTGAAGTAATAGTTTATCTAGTAATCAAACGATGGATTACGTTAAAGCCATTTATAAAAAATATGAAGATTATAAAGGAGTAACATTTAACGAAATAAAAGGCTATGTATAATGGTATCTTATGTAAGATATGCTGTTACATTACTAGTTGGTGATAAAGTATATATAGTATTACATGTTTATTCTGAAGATTCAAAAAGTAAAAAAGATAATGTTAAAAAATATACGAAGCTAAAAAAAATAAAGAAATTTAAAAATAGTAATTAATCATTAACTTAAAAAGATAACGAGGTAAAACGTTATCTTTTTTAGTCTGAGTAAAATATTATTAAATTATATTTTTTTATTTAATCAAGCTCTTTTTCTTTTTTAGTTATAATTATAATTGAATTCATCTATTTGAAGCAGTTTTTTAGAAGTATCATACATCATCGTATATATTTTATAATTACCAAAACTAGTAGGTAAAGTATTATATTCATTTAATGTTCTATTGTAGATAGAAAAATATATATTTTTTCCAGTTATATAATCTGACACCAAAAATCTAAGTTTTTCTTCAATTTTAGTACTTAATATCCAAGTATCATTTTTTTTAATATTATCTTCTAACTTTCTCGTATCTTCATTAAAATAATTAATATATATAGTTTTATAGTTGGTTTTGTTATGGTCTGAATTATAATCCCACTTAAATAGTTCTAATCTCCCATTACTAGGTAATGGAGCATTAATTATTTTCTTGTATGAGTTTATTTTGCTATAATCTTTTGAGTCGCTAGAACTAATTAAGCAAAAGGATCCATACAATATGAGTAATATAGTAATAATATAACCTGCAACTATGTTTTTTGTACATTTAATTCCCAATTTTTTATATTTATATCCAAGTATAATTGATAAAATTGGTATTGGCAAACATAACCAACAAACAAAAGTTGTAGAAGTAAAAAGGAAACCACCAACATTTTCTGGTCTTTCGTTTATTGTTCCCCATAAAGCAAGAGAACCAAAAAAACTGAAGATTGTTAGAAAAAATAGAAAATACATGAAAATTTTTAGCGTTTTTTCTTTATTGTTTTTAGTATTTTTCATTTTAATTTTTATCCTTTCAATAGTTTTAAAGCATATAATGTTATAATTATTACTATATTAATAGTATTATACTTAAATATTAATGTCAACTAAATTAAAGTTTTATACATAGTATAAACAGCATTTTAGATTGACATCTCAATTAATTTATAAACATAATGAAAAAATACCAGCAAATCGCTAGTATTTCTTATGTTTGTAAATTATTTTTCTTATTTTATAAGCTATTTGCCACAACACTGCTTATACTTCTTACCACTTCCACATGGACAAGGATCATTTCTTCCAACCTTTTTTGCCTTCTTTATTGTTTTACCAGAAGTATTTTCTTTAACTTCATTTGTATTACCTTTTACTTGTTTAACTTCAAGATTTTGTCTAATTTCTGCCTTTAATAGATATAAAGTTATATCCTTACTTATATTATCAAGCATATTATCAAACATTTCAAAACCTTCTCTTATATAAGCTTGAAGTGGATCTTCATTTGCATATCCTCTTAATGATACACCCTCTCTTAAGTGATCCATAGTGTTAATATGTTCCATCCAATAATTATCAATAACTCTTAAACTAATAGCTTTTTCAAAGTCATTTCTAATTTCTGGTGGTAAATCTTTTATTTTTTCTTCATATTCATTAATTGTTTTAGTTTCGATTAAATCTATTATTTCAGTTATATCTTTATTTAATATTTCAGATAATTTTAAATTACTATTTTTAAGTAAATTTTCATTTACGTATTCAACTATTTCATTACAATCATCTTCTGTAATTACACCATGTTCATTAGTATGTCTTCTAACTAATCCATCTATATGTTCATTCATATATTTAATTATTTCTAAATGAATATCATCATTATCTAATATTTCATTTCTTCTAGCATACATAATTTCACGATGTTTACCCATTACATCATCATACTGTAGCAAATGTTTACGTGCATCAAAGTTATTACCTTCAACTCTTTTTTGTGCTGTTTCAACTGATCTAGTAATAGTTTTACTACGCATATTTCTTTCACTATCTAAACCAGCCATTTCTAAAATTGATTTAAATCTATCTGTACCAAATCTAACCATTAAATCATCTTCAAATGATACGAAGAACTGACTATATCCAGGATCTCCTTGACGTCCTGAACGACCTCTTAACTGATTATCAATACGACGTGATTCATGTCTTTCAGTTCCAATTACACATAATCCGCCAAGTTCTTTAACGCCCTCACCTAATTTAATATCAGTACCACGACCAGCCATATTAGTTGCTATAGTTACAGCACCTTTTTCTCCAGCTTTTGCTATAATTTCAGCTTCTCTAGCATGGTTCTTTGCATTTAATATTTCATGCTTAATACCAACCTTTTTTAACATACTAGATATTAATTCACTTGTTTCAATCGCAATTGTACCAACTAACACTGGTTGACCTGTATCATGTCTTTTTTTAATTTCAGCAACTATTGCTTTATATTTTTCTTCTTTTGTTGCGTATATTAAATCTGCAGCATCTACTCTTATTACTGGTAAATTAGTAGGTATTTGTATAACAAACATATTATATATATTTCTAAACTCTTCTTCTTCTGTTTTAGCAGTACCAGTCATACCAGATAATTTTTCATACATTCTAAAGTAATTTTGGAATGTTATAGTAGCTAGTGTCTTAGTTTCTTCTTGAACTTGAACGTTTTCCTTAGCTTCTATAGCTTGATGTAAGCCATCAGAAAATGCTCTACCTGGCATAAGTCTTCCAGTAAATTGGTCAACTATTACTACTTTACCATCCTGAACTACATAATCAACATCATTATGCATTGTATAATTTGCTTTTAAAGCTTGATTAATATGGTGTACTAATGCAGAATGTTCTATATCATATAAGTTCTTTATTCTAAAACTACGTTCTGCTTTTTCTGTACCATTATCTGTTAAAGTAATATCTTTTGTCTTTTCATCTATTGTATAATCTTCATTTTCTCTTAATGTTTTAACAAATCTATCAGATGATTTATAAAGATCAGCAGATTTCATTACACCACCAGATATAATAAGAGGAGTTCTAGCTTCATCTATTAATACCGAGTCAACCTCATCTATTATTGCAAAGTTAAGTGGTCTTTGAACTCTATCTTCTTTTCTTACAACCATATTATCTCTTAAATAATCAAATCCTAGTTCATTATTTGTAGAATATAATATGTCACAGTTATATGCATCTTTTTTCTCTTTAGGACTCATTTCTCTTAAGTTAACTGCAACACTCATTCCTAAAAATTCAAATATTTGTCCCATCCAAGATGCATCACGACCTGCTAAGTATTCATTTACAGTAACAACATGTACACCTTTTCCAGTAAGTGCATTTAAATAAGCTGGCATAACACATGTTAATGTTTTACCTTCACCTGTCTTCATCTCAGAAATATTACCAAAATGAATAGCTAAAGCACCTAGTATTTGTGTATAAAAAGGTTTTTCTCCAATTGTTCTATATGCAGCTTCTCTAACTAAAGCAAAAGCATCAGGTATTAAATCATCTAATGATTCTCCTTCATCTAATCTTTTCTTTAGTTTATCAGTTGTAGCCTTTAATTGTTTATCTGTCTTTTTTTGATACTCTTCATCTAAAGCGACAACTTTATCTGCTATTAATTTAAATCTGTTTAATTCTTTATATTCATGATCAAATATATTTTTTAAGAAATTAAGCATAATATAATCATCTCCTTAAAGATTATTGTAACAAAAAAAAGAAAATATTCAAAGTAATATTGAGTATTTTCTTTCTAAACTTTTTATTTTGTTTCTATAATTCCGTAATTACCATCTTTTCTTTGGTATAACACGCATATAGAATTTGTATCTGTATTTTTAAATACAAAGAATGAGTGACCTAACATATTCATTTGAAGCATAGCCTCTTCTTCATCCATTGGCTTCATATCTATTTTCTTTCTTTTTAAAACCACTTGGTCATCATCTTCAAAGCTTTCCTCTAATTCTAATTCAAAATTTTGTATCATATTCTTTTTAATTTTAGAATTAAGCTTTGTTTTATTTTTTCTGATTTGTCTTTCTAATTTATCGACTGTAAGATCAATTGCCGCATATAAATCATTGTGGGATTCTTCGCTTCTTAAAGTATAACTCATTGCAGGAATTGTAATTTCTATTTTTTGGTCTTTTCCACGTATCTTAATAACCACACTTGCTTCAATATCATCTGCATTTTCGAAATACTTATCTAGCTTACCAATCTTATCCTCTATATAAGATTTAATAGCTGGTGTAATTTCTACTTTTTCACCACGAATTTTATATTTCATATTATCAATCCTTTCTACAATTAAATTATACCACAACATAAAAAGAAATGCTACTATGAAGTAGTAACATTTGATGTTTCTTTTACATTAGAAACTTCTCTAACGTTAATTGCTTGTAAACCTTTTTCAGTTTCAAGTAATTCATATTCAACTATTTGACCTTCACTAAGAGTCTTATATCCATCTTGCTTAATAGCTGAGTAATGTACAAATATATCCTCACCATCTTGAACATCAATAAAACCGTAGCCTTTTTCATTGTTGAACCATTTGATTCTTCCTATTCTAGTCATCAACTACACCTCACTTCCCTTTGTTATTACACTTTTAATATACATCTTTAGTCACTCCTTTTTCAACTTGTATCGTACTTCAAAAATCGACATTATTTTAAAGGTGCATGGATATCATACTAAATATCTAAACAAAATTATGTTTTTTACGCTCAAATGTTATTTTTGACCACTGAAAGGTAATTTTTTTACATTTTTATGTTTTTTAACCCTACCCACCATTTGTTTTCTCATTTTGAAAGTAAATTTATTTATTTTTTATGATTTAGATGTAGAATGGTATCAGAAAAACGAGGTGTGGTATGAAAAAACTTTTTCTAAAAAAAATTAGAACTGCTATAAAAAAACAATATCCTAATTATAATGATGACAAAATTGATGAAATAATGTATGGAATAGAAGGTCTTTATTTAACCTTCACTAAAACAGTAGTAATATGCATTATAGCACTTATATTAGGAATATTAAAAGAACTTATTTGTTTACTTATTGCTTTTAACTTTATAAGATTTTTTGCATTTGGTATGCATGCTAGTAAAAGTTCTATATGTCTTATATTCTCTAGTCTAGTATTTATTATATTTTCAATTTTATGTAAATATATAGTCTTACCAAAATATTTACTATATATATTATATTTACTAGCCCTAGCAATTATAAGCATATATGCTCCTGCTGATACTGTTAAAAGACCTTTAATAAAAAGAAAAAAAAGAATTAAGTTCAAAATTCTTTCTATAATGGTAGTTATAATATATTTTATATTAACATTAGTATCTAAAAATAATTTATTTATAAATAGCTTAATATTTGGATTATTAATAGAATGTATATTAATTAATCCTATTACATATAAGGCATTTAAAATGCCGTATAAAAATTATATTACATATGGTTTAAACGCTTAATATAGTGATTAAATAAATATTTGAAAGGAGGTACAATTAATATGAAAGCTTTATTTGTTTCTGCAATTTCTGCTTTAGGAGCACTACTTGCTGCTACTGCAACAAGTGGATGTGCAATTGTATTTATTGATGAACCAACAATGCCAAAATCGATGATAGAAAGATAATAAAAAAATAGTTATGAGACTAATCCATAACTATTTTTTGTTTTTTATTTTAACAGTTAAATCTGTTACATAATAATTATTTTCTAAATATCTATTAATATCAAATGATTTGTTAGCATTTACGATATCTTCAACTAACCTAAGACCATAACCTCTACCTTTTCCTTTAGTAGTATATCCTGTTCCAATTTTATTTAAATCTATCTTGCCTGTATAGGTGTTATAAATACTAAATATTATTTTATCATTATTCTTTTTAGTAATTATTAATATTTTCTTATCTTTACTTTTAAATGATGATTCTATTGCATTATCTAATAATACTCCAAGTACTTTGGTTATATTTTTATACATATTAGTTTCAAGTGATGATAATTTTCTTTTAACACCATTACCAACATTTATATCATAACTAATATTCATATCTTCCATAATAGATAGTTTATAATATAACAGTCCTTTTATGCCACCATCTGGAAATTTATTTAACTGACTTATTAAATAACTACTATGTGTTTTCTTTGCATCATCTATTATAGAATCTAAATAATCAATTAATTTTTTAGAATCATTCATTTTAGCATATCCTTTAATTACCATTAACTGATTTTTAAATTCATGATTTGCTTTTCCTTGTTCTGTTATTATCTTTTCATATTTAGTAACATAATTAAGCATTTGACTATTAATTTCTTGTAACTGTTCAGACTTTAACTCTTTTTTGATAATATAAATAAATAAAAAACTTATAAATAGTACAAATAAAAAATTAATATAATAGCTTGATTTTTGTAATACTTCAAAACCATTTTTTAAAACTATTATATACATAAAAATAATAAATATATATAAATAATTTGAGATTTTACTGTTTTTATCTATAAGGTTCGTAATTTTTATTAGTATTTTTCTTAAAAATGGAATATGAATTATTATGACAGATAATATAGATATCATTGTACTAGCTAGTAAATTATAATATATATTATTTATTATCATTTTCGTGTCTATATCCATAAATAATAATATTGGTGTTATTAATATTTCAGATATACTAAAAATTGCTAAAATTTCTATTGAATATAAAATAGATTTTTTAATTTTGATTTTAAAGACAAAATACAAAAGTAAAAACATAGTAAATATGAACATTATAAATCTAATCTGATTTGGAATTATTATAGTTGAAACAAAATAATATATCATTTCTAAAATAAAAATTAAAATTGTTTTGTTCGACATTTTTTCACTTGTTATTTTTTGAATAATTACAGTTGCAGCAATACTTTGAACAAAGGAAGCAACAATACTAACTAAAATTTTTTCTACACTCATCACTTATCCTTTTAACCTTTCTTTTAAACCCTTTTTATAATTTCTTGATAAATAATCTATACTATCATCATTTGTAAAATATATAAAGTCATTTTTAAAATCTGCACATTTAATGTTATTTAAATTAACATAACACGCTCTATGTGTTTGATAAAATCTATTATCTAATTGTTTAGCTACATTAGTTAAAGTATCTCTTACATAATACTCTTTATCAATAGCTTTAATTTTTGTTTTATTCTTAGTATTATCCCTAAAAATATATAATATATTATCGTACTTTATATGATAAATTTCTTTATCTTGTTTAAATACAAGAGCACTCCTACAATTTAAGTTTTTAATTACTAAATTAATTGAATCAGTCAATCTTTTCTCATAATTATCAAATTTAGATATAAAATCAAATATTAATAATTTTTCTTTAAATAGTTTTAATTCTAATTCATCATGTGAAGTTAATACAATTATAATGCTATCCCAATCTACTTTTCTTATATCTTGAGCAATTTCAAGCCCAGTTTTACCAGGAAGTTCTAAATCTAGAATATATATCTTCAAATTGGATGGCGTATTTATGATTTTCTTTAAGTTATTATTATACTTTTCAAAAGAATGAACAGTATAGTCAAAGTCATATGGCATGGTAATTTTAGAAATTAAAGCCTCATGCAAATCTCTTACATTTTTATTATCTTCACAAATTATAAAATTTATCATCCTACTCACCTAGTTTTAATTATAGCATAAATATTTCTAAAATTTTCCAATAAATTACAATTTTTTTAATACGTAAAAAAAGATATATATTTAATTGTTTTATATATCCGTTTTATAAATTTTCTAATATTATTCCTGTTCCCTCAGCTACACATGTTAATGGACTATCTGCTATTTTAACTGGCACCTTTATTTCTTTTTGAATTAATTTATCTAATCCATCTAGTAATGCACCACCACCAGTTAAAACAATGCCTTTATCTATAATATCAGCTGATATTTCAGGTTCTATTTTTTCTAATACGGTTTTAGCAGCATGAATTATCATATATACACTGTCTTTTATTGCTTCTCTTACTTCATTCGATGTTATTTCAATGGTTTTAGGAAGACCAGATAACAAGTCTCTTCCTCTTACTTGCATACTTTTTTTCTTATCACTTTCTAAAACAGTACCTATTTTTATTTTTATTTGTTCTGCAGTTACTTCTCCTATTAGCAATTTATATTTACTTTTAATATATTTTATAATATCAACATCAAAGGAGTTACCTGCAATCTTAATAGATTCACTATATACTATACCATCTAATGATAAAACAGCTATGTCAGTTGTTCCACCACCTATATCTATTACCATGTTCCCACTAGGAAGTCCTATTTCTAGTCCTGCTCCTACTGCTGCTACTTTAGGTTCTTCTTCTACATAAACTTTTTTAGCACCAGTTCTTTCAGCAACCTCTCTTATTGCGTTTTTTTCAACCTGAGTAATATTTGATGGACAGCATATAAGTATTCTTGGTTTTGAAAAAATTGTTTTTCCTTTTATCTTTTTAATAAAGTAATCTAACATTATTTCAGTTTTATCAAAATCTGCTATCACCCCATCTTTTAAAGGCTTAATTGCGATAACACTTCCAGGCGTTCTACCTAACATTTCATGAGCTTTAGCACCTATTGCTAGTACTTTACCACTATCTTTATCTATTGCGATTACACTAGGTTCACTTAAAACAACACCTTCTCCTTTAACATATATAAGTATATTTGCAGTGCCTAAATCTATTCCAATGTCTTTATTTTTCATTATTTTTTAGCTGATAATTCTTTCAAAGATTTACCATAATATTTTTCTGGATTTACTACACTGCCATTTACATACATTTCAAGATGCAATCCGTTTTGTATATCACTATTAAGAGCACAAGTACCACTTTTACCAATTACTTTACCACCTGTTACTACATCACCTTTTTTTACATTTACTTCTGATAATGATTGATATGTAATTACTAATTCTGTAGAACTTTTTACTTCAACTGTTTTTCCAAGTAGTGGATCATCAGATATATTTGTTACTGTTCCTTTTGTAATAGAAATAACATCAAATGCTTCATCTGATTTATAGTCTATACCTGAATTTTGCATATAAATTCCTTCATGATAAATTATTGATTTTTGTTGTTCTGTCTCTTCTGCATCTTTATCATAAAAGTTTTTATAAATACTTACTTTTTCACTTGTATAAGGTTTAGATATTTTTTCATCTTGACTTATAACTGGATAATAACTATCAAATATATAATCATTAACATAAGTATAGTCATCATTTGCATTAATAACCTTTTTTGCTTCATTATTATTAATTATTGTTATACTTACTAAAAGTAATAAAAATACTCCAAATGATATAAGTGATATTTTAACTGCTGGTTTTAATCTTATTTTCTTCATTTTTTTCACCTCTCATTTTAAGTTTTATCAAAATGAAGAAAATTATACATTAATTTATTTTTTTTATTACACAATTTTTATAATAATAAGTTAATATTTGTTTATAATTATATCCTTCCTTTGCCATTCCATTTGCACCATACTGACTTAATCCAACACCATGACCAAAACCATTAACATTAAATGTGACTTTTTCATTATTTAGCTTTATGTCAAAACTAGTTGATTTTAAACCAAATATTTTTCTTATTTCTCTTCCTGTATATTTTTTATTATTTATTGTTATTTCTTTTACTCTTTTCGAATTAGTTCTTACTATATTATCTATTTTTATATCACTATCTATATTAAGTCCTAAATTATATAAAAATTCTTTTTTAGTAAACTCATTAGCACTTGAAAAAGCAGGGGATTCCTTCTTATCCCATTTTGATTCAACACTAACTAAATAAGGTAAATCACTAGAAAATACATCTAAAGAGTTTTCTGTATAACCATTACTAGTAGAAAAAAATAAAGCATCTATTAACTTATTATCATATAAAACAGCTTCTCCATTAGTTTCTTTTGCTGCTTTTTTTATTTTATTTAAATAAGTATCATAATTATTATCCCACTTCTTTTTCATTTGATCATAATCTATATATACCTGATTTGTTGTACTATCTGTAACATCATATGAATTATCTTTTTTTATTCTTTTCATAACATATGTTCTAGATGCAACTGCTTGTGATTTTAATGCTTCCATCTCAAAATTAGCAGGCATTTCGCCCGCTACTACACCAATTACATACTCTTCTATTGGAATTTTTACTATATTACCAGTTGATGATCTTTTAACTTTAACCATAATATTATTATAACTACCATATTTTATTTTATTTTCTATACTTATCTTTTTATCTGTACCTATTATTAATAATGGTATTAGAATTATAATAAAAGTTAAAATTAGTACTTTTTTCATATGTTCTCCTTATAATAAAACTATAGTATTATATAAATCCATGAAGAAATTTACTAATAAATAAGACATTATAAGACAAACTATAACATAGAAAAAGTGAATTTGAGTTATTCTGTTTTTTCTAAATAATTTATCTAAATTCATTGATGTTGTAACCCATATACAAAGTGGTATGGATAAACAATATAAGGCTAATTTAATATTCATTAGTTTCCTCATACTTTTCTACTTGTTCTATTCTTATTTTATATCTTGGTTCCAAATTAAATGTCGAATTAATAAACTTTTCTATCATTTCTTTAATTTGAGGAGCAGTATGACTAGTTGCACTAAATGCTAATATATTAGCATTATTATGTTCTTTTGCTGACTGTGCTTCTTGCATATTATCTATTTTAGCACATCTTATTCCTTTTACTTTATTACATGCTATAGATACACCAATACCTGTACCACACATAACTATGCCTAAATCAACTTCTTTTTTTATAACAGCATTAGATAGCTTAAACGCATACTCTGGATAATCTACCATGTCACTTGAAAAGCATCCATAATCTGTTATATCGTAATCATCTAATAAACTTTTTAATTCCTCTTTTGTATTATAAGCTCTATGGTCATTTGCTATTCCTATTTTCATTTTTTACCTACCTTTCATATATATTGTAACATATTTTTAAAACACTATTAACAAATTAATGTTAACAGTGTCCTAAGTTTATTTTTCTATTTTTATTATAAGCTGAATCATATCTTCAAAATCAAATTCTTCTACATTAATATTAGAACCATCTTTCTTTAAATTATCTAATAGTTCTTTTATTTTATCTATCTTTGTAGCTAATGTTTCTTTCTCAGTAGTTTCTTTTACATCTTTAGTTTCATCTTCAGAATCTAAATCCATTATTTCAAGACTATCTGGTTCTTGATATACATCATCTAAACCTAAGTCATCTAAATTAACTTTTTTTTCTTCTTTATCTTCTAAATTAGTTTTGTTATCTATTTCATATGAATTATTTTCATCAGTATTTTCATTTTTAACTTCTAAGTCATTATTTTCTTTTGTTTCTTTTTCTGTTTCTTCTTTAGATGATAAGTTAGATTCAAAACTAGCATTATCGGTTAATGAATTTAAATCAAAAGGAGCATTTTCTTTAGTATGATCATAACTACTAGCATCATTATTTATATTACTTACATTATTTAATGGGTTATTTATTAAATTATTATCTAAACTTTGGTTAACATTAAAATCTACTGGATTATAACTTGGCACCGGATCATGCGATATATTATTAAATTGATTAGAAAAATCATTATTAAAATTTGTATTATTTTGAAAGTTATTAATTGGTGTTTGATTAGGATTCATATATGGATTTGGATTAAAACTATTCATATTATTATTCATTCCAAAATTATTATTTAAATCATAACTAGGGTTATTAACTGGCGTACTATAATCATTATTAATATTAAAGTTAGCGTTTTCATGAGGCATGTTATACCCTGAATTTAAATTATTAAAATTAGCATTTTCATATGGCATATTAAAACCTTGATTTGCATTATTAAAATTATTTAAACTTCCACTTTCATACGCGTCTAATCTATCATTTATTCCATTTGGATTTTCTGGCATTATATTCATTGGATTTAAAACATCCATTGTAGGTACACTAACTATTGGTGAATCATTTAAATTTTTTATTTGATCTAACTCTGGTGGCATATCTACAGTATTACCAGGAAAGTTATTAATTGGTACTTGATTAGAATTCATATAAGGATTTATATTTGGATTAAAACTATTCATATTATTATTCATTCCAAAATTATTGTTTTGATTATTATCATTTAAAGAATTATTTATGTTATTAGAAAAATTGTTACCAAAAATTGATCTTCCATTATTAAAGTTTTGATTATCATTATTATTGCCAAACATTTTTTTCATCCCCTATTCTTATATTAATAATATAATAAAAAAGCCTTTATTACAATGGCTTTTTCTTAATTTCATTAAATTTTCTAGGATACTTAACACTTGTTTTCTTAATTTTTTCTATAACTACTAAAGTTCTTTCTCCAGCATCCTTTGGTAGTTTAAATAAAATGGTATCTTTTAACACTCCTCCTAGTGTTTTAATAGCACTTTCGGATGCTTTTATCTCCTCTTTTGCATCAGCTTTCATTGGAATAAACAATCCTTTTTCACAAACTAAGGGAATACACATTTCAGATAAAACAGGAAGGGAGGCTACTGCACGAGAAGTTACTATATCAAATGATTCTCTACTTATTTTTGCATAGTCTTCTATCCTTTCATGAATAGCATTAATACCTTTTAAATTTAACTTTTCTATAACGTTATTTAGGAATATAATTCTTTTATTTAAAGAGTCAACTAATGTTACTTTAAGGTTCGGAAATACTATTTTTAAAACTAATCCAGGAAATCCTGCTCCCGTTCCTACATCAAGAAGCCTCTGGTTATTTAATTTAACTGCCTTAATTAATGTTAAACTATCATAAAAATGTTTTAAGTAGACATCTTCTTCATCCGTTATTCTAGTTAAATTTGTATGAGTATTATAATCTATTAACATTTCATAATAAGTATTTAAATTTTTAAGTATTTTATCATCTACACTTATTCCTAACTTTTCTACTTCTTTTATAAATTCTTCTTTATTCATTATAAAACCTCTTTAAATAAACCATTAAAATTGCTATATCTGAAGGATTAACACCACTAATACGTGTTGCTTGATCAATGGTTCTTGGTCTTACTTTCTCGAGTTTTTGTCTTGCTTCAGTAGCTAAATTATCAACTTTTTCATAATCTATATCCTCTGGTATCCTTTTTTTACCTAATCTTATCATTTTTTCTGCTTCTTTTTTAGCTTTAGTAATATATCCTTCATATTTTTGATTAATTTCTACTTGTTCTAAAGCTTCTTTAGTGTATTTCTTACTTAGTTTATCAGTATAAGCACTTATCTTAATTTCTGGTCTTTTTAAATAATCTAATAAATTACACTTTTCTTCTGGAAAAGTAATATTTTTAATATCCTCTTCTATTTCTTTTATTTCTTCTATTTTATTTAATAATTTATTATGTCTTTCTTCACCCAATAATCCTATTTTATAAGCTTTTTCACTTAATCTTAAGTCGGCATTATCACTTCTTAGTAAAAGTCTAAATTCTGCACGAGAAGTAAGTAATCTATATGGTTCTATAGTTCCTTTTGTTACTAAATCATCTATTAAAACACCAATATAAGCATCACTTCTAGAAAGAATTAAAGGTTCTTTATTATCTAATTTTAAACTAGCATTAATACCTGCTACTATACCTTGACCTGCAGCTTCTTCATATCCTGATGTACCATTTATTTGACCTGCAGTAAATAAATTATCTACTACCTTTGTCTCTAAAGATGGTTTTAATTGAAGTGGATCTATCGCATCATATTCTATTGCATAAGCATATCTTAATATTTTAGCGTGTTCTAATCCTTTTAAAGAGTGAACCATATCTTCTTGAACGTCGTGCGGCATAGAAGTTGAAAAACCTTGTAAATATATATCATCATAATACATGCTTTCTGGTTCTAAAAATAACTGATGTCTTTCTTTATCTTTAAAACGAACCACCTTATCTTCTATTGAAGGACAGTACCTAGGTCCTGTTCCTAATTTTTCATAAAAACCACCATACATAGCAGATTTATTTAAGTTATCCTTAATTATTTTATGAGTTTTTAAGTTAGTATAAGTTAAATAGCAAGGTACCTGATTTTTATAATCATAGTATGCTATATCATCAAATGAAAAAGTAAGCTTACAGTCGTCCCCGTCTTCTCTTTTAAGTACGCTAAAATCAATTGAAGATCTTTCTATACGAGGTGGGGTCCCCGTTTTTAACCTAAGTAATTTAAAACCTAGTTTTTCTAAATTACCACTTAAAAAATTAGCTCTTTTTTCGCCATGTGGACCTTCTGGAGTTCTTTTATCTCCTACTAATATATCGGCTTTTAAATAAGTACCAGTAGTTAATATACAAGCCCTACAATAAATTGTTTCTCCATCTTCAGTTGTTATACCAACTATTTTATTATTTTCTACTAAAAGGTCAGATACTATTGCTTCTTTAATTGTTAAATTTTCTGTATTTTTTAAAGTTTTTAACATTTCTTTTTTATAAGTTACTTTATCAGCCTGACTTCTTAAACTTCTAACAGCAGGACCTTTAGATTGATTAAGCATCTTTATTTGAAGAAGGGTTTTATCTGCATTACGTCCCATTTCACCACCTAACGCATCAATTTCTCTTACAACAATACCTTTAGCTGAACCTCCTATAGAAGGATTACAAGGCATATCTGCTATATTATCAATATTAATTGTTATAAGAAGCGTACTTTTTTTCATTCTGGCACACGCAAGTGCTGCTTCACATCCAGCATGTCCTGCTCCAACAACTATAATATCATATTTCATAACTTTCACCTGCTTTTCTTTTGGTATTATACAATATAATTAAAAAAAAGTTAATTGTATATTAAAATAAATTATGATAATATTAAATTGGGTGATAAATATGTTTATCTTTAATTATAATTTAAATGAACAAGATTACATTAGATTTAATGAATATGTACATTATAATGATAAGTCAGTAAAAGAAACTTATAATATTTTTAAATTTAAACTCCCTGTTGCATTTTGTATTTTATTTACCATTTATTTTGTCTTATATGGCAATTTAAAGATGTTTACTATTATTACTATATCATATTTAATATTTTGGCTTATCTTTATGTTTTTTATAGGATTTACATTTGAAAAATATATAAAAAAAATTGTTAAAATAACTGTAGAAAATACTAAAAAGAACGGAACTTTACCATATGATACTATTAACAAAGTACATTTTAATGAGAATGAAATAATAGAAGAACTACCTAATAAAAAGAATATATTAAAATATGAAGTTATCGAAAAAATTATTATTAGTAATGATTACTATTACATTTTTTTAAATTCAATTGAAGCTATAATCATTCCAAATACAGCAGTTAAAACACAGAAAGAAAAAGAAAAATTTTACGATTTCTTATGTCAAAAAGTTGGCAGTGACAAAATAAAAAGTGTAATCTAAATATTGATTACATTTTTTTATATAACTTTTTCTAAATCATAGCTAATTAAATAAACTCCTCATCATTTACATAACTGAATATAAAATTATCATTCTTTTTAGATATGATTAATCCTATACTTTTATTATGATACTTTTTTTTATTAACATATCTTTATATTTGGTTTTATTTTCTTCTCCTTGTGCTTCTACTAATATCTTACCTATTTCATAATAAGTTTTTAACTTATCACTATTATAACTAAGCCTTCTTACCCCATCTTTTACTTCTTTCTTTTCTATTAAATCTTTTATTTCTTCGTAGTAATTCATAATAGATCCCCCTCAAATTTATCTATTATATATACGTAATTTAAAAAAAACTCAAGTTATATCACATATAATAAAAACCTGGATAAAATCCAAGTTTTTAAAACACACTTACTTTCCTAAACAAAATCTACTAAACAAATTATCAATTAATTCTTCGGTGTAATTAGCTCCTATTATATCTCCTAGTTTTTCCCATACTAATTTTAAATCTATTTCAATCATATCTATTTCTCTTTCTTCTTTAATACCTTGTTCTACGTCCTCTAAAGATTTAATAGCAGACTTTAATAAAGATATTTGTCTTACATTAGTAAAGAAAGTTAAGTTTTTACTCATAAATGTTCCAACGTTAAACAATTCTTTTATTGCATCTTTTATATCTTCTATTCCCTCGTTATTTTTAGCACTTATTTTTATAACATCATCCATATAAGAATTATTTAACTTTAAATCTATTTTATTCATTATTATAATTCTTTTTTTATCTTTAGTTTTTTCTAGCAAATACTTATCTTCTTCACTTAAAGGGCAACTAGCATCCAAAATAAGTAATACTAATTCTGCCTCATCTATTAAGTTTAAACTCTTTTCAATACCTATTTTTTCAACTATATCATCTGATTTTCTAACACCTGCTGTATCTATTAAATTAAGTTTTACACCGCCTACTAAAATACTTCCTTCTACTATATCACGGGTTGTACCTTTTACATCTGTTACAATGGCTTTTTCCTCTTCTAATAAAGCATTTAAGAGACTTGATTTACCTACGTTTGGTTTTCCTAATATAACCGTTTTAATACCATCTTTTAATATTTTTCCATCCTCTGATAATTTTAATGTCTTTAACAACTTTTCTTTTATCTTTAGTACTTTTTCTTTTATTTTGTTTATTGTTACCACTTCTATATCTTCATACTCAGGATAATCTATATTTACTTCTATATTAGATATTAAACTTATTATATCTTCTCTTGTATCTTCTATTAACCTAGAAACATTACCAGATAACTCATTAATAGCCATTTTTCTAGTTAGTTCTGTTTCAGAATTTATTAAATCCATAACTCCTTCTGATTCGGTCAAATCTATTCTACCATTTAAAAATGCCCTTTTAGTAAATTCACCAGGCTCTGCTAATCTACAACCTTCAAGAAGTAATATTTCCATTATTTTATTAACAACTGCAATTGATCCGTGAGTGTTTATTTCTATTACATCTTCTCTTGTATACGTTTTAGGTGATTTCATAATTGATAATAATACCTCATCTATAATCTCACCCTTATATACTATATGACCGTAATTTATCGTATGACTTGATGCTTTTTCTAAATCTTTACCATCAAATAAAGGGTTAATTATTTTTATAGCATCAACTCCTGATACTCTAATAATAGATATTGCTCCTTCTCCAAGTGCTGTTGATATTGCAACTATTGTATCATCCATAAAGTTCACTTCCTTTTGAACATATATTTTAACATATATTATTTATTTTTTTCTATAGAATTAACTTCTTTTTCTTCTCTAAATGAATATTTAATGTATTTTTCTATATCTATTTCTTCGTATTTTTCTACAAACATATCAATTATATTTCTATTATTATTTTCACTAGACTCATATAAAACGATATCATTATCATTCATTACGTAATTTATAGTATTATTATCATTATAATAAGTAATAGATTTTATCAATTTACTTTTATCACACTTTTCTACTAAATCTAAAGTTATCTTTATATAAGTTTTTTTATTTAATTCTATAGTTTCACAATCTTTAGTTAAATTATCACATAAATCAGCTGGATAATAATATTTTATAGAAGAAATTTTCTTATTTTCTTCTATTTTTTGACTATTTAGATAATAAAATTTATAATCTTCAAGATTTATGTCTATGCCTGTTAATAACTTATTAATTACACCATTAACATTATTTGAATTACCATATACAGTATCATACATAATTGCTAAACATCCTTTTATTTTAACACCTAACATTGTTGCACCCTCTGTTTTAAGTTCTCCAGCTAATTGATAACAATGATATTCTTCTAACACATTATAAAATTCTTGTAATAATTTTTTATCTATTCCTTTATTTATTAAGGTTTCTGTTAAAAGATTAAAATCTCCTGTACCTTCTATTTTAAACAATAAATCTCTAGCTTCATCTTTTCCTATTATTTCACACATAAATCTTATTACATTCTTATTAAGTCCATATACACCTGATTTTGAACCATAATATTCGTTTGATATAAGCTCAGTTAATCCTTCTTCAAACCATAAAGGAAAATTATTCTTAACGTCACTATGACATAATTCATGAAATAACGTAGATGAGTCAGCCTTATTAGATAGTCTTATTTCATTATTACCATCAAATTGTCCAACTATATTATCTCCTAAATCCACATTTCTTTTTATTGATAAATTAACAAAAGAATCATATATTTTTTCATAATTTAAATATTTATTATCTATAGCATAATCCATATATGCTTCTAAAACTTTTTTTTCTTCTTTTGTAAAATTATAATTAGATATAATTGCATAATATAATGCATATGCCTTTTTTTCTTTTATATCAGCAGTTTTTAAATATTCTAAACTTTCTTTAATACTTTCATCATTTAACATGTTTCTAGATCTTGCAATCTTATATTTAAAATTAAAATCACTAGAAGATATGCTATATCCATCAAACGGATTTTCACGCACTAATGCTACTCTAGCAAAATTTGTACCTCCTACTATTAGATTAATGGTAGTTAATAAACTGATAATTCTATTAATTTTCTTTTTTCTTTGTTTTTCTTCTCGTAATTCTCTTTTTTTAGCTAATTTCTTTTCTATTTCATAATCATCAGAGTCTATATAATTTGACATATAAAATCCTCCTTGTACTATGATTATAACAAAAAATACTATCATTTATCTTATATAACTGTTTAAAATGTAAAGAATAAATAGTAATATATGTAAAAAAAGAGAAATATTTCTATTTCTCCACAGGTTTAATAACTACACATCTATTAGGTTCTTCACCCTCGCTTATAGTTGTTACACCTTTAAAATCAGTAAGTTTATTATGAACAAGTCTTCTTTCAAATGAATTCATACTATCCATTTTTACTTCAACACCAGTTTTTCTAACATCTTTAGCTAATCTAATAGCAAGTCTTTCAATGTTTCTTTGTTGTTTTTCTTTATAATCACTAGCATCTAATATTATATTTATTCTTTGTCCACACTTAGTTTGAACAGCTTGTCTTATTAAAACTTGAAGTGATGACATTGTTCTACCATTTTTACCTATTAAAATTGCATTATTATCACAAATCATATTTACTTTTATAAAGTTTTCTCTTTTTTGAACTTCAAGTTGAACCTTAAGTCCCATTAAATCAGTTATTTCTTTTAAATAATTCTTAATATATTCTATCAAATCTTCTTTTAAAATAACTTCTACTTTATATTTTTTTGACTTAAATATACTACCAGTTATTTCTTCTTTAACATTTGTATAAACTTCATTAGTTGAAGCATTAAGATCTTTTAAAGCACTATTTATAACCTCTTCTTGATTTTTTCCTTCATATTTATGACTTTTTAATTCTAGCATTATTACCACTCCTTTTAACTAACAAGTTTTGTACTACAGTAAATAAACTTGAAGTTATCCAATATAAACCAATTGCTGTTGATAATTGAAATGAACTAATAGTAATTACTATTATCATTACATTCATCATCATCTTAGTTGAAGCTGCAGCTGGATTTGAATCATCTGTTGCTTGTGTTCCATTTAACTTAAATGAGAAATAAGTTACTACTAATACAAGTATTGGTAATATAATATAATATATTTTTCCACCAGATAATGCAAATAATGGTGTAGTTCCAAGTTCTAAACCTAAGAACTTACCTTCAAATATAGCTGGAGTTCTATTTATAGCTTCTAAGAATGCTATAAATAATGGCAATTGTATAAATGCAATTATACATCCAGAAAATAATGAAATATTATATTTTTTATATATTGCCATCATCTCTTGACTTTTTTGCATCATAGCTTGTTGATCATTTGCTTTATTTTCATATTTTTTCTCTAACTTTTGTAACTCTGGCTGTGCTTTCTTTAAATTTTCAGATTGCATAGCACTCTTCTTTGTTACTGGATATAATATTAATCTTATTATAATACCAACTAATATTACTGATAATCCAAAGTTCTTTACCAAATATCCTAATTTTAATATTAACCATGCAAGAGGTTTAATAAATATATTATCCCATAAACCCTCTTTAGCTTTTATTATTGGTTTAAATTTAGAACATTCAACTAACTTATCTGTATTAACTTTATTTTTTTTATAAATACTTACTAATTCCTTATTTGTTGGTTTACAAATTATATTTTTTGTTAATGCCTGTCCTGTTGCATTCTTACCCTTATCATATCTTACTACAACCTTAGTTTTTTTACCCTTATCGTTTGTCTTTTCTGTAACTAATTGCTTAGTACAACCAGTTAATAAAAAGACCAGTAAAAAAACTATTATTATTTTCTTTAGTTTTTTCATTTGGTCCTCTCCTATCTTTATAATTAGTTAAAAAGTTTAATTATCTCCTCTTTTAACTCTAAATACTCAGCATCTTTTGCACTTTTCTTTAATACAATTATATAATCTTTGTTTAAAAATTGCAATGCACTTTTATCAATTATATCCTTTACTCTTCTTTTAAGTTTATTTCTTACAACTGCATTACCTGTCTTTTTAGAAACACATATTCCAAATCTATATTTATTTAAATTATTATCATACGTATACATATAAGCATATTTACAAGAAACTTGATTTCTTTTTTTAAATGCCCTATCAAAATCTTTTTTTTCTTTTACTATGTTTACTTTCTTCATATATGCTTCCTTTCTATAACAAAAAACCACTTAACTCTAAGTGGATTATGCTGATAATTTTTTACGTCCTTTTGCTCTTCTTTTATTTAATACACTATTACTAGTTGCAAAAAAACCATTTACCTTTTTCTTTTTATGATTATTTGGTTGAAAAGTTCTTTTCATATTTCCACCTCCACTTTTTCTTTGTCTTTTTAAACACGATTATTATAAGGGTTATTTTATCAATTGTCAACCATTTTAATGTACATGTTTATAATATATAACTAATTGTAGGAGTCTAACTTATCAACAATATAATTTTTTTAAATTTTTATAAGAAAAAAGTTATTAACATAGTTTTCCACAGGTTTAATATAAATATACTCTTATTTTGTTTAAAAATAAGGTTTTATTAACAGTCTGTGGAAAACTTTAAGTGTTTAAAGATTTTTATACCTTTTAATTTTTTTGTGGAAAAGTGTATTTTTTTGTTTTTCTTTGTCAGATAAAGGAATTACTTGTGGAAAACTATTGTGGAAAACTTTTTTTATTTCTTTATTTATTGTTTTTCCACAATATTTTTGATAGAATATAAGTAAATAACTCTTGATTTATAGGGGGAAAGGAGGGTTTTTATGAATGTAGATAACTTGTGGAATAATTTTCTAGAACAAATTAAGACAAAGATATCTTCATTATCATATGATACTTGGTTTAAAAATACCAAACTAGTATCACTTGATAATAATGTTGCTAAAATATTAGTTGATTCACCATTACAAAAGAAGAGTCTTCAAGAAACATGGTATCAAACAATATCTGATGTATTTAGTGAAATAACTAATACGAGCTTTGATTTTGAATTTGTATTTGAAAATGAGATAACTACAAATACTAATATTAATGTGGAAAACTTAGGAGTACCTGCTAATACTCCAGAAAAATCAAATTTAAATTCTAAATATACATTCGATTCATTCATAGTAGGAGATAGTAATAAATTTGCTTATATGGCTGCTGTTTCTGTTGCTGAAAATCCTGGTAAAACATATAATCCTTTATTTTTATATGGTAACAGCGGACTAGGTAAAACACACCTTATGCACGCTATTGGTAATTTTATTATAGAAAATTCCAATAAAAAAGTTCTTTATGTAACAAGTGAAGGCTTTATATCAGACTTTCTTAATTTAAATAAGAAAGATGAGAAGGGGACTAACTTTGATTATATAGATAGCTTTAAAAATAAGTATAGGGGAGTTGATGTTCTAATTATTGATGATATTCAATTTTTAGGAGGTGCAACACAAACACAGCAAGAATTCTTTAATACATTCAATAACTTATATGATGATAATAAACAAATAATAATTTCATCAGATAGATCACCAGATGATTTAAAGAAACTTGAAGATAGACTAAGGACTAGATTTAATTGGGGACTTAGCGTTAATATTTATCCACCAGATTATGAAATGAGGGTAGAGATATTAAGAAAAAAAATAATTGGTCAAAATATGACAAGTACAATAAGTGATGATGTTATAGCATACATTGCAAATAATTGTGACTCAGATGTAAGACAATTAGAAGGTGCATTAACAAGAGTAATTGCATATGCAACTATGTTTAATGCTAGTGATATTAACATAAACCTTGCAATTGATGCATTAAAAGATTACTTATCTAAATCATCATTTACAAAAAATAATATTCAAAAAATACAGCAAGTAGTTTGTGAATATTACAATATAACAATAGATGATTTAAAATCTAAGAAAAGAAAAGCTTCTATTACGTTTCCAAGGCAAGTAGCTATATATTTATGTAGAACTTTAACTGATGAATCATTACCTAAAATAGGTATTCAATTTGGCGGAAGAGATCATACAACAATAATGCATTCTGTGGATAAAATAAATAATGAAATTAAAACTAATCCACAGTTCAAACAAATAATAGAAGCATTAAAAAGTAAAATATAGTTGTGGATTATTATTTACTTTTCAACTTTTTATGTGGACAAAAAAAGCTTAAAAATCATTAACTAATAAGGAAATTTTTAAGATATCCACAATATCCACAGTAATAATAATAAAAATATATATAAATAAGGAGAATAAATATGAAATTTAGTATAAAAAAAGATATATTACTTAAAAATTTAAATTCTGTTAGCAAAGCGTTATCTAGTAAAAATTTAATACCTATATTATCTGGTATTAAGTTTGATTTAACTGATAATGGATTATTCTTAAGTGCAAGTGATAATGATATAAGTGTAGAAACATTTATAAAAAAGGATGAATTAGAAACTATTGATAGTGTAGGTAGTACTGTTGTAACAGGTAAGTATATACTAGAAATAATTAGAAAATTAGAGGGAATGGTAGTTAATTTTGAATTATTAGATGGTATTAAAATATTAATATCTTGTGGAAATTCCGAGTTTAACTTAAATTGTATGGATGCAAATGAATTTCCTAACTTAAATTTAGAAGAGAAAAAAGAACCAATAATAATTAGAAAAGATGATTTTAAAACTCTTATAAATAAAACTTCTTTTGCTGTTTCAACTCAAGAAACAAGACCAATTTTAACTGGTATAAACTTTATTATAAAGGAGAATCTATTAGAATGTATTGCAACTGATTCATATAGATTAGCTAAAAAACATCTAAACTTAGATTCAAAAGCACAGGAAGACATAAATATAGTTATACCTGGTAAAAACTTAATAGAATTAACAAAAATTTTAGAAGATAACGAAGAAAATATTGAAATGCATGTTTTTTCTAATAAAGTTTTATTTAAATATGATAATATCTTATTTCAAACAAGGGTATTAAGTGGTAATTTTCCTGATGTAAATAGATTAATACCATCATCATTTGAATTATCTATTAAAACAAACACTAATGAACTATTTAATGTAATTGATAGAGCTGCTTTACTTACTAGTGAAAAAGATAAAAATATAATAAAATTTGAATGCGTAGAAAATGAAGCTATTGTATCATCTAATTCACCAGAAATTGGTAAAGTAGAGGAGAAAATAGAGGTTGAAAAAGATAATGATAAAGAAATTAAAATAGCATTTTCTTCTAAATATATGATGGATGCATTAAGAACTATAGAAAGTGATAAAGTAATAGTTAATTTTAATAATGATGTTAATCCTATAATAATATTAGATGAAGATGACAATACTTTATTACAACTTATTTTACCTATAAAAACATATTAAAGTCACAAAATTGTGATTTTTTTTTAATTTCGACACTTTTCTTAAAAATATTGTGGATAATATATGCAAATATTTAAAAAAGGAAGGGTTTTGAATGAAAAAATATGAAATAAATAAAAATACGTTAGCAATTATTGCTATAACAAATGGAATTAGTAAAGTATATGAAAAGGATAAAACTTTGTATGTTTATTCACCAACCATAAAAATAATAGATGATAGTTGTAAATTTTTTGGTAGTTCCTATTCTGGTAGATTTGAGGGTACTAAAAATCTTCTTAATGTTTCTTATAAATCTCCTATTATAATAGAAGAACAAAATAAGATAATCTTTTTTCCAACAAGGTCTCCTAGGATTAGTAGTTGTTCTTGGATATCATTAAATAATATTGATTGCTATTATATGGAAGATAAATCTACTGTGATAAAGTTTATTGGTGGAAGAAAAATAAAAATTAAATTATCATATGGAGTAGTGGATAATCAGGTACTTAGAGCAACAAGACTTGAATCAACATTTAATAAAAGAGTAAATATTTGATAAAAAACGTGAAAAATATATAAAAAAAACGGTCAAATAAGGCTCATTATGTGATATAATTAGTATGTATGTAGTAGTATACTAAAAATAGTTGTAGGTGGTTTATATGGGCTTAAAAATGGTAAATTATGTTTTTAAAGAAACTTGAGTTAAATAATTTTAGAAATATAAAAAAAGTTTCATTTGATTTTAATAAAAATATTAATATATTTATAGGAAATAACGCCCAAGGAAAAACTAACATATTAGAAAGTATATATTTTCTTGCAATTACAAGATCTCATAGAACTCATAATGAACTTAATTTAATTAAAAATAATGAGCTATATACAAAAGTATCAGGTACTTATACCGATAATAGTGATGTTTTACACATGTTAACTATTTTATTAAATGAAAAAGGTAAAAAAGTATCAGTTGATAATATAATGCAAAAGAAAATAAGTAATTATTTATCAAGACTTAATGTTATTATGTTTTGTCCAGATGATTTAGAAATAATTAAAGGAACACCATCTGTTAGAAGAAAATTTTTAAATATAGAACTTTCTCAGTTTAGAAATGATTATGTATTATTATTAAAAGAATATAATTTAATTTTAAAGCAGAGAAATGAGTATTTAAAACAAAAAAATAATGCTAAGTTTGATAAAAATTATTTTAGTATATTAACTGATGAAATTATCTTAAAAAATATTGATTTATTAAAAATAAGATATGATTTCATTAATAAAATAAATGATTATTTAAAAATTACATTTAATAAATTAACTAGTTTTGGTACTTTAGAAATAAAATATAAAAGTTTTATATCAGAAGATGATTTATATAAAGATGATGTAAAAAATATTATTAAAAATAAATATAATTCGGTCTTCATGAATGAATTACTTCAAAAAACTACGTTAGTTGGTTGTCATAAAGATGATTTTAAAATGTTTTTAAATGATTTAGACGTAACAGAATTTTCATCACAAGGTCAGCAAAGATTGTCAATTCTTAGTTTAAAATTAGCAGAAATAGAAGTTTTTATAAAAGAAAAAAGGACAAAACCAATAATTTTACTTGATGATATATTTAGTGAACTTGATGAAATAAAGAAAAATAATATAATTAATTATTTTAAAGATGATATACAAATTTTTATTACTACTACTGATATTAAGGACATAAATGATGTATTAAAGGAAAAGTCAGATATTTATGTTGTAAATGATGGTAATATTTTGAAGGAGGAATAATTTATGGAAGAAAATAAAGAACATTATAATGCCTCGGATATACAAGTGCTTGAAGGACTAGAAGCAGTAAGAAAAAGACCAGGTATGTATATAGGTACAACTGATGTAAAGGGTTTACATCATCTAGTATGGGAAATTGTTGATAACGCAATAGATGAATCACTTGCTGGCTATTGTAATAACATAGAAGTTATTATAAATAAGGATAATTCTATAACAGTAAAGGATGATGGGCGTGGTATACCAGTTGATATTCACCCTAAAACAAAGATATCCACAGTAGAAACAGTATATACCGTTTTACATGCTGGTGGTAAATTTGGTGGTGGTGGATACAAGGTATCTGGAGGACTTCATGGTGTTGGTGCATCAGTTGTTAATGCATTATCTAGCTGGGTAGAAGTAACTGTTTATAAAAATAGTAAAATATATAAAATAAGATTTGAAAATGGAGGACATACAGTAGCTCCACTAAAGGAAATTGGTACATGTGAAGAAAATAGAACAGGAACATGGGTAACATTTAAGCCAGACGCTGATATATTTGATACTGATATATATGATTATGATACTTTAAAAGTTAGATTAAGAGAATTAGCATTTTTAAATAGAGGACTTAGAATAACTTTAAGAGATGATCGTGATTTAGAAGATACAACAGGTGAAACATTTATGTATGAAGGTGGTATTTCTGAATATGTTAAATTTATTAATAAAGGAAAGACTCCAATACATGATGATATTATTCACTTACAAGGAACAGAAGATAATGTATTTTTTGAAGTAGCTATGCAATATAATACAGGTTACAATGATAATATATATTCGTTTGTAAATAACATAAATACACATGATGGTGGAACACATGAAGATGGTGTTAAAAGAGCACTTACAAGAGTTATAAATAGTTATGCAAGAAAAACTGGTATGTTAAAAGAAAAAGACGATTCTTTAACAGGGGATGATGTAAAAGAAGGTATTACAATGATTATATCTTGTAAGCATCCAAATCCACAGTTTGAAGGGCAAACAAAAGGACGTTTAGGAAACTCTGAGGTAAGAAAATTAGCTGATAAAGTATTTTCAGAAGGATTTGAAAAATTCTTACTTGAAAATCCAGAAGATGCAAAAATTATAGTAAACAAAGCACTTTTAGCATCAAGAGCTAGAAATGCTGCTAGAAAAGCAAGAGAAATCACTAGAAAAAGTGATCTTGCAACAACAAACTTTTTCGGAAAGTTATCTGACTGTAAAAGTAAAGATCCAAAAGTATCAGAAATATTTATAGTCGAGGGGGATTCAGCAGGTGGTTCAGCTAAAAAAGGTAGAGATTCATTAACACAAGCTATCCTTCCTTTAAGAGGTAAAATACTTAATGTAGAAAAAGCAAGATTAGATAGAGCTTTAGGAAATGAAGAAATAAGAACAATCATAACAGCATTTGGTACAGGAATAGGGGAAGAATTTAATTTAGATAAATTAAGATATGACAAAATAATAATAATGACCGATGCCGATGTTGATGGTTCACACATAAGAGTACTTCTTTTAACTTTATTTTATAGATTCTTTAAACCTATTGTAGAAGCTGGTCATGTATATGCGGCTCAACCTCCATTATTTAGAATAATGCATGGTAAGACAAGAAAATATGTACTTGATGAGACTGAAAAAGAAGAATATCTAGCATCTCTTCCAGAAAATGTAAGACAAAGAGCTGAAATAGCTCGTATGAAAGGTCTTGGTGAGATGGATGCTGAAGAATTAAATGAAACTACTATGGATATAGAAAAAAGAGTACTTAGAAAAATAACAGTAGAAGATTGTGTTGCAGCTGATGCAATGTTTAGTAAATTAATGGGTGAGGAAGTAGAACCTAGAAGAGAATTTATTGAACAAAACGCACAATATGTTAAGAATTTGGATATATAGGAGGGTTTTAGATGGAAGAAAATAAAGAAATAGAAAAGCAAGAAAAAAATGAATCAGAAGAGTATGGTGGAACATTTCATGAAAGAGATAGCCATGCAAAAAATGATATTGTAAAAGAAATTTCAGATTCCTTTCTAGATTATTCAATGAGTGTTATAACATCTCGTGCAATTCCTGATTTAAGGGATGGTTTAAAACCAGTTCACAGAAGAATATTATGGTCAATGTTTGAAGAAGGTAATACACCTGATAAACCTCATAAAAAATCAGCTACAACGGTTGGTTATGTTATGGGACATTATCATCCACACGGTGATTCATCAATATATGATGCAATGGTAAGATTAGCTCAAGATTTTAATCAAAGATATATGATGGTTGATGGTCATGGTAACTTTGGTAATATTGAAGGTGATGGGGCAGCAGCATATCGTTATACTGAAGCTAGATTATCTAAGATATCACTTGAAATGCTTAGAGACATTAGAAAAAATACGGTAGATATGATGCCAAACTTTGATGAAACAAGTCCAGAGCCAGTAGTTTTACCATCTAGAATTCCAAATGTGTTAGTTAATGGTTCAATGGGTATTGCTGTTGGTATGGCAACAAATATACCACCACATAATTTATCAGAAGTAATAGATGGATGTATCGCGTATATAGATAACCCAGAAATAGATACTTTAGGTCTTATGAATTATATAAAAGGTCCTGATTTTCCAACAGGTGGTATAATTCTTGGAAATTCTGGAATTAAGAAAGCCTACGAAACAGGTAGGGGTTCTATTACAATAAGAAGTAGAGCATATATAGAAGAAAAAAACAATCATAGTCAAATAGTAATAACTGAAGTTCCTTATGGCGTTAATACTATGGAACTTAAAAATAAAGTTGCAGAACTTGTTCATAATAAAATAATAGATGGAATATCTGATTATCACACTGACTTAAAAGATGGTGTTAAAATTACAATAACATTAAAAAGAGATGCAAATCCACAAGTTGTATTAAATAATTTATATAAACATACAAATTTTCAAACAAATTATGGAATAATTTTCTTAGTTATAGATAATGGAACACCAAAAACATTAGGTTTAAAGTCAATAATATCAAAATATATTGACCATCAAAAAGAAGTAATAATTAGAAGAACTAAATTTGATTTAGAACAAGATGAAGCAAGAGTTCACATATTAGAAGGTTTAAAAATTGCTTTAGATAATATAGATGAAGTTGTTAGTATAATAAGAAACTCTGATTCAGATGAAGATGCTCAAAATAAATTAATGAATAAATTTAAATTATCTGAAATACAAGCTAAAAGCATTTTAGATATGAGATTAAAAAGATTAACAGGATTAGAAAGAGGAAAGATTGAATCAGAATTAAGTCAATTATTAGAAGAAATAGCAGAATTAAAATCTATACTTGCTTCTAATGAGAAAGTTATGAATATAATAAAAGAGGAAATGCTAGAAATTAAGAGAAAATATGGTGATGAAAGAAGAACTTCAATTGATATGACAGCTGTTGATTATATTGAAGATGAATCATTAATACCAGTTGAAGATATAGTAGTCGCATTAACTCATAAAGGTTATATAAAGAGAATGCCAACAGATACTTATAAGCTTCAAAATAAAGGTGGAGTAGGTATTAAAGGAATGGCAACTAATGATGAAGACTTTGTTGAAATATTAAAATCAGGCACTACTCATAATCATGTATTATTCTTTACTAATAAGGGTAAAGTATACAGAATAAAAGGATATGAAATACCTGAATTTTCAAGACAATCTAAAGGATTACCAATAATTAACTTACTTCCAATAGAAAAAGATGAAAAAATCAATAATATATTATTAGATAATGGTGATGAAAATAACAAATATCTAGTAATAACAACAAAGTACGGATTAATTAAACGTACAAACGTTTGTGAATTTGAAAATATCAGAAAGAACGGTAAAATAGCAATAACATTAAGAGAAAATGATGAAGTATTATCAGTTCACTTCACTAACGGAAATGATGATGTTGTAATAGCTTCTAATAACGGAAGAATGATTAGATTCAACGAAAATGAAATTAGAGTAATGGGAAGAAGTGCAAGTGGTGTTAAAGGTATAGAATTATCAGATGAATGTTATTGTGTTGGAGCTGAAATAGCAAAAGAAGGACAAGAAGTATTAGTTGTTACCGAAAAAGGTTATGGAAAACGTACTGATATAAATGAATATAGATTAACCCATAGAGGAAGTAAAGGTGTAAAAACACTAAATATTACCGATAAGAATGGAACAATAGTTGCATTTAAAACAGTAACTGATAATAAAGATTTAATGATAATTACAGATCAAGGTATAATTATTAGAATTTCTTTAGACAAGGTTTCGAAGATGAGCAGGGTAACTCAAGGAGTCAGATTAATGAATTTAAGAGAAGGACAAAAAGTAGCAACCGTTTCGATTGTTGAAAAAGATGAAGATAGTTCTGAACTTAACGAAACTGATAATGTTAAAGAAGAAGCATAAATATAGGCTTCTTTTTTATGTTTCACGTGAAACATAGACAATAATACTTGATTATTTAATAAATATATATTAAAATACTATTGCACAACGAAAATGTTAGAACCAAGTCAGGATCGAGAGATAGCAGCTTTAATAACCTCTTTTCGTGTGTGCTTTTTATTTGTATGTTTCACGTGAAACATTAGTATTTGAGGTTAAATATGCAACAAAAATTTATGAATGCAGCATTAAAAGAAGCAAGAAAAGCTTACAAAAAAGATGAAGTTCCAATTGGAGCAATAATAGTTAAAGACAATAAAATAATTTCAAAAGCACATAATCTTGTAGAAACTAAAAAAGATGCAACTATGCACGCTGAAATGATAGCAATAAAAAAAGCATCAAAAAAAATAGGTAATTGGAGATTAAATGATTGTGAAATGTATGTTACTTTAGAACCATGTTTAATGTGTCAAAAGGCAATAGAACTATCAAGAATAAAAAAGGTGTATTTTAGTACATATAGAAAAAATGATGATAATAAATTAACATCATATGAAAAATATAATTATTATGAAACCTATACTACTAAAATAATACAAGATTTTTTTAATAATAAAAGAAGGTAATGTTATAGCATTATAAGTTGCTATTAGCATTGCTTTTTATTTTAAAATATAACAAAAAATGGTATAATGTTAAGAGAAAGGATGCAACTATATGGCTTATCAAACATTATATAGAAAATATAGACCAAAATCATTTGAATTAGTATTTGGTCAAAATACAATAACAAAAACTTTAACAAACATAATAAAAAATAATAAGCTATCACATGCATATTTATTTACTGGTCCTAGAGGAACTGGTAAAACAAGTTGTGCTAAGCTATTTGCAAAAGCAATAAATTGTCTTAATAATAATGATGGTGATGCATGTAATGAATGTGCAAATTGTATAACTTATAATGAAAATAGTAATCCTGATATTATCGAAATAGATGCTGCTTCTAATAATGGAGTAGATGAAATAAGAGAAATTAGAAATAAAGTTAATTTAGTTCCTTCTATATCTAAATACAAAGTATATATAATTGATGAGGTTCACATGTTATCGATAGGAGCATTTAATGCGTTACTAAAAACATTAGAAGAACCACCAGAATATATAATCTTTATATTAGCAACCACAGAACCACAAAAAATTCCAGCTACTATAATTTCAAGGTGTCAAAGATTTGATTTTAAAAATATATTTCCAGAAGAAATGAAAAAATGTTTAGAAAGAATAGTAAAAGAAGAAAAAATAGAAATAGAAGATGATGCATTAAATGAAATCATATCAAATTCAAATGGTGGAATGAGAGATGCAATAGGAATGCTAGATCAAGCTTTTGCATTTTGTGATAAAAAAATAACAAAAAATGATATTGAAGAATTGTATGGAACTATATCTAAAGATGAAATAATACAACTTTTAAATGACATTAAATCAAATAATTATGAAAACATTCTTTTAAAAACGAATAAATGGTATGAAAATGGTAAAGATTTTATACTATTAACACAAAAAATACTGATTTTTTTGCAAAACGGTATAATAAGTAAAAAGACAAAGAAAAAATGCGATAATAATTCACAAATATATTATGATGAAAATACAGATTCATATTTGTACGAATTAATCAATGATTTTTCTGAAATATTATTGAAACTTCAATTAAATTTTCAAAAAAAGATAATTTTTGAAATAAATATAATTAAACTAATTGATAAAAATTCTAATAACAATGTTTCACGTGAAACATCAAAAGAAAATGAAAGTGCTATTAAAGATAATGTTTCACGTGAAACATTACAAGATGAAAATATAAACTTAACAAATAAAATACATGAATTAAATTTAATTAGAATAAATAATATTATTTTAAAGTCAAAAAAAGAAGAATTGTTGTACGTGGATGATAAATGGAAAAAATTAAATGAATATTTATTGAATGAAAACTACAAAAAAATTATAAGCATGTTATTAAATGGAAAACCAGTTGCAGCTTCAGAAGAAGGAATAATTGTTAGTATTCAAACCAAACTTTTAGCAAAAAAACTGACTGAAAATTATGATATAGTTAAAAAAATACTAAAT
Organism: uncultured Bacilli bacterium; assembly: GCA_934162425.1. Lineage (GTDB taxonomy): Bacteria > Bacillota_I > Bacilli_A > RF39 > UBA660 > Aphodocola. Next base: position 125,719 of record CAKPIS010000002.1, read on the forward strand.
GAGTTATTTTTAAAAAAATATAAGGTAGTTTTTGTTAGCGAAGAATGGTGGCAGGAACAAAGACCAATATTTGTTGAAAAAATGAGAAATAAAAAAATGAATTATTTAAAAGAAAATGATATAATAAATGAGATAAAAAAAGAAACAGAAAAAAAATCTGTTAATCAATTTGATGAGTTAATAGAAATGGAGGCAAAATAATATGAATTATCAATCATTACTAAAACAAGCACAGTCAATGCAAAAGAAGATGATGAAAACAAAATCTAAAATAGATTCTACAATTTTTGAAGGAAAATCAGAATTAGTTACCGTAAATATTAATGGTAAAAGAGAAGTAATATCAGTTAAAATAAAAGAAGATACTGACCTAAATAACGATGATAAAGAAATACTAGAAGATATGATTATGATTGCTGTTAATGATGCATTACATAAAATAGATAAGGAAATAGAAACAAAACTTGGAAGTCAAGCTGGCGGATTAAGTGGACTTTTCTAAAATAAGATATAAATGGGATATCCAAAAACATTAGAAAATTTAATAGAATCATTAAAACTGCTACCTGGGGTTGGACAAAAAACAGCCGAAAGGTATGCTTTTTCTATGATTAAGCTAAATGAAGATAAATTATTAAGCTTAAGTGCAGCAATAAAAAATATAAATGATCAAATTACCACATGCCCTAATTGTGGATGTTTATGTGAAACAAACAAATGTTTGAATTGTTCTGATGATAACAAAAATATAGATATAATATGTGTTGTGGAAAATCAAAAAAATGTGTTTGTGTTTGAAAAATTAGGACTTTATGGTATTAAATATCATGTTTTAGGTGGATTAATATCGCCTATGGATGGTATCAATCCAGAAGATATTACAATAAATAAATTATTAAATAGAATAGAAGAGGAAAAAATAAAAGAAATAATTTTAGCCTTAAGACCAGGAATAGAAGGTACTACTACATCATTATATATAACGAAATTATTAAAAGAAAAAAATGTTAAGGTAACTCAGATAGCACAAGGTGTTCCAATAGGAACAGATATGGAATATTTGGATAATTTAACATTAGAAATGGCATTAGAAAACCGTAGTGAAATAGCATAAAAATATTTTTAAATTCATATTTTCTAATAGAGGTGAAATATGTTAAAAATATTGTTAAAAATCGTAAGAAAATTTATTATAGGAATAATTTTATTATTTGGTTATAATATTTTTCTTTCATCATTAAATTTATTAATACCAATAAACGTAATAACAATTTTAGTGGCTAGTTTATTTGATGTGCCTGGTGTAATTGGATTAGCACTTTTTTTACTTTTTAATTTTTAAATGGAGTTAAAACAATGGAAGAAATAATAAAAAATCAACCAATATTAAACAAATTACTTAATAACATTAAAAATGGTGGAAAAATAACACAGTCATATTTATTATCTGGAGACGATAAAAAGAAATTAGAAGATGTATCCATTTTACTTTCGAAGGTTTTACTTTGTGAAAATAAATATGAATCAAATTGTACTAAATGTAATGTTTGCAGACAAATAGATAGTGAAAACTACAATGAATTAATTAAAATAAAACCAGTAAATGATACAATAAAAAAAGAAGAGATTATTAAGCTAAAAGAGAGATTTAAAACAGAATCATTAGAAGGAAAATATCAAATTTATATAATATATGATGTAGATTTATTAAATCAATCTGCAGCTAATTCTTTGCTTAAATTTTTAGAAGAACCTGATAGTAATAATATAGCAATATTTACGACTACCAATTTAAATTCTGTTATAGGTACTATTATATCAAGGTGTCAGATTATAAAATTAAATGCTGATTCCTCATCTTTAAATGAAGAATTGGTTAAAGATATGAGTATGCTAGACGATGATAATATTAAATTAGTAATAGAATACTTTTTTGATTTAGAAAATAATAGTTGCAAGGCTTTAACAAATCTAAAAGAAAAATTCTTAAGCGTATTTAATACAAAGGAATTGGTAAAATCAGCATTATATGTACTTGTACTCTTATATAAAGATATGTTAAATTATAAGATATTTAATAAGTTATATTATTTTAAAAATGAAACAGGAATTATTAATATTTCAAATAAAAATAGTAAAAAAAGTATAATAAAAAAGATGTCATTAGTTTTAGAAAATTTAGAAAAATTAAAGTATAATGTTAATATGACATTATTTATGACAAATTTAGTAATAGAAATAGGAGATAGTGATAATGGTAAAGGTAGTAGGAATTAGTTTTTCACCAGGTGGAAGAATTTATTATTTTTCACCAGGAAAAAACAGAATAAAAAAAGAAGAACATGCTATTGTTGAAACAGAAAGAGGTCTTCAAATTGGACAAGCTCAAACTGATATAATAGATATAGAAGAAGATAAAGTATTTATGCCTCTTAAAGATGTTATTAGAGTAGCTACAAAAAAAGATATAGAAATAAATAATAAAAACCTTATCGATGCAAATAAAGCATTAGAGTTTGCTAAAAAGTTAGTTGAAAAAGAAAATATGGATATGAAGCTATTTGAAGCTACGTATACCTTTGATAGAAAAAAATTAATTTTTAAATTTATTGCAGATGAAAGAGTTGATTTTAGAGAATTAGCAAAGCTTTTAGCTTCCAAATATAAAACTAGAATAGAATTAAGACAAATAGGTGTTAGAGATAAAGCAAAGGAAATAGGTGGATTAGGTCCTTGTGGAAGACCACTATGTTGTAGTGAATTTTTAACAAACTTTAACAGTGTCTCTATAAATATGGCTAAAAATCAAGGAATAGCTCTTAATCCTACAAAAATTAATGGAGCTTGTGGCAGATTGCTTTGTTGTCTTGGATATGAGGATTCTACATATACAGAGTATAAAAAAGAACTTCCCAAAATAGGACAATTTATTGAAAAAAATGGATATGAGGGAAGAGTAACAGAATTAGATGTACTAAATAAATCATATAAAATAAAAGATGATGAAGAAAATGAACATATAATAGTGGTAGAGGACAATGGAAGTAGTAAATGATTTATTAAACTATGATAATATTAAAATAGTTCAAAATTCAGATTGGTTTAGTTTTTCTTTAGATTCAGTATTATTAGCTAATTTTGTACATGTTAATAATAAAATGAGGATAATGGATTTTTGCTGTGGTAACGCACCAATCCCACTTATTTTAAGTACTAAGACAAATTCAAAAATTACTGGTGTAGAAATTCAAAAAGAAGTATTTTCTCTAGCTATTAAAAGTGTTAGACTTAATAACAAAGAAAAACAAATAGAAATAATAAATGAAGATGTTAAAAATTTACATAATATATATGAAACAGATTCATTTGATCTAATTACCTGCAATCCACCATATTTTAAATATAAGAATAGTAGTAATATAAATAATAACAATACTAAAGCTTTAGCAAGGCATGAATTGTCACTTACTTTAGAAGATGTATTTAAAACTGCTAAAAAAATATTGAAAAATAATGGTAAATTGGCAATGGTACATAGAACTGAAAGATTAATAGATATTATATGTTTGATGAGAAAATATAATTTAGAACCTAAAAGAATAAGATTTATACAACCGTTTTCTAATTCAAATTCCAATCTAGTTTTAATAGAAGCATCTAAAAATGGCAATGCAGGACTAAAAATAGAAAGTAATTTAATAGTACATGATGAAAATAATAATTATACAGAAGAAGTACTAGAAATATTTAATAATAATTAGTGGAGGAGTATATGAAGATAAAATTAGTGGTTGGACTAGGTAATCCAGGTAAACAATATGAAAATACAAGACATAACATGGGATTTAAAACTCTTGATATAATTGCACAAAAATTAGAAGTGTATAAATGGAAAGAAAGAGATGGGGCTTTATATTTTGATAGTTTTTATGATATGTGTAGAGTTATATTTTTAAAGCCTCAAGAATTTATTAATTTATCAGGTGATTCAGTTAAAAGATTTGTTGATTTTTTTGATATAAAAATAGATGATATAGTAGTTATTAGTGATGATTTGGATTTACCTATAGGAAGTATAAAATTAAAGGAAAAGGGTTCATCTGGTGGGCATAATGGTTTAAAAAACATAGAAGCAAGATTAGGGACAAACGAATATAAGAGAATAAAAATAGGTATATCAAATGATAAAGATATGGATACTAAAGACTATGTTTTAGGAAAACTATCTCAAAAAGAAAAGAAAGCTTTAGAACCAGTTCTAGAAAAAGCAGCTAACGCAGCTTTAGAATCTATTTCACATCCATTTCAAGAATTAATGAGCAAATATAATACCAAAATAAAAAATTAGAAATAGGTGATTATGTTGTTTAATGATATTTTTAAACATAAAATATTAAATACAAATGATAATGTTACTGTATTAGGATTAAATAAAGAAATTCAAGCAAGTTATGTTTGGAATCTTTTTTGTGTTGCAAATAAAAATATACTTATAGTTACAAATACCTTATACGAAGCTAATTACTTGTACAAAATGCTTGGATTATATGATGAAGAAAAAGTATTTTTATTTCCAATGGATGATTTTTTAGTTAGTGAAGCAATCGCTATTTCACCTGATTTAATGCTTAAAAGAATAGAAGTATTAAACGAATTATCAAGTAATGAAACACCCAGAATAGTTATCACAAATCTTATGGGATATTTGAGATTTTTACCTGATAAAAATTTATGGAAGACACTAAACATAGATTTAGAAAAAAATAAGTTAATAAATAGAGATGAACTAATAAAAAAATTAAATATTATAGGATACAAAAAAGATAGTATTGTAACTAAAACAGGTGAATATGCAAATAGAGGTTATATATTAGATATATTTCCATATGGTTTAGATAATCCTGTTAGAATAGAGTTTTTTGACAACGAAATAGATAGCATACGTGAATTTAATCCATCTACGCAGTTATCACTAGAATCCATAGACCATGTTAAAATATTACCATTTACTGAATTTATAAATGAAAAACAAATAGAAGATATTCCAAATAGACAAAGTCTTTTGCCTAGAGTTGTTAATAAAATAAGTTCAATTAATGATTATTTAAATGATAACTTTACCATATATTTAGATTTAGATGATATAAAAATGTCTTATAAAAATATATTAAATGAAGTAGTAGAATTTAAAGAAACTGATTCATTTAAAATTAATAAATATATGCATGATTTAAATAGTTTAGTTTCAAGTAAATATATAAATATTTTAAAACTAGATAACTATGATAAAAAGTATGATAACTTAGAAATATATAATTCTAGAACAATAGAAAATTTTAATGGTAATTATGAGAGAATTAATAGTTTTTTAATGAAAATGCTTAAAGAAAAGAAAAAAGTAATAGTTTGTTTAACTGATAAGCATATAATTTCTGATTTTATAAGTAAGACACCTATTAAAACAGTGATTACATCATTAAATGATATAAAAGATGATACTATAAATATTGTAAGTGATAACATACCAAATGGTTTTATATTAAATGATATAGTTTGTCTTACTAAAAATGAATTATATAAATTAAATTATGTAATTAATTATAGAAGTAAATTTAGATATGGTGCAAAAATAAGAGATATTAATAAACTTAAAGTAGGTGATTATGTAGTTCATGCAAGTCATGGTATAGGTAGATATCTTGGAATTGTTACTTTAACTGTAAAAGGTCTAAAAAAAGACTTTCTTCATCTTGAGTATAAAGATGGTGATAAACTATATATTCCTGCTTCTAAAATAGAATATATTAGTAAATATTCATCTAATGAAGGGGCTAAACCAAGACTTAATAAATTAGGTGGAACTGATTGGGCAAAGCAAAAGGCAAGAGTAAAAGGTAAAGTTAAAGATATAGCAGCTGAACTTCTTAGTACTTCTGCTAAAAGAAAATTAGTTAAGGGATTTGCTTTTTTTGCTGATGATGAAGAACAAATAATGTTTGAAAATAAATTTCCATATGATGAAACAAAAGATCAATTAAAAGCTATTGGTGAAATAAAAGAAGATATGGAGCAGCCACATCCTATGGATAGGTTGTTATGTGGTGATGTAGGTTATGGTAAAACAGAAGTTGCATTTAGAGCTATTTTTAAAGCTATAAAATCAGGCAAACAAGTAGCTTTTTTATGTCCGACTACAATATTATCAAAACAGCATTATGATAACGCTATGGAGAGATTTGAGGGGTTTGGCGTTAATATAAGAATGCTAAATAGATTCGTAAGTCCAAAACAAAAAGAAATAATTTTAGAAGAATTAAAATCTGGTAAGATAGACTTAATAATTGGTACACACAGATTATTAAGTAAGGATATAGTTTATAAAGATTTAGGATTATTAGTAGTTGATGAAGAGCAAAGATTTGGAGTTACTCATAAAGAAAAGATAAAAGAGTATAAAGAAAATATAGATGTTTTAACTCTTTCTGCAACACCTATACCTAGAACTCTTCAAATGTCTCTTACTGGTGTTAGAGGTCTTTCTTTAATAGAAACACCACCAGCCTTTAGATATCCTATACAAACTTATGTATTAAAAGAAAATGATCAAATAATAAAAGATGCAATATATAAAGAACTTGCACGAGATGGACAAGTGTTTTTACTATATAATAAAGTTTATGATATAGAAAATCAGGTTATTAGAATAAAAAAACTTGTACCAGAAGCTAAAATAACTTATATACATGGAAGAATGAATAAAGAACAAATAGAAAAAACAATGGAAAGCTTTGTTAATGGAGAATATAATCTTCTTATTTGTACTACAATAATAGAAACTGGAATAGATATAGAAAATGCCAATACTTTAATAGTTTTAGATGCAGATCATTTTGGACTTAGTCAGTTATACCAAATAAGAGGAAGAATAGGAAGAGGAAAATTAATTGCATATGCTTATTTAATGTATAAAAGTAATAAAGAGTTAAATGATATAGCAGTTAAAAGATTAGATGCTATAAAGGAATTTACAGAGCTTGGTAGTGGTTATGCACTAGCAGTACGTGATTTAGCAATAAGAGGCGCTGGGGATATATTAGGTTCAGAGCAATCCGGATTTATAGATACAATTGGTTATGATATGTATTTAAAAATTTTAAATGAAGAAGTAGAAAGATTAAAAAATAATGGTACTTATGAAGAAGAGGAAGAAGAAAAAGAAATAGATGAAAAACCATTTATAGAAGTAGCAACTCATATTAGTGATAAATATGCTGATAGTGAAGATTTAAAAATAGAAATTCATAAAAAAATAAATACAATAAGTAATTACGATTCATTTGTTAAGATAAAAGATGAATTAACTGATAGATTTGGAGTATTAGATGAAGAGATAGTTATATATATGTTAGAAGAATTATTTCAAAGTAATGCTAAGAAAAAGGGAATATTTAAAGTAGACCAAACAAATAGAGAAATAACCGTTTACTTTACAAGTGAAGTGTCTAAAAGACAAGATGGCTCTAATTTATTAGTATCGTTATTTAAAATAAATCCTAATTTTTCTGTTAAATATATTAATAGTATTTTAAGAATATCACTTAATATTACAGGTATTGATAAACACTTTGTATATTATTTAGTTAAAATGCTTGATGTAATTGAATAAATTGTTAATTTTTATACATTCTAAAAAAGAAGGGAAGAAATGTATGAAAACAACAGGAATAACAAGAAGAATGGATGAATTAGGTAGAGTAGTTATACCTAAAGAAATTAGAAAAAATATGCATATAAAACCAGGAGAATTACTAGAAATATCACTTAATTCACCTGGTGAAATAACTCTTAGAAAGTATTCTTTTATAAATAAAGATCATGGTTTAATAAATGATTTAATATTAAGTATATCAAATATTATTAATTGTGATATTATTTTAATAAATACAAGTGAAGTAGTATTTTCTACCAATGATAAATATAAGGGTGAAGTAATAATAGATGATATTAATGATAAGGCTGATAGTATGTATTTAAAAATTAATAAAAGTGCATCTATTAAACAACCATTTGAAGTATATAAAATAATGCCTAACGGTGATTTAGAAGGATACGTAATATTTGATTTTAAATATAGTACCACTGAAAAGGATAAAGTATTAGTGGATTTCTTAATATCATTTTTAAATAGTTATTTTGAAATCAACTAATGTAAAGTTTTGTCTAATTTTGTGAGAATTTGTAAATATAGTTTACTACTTGTAATTATATGTGTTATATTTTAATTGTTGTGCGGCAGTAAAAATCCTATTTTGAAAGGGGTAAGTACTATGCACCAATTATTTGGAAGTAGTAAAATTGCAATAATTAGAGTGTTTTTCTTTTTATTGTTGTTATTAGGTACAGGCTTTTTATATAAAGAAAGCCATATAATAGCAGATGCTTTGTATTTTGCTTTTGTACTAGCCGTATTTATGAAGTTTTTAAGTGTAAAATTATATCGATAATCTTATGATTATGATATAATTTTTTTATGTATAGAAAGAAGTTGATAATATGCTAATTGATTCACATTGTCATATATTAAGTAGTGAATATGAAAAACCAGAAGATGTAATAAAAGATTCCAAAACTTCTGGTGTTGATAAAATGATTATTAATGGATATGACTTAGAAAGTAGTGCTGAGGCAGTTTTGCTATCAAATGAATATAATTATGTATACGCATCTATTGGAATAGGTCCGGAGAATATAGATGACGTAAGTGATAAAGATTTTATAAAATTAGAAGAGTTAATAAATAAAGGGAAAGTAGTTGCTATAGGTGAAATAGGTCTTGATTATTATTGGACTAAAGATAATAAAGAAAAACAAATATATGTATTTGAAAACATGTTAGCTTTAGCTAAAAAATATAATTTACCTGTTATAGTACATTGTAGGCAGGCAATAAAAGATACATATGAATTATTAAAGAAATATAAAGTAACTGGTATATTGCATTGCTTTTCTGGTAGCGCTGAGTCTGCAAAAGAATTTATTAAATTGGGTTTCTTAATTGGAATAGGGGGAGTAGTCACATTTAAGAATGCTAAAGAGATAAAAGATGTTGTAATAAAAATAGATTTAAGTAATATTTCTCTAGAAACAGATAGCCCTTATTTATCACCAGAACCCTTTAGAGGCAAGGTTAATGTACCTAAAAATGTTATACATGTAGCAAGAAAAATTGCCGAGTTAAAAAGTGTTAGTTTAGAAGAAGTTTTAGAGGTAACTTCTTCCAATGTAACTAGCAAATTTGACTTATAAGTATATTTATGATAAAATTAAAAACGAATCTGAAAGGATTTGTGAGGTGGAAAAGTGAAAAATTTAAATAGAAAAATTAAGTATGCCTTAATCATTTCTTGTGTTTGTTTAATAGCATTAATTAGTTTTTCAAAAGCTGGAGTATTATTTTCAGCAAGTAGTAATATAATAACTGTTTCAACTACAAATAAGACTTTTGATCCAAGAAGTTATGTAGCATCTGTTAATAATATTAATAAAGTAAGACATATTAGTACTACTACAGAAGAAACAACTACAACAACTACGACAACTACAACAACGACTGTGACAACTACAACAGCTGCACCTACAACAACGTTACCAGCTAATGATTGGGCTGGAGATGTTTTATCTAAAAGTAAAGGTGCAATATATGGCCCATCTGGTAAGGAGACATATTATAATTTAGATATGTCAGGAGTTATTAGAGCAATGAGATATGCCGGTTACTCTGAAGAAGAATATCCATATTGGATTCGTGAAGATGGAGTTAAAATGCTAGGTAGTTATGTTATGGTAGCTGCAAATTATGAAATTCGTCCAAAAGGAACTATAATACAAAGCTCACTTGGATATGCAATAGTTTGTGATACTGGAGGTTTCGCTAGAAGTAATCCAACACAATTAGATATTGCTGTTTCATGGAGATAATAAAAAAGAAACAAATAATAAGCTTATGGTTTAATTATTTGTTTTTTAGATTAGAGGTTACATATGAATACAAAAGAAATATTACAAAGTAACAATTTTAAATTTAAAAAAAAGTTTGGTCAAAACTTTTTATTAGATGATAATATATTAAATAACATAGTATCACTAGGTAGTTTAGATAATGATACGTTAGTAATTGAAATTGGAGTTGGAGCTGCTGCACTTACTAAGAAAACTAGTAAAAAAGCAGGATATGTATTAGGTTATGAAATAGATAGTTCATTAAAAGAACCATTAAATGAAATTTTAAAGGGTTATAATAATATAGATATTATATATGATGATTTTTTAAATAGAAACATAAAAGAAGATATAAAAAAATATAATTATAAAAAAATAGTAGTAGTAGCAAATTTACCATACTATATAACAACTCCTATAATAACTAAATTTATAGAAGAAAAAATAGATGTATCTAGTATAATAGTAATGGTACAAAATGAAGTTGCAAATAGGTTTTCTGCATCAGTTAAGACAAAAGAATATAACTCTCTTACTATATTTTTAAATTATTACTTTAATATTAGAAAAGCATTTTTTGTTTCAAGAAACGTTTTTTATCCAAAACCAAATGTTGATTCTGCAGTAGTAGTATTTACTAAAAAAGAAGATAAGATTTATGTAAAAGATGAAGATAGATTCTTTAAATTAGTAAAAGATTCTTTTAAACAAAAAAGAAAAACATTGAAAAATAATTTGAAGAATTATAATCTAAAGGATATAAATAGCACTTTAAAAAAATATAATAAAGATATAACTTGTAGGGCAGAAGGCATTACAATAGAAGAATTTGCTGATATATCTAATAATTTAAATTAAAATTAAACAGGAATGTTTAGTTTTTTTTTACATATAATTTTTTAGGTGATAAATGTGTTTAAAATAAATGATTTAGTTTCTAGAAAATCTCATGGTAATGATGTTGTATTTAAAATAGTTAAAATAGATGGTGAAATGGCATATTTAACTGGGATAGATATTAGATTATGTGCAGATAGTTTTCTAGATGATTTAGTATTAGTAGACAGGTTATCTAATAGTGATAGTAATTTTTATGAAAAGATAGATGAAATAAGAAGTTTTCCTCGTAGTGATTATTTTTATTTACCAGGTAAAATACTTCATGTTGATGGGGATAAAGAATATTTAGAAAGATGCCTAGAGTTTTATAAAAAGGCTAATGTTTTAGCTTTTGGAGTATATTCTCCAGAAAATCAAATGCCAGAAAATATTGAAAAGTACTTAGAAGATATAAATCCAGACATTGTTGTTATAACAGGTCATGATTCTAAAATAAAAAATAATTCTACGTATTTTTGTGAGGCTGTTAAGTGTTGTAGAAAATATCAAAAAGATTATGATAAGTTAATAATTATTGCAGGAGCTTGCCAATCAGAATATGAAAATCTTATAAAATCAGGAGCAAATTTTGCATCCAGCCCTAAAAAAATTAATATACATGCTCTAGATCCCGCTATAATAGCACTTTGTCTTAGTTTAACAGATAAAGATAAACAAATAGATTTATTATCACTTTTAGAGAAAACAAGTAATGGAAAAGATGGAATGGGTGGAGTAAAAACTAAAGGTGTTATGACAACAGGATATCCAAGATAAGGAGAATACAATGATAAATGAAATAAAAAATAAGATTATTAGTTTAAAGGGTAAAAAGGTGAAAATATTAGTCGATGTAGGAAGAAATAAAAATGAGGTTTATGAAGGCATTATAACAGATACGTATAGCAACATATGGTTATTTAAAACTAATTATGATACAAAAAGTTTTGGTTATAATGATATTTTGATAAAAAATGTCGTAATAAGTTCATAATATATGGACTTTTTTTATTTCAATTTATTGATTTTTTCTAGCAATTATGGTTAAATTAAGATGTATATAATAAGATGGAGGTATTTGCCGTATGAAAGAAAGTAAGTTTAGTCTAGAGAAAATTAAGAATTGGTTTATTATACTTGGTATTAAATTAGCTAATTTTATTAAAGAACATAAGTATGTTTCTGCTGGAATTGGTGTTTTAATATGTACTTGTGTAATAGTAATGGTGGCTTTTGCTAGTGATACTGATCCAAATGAAGGAAAAATATCAGTGGATTCTTTAAATGTTTCAGCTAGTAATGAAAGTGAACAAACTTTAACAGAGGCACCAAGCTTTTCTACTGTTAATTATACTGTTGATTTTAAATTAAAATGTAAAGATAATGAAACTTGTACTGCATCAAATAGAAAAGCAGTTATAGAAGCTTCTATTCCAGCTAGTATAGATGCAGAATGGATAGCTATTAACAGTAATGAAACTATATCAAAAATAGAAAAAGGAAAAGATTATAATAAAATAATTCTAACTGTAAATGATGGAATATCTTTACCGGCAACAGCAGAGGATGGAAGTAACACTGAGTCTGAAACTAAATCAAGAACTATATATTTAGAGTTAAAAAATATATCAAATGATACAGAAATTACTCCAACTATTACAGTTTATGAGGCAACTACATCTGATGATAATGATAAGAAAATTGAAAACAGTACAACTGTAAAAGTTAAAAGCGAAGAAATAAATTTAACTTCAAAAATAGTCGGTGGTTATAAGTACTTAGAAGGTGATTCTAGATATGTTCCCTTTGGAGTTATCTTAGGGTATGAAGGTGAAAACTTAACTGGTAAATATTTTAGTCCAAATCAAAGTGTTTCTGTTAAAGGAACATTAGGGGAAGAATTTGATACAGACAAAGCTGGAGTATATGATGTAACTAAAAATAATTATATTTCAAAAGACAAGATGCCTCATTATAAATATGATACTTCTTTATCAACTTTTGTATATGATTCAGGAAGTGCAACTCTTACTAAAAAAAGTGCTTCTTTATCAAATGAATATTTGTTAGATATAACAGAATTAAAATCGGATGGATATACTGATAGTTACAAAGATGGTAATTTCATTAAACTGGGCTCTTATTATGTTATTGCAAAAACTAGCGTAGATAAGGAAAATATTACTGTAAATATAGGAAATGAGTCTTATACGATGAGTAATTTAACAACCGAAGATGTAGGTACTCAAACTATTGATGCCGTGTTAACACCAGAATCAACTTCAAATGAAAAAACACTTGCATATGGAGAAGCTGCAAATTTAAACATTAAATTTACTCATTCAATTGATTCTTCAAAAGATTTGGATAGTGTTGTTATAACAGTTCCAATAAATGATAATTTTGATTTAGAAAAATATAGTTCTGAAAGTGACTATAATATAAATGAAGAATATAAAAATATAGAAGATAATATTAAAACAGAAGCTTTGTACATTTGTTCTGAAGAAGGTACGGGATCTACTTACGACGAGGCAAAGGCAAATTCTAATTGTGGAAGAATAAAATCAGTTTCATTTACTATAAAAAAGGTATTAAAAGGAAGTAATGTTAATATTGACTTAAGATTAAGGGTAAATTCAGATGCAAATACTGGAGAATTAACTTATGAGAAAGTTAGTGCAAACTATAATGGTGCAAGTAAAGAGTCATCAACTGTTAATAAAGTAGTCATAACTCCATTTAAAGCAAGAGCAAAGGTAACTATTAATGGAAAAGAAAATGATAATATAATTGACATGACAAATTCAAGTTCTACTAATATAAAAGTTTATCCTTCTATTTATTCTCCATCTACTGCCTTAAATTCTACTGTAATAACTGAATCATTACTTAATTTATATGTTGTCCAAATCGATTTACCTAAGGGGATTGAATATATAGAGAATAGTAGTAATTTAAGTTTTTCTGATCAAAAAATTGGTGATATAACTAGGCTAACTTATGGTATTCGATATGATACACTTAATAGTTCTATAAATTCTATTAGTTTTGATGTAAAATCTGATTTAGATTCATCTGGAACAAAAAATATAGATGTTAAAGTTCAGTCATTTTCTGGTAAATCATCGACAATTTTACAAGCTCTTTTGGGAATCTCATTAAATAATAAAGGAATTGAATCAATAGAAGAAATTGTAAATAAATATCCTGATGATACAAAATTAATGGATTCATCTAGTATAAGCGATAGAACTGTAACTAAAGTGTTAACATATCAAAATAGTAATAATAGTTTGTTATATAGAAACAATGCAACTAACTTATATATTAACAAAAAGGATTCTTTTGGATTTGAAACAGAAATTTATAATCCAACGGAAGATATTAAAAATTTTGATTTAATTTTAAAATTACCAAGCAAAGAAAGCGAAGACGCGGCATATACAGGAGAATATACAGTTTCAGGTGTGCCTGATGGAGCATTGTGTTCATTTACATATGATAATATTCAAAGCGTAGATTGGCAAGATTGTCCAGATGAGATATCTGATTCATCCGTTAAACTAATAAAATTTGAAAATATAAGTTTAGAAAGTAAAAAATATTATAAAAATTCTATAACAATAAAACCAGAAAATAATAAAGTTGGAGATAAGTATAAGTACTCAACATCAATAGTAATAGATGATGATACAAAGGAAATTCCTGCTGTTGTAACTTCTGTATACACAAGAAGAATAACTGGTAATGTTTGGGAAGATTTTAATGATAATGGTATAATGGATGAAGATGAAGAAAAAGTTGAAGGAATAGAATTTTTCTTACATAAAGTAACCTATAAAAATAGTGAAAAGACTGAAATAACAAGTGATGAGGTTGTTTCAACTACAAAATCAAATTATAAGGGTGACTATGAATTTTTAGCTTATGATGATGGCTCTGAAATAGAATATGGTTATTATTATATAGAGACTAAATTTTATAATCAAAAGTATGGATTAACTGCTTATAGAGAAGATATTTCAAGCGATTATAATAAGTCAATATTTAAAGCAACAAATGAAGATACTACAGAAGAAAGTGATCATTCATATGCAAAGACAGATGTTTTTGAAGTTGATACTGGTGTAAAAAATATAACAGATAAAAATTTAGGATTAACTCTAAAAAAAGTTTATAACATTAAAATTTCTAAATATTTAACTAAAGCTGTTACAACAAATGCTCTTGGTATTTCAACTACAAAAGAATTTGGAGATAAAGTAACATTTGCAAAATTAGATGTAAAAGATATAAATAATTTAACTATAAAAGTAATTTATACAATAGAAGTACAAAATACTGGTTATTATCCTGGTTATGTTTCTGCAATAAATGACTATATGCCAGATGGAATGAGTTTTAATAAAAACTATGAAGAAAATAAAAACTGGGTATTAAATGATAATGGTACACTAGTATATGATGGCTTAAAGGGTACTTTAATAAAAGGATCAGAGAAGAAGTATGTTACATTAGCTCTTGATATTACAAGTAAGGAAGCGGGATCATTTGTTAATTATGCATCAGTTACAAATGATGATATAAAGATATTTTCAAGAAATAATGATTTATTAGAAAGTGGTGATACAAATGAATAATTCTAAATTTAAAAAATTCTTAATTACTATATTATTTGTTTTTGCTACTTTCTTCTCTTTAAATATAAAAGCTAAAGCAAGCTATGAGGTAGGAGGATTGTTGCCATTCCCTGTTTATCATAATTGTGAAACATCAAATGATAAAAAATATTGTTATGATTTATGTAAGTTCAATTCAAATGGGACTTGTGCTGGTAGTTTAGAATCAAACAGGCAATTAAGACAAGTTGGAATATATTATATGTATGATTCATCTAAAACTAGGAACTATGAACATGCATATTGTATAGAACCGGGGGTTTCAGCAGTTTTTCCTGGAAGTGGTGATAATAAGATAACTTTTACAGCAACAAATAGAACAGAATCAATTAGCAATTTAAATAGAGTTCAACAAGTACTAACATTTTCTCCAAAGTTATCTTCAAGTCAAATATCTACTTTAATATCAGAATTTAAAAGTGTATCAGATTGGAAGAATAAAATTGGTAAATTTATAGATGATTATTATAAAGTTTTTGCAGCTCAAGGACTTGTTTGGGAAACACTAGAAGGTCAAAGAACGAGTTTTGCAGGCTGCACGAAAGCAAATTGCGCACCACAACATAATAAAGTTCCAGGAGGTAAAGCAGGCAAAACATTTTATGATATGATAAAGAACAATTCTAATTTAAGTAAAATATATAATGAATATGTTAGAATTGTTCAATCTACATATAACGCATTTGAAGCACCGTTAAAAGATGCAGCTGGATATGAATTTGTAGTTTCTGAACCACAAGCTAAAACCTATAAATTAAAGTGGGATACAAAACAAAAGAAATTTGCACTAACAATTGGTTATGGTAACATATTAAATTATTGGGAAGTAAATAAAGAAACTTCAAGTGATATTAATGTAACTTTAAGCGATGCGGTTTCAATAAAATCCAATAAGGTAATTAGTAAAAGTACACCTGCAAAAATAAAGCTACAAGTCAAAAATCCGCATACCCAGACTTCTAATGATCCAATTGCGTTTAAACAAGCTTCTGGTGAAAACAAACAAGATGTAATAAAAGTAGTTGGTACGACTAAATTTGTTTACATGAAAGTATATACTCCTACTTACCAACTTAAAGTAATCAAAGAAGATGAAAATGGTAAAAGATTAAAAGGAGTTAGTTTCTATGTTTGTGAAAGTAATAATTTTAGAAAATGTAACTCATCTAATTCCCTAAAAACAATTACTACTGATGATAATGGTGAAGCTATATATAGCGAGTTACCTAAACCAGGAACTTATTATGTAAAAGAGATAGAATCACTTGAAGGTTATGTTGAAGATGATACACCTTATCCTATCGAAGTAACAGAAAAAAATGAGAGTGGTTTAGGAGTATTTCCAATAGTTTCAATAAAAAATAAGAAAAAGGAATTTACATTAACTAAAACAGTTTGGACTGATGATGGTGAAGTTGCTTTAACTAGTGACGATGAGTGGTTAGAAAATGAAGAAACTGGCGAAAGAACATATATAGGACCTGAGTTTGTAATAATAGCTTCAGGTAATAAAGGTGTTAAGCTAACAACCAGTGATGATGAGCCTGGCATATATTATTATAGTGGTGTTGCTGATGATGTTAAAAATGCAACTAGATTAAGAACTAATGATGGAAAATTTAAAGTATATGGTTTACCAGATTGTTCTTATACGGTAGAAGAAAAGAAAGCACCAGAAGGACAAACACTTCCTGATAATCCCAAATTACCATTTAATGCATGTTCTGCAAACCCAAGTTTAACATTTGTAAATGGATTTACTGGATTAGAATTTCATAAGAAGAATGAAAATGGTGAATTGTTATCTGGTGGTGAATATACTCTTCAAGTAAAAGAAAATAATTATTACAAAGATGTTTTATTAACTAAAACTAATGATGGAATATATTCTTATTCAGTATCAACTAAAGAAACTGATGAAGATGCAAGCTACATTTTTGAAACAAAAGATGGAAGAGCATTTATTCAAAACCTTCCAGCTGGTGAATATAGAGTAATAGAAAAATCTGCTCCAGAAGGTTATGAATTAATAGAAGATAAAGATTCTACAGCATTAGTAACTATTAGTGATGCAAATAAAAATGATAATTATATAGTTGAAATGGTAGATAGAAAGGTTAGTGCATCTGGTGGAGAAGCATCAGCTGAATTAGTGCTTACTATTACAACAGGAAGAACTATACTTAATTATGCACTTATAATTGGAGGGTTAGTAGTATTACTTGTATTAGCTTATATATTAAGAAAAAAGTTTAAAAAATAGCATATTAATGCTGTTTTTTTGTGGTAGAAGCTATAAATATGCGCTATAAAACATTGTGTTTAATAAATAAAAGCAAAATAATTTTAAATTTATATGCTTTTGTTATTATTTATGGTACAATATAGATAATAAGGAGTGATGATTATGGAAATAACAAGCATCAGAATTCAAAAGAGTGAAAGGGATAATTCAAGAATGATTGGATACGCTGAAATAGTATTTGATAATTGCTTGAAAGTAAATGGAATAAGAATTATTAGAGGAGATGAAAAAATATTTGCAGCAATGCCTAATAAGAAAATGCAAGATGGCAAATATAAGGACTATGTTCATCCAATTAATGAAGAATTAAGAAATAAAATAGATAAGGCAATAGAAGAAGCTTATAATAAAGAAGCTTAAGAAATGTGATATATTCATATTTCTTTTTTTATTTAATAAAATTTATTAGGAGGAAATATGAATAAGGAAATAGATAAGATAGATTTAGGAAATCATAGTATTAGTATATTAGGTAGACAAACTATTAATATAAGTGGTATAACAAAAATAAATAGTTTTGATAGTGAAGAATTTTTGCTTGAAACAACGATGGGACCTCTTGGTATAAAGGGTAGAGAACTTGAAATAATAAAGCTTGATACATACGAAGGAAGTATTGTAATTAAAGGAATAGTTGATGGTTTTACTTACTTAGATTCATCTAAAAAGAAAAAAGAAGATACTGTAGTAGCAAGACTATTTAAATAATGAATTTAGAAGAACAATTTAAGGTTATTTTTTATTCCTTTATTTATGGTATGTTTTATTATGCTACCTTCAAACTCTTAAGAAAAATTATATTTAAAAAGAAGATACTCAAATATACTGTAGAATTTTTGTTTTCTATTTTTCATGTAATACTATTTTATTTGCTATTATTTTTAATAAATGGTGGTATCATTAATTACTATAATTTTATTTTTTTATCTCTTGGTATGATCTTTTGTCACTTCCTTTACTTTAAAAAGTACTAAGCCTTGAAAAAATAATAATAAGAATATATAATTGTAGTAGGTGATGATATATGAAAAGCAATGCTCCTAAGAAGAAAAAGAAAAAAAGCTTTATATTTAAATTTATGCTTTGTATTTTTGTTATAGGAATGTGTATTATATCTTCCTATGATAATATTAATAATATTAGAAAAAAGCAAAAAGAAAAAAAGGAATTAACAGAAAAGTTAGAAAAGTTAAAAGATGAAGAAATAACTTTATCTGATGATGTTGAAAAATTAAAAAATCCTGAGTATGCTGCAAGATATGCTAGGGAAAAATATTTTTATTCTAAAAATGGAGAGAAAATACTTAAGATAGATTAAGCAAGGTTATGCCTTGCCTTTTGCGTATAATGTTGTTAAAATACTTGTATTAGAGGTGTTTTTTAATGAATCCAAATGAAATGAACCCGTTAGTGCTTGCTTATATTGGTGATGCAGTATATGAGATACTTGTTAGAAATTATTTGATTGAAAATAATGAAAGTGATATAAATATACTTAGTAAAGAAAAAATAGACTTTGTTAGTGCAAGTAGTCAATCTAAAATATTGGAAGATTTAATAAATAATAATTTTTTAACAGATGAAGAATTACTTGTTATAAAAAGAGCTAGAAATCATAAGACTAAATCAAAGCCTAAACATGCAAGCGCTAAAGAGTACAAAAAAGCAACTGCACTTGAAGCTCTTTTTGGTACTTTATATATTAAAAAAGATTTTAATAGAATAGATGAAATATTTAATAAAATAGTAGGTGATTAATAATGTATGTAAATGGTAAAAATGTTGCTAAAGAATTATTAAGAAATAAAAGAAATATTAAAAAGGCTTATTTAATGAATGGTTTTAGAGATGATGAAATATTAGATTTAATAAATAAAGAAAATATTTTGATTGAATATCAAGAAAAAAGACAGTTAGATAAGTTGGATAGTGGTAATCATCAAGGCATAATACTTCAAATAGAAGATTATAAGTATTTGAGTTTAAATGATATGTTAAATAACTTACCAGATAATCCTTTTATAGTAATATTAGATCACTTAGAAGATCCACATAACTTTGGCGCAATAATTAGAACTTGTGAAGCAGCTGGAACTGATTATATAGTAATTCCAAAGGATAGAAGCGTTAGTATAAATTCTACTGTTATGAAAACAAGTGTTGGAGCTTTGGATAATGTTAAAATAGTTATGGTAACAAATTTAAATACATGTATTAATGAACTTAAGAAAAAAGGTATATGGATTGTTGGAACGGATATGGAAAACAGTAGTTATTATGATGAGATTGATTATAAAACTCCGACAGCACTTGTAATTGGTAGTGAGGGTTTTGGAATGAGTAATCTAGTTAAAAAGAATTGTGATTTTATAGCAAAGATACCAATGAAGGGTAAAATAAATAGTTTAAACGCATCGGTAGCGGCGGGTATTATGATATATGAGGTAGTAAGACAACGAAAGACAGGTGTTTAAATGGACCCAAAAAAAATTCATGAATATGCTAGTGAAAATGATTATGAATTGTTATATTTAATATCAGAAAATAACGAAGAAGCTAATGAAGTGATTTTTAAAAAGTATAATCCAATAATAGAGTATTATGCAAAGAAGTATTTGCCACTTGTTTCAAATAAAGGTATTGATTATAATGATTTATATCAAGAAGGATTAATTGGACTTAATTCTGCTATAGAAGGATATAGAGATCAAAAGGATATTAAGTTTTCTACGTTTGCTTTTATCTGCATAAAAAGAAGAATTTTTTCTGCAATAAGAATAGCTAGTAGAAAAAAACATAGTATTTTAAATGATTCTTATTCTATAGAAGATAATATTAATTCTGATAATATGACTTATTATGATGTTATAAGTGATGATGAAGATAATATAGAAGATAAAATAATTAATAAAGAAATGAAAGAGGAATTTAATAAAAGATTAAATACTGATTTAACTTCTTTTGAAAGAGAAGTATATAATTTAAGAATAAATGGTTTTAGTTATGAAGAAATAGCTAAAGCGTTAGACAAAACCATAAAATCTATAGAATGTACTATTTCTAGAATAAAGATTAAATTAAGAAAAATAATGGAAGAAATAAATTGACTGTTTTAAATTTTTGTGCTACTATTTAGTTAGTTAAGCACTTTTGTGTTTTTTATTTTGGATTAAAGGAGAAATATTATGGCAAAACAAAAACAAAGAAGAAACTTATTTGTATTTTTAAAAGATTTCTTTTCTGACGTAAAAAAAGAAGGTAAAAAAGTAATATGGACTTCTAAGAAAAATTTACTTAAATATTCTATAGCAACACTTGCTTTTATGTTATTTATTTGTTTATTTTTCGTAGGAACTGATTTAATTATTGCATTAATGTCATATGTAAAGGAGCTAGTTAAATAATATGGAAGAAAAAAAGTGGTATGTTGTTAATACTTATTCTGGCCATGAGGCTAAAGTAAAAGAAAAGCTAGATATGAGAATAAATTCTATGGATATGCAAGAAAACATATTTAGAGTAATTGTTCCAGAAAGAAAAGAAGTAGAAATAAAAGATGGAAAGAAAAAGGAAAAGTTAAAAAAATTATTTCCTGGTTATGTATTAGTAGAAATGATTATGTCTGATGAGTCATGGTATATCGTACGTAATACACCAGGAGTAACTGGATTTTTAGGATCGTCTGGTAAGGGAGCTAAACCTGTTCCGTTATATGATGAAGAAGTAGAAAGAATATTCAAAGAAATTGGATATAATGAAAATGTTGTTGTAGCAGATTATGAACCTGGAGACAATGTTAAAATTGTTGATGGACCATTTAAGATGTTACAAGGTAAGATTATTGATGTTGATAAAGAAGCTGGAAAAGCTAATGTTTCAATCGATTTATTTGGACAAGAAACTAATGTTGAGTTAGAATTAACTCAATTTACAAAGGAATAAAAGTAAAAAAGTATTGCTTTTATCATATAGCTATGTTAAAATGTTAGTCGCAGCTATATATTTTATATAGATGATGAAAGAAAAATTAGTGGAAGGCGCGGATTTAAAATAAAAGCTATTTGACCACTCGCGAAAAAATTTATTAATAGGAGGTGTTTTTCGTGGCAAAGGAATTAATTAGAAAATTAAAGTTACAATTACCAGCAGGTAAAGCTACACCTGCTCCACCAGTAGGTACTGCACTTGGACCATTAGGTGTAAATTCTGGTGAATTTTGTGTTAAATATAATGATGCAACAAGAGATAGAATTGGAGATATCGTTCCAGTTGAGATTTCTGTATATGATGACAGAAGTTATGAACTAAGATTTTTAACTCCACCAACAGCATTCTTACTTAAGAAGTTTGCTAAAGTTAAGAAAGGTTCAGCAAAGGGAAGTGCAGAAGTTGTTGGAAGTATTACAGAAGCACAATTAAAAGAAATTGCTGAAATTAAATTACCTGATTTAAATGCATATACTGTAGAAGAAGCTATGAAAATAGTTGCTGGTACTGCTAAGAATATGGGTATTGAGATTAAAGATTAGTAAAATATAATAATAAATACATATAGATTTATCTATGTGGGAGGAAAATCCGCTTATACCACAAGGAGGTAAGAAAATGAGAAAGAAAAGCAAAAAGTATACAGAAGCCTTAAATAAAATAGAAAAAGGTAAGTTATACACTTTAGAAGAAGCTGTAAATTTAGTTAAGGAAACTTCTACTTCTAAGTTTGATGGTACTGTTGAAATAGCAGTTAGATTAAACTTAGACACTAAGAAAAATGACCAACAATTAAGAGGAGCTATTGTTTTACCTAATGGAACTGGTAAGACTAAGAAAGTTTTAGTTTTAGCTAAGGGTGATGCTGCAAAAGCTGCAACAGATGCTGGAGCTGACTATGTTGGTGATGTTGATATGATTACTAAAATCGATAAAGAAAATTGGTTTGATTTTGATGTAATTATAGCAACTCCAGAAATGATGCCTCTATTAGGTAGATTAGGTAAGGTTTTAGGACCTAAAGGATTAATGCCTAATCCAAAGACTGGTACAGTTACATTAGATACTAAAAAAGCTGTAGAGGATGTTAAAAAAGGTCGTGTTGAATATAGAACAGATTCTTATGCAAACGTACATGCTATTGTTGGTAAAGTTTCATTTGATGGTGAAAAATTAGTAGAAAATATTAGAGCATTTATGGATGTTATAATTAAATCTAAACCACAAGCTGCTAAAGGTATTTATTTAAAGGGCGTATCACTAGCTTCTACAATGGGTCCAGGAGTTAAAGTTGATTTAAGCTCATTTGACAAATAATAAAAAATAGTTATAATATTGTTAGTTGATGTGTTATTCACATTAATTATAAAGTACCAAAGACAGTAGGAGCTAAATTTTAGCATAACTGTATTCCTACCGAGGACTAAGAATTCATATTAAAGGATTTTAAGGTCTTTGTGTCTTTGCAAAGACCTTTTAATTATAGGTACTTATTACTAAAGAAGGAGGTAAAATCATGGCAAATAAAGCTATAATAGCTAGAAAAGAAGAAGTTGTTAATGAAATTAAAGAACGCGTAGAAAATGCAAATAGTATCGTTTTATTCGATTACCGTGGATTAACTGATGCTGAAATTACTGATTTACGTCGTAAATTACGTGAGCAAGAATCTTCTTATAAAGTATATAAAAATACTTTAACTAAGAGAGCTTTTGATATGTTATCTATAGATTTAGATAATTGTTTAGAAGGTCCATCCGCTATGGCTACATCTGAAGATGCTATTGCACCTATTAAGGTTTTAGCAGACTTCGCTAAAGATCATCCAGCACTTGAATTAAAAGGTGGATATGTTGATGGTAAAGTAGCTACATTAGCTGAATTAAATGAACTTGCAACAATACCATCAAGAGATGGATTATTAACAATGCTTGCTGCAGGATTAATGGAACATGTTAAAAATGTTGCAATCTGTCTTGACTTACATAGTCAAAATCTAGAAGAAGAAAATAATTAATATTAGGGAGGAAAAATATAATGGCAAAATTAAGTACACAAGAAATTATTGATGCAATAAAAGAAATGAAAATTCTTGAAGTAAAAGAATTAGTAGATGCAATGAAAGAGGAATTTGGAGTAGATCCATCAGCTGTAGCTGTATCTGCTGCTCCAGTAGCTGCTGCTGCTGAAGAAAAAACTTCTGCAACTGTAGTATTAAAAGATGCTGGATCAGCTAAGATCCAAGTTATCAAAGCAATCAGAGATATTACTGGTTTAGGATTAATGGAAGCTAAGAAGTTAGCTGATGAAGGAGGAAACGTTAAAGAAAACGCTCCTATGGATGAAGCTAATGATATCAAAGCTAAGCTTGAAGAAGCTGGCGCAACAGTTGAACTTGCTTAATTTAGATAATAAGTACTTAAAGGGCTACTAATTGTAGTTCTTTTTTGATATAATCATTACGGTGATAGAAAATGGCGCATTATTTTACAAATGAGGAAAATTTAAAATCAGAAATAGAAAAGGTAAATGCAGTTATCCACAATATAACTTTTTATTTTTATACAGATAATGGAGTGTTTTCCAAGGGAGAACTTGACTTTGGTACAGAGTTATTATTAAAAACTTTTAAATATAAAGATTCATCTGTTAAGTCATTATTAGATATAGGTTGCGGTTGTGGACCAATAGGAATATATGCTTCTAAATTAGGTTTTTTAGTTGATATGTCTGATATAAATAGAAGAGCAATACATTTATCTAAAATCTCCTTAAAGGAGCAGAACTTGAGTGCTAATGTTTTTGAATCTGATGCATATAGTAATATTAATAAAAAATATGATTATATAGTATCTAATCCACCTATAAGGGTTGGTAAAGATAAACTATATGAAATAGTTATGAATGCAAAAAATCACTTAAATAGTAGTGGTGAACTTTGGATAGTTGTAAGAAAAAAACAGGGGGCATCATCTTTAGTAAGAGATATGAAAAGAGTTTATAAAAATGTTTATATAATAGAAAAAAAGAAAGGCTTTTTCATAATTAAAGCCTCTATTATATAATAATTTAGCATTAAAAATATTTGAATTAAAATAAAAATAAGGGATAAAAAAATATTTAATTTAGACATTATTAGACAAAAAGTGACAAATGAATATGATATGATATTAAATAAAAAAACGAGGTAAAAAGTGAATCAAGATAAAATGTATTTAATTAATAAAATATTTAATAATGAAACAATTAGAACTGTATGGGATAAAGATGATGAAAAATATTATATAAGTGTTGTAGATATAGTAGGAGTAATATCAGAAAGTAAAGATGGTAGAAAATATTGGAATAAATTAAAACAGCGATTAAAAGAAGAGGGAAATGAAACGGTGACAAATTGTCACCAGTTGAAATTAAAAGCTCAAGATAGTAAATATAGATTAACAGATGTTGTTGATATAGAAGGAATGTTTAGAATAATTGAATCTATTCCTAGTAAAAATGCAGAACCAATAAAGGTATGGTTAGCTAAATTAGGAAGTGAAAGAATAGATGAAGTATTTGATCCATCTATAAGTGTTCAACGTGGTATAGATCTCTATCGTACAAAAGGATATGATGAAGCTTGGATAAGTAAAAGAATTAAAGGAATGCAAGATAGGAAAAGGCTAACTGATGTTTGGAAAGATGGAGGAATAAACGAAAATAAAGAATATGCTATTTTAACTAATGAAATTTATAAAAGTTGGTCTGGCATGACTGCAAAAGAATTTAAACAATTTAAAGGTCTTAGAAAAGAATCTTTAAGAGATAATATGAGTGATATTGAAGTTACACTTGCAGACTTAGGTGAAATAGCAACAAGAGAGATTACTAAAAAACATAATCCACGTGGTTTAAAAGAAAATATAGAAATGGCAAGACGTGGTGGAAAGATAGCCAATAATGCAAGAGTAGATTTAGAACGTGAAATTGGTGAAAAAGTTATAACAAATAATAATAATTTAAATTATAAATATATTAGTGATAAAAAAATAGAAAATAAATAGTAATTAATGCAAGTGGAGTGTTTGTGTTTTTATAATAATAAAAATATTGCATATTATATCTAATAAATGTAAATATAAAAGCTTATGTAAAAACATGTTATAGGGATAGTGTTATAAAAGATGTATTAATGAATAATGAAGATATACATTAGTTTAAAATTTACTAAACAAAGCGATTAAGATCATAATCTTAATCATTTTTTGTGCTATTTAATTATTTAGTTGGCTAATAGTAACAAAATATTTGTATTTTTTTGTAAAATATTCAAAAACTTATTGACAAGTGTAGATTTTTTCTGTAATATTTTAAATTGGTACTGTGTCTTTAAATTTAGACATGTTCTTTAAAAATTTATAGTTTAGGGGTGGAAACGCGTGGCTTATAAGATAAAAAAAGTAAACGAATACCGTGAAAGAAGAGACTTTTCAAGAGTAAATAAATCTCTAGAATTAGCAGATTTACTTGAGATACAAACAAAGTCTTACAACTGGTTTATACAAGAAGGAATCAAAGAAGTATTAGAGGAAATAAGCCCAGTAGAAAATTTCTCTGGAACATTAGCTTTAGAATTTGGTGAATACTCATTTGATGAACCAAGACATACAATTAAGGAATGTAAGGAGAAGAAAACTACATATGCTGCTCCACTAAAGGTTCAAACTCGTCTTTTCAATAATGAAACAGGGGAAGTTAAAGAGCAAGAAATATTCCTAGGTGATATGCCTCTTATGACAGATTCTGGATCATTTATATTTAATGGGTCTGAACGTGTTATTGTATCACAATTAGTACGTTCTCCAAGTGTATATTATGGAAGAGAAATAGATAAGAATGGACGTTCTATAGTATCTTCACAATTAATACCTAATAAAGGTACTTGGCTTGAATATAAATTAAACAGTAAAGATGTTGTAGATGTTAGAATAGACCGTAATAGAAAAGTTGTTGTAACAGCTTTCTTAAGAGCATTTGGTTTATCTAGCGATGATGATATTTTAAAATTATTTGGACAAGACGAATATTTAGTAAATACACTTGCTAAAGATTCAACTAAAAATACAGATGAAGCCTTACTTGAAATATATGAAAAATTAAAACCAGGAGAACCAGCTACTTTAGATAGTTCTAAAAACCAATTAATCACTAGATTTTTTGATAGCTTTAGATATGATTTAGCTAAAGTTGGTCGTTATAAATTTAATAAAAAACTTAATGTTATTGATAGATTATTAGATCAAAAAATAGCTGAGGATGTAAAAGTAGATGGAAAAATAGTTATTGAAAAGGGTACTAAATTAACCAAAGAAGTATTAGATAAATTTAAACCTATTTTAGATAATGGTTATGGTATGGTTGATGCGACTATGGATAAAGAATTAGATGATCATACTAATGTACAAATTGTTAGTATTTATTCTCCTTTAGAAGAAGATAAGATAATAAAAGTAATTGGTAATGATCAAAGTATAAATGTTAAGACTCTTACTATATCTGATATTTATGCTTCTGTATCATATTATCTAAACTTATTACATAACGTAGGTTCAATTGATGAAATAGATCATTTATCTAACCGTCGTTTAAGACAAGTTGGTGAATTATTACAAAATCAATTTAGAGTTGGTGTGGCTCGTATGGAAAGAGTTATTCGTGAAAGAATGACTACTCTTGATATAGAAACTGCAACACCTAAAACTTTAATTAATATTAGACCAATAACTGCTGTTATTAAAGAATTTTTTGGATCAAGTCCATTATCTCAGTTCATGGATCAAATTAATCCATTATCAGAGTTAAATAATAAACGTCGTTTATCTGCTCTTGGACCTGGCGGACTTTCTCGTGATAGAGCAGCTATGGAAGTACGTGACGTTAACGTATCTCACTATGGTAGAATTTGTCCTATTGAATCACCAGAAGGTGCTAATATAGGTCTTATTACATCACTAGCCAATTATGCTAAAGTAAATGAATATGGATTTATCATGACACCTTATAGAAGAGTTAAAAATGGTAAATTACAAGATGAAATAGATTATTTAACTGCAGATGAAGAGAATGGTCATATAATAGCGCAAGCTAAAGTTGATATGGATGGTGAAACAATTATTCAAGAACACTGTCCAGCTAGACAAGATGGCGAAAATATTTTAGCTAAACCTAGCGAAATAGACTATATAGATGTTGCACCACAACAAATTGTATCTGTTACAACAAGTTGTATTCCATTCCTAGATCACGATGATGGAAAACGTGCACTTATGGGATGTAACATGCAACGTCAAGCATTACCACTTTTAAAATCAGAAGCAGCACTTGTTGCAACAGGTGTTGAAGCGCAAGCAGCTAAAGACTCAGGTGTTGTTGTGCTTGCTAAAGCTGATGGTGTTGTTGAATACGTTGATGGTAAGAAAATTGTAGTTAAGACTGCAAAAGCAAAAGATATATATTTACTTAAAAACTTTGAGGGCTCTAATGCTGGTACTTGTTATCATCAAAGACCAATTGTTAGAATTGGAGATAGTGTAAAAAGAGGACAAGTTATAGCAGATGGTCCATCTACAGATAAGGGTGAAGTCGCTCTTGGTAAAAACTTAGTAGTTGCATTCATGACTTATAATGGATATGACTATGAAGATGCTGTAATATTAAATGAAAAGATGATAAAGGAAGATACTTTAACATCAATTTATTTAGAAGATTATGAAATACAATGTCGTGATACTAAGCTAGGACCTGAAGAGATTACTCGTGATATTCCAAACGTAAGTGAAGAAGCTCGTAAAAACTTAGATGCTAATGGTATTATTAGAATTGGTACCGAAGTTAAAGAAGGAGATATCCTAGTTGGTAAAGTTACTCCTAAAGGTATGGTAGAGCTTACTTCAGAAGAAAAATTATTACATGCAATCTTTGGTGAAAAGACTCGTGAAGTAAGAGATACTTCTCTTCGTGTTCCACATGGTGGAGCTGGTATAGTTCATGATATAAAAATTTACACTAAGAAAGATTCGGATGAATTACCTAGTGGTGTTTCAAAAGAAATTCGTGTATACATAGTTCAAAAACGTAAGATTCAAGTTGGAGATAAAATGGCTGGTCGTCACGGAAATAAAGGTGTTGTTTCACTAGTAGTTCCACAAGAAGACATGCCATATTTACCAGATGGTACTCCTGTTGATATCTTGCTTAACCCACTTGGTGTTCCATCTCGTATGAACCCAGGACAAGTTCTTGAAATGCATTTAGGTATGGCTGCTAAAAAGTTAGGAGTTTATACAGCAACACCAGTATTTGATGGTGCAACTTGGGAAGATATCCAAGATATGATGAAAGAAGCTGGAATGGATCCAGATGGTAAAACCGTATTATATAATGGTAAAACAGGTGAACCATTTGATAACCGTGTAGCAGTTGGAGTTATGTACATGATAAAACTAGATCACATGGTTGATGATAAACTTCATGCTCGTGCAACTGGTCCATATTCGTTAGTTACACAACAACCACTTGGTGGTAAAGCACAATTTGGTGGACAAAGATTTGGAGAAATGGAAGTTTGGGCACTTTATGCTTATGGTGCTGCTCATGTACTTCAAGAAATCTTAACTGTTAAATCAGATGATGTTGTAGGACGTGTTAAAGTTTATGAATCAATTGTAAAAGGAAAAGCAATAAATCAAGCAGGTGTTCCAGAAAGTTTCCGTGTTCTTGTAAAAGAATTCCAAGCTTTAGGACTTAATATAGCTATGATAAATGAGGATGGTAAAGAAGTAGATGTTAAGACTCTTGAAGAAGAGGAGGAAAAAGAAGCATCACCTTTATCAATAGAAGAAATAGATAATGTTTCTATGTTAAAATCAAAAGAAACACCAGATGCCTCATCTAAAGAGGAAGCTGATGAGGGTAATGAAGACTTCATTAGTGAAGAAGAAGAGGATGACTTTGAGGCTGAATTAGAAGATGAATTAGATGATATGGATGACGAAGAAGCGGAAGGGGATGAAGAATAATGTTAGATGCAAATAAATTTGAAGGAATTAAGATATCTATCGCTTCACCTGAACAGATTCGTAATTGGTCATATGGGGAAGTTAAAAAACCAGAAACTATAAATTACCGTACATTAAAGCCTGAAAGAGATGGACTTTTCTGTGAAAAGATATTTGGGCCTACTAAAGACTATGAATGTTCTTGTGGTAAGTATAAAAGATTAAGATATAAAGATATAGTATGTGATAGATGTGGAGTAGAAGTTACTAAGTCTAAGGTACGTCGTGAACGTATGGGACATATTGAGTTGGCTACTCCAGTATCTCACATATGGTTCTTTAAGGGTGTACCAAGTCGTATGGGATTAGTACTTGATATGTCTCCAAGAGATTTGGAAGAAGTATTATATTTCGTATCATATGTAGTTATTAACCCAGGTGCAGCACCACTTGAAAAGAAACAAACTTTATCTGATAAAGAGTACCGTGCTTATTATGAAAAATACGGTAAAACTTTTGAAGTAGGTATGGGTGCAGAAGCTATACTTAAACTATTAAAAGAAATAAATGTAGATGAAGAAATAGAAAAGATAGAAAAAGAGTTAGATGGTGCTCAAGAACAAAAGAAGACTCGTTTATTAAAAAGACTTGATATATTAGATGCATTTAAAAAATCAGGTAATAAACCAGAATGGATGATTTTAACAGCTCTTCCTGTTATTCCACCTGATTTAAGACCTATGATTCAACTTGATGGTGGACGTTTTGCTACAAGTGATTTAAATGATTTATATAGACGTGTTATTAACCGTAATAATCGTTTAAAGAAATTACTTGAACTTAATGCACCAACAATCATTGTTCAAAATGAAAAGAGAATGCTTCAAGAAGCAGTTGATGCTTTGTTTGATAACGGAAGACGTGGTAGAAACGTAACTGGTCCATCTAATAGACCTCTTAAATCAATTTCTAGCATGTTAAAAGGTAAACAAGGACGTTTCCGTCAAAACTTACTTGGTAAACGTGTTGACTATTCTGGTCGTAGTGTTATTGCTGTTGGACCAGAACTTAAGATGTATCAATGTGGTATTCCAAAAGAAATGGCTCTAGAGTTATTTAAACCACATGTAATACATGGATTAGTAGAAAGAGATATTGTACATAATATTAAATCTGCTAAGAAAATGATAGAAAATCAAGATGAAAGAGTATGGGATATTGTTGAAGATGTTATTAAAGAACATCCAGTAATGCTTAACCGTGCTCCAACACTTCATAGATTAGGTATTCAAGCATTTGAACCTAAATTGGTAAGTGGTAAAGCTATTCGTTTACATCCTCTTGTTTGTGCTGGATTTAACGCAGACTTTGATGGTGACCAAATGGCTGTTCACGTACCTCTTTCTGAAGCTGCACAAGCTGAAGCTAGATTACTTATGTTATCTTCAAATAATATACTAGACCCTAAAGATGGTAAACCAATCGTTACTCCATCACAAGATATGGTTTTAGGTAATTATTATATAACTACAGAAAAATCTGGTGATATGGGTGAAGGTAGAGTATTTAAAGATATGAATGAAGCTATTGGTGCTTATGAAAGAAGAGAAGTAACTCTTCATGCTAGAATAGCACTACCAGCTAGATCATTTAAATATAAGATCTTTACAGAAGAACAAAAAGATATGTATTTAGTAACTACTGTTGGTAAATTATTATTTAATGAAATATTACCTGATGGTTTCCAATACATAAACGAACCTTCAAAAGCAAATTATGAAAGTTTTACTCCTATGTCTCATTTCTTAAAGAAAGGTTCAAATATACCTGAAGAGATAAAGAAAAGAGAAATAATTAAACCATTTGCTAAGGGTGACTTAAAGAAAATTATTGCACAAGTATTTAAACGTTATAAGACAACTGAAACTTCTATATATCTAGATAAGTTAAAGAATTTAGGATTTAAGTATTCTACTTTATCAGGTATATCAATTTCAATTGCGGACGTTGTAAAAAGTGAGCATAAAAATGAAATTATCGATAAATCACAAAAGATTGTTGATACTATAAATAAACAATATAGACGTGGTTTAATAACAGATAGAGAACGTTATGAAAAGGTTTGTGAAGTATGGAATAATACTACAAGCGAAGTAGAAAAAGAATTAAAACAAAAGGTGCAAACTTTAACAGATAACCCAATTATGATGATGGTTAATTCTGGTGCTCGTGGTTCTATTGGTCAGTATAACCAGATGGCTGGTATGCGTGGACTTCTTGCAAAACCAAATGGTGATGCAGTAGAAATCCCAGTTACATCTTCCTTCGTTGATGGATTATCAGTATCTGAATACTTTATTTCTACTCACGGAACTCGTAAAGGTAATGCCGATACTGCTCTTAAAACAGCTGACTCTGGTTACCTAACAAGACGTTTAGTTGATGTTGTTCAAGACGTTATCGTAAGAGAAGAAGATTGTGGTACTATTCAAGGTGTTGTTGTATCATCATTTATAGATGATACTGCTGGTACTGTAATTGAAAGTCTACATGAACGTATAGTAGGACGTTATACTAATAAAAAGGTAGTTGATCCTAATACAAAAGAAACGATAATTGAAAAGAATCAGTTAATTACTGAGCCTATTGCAGATAAAATAGATAAAGCTGGTATTACAGAAGTCGAAATTAGAACAGCACTTACATGTAAGACAGAAAATGGTGTATGTAAACATTGTTATGGTATAAATTTAGCTACAGGTAATTTAGTTGAAATTGGTGAAGCTGTTGGTATTATGGCTGCACAATCAATTGGTGAACCTGGTACTCAGCTTACAATGCGTACATTCCACAATGGTGGTGTTGCATCAGGTGCAGATATAACTCAAGGTTTACCTCGTGTACAAGAGTTATTTGAAGCTAGAATACCAAAAGCTAAATCTACTATAGCTGAAATAAATGGTAAGATAACTAAGATAGATGAATTAAATGGTAAATATAAAATTGAAATTACAAATGATGTTGAAACAAGAGAACATACAACAAATTATGGTGTAAAACTATGTGTTGAAGTTGGAGATACAGTAAAGGCTGGAGATAAACTTAATATAGGTTCTATTAATCCAAAAGAATTACTTGCTGTAACAGATCCGATTACTGCTCAAAACTATATATTATCAGAAGTACAAAAAGTATATAAATCACAAGGTGTTGATGTTTCTGATAAACACGTTGAGATACTTGCTCGTCGTATGATAGCTCGTATTAAGATTGTAGATGGTGGAGATACTTCATTAGTGTCTGGTAAACTTGTTTCAATGCATGAATTTACTAGAGTTAATAAAGATGCTATTATAATGGGTAAAAAACCAGCTACTGGTCGTCCAATTATGCTTGGTATTACTAAAGCATCATTAGAAACCGATTCGTTCTTATCAGCTGCATCATTCCAAGAAACTACAAGAATACTTACAGATGCTGCTATTAAAGGTAAAGTTGATAATTTAACAGGATTGAAAGAAAATGTTATTATTGGTAAATTAATACCTGCAGGTACTGGATCTAAGTATTATTCAGATGTTAAATATAAATTAGCTAGTGAGCCAATTGAAGATGATGCATTAGATTCTTTAGAAGAACAATTAGTTGATTAGTAAAAAAGGAAGCTTAAATTTTAAAGCTTCTTTTAATTTGACAAGTATAGCTTTTTGTGCTATTATACGTTTCATAAATGAGGGGGAAAATAAAAATGTATAAGAAAAAAAATAAGTTTAATTCTAAAGCTTGTGATTCTAAATTGGCTGCAATATGTAATGAATTATTAGTATATAATGATGATACTGTATTTGCTATATCAAAAAATTACGTTGAAAATAAGGGTAAAAAAGACTCTTTCGATGAAATTAAAACTAATCCTATTATCATATCATCTACTCCATTAGAAGAGTTAGTTTTACCAAGTTATTATGTACTTAGAGGAGATACTATAACTTTATGGTCTGATGAAGAGGTAATAGTTAAACTTGTATATAGTAATTTAGTATTTTCTGATGGTAATATTAAAGATAAAAAAATAGATAATTTATATTTAGACATAGAAAACGAAGATTATATTAAAAGTCTTAAAGGCATGTAAAAATTGTTAAAAATTATTAAAACTCCAGTCTTTTGAGTGGAGTTTTTATTTATTTATGGTACAATATACGTTAAGGTGGTTTTATGGACTTAGTAGATGAATTCTTAAAAACTTTAAATATTAATAAAAATGAAACTTTAATAGTTGCAGTATCATATGGACCTGATTCTATGGCACTGCTTCATCATTTAAATAAGTTTTATAGTGAAAATAAAATTATTTGTGCACATGTTCACCATAATCATAGAAAAGAAAGTGATTGCGAAGCTAAAATGTTAGAGGAATATTGTAAAAATAATAATATTATATTCGAAATGATGAAGATAAAAAGCTATAAAAATGATAAGTTTACCGAAGTAGAAGCTAGAGAAAAAAGATATAAATATTTTGAAGAATTACTAAAAAAATATAATTCTAAATATCTATTTACGGCTCATCATGGTGATGATTTAATAGAAACAATTTTAATGAAGATAGTTAGAGGATCTACCTTAAAAGGATATTCGGGTATTAATTTAGTTTCACAAAGGGATAATTATTTTATAGTAAGACCATTATTATATATGACTAAAGATCAAATATTAAGCTATTGTAGTGAAAATAATATTAATTATGCTGTGGATAAGTCTAATGAAGATGTAGTATACACAAGAAATAGATATAGAAAAAACGTATTACCACTTTTAAAGATGGAAAATAAAAATGTTCATCAAAAATTTATTGAGTTTTCTAAGGAATTAGAAAAATATGATAGCTTTGTTAATAAAGTAACTTATAATGTTTATAAAAAATGTGTTGTTAATAATGAAATTATAATTAGTTCTTTAATTAATGAAGATGATCTAATAATCGATAAAGTAATTAGAAAATATTTATTTAATAATTATAAAGATAACATAGGAAAAATTACAAAAAAACATACTGATTTTATAAAAAACATGATATTAAGTAATAAACCATTTATTTTATTTTCTATGCCAGATAATAAAACAATAATTAAAGACTATAATAAGATATATTTCGATAATAATAAGTATTATAATAATTATTGCTATAAGTTTGATGGTAGTGTTAAATTAGATAATGGATATATTATAAAGAAAATAGATATATTAGAAAATACAACTAATTATATAACTGCTTTGGACAGTAAAGAAATATCTTTACCGTTATATATTAGAAATAAAAAAGATGGCGATATAATAGAGGTTTTAGGACTTAATGGAACGAAAAAAGTAAAAGATATATTTATAAATGAAAAGATATCAAGAAATTTAAGAGATAAATATCCATTAGTTGTAGATAGTAAAAATAATGTAATTTGGATTCCTGGTATAAAGAAGTCTAAATATGATAAATCAAAACATGGAAAATATGATATAATAATTAAGTATTACAAGGAGGAAAATGATGAATCAAAATAATCAAAATATAAAAAAGGGTGCTTTTCCTTATGCTCTTTTGTTATTTATCGGATTAGCACTGTTATTATTTTATAATTCATTTAATAATAACAATAAAGTATTAACTTATAATGAATTTAATAAAGCTCTTAATAATAATAAAGTTGAGGAATTAGTTATAATGCCTTCAACATCTGCTTATACTTATCAAATAACAGGTAAATTAAAAGGAATTAAAAATGGAGAAACATTCTCTGTTAAAACACCTTTATCTGATATAGTAGTAAAAAAGATAATAGAAGCTAGTGAGAAAAAAGATTTTAAGATAATATCTAAATCAGATCAAGCTTCAAGTGCTTGGTACAGATTTGCTATAGAATTACTACCATATATTTTACTATTTGGATTAGCTTTCTTTTTCATTACTAAACAGCTTGGAACACAAAAGGGTTCATTTGATTTTGGAAAGAGTAAGGCTAAGTTAAATCCTGATACTGGTAAAGTAACATTTAAAGATGTTGCAGGTTTACCAGAAGAAAAAGAAGAATTACAAGAATTGATAGATTTCTTAAAGTATCCTAAAAAGTTTCAAAAGTTAGGTGCTAGAATACCAAAAGGTGTTTTATTAGTAGGTCCTCCAGGAACAGGTAAAACATTACTTGCAAAGGCAGTAGCAGGAGAAGCAAATGCACCATTTTACTTTATATCTGGTTCGGACTTTGTTGAACTATATGTTGGTGTTGGTGCATCAAGAGTTAGAGATATGTTTAAACAAGCTAAACAAAATGCACCATGTTTAATCTTTATAGATGAAATTGATGCAGTAGGTAGACAACGTGGTACAGGTATTGGTGGTGGTCATGATGAAAGAGAGCAGACACTTAACCAATTACTTACTGAAATGGATGGTTTTGGTGCAAATGAAGGAATTATTATAATTGCTGCAACAAATAGACCTGATGTACTTGATCCAGCGTTATTAAGACCAGGAAGATTTGATAGACAAGTTACTGTTAATTTACCTGATTTGAAAGCAAGAGAAGATATTTTAAAGGTACATGCAAGAAATAAGGTTCTATCTAAAAATGTACATTTAGATAGTATTGCTAAAAGATGTGTAGGTTTTTCTGGAGCTGATTTGGAAAACTTACTTAATGAAGCAGCACTTCTTGCTGTTAGAAGAGAAAAAAGTACTATTACTATGTCAGAAATAGATGAAGCTATAGATAGAGTTATAATGGGACCAGCTAAGGTAACTAAAAAATATACTGATAAAGAAAAGAAGCTTGTTGCTTATCACGAAGCCGGGCATGCCGTTCTTGGAATTAAATTAGATGATGCAAATGATGTTCAAAAAGTTACAATTATTCCAAGAGGACAAGCTGGTGGTTATAATTTAATGATGCCTAAAGAAGAAAAGTTTACGGCTACTAAAACAGAATTATTAGAACAAATAATGGGTCTTCTTGGTGGTCGTGTTGCTGAAGAAGTTGTGTTTGGAGAAATTACAACAGGAGCACATAATGACTTTTCAAAGGCTACAAAAATAGCAAGAAGCATGGTAACTGAATATGGTATGTCAAAATTAGGCCCAGTTCAGTTAGAAACTCCAGAAGGAAGTTCTTTCTTAGGAAGAGATTATAATAAAAACAGAAATTTCTCTGATCAAGTTGCTCTTGAAATAGATAATGAAGTTAGAGGAATTATTAATGATTGCTATGAAAAAGCTAAAAAGATAATTGAAAAAAGTAGAGATTTGCTTGATTTAATTGCAAGTAACTTAATAGAACATGAAACTTTAACTAAAGAAGAGATTGATTATTTAGCAGAACATGGTAAAATGCCTACAATTGATATGCTAGATGATATTAATTTAGATAAGCTTAAAGAGATGGCAAAAGAAAAGAAAATAAAAGGATATTCTTCAATGAATAAGGAAGAATTAAAAAAGGCGTTGTCAGAGGATATAAAAGACAAACAAAATGAAGAATAATAAAAAACGGGTTAGTCCGTTTTTTTTGTACTTTTTTTAATAAATTTAGAACGTGATGTATTTCCAGGTTCACTTCCTTTAACATAATAAAGTATTTTTTTAAGTTTTGAATTATTATCAGCTACTTTTCCTGTATTTAAATCAGTTAATACTCCAACAACATTATTAGGTTTATCATACCAAACTTCTTTTTTATCTCTTAAGTATTCTTCTATAGCATCTGCCCATATATTTTTAGAATATTTATATTCTTTACTTGATAGTTTTCTATTATCATCATATCCAGTCCAAACTCCAACTACAACATTAGGATTATATCCTACGGTCCATAGATCATAATCAGTTGTACCAGACTTAACTGCATATTTTTTAGTCAATTTAGGTTTAATAGATGCACAAGTTGGTGATGTATAACTTTTAAGTGAAGCATCATATGTATTAGCAAGCATTTCACTTAATATATAAGAGTATGACTTATTTAAAATTTCTTCTTTTTTTTCTTTATATTTATATATAACATCCCCATTTCCATCCTCTATTTTTCTTATTATATGATTATTAGTTTTAACTCCTTCGTTAGCTAAAGATGAATATGCATTTACAAATTCTGTAATTGTAAGTTCGTTGGTTCCTAAAGGAAGTGAAGCATTAGCTTCTAATTTACTTGTAATACCCATTCTTTTTGCATAATTAACTAACATATCTTCCCCTAAAAAAAGATGTGTTTTAATAGCATATATATTATCAGAATAACATATAGCAAGAGCCATTGTAATATCACTGTTAGGATATAAATTACCATAATTACTAGGTGAATAAGTTGTTTTATCATCAATTTTAAATGTAGTTGGTTTACTTAAAAACGTAGATGCTGGTGTAAGACCATTTTCTAGTGCAGAATAATATAATATAGGTTTCATAGTAGAGCCTACCTGTCTTTTAGAATTAATAGCTCTATTATATTGTGATTTAGAATAATCTTTACCCCCTGCAAGTGCTATTATTTCTCCATTTTTAGGATTAACCATAATAGCTGATGTTTCCATTTCATCTTTTCCTTCAAGATTTTTCTTTATACTATCTTCTAGGGCTGTTTGTGCTTTAATATCTAAACTAGTATATATTTTTACTCCTTCCTTCCATATTGTCTCATCACTAACTACTTTAAGTTCTTTTAATTCTTTAATTACTGCATCTTGATAATACATTATAGTAGATAAATTTAAATTTTCTTTTTTACCATAATATGTTAATTTTTCATTTACTGTATCTTTCATTTTCTCACTTGTTATAATTTTATTATTAACCATTGCTTGTAAAACTTCTTTTTGTCTTTTTTTAGCAGTT
Source organism: uncultured Bacilli bacterium (assembly GCA_934162425.1). GTDB lineage: Bacteria > Bacillota_I > Bacilli_A > RF39 > UBA660 > Aphodocola. Next base: position 164,488 of record CAKPIS010000002.1, read on the forward strand.
GCTTCATCATTTAAAGGAGAATAATTATTAGGTGATTTTGGTATACCAGCTAACATAGCACTTTCAGCTAAGGTTAAATTTTTAGCAGGCTTATTAAAGTAGTAAAGGGATGCATTTTCGATACCTAAAATACCATTTCCATAGTTTATAGTATTTAAATATCCTTCTAATATCTCGTCTTTTGAGTATGTAACTTCTAATTTATACGCATACCATGCTTCTTTAATTTTTCTTTCCCATGTTTTATCAAATGTTAGGAATAAATTTCTTGCATATTGCTGAGTGATTGTTGAGGCACCTTGTTTTAAATCATTTGATTTAATATTGATAAACATAGATTTTATAATTCTTGGAATATCAAATCCGTTATGATTATAAAAATTTTTATCTTCTGAGTATATGGTAGCATTTACTAAATCTTTTGATATGTCTTTTAATTTAACCCATTTTTTAGTGCCATTATTTCCCTCGTAGAAGCTCTTTCCATCTTTATCATACATGTATATACTATTTGAATTTTTAATATCTATTTTACTGCTTATTTTAGCAATTACAAATAGTGTAGAATAAAATGCACAAAAAACAAGCATTAATATAATTAATGTTTTTGATATTATTTTTAATTTTTTCATAGTCTTCATCCTTCTAAAATTATTATTGGTAGAAAGACTTAAAATATAACAACTATTTATTATATTTGAATGAAAATTCATTTTATATTTTTATTAATATTGTTATAATGATATTGTGTGTTTTATGGAGGGAAATATGATATATAGAAAAGGAATGTTATGCAAACATTTTAAGGGTGAAAGCTTATTAGAAAAAAACATATATGAGATTTTAGAAGTAAATGTTAATGGTAAAGATATAGATGAAAATAATATAATATACACAGGTAATGGTAACTTAAAGGATTCTGTTAATTTAGTCATATATAAAAATATATTTCAAAATGATAAAGTTTTTGCAAGAGAGTATAATGACATATCTTCATATCTAACTAAAGATGAAAAAATCAAATATAATCAAAATATAAAGGTTCAACCTTTAACAGAAGAAGAAATAAACGTAATATATAACGAGTCATTTATAAAAGAAAAAAAGAATTTGACTTTAAAGAAATTTAAAAAGTAGTGTATGATAAATTTTAAAACTATTATTTTTTATTGATAATGGCTTTAAAATTTTATATAATATTAAACACGAAAGGAAGTGAACGTATTGAAAGATTCACGTAAAGTTCAACAGATAGAAAAACAATATGTTTCAGATGATTGTGTTCAAGTAATGTTTCCATATAAAGATACATTTGCCATATTTGATGCGAAAGAGATAGTCTATCTTGATGATTGCAGAAAGAGTACTTTAATTAATAAATATTTGGATGATAGTAGAATTGAACAATTTCCATATTCAAATATACCTATACATCGTTCTAAAGTAGAAAAAGATAATATTATCTTTGCTAATCAATTACTTGATTTTGAAAAAGTTTATATTTCATATGATGATGGTATAATTAATGAAAATTTTGTTATTAAAGATAAAGATAAAGCTTTATTAATAAGTGAAGAATTAACAAAAGTTAATAAAAAGAAAGTTGTTATTCAAGAATCGAGCTTAGTAGATATATTTATTAATACAGATAGTGAAATTTCTACTAGGTTTCAGAAAGACCTTAATTTAGATATTAATTCAGGAGTTTGGCAATATATAAAAAGTAGTATAGAATCTTATTATCATATGAACGATAAAATAAGAAAAGAACAGATATCTTGTTGTAATGAATTAATTGTAAGTATTGATGGTATAGCATTTATAGCCGAGGATGATATGAAAATTAAATACGTTAAAATAAGTCGTTGTGTATCGTATAAAATGTTAGATGGTTTTTATTATATAGTTGATATTGCTGATGTTCCTATAAAAAAATATAATCTTGATGAAATAAAAGGCTTACCATCAAAATCATTAAAAGATCCTAAAATATCTTTGAGGCTAAATCCTAATATAAAATCAGAAGATGTAAGTCACGCAAAAAGAATGACTAAGTTTTTAAGAAAAACCAGATAAAGATAAAAAATCATTTAATCTTTTACGAATTTCATTTGATAAAAATTGTACATTTAAATTTTAATTGAAAATAATTTTAAAATTTTATATAATATATGTGTAGGAGACAGCTAACTAGTTGTTTTCCGTTGTTTTTTGAAAAACAAGGCTAGAATTAACTAACCTTGTTTATTTTTTTAATTATAAATTATATATAATATAATAAAAATTAAAATGATAATTATTTTAATGTTAAATTTCTAAATAGATGGAAAACAATGGTTAGTAGTGCCTCCTAATAGTTTTATTTAACAGTTCTTACATAATACATAGGCAGACACATTATCTTCTTTAATTTCAAGTGATTGCTTATTTATACTAAAACCATAATGTCCCATATCATTACCAATTTTTAATTTATTATTTGGTAGATTATCTTTAATCATTTCGCCATTTTTAAGAATGAATTTTATTTTATATAAATCTTCTTTACCATTATTTAACTTCTCTCCAATAATAATTCTATCTACTAAATTATTAAATAACATAGATATTTTTATGGTATAATATAGATGGTGGTAATAATGAAACTTAAAGAGATGAATCAAGTTGTAGATATGCTATATGAAGAATGGGATTTAGGTAAAACTGAATCTGGTGCTAAAGGAAAAACTTGTGCTTGGATTTATCTTTTTGAAATACTAGAGGAATCAGAAAAAATTATTTTAGAAAAATCAAATAATAAAGTTATCGGGATTTGTGGTTATTCAAAGTGGAATTCAAAAAAACATCTTATTAGAAAATGGACATATTCATTTCTAAAAAAAATATTAATACACAGTCCAATGATAAAAAATAAACAAGCCATTTTTAAATATAATGAAGATTATGATTATGTCCCAAACGATATGGCAAATTGCTTTGATGGTGAAATATCAATCTTAATTGTTAATAAGGATTATCGTGGTCAAAATGTAGGCAAAAAATTATTAACCACAATTTTTGAAATAGCTAAAAATGATGATATGAAAAATATTCAAATTTTAACCGATGAATCATGTAATTATAAATTTTATCAAAAACTAGGATGTCAAAAAGTATATGAGAAGATAATTCCAAATGGTGAACCAGATAAATTAGGAAATATTACTTCGGAAAAAGGTTATATTTATGAGAAAAAGTTTACTGAATAGAAAAATTATAATTAAATTTGAAATATAATATTTTAAAGTCCTAGTGATAGAGTTATATTTAATTTATCAATATGGACTTTTTCTTGGTTTATTTGTGTACCAATAATAATATTTATACTCAAAACTTATGATAATGTTTTAAAATAATACGGTATATGTGTTCCGTAAGAGTGCTTATATAAATCCCTCGTTTTTTATTGATAATTATTTAAAAATTTTATATAATATATGTGTAGGAGACAGCTAACTAGTTGTTTTCCACTGTTTGTTGAAAAACAAGGCTAGAATTAACTAACCTTGTTTCTTTTTTTAATTATAAATTATAAATAATATAATAAAAATCAAAATGATAATTATTTTAATGTTAAATTTTATTTCGAACTTAAATTTCATAATTATCACCACCCTTCTTATTCTAAAATAGGTGGAAAACAATGGTTAGTTTTTTAGTGCCTCCTAATAGTTTTATTTGACAAAACTTATATAAATCCCTTGTTTTTTTAAAATATTTTATATAAAATAGTTAAAAACTTAAAAATATAAAATTCAAGCACAATATTATGTTGACCTTTTTAATATATTATGCTATATTGTTGCTAGAAAAAATTTAAAGGTGTTTTTATGTCTAAAATTATTATCAATGAACGAATTAATTCATCAAATGGAGAAGAAAATATTAATAATAAAAAAGCCATTTTAAAAGATAATAAGATATCTTACGATAGAAATGGTTTTATAATGAATATTATATATGAAGATGAAAAGATATTTATCACTAGAGAAAATAATGATGTAAAAATAGACTTAGAATTTAAAAAGAATCAATCTTTAATAACTAAATATCATATTAAAGATATAAATACAATTATTAAACTGGAAACTATAACTAAAGAATTATCTATCCTAGATAATAGAATATATATAAAGTATGATTTGTATATGAACGAAGAATTTAGTGATAGTTTTGAGTTTGAATTAGAATGGAGAGATTTATAATGAACCTAAAACAAAGAATAAAAGAAATTATTTTTTGCGCTTTAAATGATTTAGATATCGAATTTAACTTATTAGATATAATGGTAGAAGTTCCAAAGAATAGAGAAAATGGTGATTTTTCTAGTAATATAGCTATGCAGCTTACTAAGGTTTTGAAGGATAATCCCAGAAATATTGCAGAAAAAATAGTAGATAAAATAAAAGAAAATACTAAAGAAATAGAAAAAGTAGAGATTGCTGGACCTGGATTTATTAATATTTATTTAAATGATGAATATGTTTTTAGCGGGATAGAAAATGTCCTTAAAGCTGATAAAGATTATGGTAAATTAAATATTGGTAATAATAAAAAAATAGATATAGAGTTTGTTAGTGCAAACCCAACAGGTATACTTCATTTAGGTACAGCTCGCGGAGCTGCTTACGGGGCTAATCTTGCTAATATAATGTCTTTTGCAGGTTATAATGTTACTAAAGAATACTATATAAATGATGCTGGAAATCAGATAAATAACCTTGGTTTGTCTTTAAAAGAAAGATATAAAGGATTATGTGGTTTAGAAGAAAATATGCCAGAAGATGGATATTATGGAAATGAAATAATAGATATTGCTAAAAATATTAAAGATAAATATTCTGATAAAAAGTTAGATGAAGATATAGAGTACTTTAAAAAAGTAGCAGTTGATTATTTATTAGGCATTATTAAAAAAGACTTATCAGATTTTAAAGTTACTTTTGACGTTTGGACTTCTGAAAAAGATATTCGCGCTAAAGGAAGAATAGAAGAGTCAATAAAAATATTAGATGAAAAAGGATTAGTATATAAAAAAGATGATGCGCTATTTCTTAAAACTACTAATTATGGTGATGATAAGGATAGGGTTTTAGTTAAAACTGATGGAAGTTATACTTATTTGGTTCCAGATATTGCGTATCATCTAGATAAATTTGATAGGGGATTTGATTATTTAGTTGATGTTTTTGGTGCTGATCATCACAGTTATGTATCTAGATTAAAAGCTAGTATTGAGGCTTTAGGTTATGATAAAGATAAACTAGAAGTTAGACTTTTACAAATGGTTAGATTACTTCGTGATGGAGAAGTTGTTAAAATGAGTAAAAGAACTGGTGGTAACATAACTATAAGAGAATTAGTAGATGAAATTGGCTCAGATGCAGCTAGATATTTTTTTGCTAGTAGATCATTAGATGGTCAGATGGACTTTGATATAAACCTAGCCTTAAAGAAATCTAATGAAAATCCATTCTTTTATGTTGGATATGCTCATGCTAGAATATGTTCTATAATAAATGAGGCAAATTTAAAAAATATTAATTTTGCTACGACTTATGAAAAAATATATGATGATGATTCAAAGGCTTTACTTCTTAAAGTATATGATTTTTCAAGTGTAGTTGAAGTATCATCAGGTAAGAAAGAACCTCATTTAATTACTAATTATGTGTATGAATTAGCTTCTATGTTCCATAATTATTATGGTAAGCATAGAATATTAACTGAAGATATAGCTTCATCTAGTCAAAGACTAAGCTTGATAAAAGCAGTAGCTATTACTATAAATAATGCTTTAAATCTTATTGGTGTTGAAGCACCTAATAAAATGTAGGAGGATACTTATGAATATTAGACAAATGCCTTTAGAGGAATTAGAATTACTTTCTTATACAGATATAGCTTATGAACTATTAAAGCTAGATAAAAAGTCTGCAACTACGCCAGTTTTATTTGGTGAAGTATGCAAATTATTACAAATAGATGAAAATTCTATGTATGAAATGATAGGAGATTTTTATACGACACTTACAACAGATAAAAGATTTATTCTTTTAGATAATGCTGAGTGGGATTTAAAAGAAAATCATAAAGTAAAACCTATAGTAGATGATGAGGATGAAGAAGAAGTAGTAGAAGAGCAAGAGGAATCTGAAGAATCTGAAGATGATGCAGTAGCTAATGATGAAGAAGATTACGAAGAAGATACTGATGATTTAGACGATTTAGATGATTTAGCAATTGTGACGGAAGAAGAGATGGAAGAGTAATGTTTGAAAGATTAGAAGATATAAAAAAAAGATATGATTTTATTACAAATGAACTTACTAAACCTGAAGTAATTAGCGATGTAAAAAAAACAATGTCATTATCAAAAGAACAATCAGATTTATCAGAAATTATAGAGTGCTATAATGCATATTTAAAATCAAAACAAGACTATGAAGAAGCAAAAGAGTTAGCAAAAGATCCTGAAATGGCTTCATTTGCACAGGAAGAAGAAGAAAAACAATTAGAACTTGGAAAAAAATTAGAAAAAGATCTTGAGATTCTCCTGCTTCCTAAAGATCCTAATGATGGTAAAAATATAATAGTAGAAATACGTGGTGCAGCTGGTGGTGATGAGGCTAATATTTTTGCAGGTGACTTATATAACATGTATGTTAGATATGCTGAAAATCAAGGCTTTAAAGTTGAAAACTTAGAAAGCACTCCAGGTCAATCAGGTGGATTTTCTGAAATATCATTTATGATAAAAGGAGAAAATGTTTACTCTAAGTTAAAATATGAATCTGGGGCTCACCGTGTTCAAAGAGTGCCAGCAACAGAATCTCAAGGAAGAGTACACACATCAACTGCAACAGTACTTGTTATGCCTGAAGTAGATGATGTTGATTTTGAACTTGATATGAATGATGTTAGAGTAGATATTACAAGATCATCAGGATGTGGTGGACAAGGAGTTAATACAACGGATTCAGCGGTTAGATTAACTCATATACCTACTGGTATAATAGTATATTCTCAAACAGAAAGATCACAAATTAGAAATAAAGAAAAAGCTATTAAAATACTAAAATCAAGAGTATATGATTTAAAATTAAGAGAGCAAGAACAGGAACTTGGAGCTGAAAGAAAAAATAAGATAGGTACTGGTGATAGATCTGAAAAGATAAGAACATATAATTATCCACAAAATAGAGTAACAGATCATCGTATAGGGTATACTACAAATTCATTAGATAGAGTAATGAATGGTAAATTAGATGATATAATTGAAGCTTTAATTACTGAAGATCAAAGAAGAAAATTAGCTGGAGAATAATACTTCAGTTTTTTCATATGGTATAATAGTTATAGGAGTTGGTTAAATATGAAATATATGTATCCTGATTATAAAAATGGATTAGTAAATGTAGCTTGTTCAATAGAAAAATATTTTGGTACATCTTATAAGCATAAAACAAATACTTTATTAGATGAGATTTTAAGTAAGCAAAACAATAAAAACGTAGTATTATTTTTATTTGATGGATTAGGATACAATATACTTAAAGAATATAAAGATAAGTGTAAATTTTTATATGAACACTTAATAGGAGATATTTCATCTAATTTTCCTTCTACTACTATGTCAGCTAGAACAACAGTAGAATCAGGTCTTACACCTATAGAACATGGCTGGCTTGGTTGGGATATGTACTTTAAGGATTTTGATGAGGTTATTACCTTAACTAAAAACGTTATAAAAGGAACAAAGAAAAAAGTATCTGATTTTCATGTTGCAAAAACATATCTTAAATATGAACCTGTAACTGATAAAATAAATAAAATGGAAGGTTGTATAGGTAAAACGCTAAGAGTTTATAGTAATCATCCAAATGAGTCACTTAGAAAGATGAAAAGAAACATAAAAAAACTTACTAAGAAAAAAGAAAAAGTATATGTTTATGCATATTATAATGAACCAGATCATGCACTTCATCATAATGGTGTTGGATCAGATAAAATGATAAAGTACTTAAAACATATAAATAAATGGTTTAAAAGAATTTGTAAGTCTTTAAAAAACACAACTGTAATAGCACTAGCAGATCATGGACATATAAATGTAGAATATATTAATCTTATGGATTATAAAGAAATTACTAATATGCTAGATAGTGATATTTCTATAGATGATAGAGCTACATCTTTTAGAGTGAAAAAAGAGTATAAAAAAGAATTTTATTATGAACTTAAAAAGATACTTAAAGATGATTTTATAATAATGACTAAAAAAGAAGTTATTAAAAATAAATTATATGGTGATGGAGTAGAAAATAAATATTTTCAAGATGGATTAGGAGATTACTTTGCACTTGGTATAAATAATAAAGCAATTAGATGTAATAATAAGACAAATTTACATAAATCAGCTCATTCAGGACTTACTTTAGATGAGATGCTTGTTCCACTTATTGTTGTTGATACAAATAAAATATAAGGAGTAGATATGAATAAAGATATAGAATATTTGAAAAAATATTATAAGGGAGATATAAATGATGCTATAAAAAGACTAAATATGGGAGAACCGGTTCAGTACATAGTAGGGGATGTTGATTTTTATGGTAACATAATAAAGGTAAATAAAAACGTATTAATACCAAGAAGAGAAACAGAGGAACTAGTTGAGAAAGTTTTAAAACGTACCCAGGTGTTCGATAATCCTGTAATAGCAGATATTGGAACAGGTAGTGGTGCGATAGCTATAACTTTGGCAAAGAAGTTAAATGCTTTAGTATATGCATCTGATATAAGTTTAAAAGCCATTGAAGTAGCTAAAGAAAACGTGACTATAAATAAAGTAGATGTTACTTTTTTTGAAGGAGACATGTTAAAACCATATATTGAAAATAATGTAAAGTTAGATGTTATTGTAAGTAATCCACCTTATATAAAAGAAGATGAGAAAATAGAAGATATAGTTAAAAATAATGAACCTCATCTAGCACTTTATGCTAAAAATAATGGTTTAGAGTTTTATAATAGTATACTAAAAAATGCTAGTTATGTTTTAAAAGATAAATACTTAATAGCATTTGAAATAGGTATGGATCAGGGGAAGAATATAGAAGCATTAGCTAAAAAATATCTAAGTAATTCTATAGTCGAAATAGAAAAAGATTTGTCTGGTAAAGATAGGTTTATTTTTGTATATAATTAAAATAATCACCCATTAATTAATAGAGGGTGATTTTTATATGAAAAAAGTATTTGTATTTATTTTAATGTTATTGATAGTAGTATCAGTTTATAAGAAAAGCAATGATTCCGTTAAAATTCCAGATTCTGCAATAAGATTTAGAATTTTAGCTAATAGTAATTCTCCAAGAGATCAGAAAATAAAAGAAGATATAAGAGATAAAATGCAAAAAGAATTATACTCATTACTTCAAAATTCTAAAAGTATAGATGATTCTAGAAAAATAATAAATAGTAACATGAGTAATTTTGATGAGATTTTAAAAGATTCTATGAAAGATATAGAATATTCATATAGCATTGATTATGGTATGCATTATTTTCCATCTAAAACATATAAAGGAATAACATATGATGAGGGTAATTATGAATCATTATTAGTAACACTAGGTAGTGGCGAAGGTGATAATTGGTGGTGTGTTTTATTTCCTCCTCTTTGTTTACTAGAAGCAGAAGAAAGCTCTGATGTTAAAGACGTAGAGTATAAATCTTTTATAAAAGAAATAATTGAAAAATATTTTTAAGATAAATGTAATAATATAATGTAGAGGTGATTTATATCTTAGACATTATATTAATTGCAGTAAGTTTAAGTATGGATGCATTTGCATTATCATTTTCTTATGGAATAAGCAAAGTAAATATTAAAAAAATTATTTTAACAGCTATAGTAGTTGGCACTTTTCATTTTATTATGCCTCTTTTGGGTAATTTTGTTGGAATACCATTATTCAAATACACTTTAATAAAACCTAAAATCATACTGTTTTTAGTGTTTTTAATACTTTCTATAGATATGTTTATTCACTATTTTGAAGATGAAGTTATTTTAAGAAAACTAAATGTAGTTGGCATTGTTTTATTTGCTATTTCAGTTAGTTTAGATAGTTTTACTGTTGGTCTAGGTATTAATTATATATATGATAATATCTATTTTGCAGCATATATTTTTGCATTTATTAGTGCATTTTTTACGTTTTTAGGCTTTTTGTCTGGAAAAATACTATCTAAAAGGATAGGAAAGTACTCATTTTTAATAGGAAGTGCGTTTTTGTTTATTTATTCTTTATATATCTTGACAAACTGATGCTTTTGTGGTAATATACATGGCATTCAATCAAAAGGGGGAATTTGAATGAAAAACAGTTATGTACCAAATGAAAAAGGTAAAAAGATAACAGCTGCTATTACAGCAGTAGCTATATTAGTTGGTGGAACTTTAATTGCTAAATTAGCTACTAAGGATAAAAAACATGTTGAAGATAATTCATCTTCTATATCTACAACAGTTGATTATGAAAATCAATATGGTCTTAAATTAACTAAAGATTTTGATATAAACGATTCTAATGCAGTTAGACAAAGAGCAAAAGCTATATATGAATTATCAGATAAAAAATATACTATAGAAGATATTATGAATATGATATATTTAGTTAATAGTGCAACTGATAAAATAAAATTAGATAGCATGAACGAAGAGGAAAAATTTGAATATTTACAAAAATTAGCTGTTGGATTATATGATGTTTTAGCAACAAATGTAGTTGATTTTTCTAAAGGACTTACCTCTTTAAATAATGATATAAGTTTTGATTTAAAAAGTACTGATGCAATTTATTCTTATATGTTTATTGCAAGTGGAAAAGGTAAAGAAGATGCAATAAACCTAGCGATTGTTGTAAATAAACAAATTAATAATATTAAAAACGCAGATAAATCTAAATTAACTAATAACGCTGATGATTTTTATGCTCAATCTAAGTTAATTTATAATAATAAATCTGGATACCCTGATGGTGTTGTAGTAGCTTTAATTGATGATATTAAGTCTAAAATACCTGTTATGGGTCTTAGCAAAGAAAAAGCTGCTGATTTATCAAAAGAATATCAAAATGTTGATATAAATAAAATATGGTTTGATGTTGCAAATAAAGTTGGAGCTTATAAAGAAGCTGATGCTGATTGCAAAACAAAGGTAAAACATACAACAAATCATGAAAAATATGATTCTAAAGATAGTTCACAAGCAGAAAGCATTGGAAATAAATCAACAAAAAATAATACTACTACAAAAGTAGAAACTGGTGGTAAACCTGTTAGAACTGAAGTTGTTCCAAAAACAACAAAAAAAACAACTACAAGGGTAGTAACAAGTGAATTTGTTGTTCCAGTTAAAATTACTAAACCTACAACTACTATAGTTGATCAAGGTGGAAAAGTAGTAGAAGAAGAGTATGTTGATGCTGATGCATCAAAAGCAAACGATGATATAGAATATACAATAGCACCAACTAAGGTGAAATAATAATACTAGACACTAAGATGTAAATCTTGGTGTTTTTCTTTGACTATAAGTCTTAAATATACTAAAATTATATTAGAAGGTGAATTAGGTGTTAGTAAATAGTAATGAAATATTAAGAAAAGCTGAAAAAGAAGGGTATGCTGTTGGTGCATATAATATAAATAATTTAGAATGGACAAGGTACATATTAGAAGCATGTAATAGTGATAGGTGTCCTGTAATACTTGCTGTAACACCTAAAAGTGTTGCTTATTTTGGGGGATACAGGGTAGTTTATAGTGTTGTTAAATCATTAATAAATGATTTAAATATAAAAGTACCAGTTGTTCTTCATTTAGATCATGCTTCTTCTTTTATAGAATGTAAAGAGGCAATTGATTTTGGATTTACATCTGTTATGATAGACGCATCTAAAATGAGTCTTGAGGGTAATATAGATGTAACAAGAAAAGTAGTAGAATATGCATCTTCAAAAAATGTTAGTGTTGAAGCTGAAGTTGGTGCACTAAATAGTGAAGATAGTAGTGCTGACTCTAATAAAAATTATTCATCTATAGAAGACTGCATTTCATTTGTAAGTGCAACAGGAGTAAATAGTCTTGCTCCATCTGTTGGAAATATGCACGGAATATATAAAGAAGAAGCTAAAATAGATTTTAGTCTTTTAGGATCAATATGTAAAAGTGTAAAAGAACCTTTAGTATTACATGGTGCATCAGGACTTGATGATAATAAAATAAAAACTGCTATTTTTTGCGGTGTTAGTAAAATAAATATAAATACTGACTTACAAATAGCGTGGGCAAAAAGTGTTAGAAAATATTTAAAAGACAATGAAAATGAGTATGATCCAAGACATATAATTAAATCGGGTGAAAAAAGTGTAAAAGAACTTATACACTATAAGAATGAATTGTTTGGTTCTAAAAACAAGGCTTTTTAATCACTTTTTTGAGTTAATATAATACAATAATATAGAAGATACGGAGGAGTAAAATGCATAGAATAATAATTGAAGGTGGAAATGAATTAACAGGTGATATAAGAATAAGTGGTTCTAAAAATAGTGCTGTTGCATTAGTACCAGCAGCGGTGTTATGTGATGAAGAAGCTATTATTGCAAACGTACCAAATATATCTGATATTGATGCTTTAGATGAGATATTAAAACATTTAGGTGCAACTGTTAGAAGAGAAAATGATGTAATTAGAATAGATTCTTCTAAGATAGAAAATAAACTAATACCAGAAAACATATCAAAAAAACTAAGAGCATCATATTATTTTATGGGAGCACTTTTAAGTAAATTTAAGAAGGTAGAAATATATTTTCCTGGAGGATGTTCTATAGGAGCAAGACCAATTAATTTACATTTAAAAGGTTTTAAGGCAATGGGTGCCGATATAAAAGAAGATGGTAATTTATTTACAATTACTGCAGATAATCTTCATGGGGCTAAAATTAATTTGGATTTTGCATCTGTTGGTGCAACTATTAATCTTATGCTTGCTGCAGTAAAGGCAGATGGAACTACTATTATTTCTAATGCTGCAAAAGAACCTCATATAGTAAATGTCGCAACATTTTTAAATAACATGGGGGCTAAAATAACAGGGGCTGGAACAAGTGAAATAAAGATAGTTGGAGTTAATTACTTACATTCATGTTTTCATGAGGTAGTGCCTGATTATATTGAAGCAGGTACATACATGATTTTAGCTAGTGCAATAGGAAGGAATGTAACAATATATAATATAATTCCTGAGCATGTAGAATCAGTTATATCTAAGTTAGAGGAGATGGGTTCTATAATGAAAATTGGGCTTGATTATATAAAAATAAGTGCTCCAGAAAAACTTAAACATGTTAATATAAAAACGCAAGTTTATCCAGGTTTTCCAACGGACTTACAGCAACCTATGGCAACTCTTTTAACCAAAGCACAGGGGAAATCTATAATAAATGAAACTATTTGGGAAAATAGATTTTTAAATTTAGAAGAATTAAATAAGATGGGTGCATCGTGTGATGTTATAACAAAGTCAAAAGCAGTAATTTTAGGTCCTACTAAATTAACTGGAAAAAGGGTTAAAGCAACTGATTTAAGAGCAGGAGCTTCACTTGTTATAGCAGGATTAATGGCAGATGGTAAGACTATAATTGATAATGCTGATTATATTTTACGTGGTTATGAAGATATTGTTGATAAACTAAGAAGTATAGGGGCTAATATAAAACTAGAAAAAATTGATTAATAAATAGTAATAAATAGAATATATAAAAATAAAATAGTATTGCAGGAAATACTATTTTATTTTGGGGTGAATATATTTGAAAAGAAGATATAAATTATTAATTGGTTTTATAATAACTGGTATTATACTAGTAGTTATATTTTTTATAACAAAAGATAGAAAAGTATATTATTTATCTTTAGGTGATTCTTTAGCTGTTGGTCAAATGCCTGATAATAGCTTAAAGAAAAGTTATGGTGATTATATTAAAGATTATTTAGAAGATAGAAATATACTTGAATTTTATACTAAGGGTTTTGCTAAAAATGGTTATAGGAGTACTGATCTTTTAAATGATGTAAATAATAATAAAAAGATAAAAGAAGGAAAAAAAGAGATATCTATAAAAAATGCACTTATAAAAGCAGATATTGTAACGGTAAGTATAGGTGGTAATGATTTATTATATAAACTTAACTTATCATCTAGTATTGATATAACTGAGTTTGATGATATATACTCTTACGTAGATGAAGTTATAGGAGACATTAATAAACTGTTATTTGAGCTTAGAAAAAATTGTAAAGAACAGATAATTGTTCTTGGTCTATATAATCCTTTTACATCTTTTTCACCAAAGTTAGCTAATACGGTAGAACCAGTTTTAAGTTATGCTAATTTAAAAATACAAGACTTAACTAAAAAGTATGATATGACATTTGTTGATATGCATGATATGTTTTTAGCTAATCCTTCTTATTTGCCAACTTACTTAGAAATTCATCCGACGGCATCTGGTTATAGAGCTATGTCTAAAAAAATTATTAGTGCAATAGATAAAAAAACTCTTGCAAAATAGATTATCTCTTGCTATAATATAGGAGATTTTATATCTATGACTTATATTTAGTCATGGCGAAAGGAGCTAAGAATTATGCCTAAGAAAGAAAGTATTTATACTAACTCAACTGTAACTTGTGTATGTGGATCAACTTTTGAAACAAAATCTACTAAAGATAAAATACATGTAGAAGTATGTTCTAAATGTCATCCATTCTATACTGGTCAATCTACTATGCAATCTAAAACTGGTAGAGCTGAGAAGTTTAATCAAAAATATGGTTTAAAAAGTAACAATAAATAATAAAATATATTGACTTTTAATATAAAAAAGTGTTATATTAATTAAGCTTATATGTAAGTCTTACTATATATTGGTAAGGCTTAAAAATATATCATAAATGAAACACCAGGTAGTGTGTTAAGAAAGGAGTAGAAATTATGCCTACAATAAACCAAATTCTTCGTCATGGAAGAAGTAACAAGAAACGTAAAGCTAAAGCACCAGTTTTACTAGTTAGAACTAATACTCTAAAGAGAAAAACTGTTGCAGCTAACTCTCCACAAAAACGTGGAGTATGTACTCGTGTTGGTACTATGACACCAAAGAAACCAAACTCAGCATTACGTAAGTATGCTCGTGTTCGTTTAAGTAATGGTTATGAAGTAACAGCATACATTCCAGGACAAGGACACAATTTACAAGAACACAGCGTTGTATTAATACGTGGTGGACGTGTAAAAGACTTAATCGGTGTACGTTATCATATTATCAGAGGTACACTTGATACAGCAGGTGTTGCTGACAGAAAGCAAGCAAGAAGCAAATATGGTGCTAAGAAACCTAAAAAATAGTTAAAATAATAAAGGAGGATATATATGCGTAAAAGACGTGCTGAAAAAAGAGACGTATTACCAGATCCAGTCTATAATTCAAAAGTAATTACTAAGTTAATTAACCAAATTATGCTAGATGGTAAACGTGGTAAAGCAGAAACTATCGTTTATGATGCGTTTGATATGATTCATGAAAGAACAGGCGAAAACGCAAACGATGTATTTAAAAAAGCAATGGAAAACGTAACTCCAGCATTAGAGGTTAAAGCTCGTCGTGTTGGTGGTGCTAATTACCAAGTGCCAATCGAAGTTAATCCAGTTAGAGCTCAGGCTCTTGCACTTCGTTGGATTGTTAATGCTACTCGCTCTCGTGGTGGTAAAACTATGGCAGAGAAGTTAGCTAATGAATTAATTGATGCTTCAAATAATACTGGAGCAGCAGTTAAGAAAAAAGATGATACTCACAGAATGGCAGAAGCTAATAAAGCATATGCACATTACCGTTGGTAGGAAGGAGAATAGTATATGGCTCGTGAATATTCATTAGAAAATACACGTAACATTGGTATTATGGCTCACGTTGATGCTGGAAAGACTACTGTTACTGAACGTGTTTTATTCCATACACATAAGATCCATAAAATTGGTGAAACTCACGATGGTGAATCACAAATGGACTGGATGGAACAAGAAAAAGAACGTGGTATTACTATTACTTCTGCTGCAACAACTGCATTTTGGAAGGGTAATCGCCTTAATATAATAGATACTCCAGGTCACGTAGACTTTACAATAGAAGTTACTAGATCACTTAGAGTACTTGATGGTGCTGTTACAGTACTTGATTCTCAAAATGGTGTTGAACCTCAAACTGAAAACGTTTGGAGACAAGCTACTGAAATGCATGTACCAAGACTTGTTTTCTCAAACAAGATGGATAAAATGGGTGCTGACTTTGCAAATAGTGTTGATTCTATTAAATCAAGATTAGGTGTTAAAGCAACAGCAATCCAATGGCCTATTGGTGCTGAATCAGAATTTGATGGAATTATCGATTTAGTTACTATGAAGGCATACCACTATGATGGTAAACCAGAGGAAAATCCTACTGAAATAGAGATTCCAGCTGAATTAAAAGACATAGCTGAAGAAAAGAGAATAGCTATGATCGAGGATGCAGCTGAATTTGATGAAGAATTAATGGAAAAATATTTAGGTGGAGAAGAAGTTTCTGTTGAACTAATTAAAAGAGCAATCAGAAAAGGTGTTCTATCAGTTAAAATGTTCCCAGTAATGTGTGGTACCGCACTTGGAAATATTGGTGTTAAATTAATGCTTGATGCTGTAGTAGATTACTTACCAGCTCCAACTGATATTCCATCAATTAAAGGTCATGATGAAGATGATAAAGAAGTTTTCAGACATGCATCTGATTCTGAACCATTCTCAGCATTAGCATTTAAGATAATGACTGATCCATTCGTTGGTAGATTATCATTCTTCCGTGTATATTCTGGTACATTAAAGAGTGGTTCTTATGTACTTAATGCTAATAAGAACGTAAAAGAAAGAATAGGACGTATATTACAAATGCACGCTAATAATCGTACTGAAATATCAGAAGTATTTGCAGGTGATATAGCTGCTGCTGTAGGTCTTAAAAATACTACTACTGGTGACACATTATGTGATGAAAAACATCCAGTAATACTTGAAAAAATGGTTATACCAGAACCAGTTATTTCTATAGCAATTGAACCAAAGAGTAAGAATGACCAAGAAAAAATGTCAACTGCTCTTCAAAAACTAGCTGAAGAAGATCCAACATTTAGAGCTGAAACTGATCAAGAATCAGGTCAAACAGTTATATCTGGTATGGGTGAATTACACTTAGACGTTCTAGTAGATAGAATGAGAAGAGAATTTGGTGTTGAAGCTAATATTGGTAAACCACAAGTTGCTTACCGTGAAACTTTAACACAAGCTGGTGATTGTGAAGGTAAATATATTAAACAATCTGGTGGACGTGGTCAATATGGACACGTATGGGTTAAATTTGAACCTAATAAAGATAAAGGATATGAATTTGTTGATGCTATCGTTGGTGGTGTAGTTCCTCGTGAATATATCCCAGTAGTAGACAAAGGTTTACAAGAAGCACTTAAAACAGGTGTACTTGCTGGATATCCTATGATTGATGTTAAAGCAACATTATTTGATGGTTCTTACCATGATGTTGACTCAAATGAAATGGCATTTAAGGTTGCTGCTTCGTTAGCACTTAAAGAAGCTAAGAAAAACTGTAAACCAGTATTACTTGAGCCAATAATGAAAGTTGATATTACAGTACCTGATGAATATATGGGTAATGTAATGGGAGATATTACTTCAAGAAGAGGACGTCCAATGGGACAAGAATCTGTTGGTAATGCTCTTAAGATTAGTGCTTATGTACCATTATCTGAAATGTTCGGATATGCTACAAGCTTAAGATCAAATACTCAAGGACGTGGTACATTCATTATGTTCTTTGATCACTATGAAGAAGTTCCAAAGAGTATTTCTGAAGACATCATTAAGAAAAATGGTGTACAATAATTAATAATACTAAGTGAAAATACTTGCTATTTTCACTTAGATTAGATAAAATAGTTATGTAATTTATTTTTAGGGAGGAAAAATTAATATGGCAAAAGAAAAATTTGATCGTTCTAAACCACACGTTAATATTGGTACTATCGGACACGTTGACCATGGTAAAACAACATTAACTGCTGCGATCACTAAAAGATTAGCTGAAAAGGGACAAGCAAAATTCGAAGACTATGCAGACATCGATAAAGCCCCTGAAGAAAGAGCTCGTGGTATTACTATTAATACTGCACACGTTGAGTATGAAACTGACAAACGTCACTATGCTCACGTAGACTGCCCAGGACACGCTGACTATGTTAAAAACATGATTACTGGTGCTGCTCAAATGGATGGAGCAATCCTTGTATTAGCTGCAACAGATGGTCCTATGGCTCAAACAAAAGAACACATCTTACTTGCTCGTCAAGTTGGTGTACCAAGAATCGTTGTATTCATGAACAAATGTGATATGGTTGACGATCCAGAAATGCTAGACTTAGTAGAAATGGATGTTCGTGAACTATTAAACAAATATGATTATGATGGAGATAACACTCCAGTAATTCGTGGTTCAGCATTAAAAGCTCTTGAAGGAGATCCAAAATGGGAAGAAAAAATCGACGAGTTAATGAACGCTGTTGATGAATGGATTCCAACTCCAGCAAGAGACAATACAAAACCATTCTTAATGTCAATAGAAGACGTATTCACAATCACTGGACGTGGTACTGTTGTTACAGGACGTGTTGAACGTGGTGAATTAAAATTAAATGATGAAGTTGAAATAGTAGGTTTAAAACCAACTCAAAAAACAGTTGTTACTGGTATTGAAATGTTCCGTAAACAACTAGACTTCGCAGAAGCTGGAGATAACGCAGGTGTATTATTACGTGGTATTTCACGTGAACAAGTACAACGTGGTCAAGTTCTTGCTAAACCAGGATCAGTTACTCCACATACTAAATTTGAAGCTCAAGTTTACGTATTAAGTAAAGAAGAAGGCGGACGTCATACTCCATTCTTCTCAAACTACAGACCTCAATTCTATTTCAGAACTACTGACGTAACAGGTGTTGTTACATTACCAGAAGGAACTGAAATGGTTATGCCAGGTGATAACGTTAATATGTCAGTTGAGTTAATCGCTCCAATCGCACTTGAAAATGGTACTAAGTTCTCTATCCGTGAAGGTGGACGTACTGTTGGTGCTGGAACTGTAACTAAGATTGATGCTTAATTAAGTTAATGAAAGATACCTTAGGGTGTCTTTTTTTGTTACATAAAAAAACACCAGTTATCTGATGTTTAAATTGGAGTATTTAACCAGTTAAGTATTGGATTTAATTTGCTACCCGTATAATAAGTTTTCTTATTAATAACAAGATCAAATTCACCTACATATTCTACTACACTGTTAGTTAGTTCTTTTTTAAGTGTTGTATCATAATCAGTATTACTCATACCCATCATTCCATTATAGTCAATGCTTTCATATCCACCTCTAGAAAAATATTCAGCTAATTGCCATCTAAGTAAATAATCTGGATAGTCATTTTTATGATCTTCATCTGATGCACCTACAAAGAATGTTACCTTTTTACCATATTTTATTACTGCGAGGGTAGCTATGATAATACCACTAGGATATTTTTGAAATAGATTAATAGCTTCTAACATGTTTTTTTTGTATGTTGCTAGCATTTCATCAGATTTTAACTTTTCATTAATAATAGCATCCTTATTAGGATTGTTAAAATCTTGCATTTGCATATTTAAATTACTATTTCTTTGTTCTTCTTCTTCGTACATTTTCTTACTTGAATTAACGTATGAAACAGGTTCTAGTTTTACAAAGTATATTTCAAAACCATTATTTACATTAAAGAACTGATATAAATCCATATAGTACTCTAGTGGTGGATTTTTTCTATTTAATACGTTATAGAACAAACTTATATCTGTATTGCTTCCTTTATATACTTTAAATCCGTTACCTGCAGCCTTTTTAATCTTATTTCTAGCTTCTTTTGATAAAGAGTTATATAAAGATATTATATTAGGATCTAACTTTATTATAGAGTTCCATCTTGGTTTAGAAGCTTCCATACCATTGTTATAACCCATGTGAGTATATCCAAGACTTTGCATTTTTTTTACAAAATCATCAGAGTTACTATATTTTAAACTTCCGTCGCTATTATACTCTTTATACACAATCATAGGATCAACTTTTAGGTAAGTAAAACTTCTTTTTGCAAGAAATTCTTTTATTTTAGTAGTAAACTCCCTAACTAATTCACTATCTGACCAATCTATTAAAAAACCTCTTGGAGCATAACCCATTTTCCTTTTTTCACTTTTATCATTTTTAACTATTATTAAAGTTGCAGCCTTTATATTACCTATATCATCAGATAAACCTAAATAGTAAGAATTATAACCGTGTTTGCTCATAAACTTACCATAATTACTGCTTTGATAAAAGTTATAATTGGGATGATTAATTGCAAAAGCATCAAATTTTAACTCATCTAATAAAATAATTTGCATACTAATCACCTCCTAATTATTCTTATACTTTATTATAACCCAAAGTGCAGTATAAAGTCAATTTACATGTGATAGTAAAAAAGGTAAAAAATTGTAAGTAAAGTGTTATAATTACTATAGGAGGAATATTATGGAAATAATTGATTTAAAAGCAAGAGAAATATTAGATTCTAGGGGAAATCCTACAGTTGAAGTAGATGTTTTTCTAGAAAATGGTATTATGGCAAGAGCAGCTGTTCCATCAGGAGCTTCAACTGGTGAACGTGAAGCACTTGAAATGCGTGATGGCGATAAAAAAAGATTTGGTGGTAAAGGAGTACTTAATGCTGTAAAAAATGTAAATGAAAAAATTAAACCAGTTGTGCTTCATATGGATGTATTTGATCAATATAGTATTGATACAGCTATGCTTGAATTAGATGGTACTAAGACAAAAAGTAACTTAGGAGCTAACGCAATACTTGGTGTATCTGTGGCATGTTTAAAGGCAGCAGCTAAGGCTAAAAATATGCCACTTTATAAATATGTTGGTGAAGGTAGAAATCTTCCTTATGCTATGATGAATATTTTAAATGGTGGTGCACATGCAGATAATAAACTAGACTTTCAAGAGTTTATGATTATACCACAAAGAGATAGTATTCATGAAAGAGTACGTGTTGGCTCAGAAGTATTTCATGTTCTAAAAAGTGTTCTTAACGAAAGAAAGCTTTCAACAGGTGTTGGTGATGAAGGAGGGTTTGCTCCTGATTTAGAGTCTAATACAGAAGGATTTGAACTAATTATAGAAGCTATTAAAAAAGCTGGATATGAGCCTGGGGTGGATGTAAAACTTGCAATAGATGTTGCGGCATCAGAATTTTATAGTGACGGTAAATATAATTTAGTAGGTGAAAATAGAAGCTTAACTACTGATGAACTTATAGATTTTTATAAAGAATTAATAGATAAATATCCAATTGTATCAATAGAAGATCCAGTAGATGAAAATGACTGGGAAGGTTTTGCTAAAATAACTAAAGAATTAGGAGATAAAGTCCAATTAGTTGGTGATGACTTATTTGTAACTAATAAAGAATGTCTTCAAAAGGGAATAGACCTTAAAGCTGGTAATGCAATATTACTTAAAGTTAACCAAATAGGTACTATAACTGAAACTTTAGAAACTATAAAATTAGCTAAAGACAATGGTTATAAGACTATTATATCTCATAGATCTGGAGAAACTGAAGATACTACTATCGCAGATTTAGCTGTAGGACTTGATTTAGGACAAATAAAGACTGGTTCTATGTCTAGAACAGATAGAATGTGTAAATATAATCAGTTAATGAGAATAGAAGAAGATATTAGAGGTTAAATTACTTATCATAAATAAAGAAATAATAGTAAATATATTTGATATTTATAATATAATGTGATAAAATACTATTAGCTAATTTAAGGAGGAGTTATTATGCTTACTGTATTAATGATAGTATCTGTTTTACTTATTATTATTGTACTACTTCAAAGTGAAAAGGCTGAAAGTGGAAACATTATAACAGGTGGTAACGCTGATTTATTTATGAATAGAAAAGAACGTGGAGGAGAGTTATTTATTACACGTTTAACTTACGCACTTGGCATTATTTTCTTTGTTTTGTGTATAATAATGGACATGTAAGATAAAAAAGGCTTTTAATTAAGTCTTTTTTTTTCTATAATAGTAGTGTATAGAAAGTAGGGTATAATATGAAAAACAGAATATTAAATATATTAAAGGAAGAAAATAGAGCTTATAGTGCTATAGAACTTAAAGATATATTAGGTCTTAATACAACAGAAGAAATTACTATGATGATGAATACTTTAAATGAATTAGAAAGTGATTTAACAATTTATCATACTAATAAGGATAAATATATTGATTTTGAATATAGTCATTTAAAGAAAGGTAAGTTAGATTTAAATGATAAAGGGTATGGATTTGTTGTATTAAAAGATGAACCTGATATATATATTGATGCTAAAAATATTAATCATGCAACAGATGGAGATTTAGTAATAGCAGAAGTAATTAGTAAAACTTCTGGTGCTAAAAAAGAAGGAAGAATTTTAAGAATTGCTAAAAGAAGTTATGGACCATTAATTGGAGAATTTGTAAACCAAGGTGGAAAACCAACTATAATTCCTAATGATAAGAAGTTTAAGCAAAAGGTTGTATTAACTAAGGAAAGTACTAAAGACTGTGTAGAGGGCCATATAGTGGTTGTAAACGTTATTAAAGAGTTAGATAGAAATACTGTACTTGGTGAAATATCTACTATAATAGGTCATAAAAATGATGCTGGAGTAGATATAGAAGCTATAATATATAAACATATGTTTTCTCCTAAGTTCCCTGATGAAGTTTTAGAAGAGGTAGAAAAAATACCTAATGAAGTAAGATTAGAAGATAAAAAAGGAAGACGTGATTTAACAGATTTAACTATATTTACCATAGATGGATTAGATACTAAAGATATAGATGATGCTATTTCTATAAAAAAATTAAAAAATGGTAATTATGAACTTGGTGTACATATAGCTGATGTATCATATTATGTAAAACCAGGGACTAAATTATATGATGAGGCTTATGAAAGAGGAACTAGTGTATATTTAGTAGATAGAGTTGTTCCTATGCTTCCACATAAACTTTCAAATGGAATTTGCTCACTAAATCCAGGTGTAGAACGCTTAGCACAAAGCTGCGTTATGGAGATAAATAGTAAGGGTAAGGTTGTATCACATGATATATTTGAAAGTATAATTAAATCAAGAAAACAAATGAATTATAGAGATGTTAATAAATGGCTAGATGAGAAAATAGTAGTAGATGGTTATGAAGAATTTACTAGTGACTTAACTCTTATGAAGGAACTTGCAGATATTTTAAGAAAACAAAGAAGTATTAGGGGTGCAATTGATTTTGATACGGATGAAGCTAAAATAATAGCAGATGATACTGGAAAACCAATTGATGTTGTTTTAAGAGAACGTGCATCTGGAGAAAAGATGATAGAAGATTTTATGATTGCAGCAAATGAAACAGTAGCATCGCACATATTTTATATGTCTCTTCCTTTTGTATATCGTGTTCATGGAACTCCTAAAGAAGAAAAAGTAAATGATTTTCTAAATTTTGTAAGTTCATTAGGATATAAAATTACTGGTAAGGTGGATATAAATAAACCATATTCTATACAAAAAGTTTTAGATCAATTAAGAACAAAAAAAGAATATAAAATATTATCTTATTTAATGCTTAGATCAATGCAAAAGGCAGTATATCAAACAGATAATATAGGACATTTTGGATTAGCTAGTAAAATATATACTCACTTTACATCTCCAATTAGAAGATTTCCAGATACTACTGTTCATCGTCTTCTTAGAACATATTTATATAAAAATGATGAATCTAAGAAAACAATAGATTATTTTAAAGAATATTTACCAGTTTTAACTGAGCATGCTTCACTAAAGGAAAGAGATGCAATAGATTGTGAAAGAGAAGTAGAAGATATGAAAATGGCTGAATATATGATGGATCATATTGGAGAAGAATATACTGGAATGATTAGTGGTGTTACTTCATTTGGTATGTTTGTCTCACTTCCTAATATGATAGAAGGCTTAGTTCATATTAGTGATATAGAAGGGGATTATTATAATTTTGATGAAACAACAATGTCTTTAGTTGGTCAAAAACATAAGAAAAGATATAGAATAGGTGATGAAGTTACTGTAATAGTTAAATCTGCATCTAAAGAGGAATCATTTATAGATTTTGTACTTAAAAAGGAAGAAGATAAAAATGATGAAGAAAAGGAAAATACTACAATTTAGTATAATTATAACTTTACTATTAATTATAGCTCTATTATTTGCTTGGTACGTAAGTTTTAGCAAGAAAAGTAAAGAAGTTAAAATTAAAGTGGAAAATAAAACGACTACTAAAGTAACTAAAAAAACTGAAAAAGAATCAAAGGAACTATCACTCGTGATGGTAGGAGATTGTTTAATACATAGATTTGTGTATACTGACGCAAAGGAAAGTGATGGAACGTATAATTTTGATAAAATGTTTACTGAGGTAAAAGACTTAATTTATGGACATGACTTAGCATATTATAATCAAGAAAGTAATATTGGCGGAAAAAGTCTTGGTTTATCTGCATATCCTAAGTTTAATTCACCTGAAGAAATAGGCGATACTATGGTTAATTTGGGATTTAATTTAGTTAGTTTGGCGAATAATCATACTATGGATAAGAAAGAGGCAGGTGTAATAAATTCGGTTAATTATTGGAAAACTAAACCTGGTGTTTACTATTCAGGAGAAGCTTTATCAGAAAGCGATAGAAATGATAATATAAAGGTTTTAGAAAAGAATGGAATAAAATATGCCTTTTTATCTTATACTACTGTAACAAATGGATTAGTTCCTGATAATGGTAAGGAATATCTAACTAATATATATTCAGATGAAAAAGCAAAAAGTGATATTGATAAAATAAAAGATAAGGCAGATTTTATAATAGTTGCAATGCACTGGGGAGAAGAATATGTAACTGATCCAAATGAAAGTCAAAAGAAAATTGCATCTTATTTATCTAGTTTGGGAGTTAATTTAATAATCGGTAATCATGCTCACAGTATACAGCCAGTCCAGATGATAGGAGATACTTTGGTGTTTTATGCACTTGGTAATTTTATATCTGCACAAGATACACCAAATAAACTAACAGGTGTTATAGCTTATGCTAAGGTAAAGCTTGAAGATAATAAGATTAAATTTTATGATATTAGTGCCGACTTAATCTATACATATTATAAAGGAGGCAGAAATTTTAAAGTATATCCTTATACAAAATTAGATAATAGTATTTTAAATAATTATGAAATATATTATAATAAGTATAAAGAAGTATTGAATAAATATTCTGATATTATAAGGGTGAAATAATATGATAGAGATAAAAAATAAAAAAGCAAACTTTGATTATTTTATTGAAGAAACTTATGAAGCCGGAATAGCTTTAACAGGTACTGAAATAAAGTCAATTAGAAAAGGTAGTTGTAATTTAAAAGATTGCTATGCAAGAGTAAAAAATAGGGAGGTTTTCTTAATTAATATGTTTATAGGCATATATGAAGAGGGTAACCGATTCAATCATGATGAAAGAAGACAGCGAAAATTACTTTTACATAAAAAAGAAATACTTAAGATAAGAGATAGGGTAGAAAAGGAAGGATATTCTTTAGTTCCTTTAAAGCTTTATTTAAAAAATGGTAGAGCTAAAGTTCTAATAGGTGTCGCAAGGGGTAAGAAAAACTATGATAAAAGGCAATCTATTAAGGAAAAGGATATTAAAAGAGATTTAGAAAAATCTAAATATAGATATTAAAAAAAGACTTTGTAATTAGAAAGTCTTTTTATTCTGCAACAATAAATGATGTTGCTATAGCTCTTGTTCTGTGTTTCAGACCGCCATTTATAGGATCATTAATATAACAGTAATTAGCATTACAAGAAGTATTATATTTTAAGGCTTCAGCTTTTGGAAGAACCATTACACTGGACGTTCCACCATCTAAGTTAGCAGCATTAACAGCTCCGTAGTTACTCATAATTTCGGTTAAATCTACCATATCAGCACCCTTAGTTCTTGTTGAATTACTATCTACAACTAGGAGTAATACAATTCCATCACTTCTTTGTCCAATTGCAGTTCTGGCAGCATATCCCCATCCGCCATTGCCTTTTATAAATGATTTTTTTCCGTTAACTATTAGGAAAGGACCCCATGTTACGGCATCTCTAACTCCTGATTGAATAGCTCTTTGTGCTGTTGATTTCATTAAAACTAATATATTGTCATTAGTCATTCCAATTATTCCACCACCTTGTGAGTAGGAACCATATGTGTTATTAGTTACTATTTTACCATTAGAAATTGTTATACCTGTAGGAGAACCACCTGTGCTATTATAGCCAGGGTCATAAAAACCACCACCATTTATTGCAAGTAATGCATTATGTTCTTCTGCCATTTTAGTAACATATTGACCATTTCTACCGATAGCAGAAGTAACAGCTACTTTAACTAAAGAAGGATCATATATAGCAGCTAAATAACCTTTTTGTCCGTTAACAGTTAAATCTATTATTTTGTACTTAGCCTTTTTATCACGCTTAAGTATTGCTTTTTCATATTCATTATCATATGTTATTTCTTCTTGCTTTTTAATCAAGTCTTTATTTGTTTCTTCTTCCACTTCAACAATATAGTTGCCATTAAGAACTTTATTTATTTCATCATCATTATAAAACCATTGACATAAATATTGATGATTCATTGTTTTCATGGCTGTTGATATAAGCCAGTTCTTAAATGATTTATTAGGTCCATAAAGAAGTACAACGAATGTTATACATCCAGCAACATATAGTATTGTTACTATATATTTAATTGCTGATAAAACTTTTTTTCCTTTGCTCTTTTTAGTTTTTTTGCCTTTATTTTTTAATATAAAAATACCAACTATGAATAGATATATTAAAAGAGCTAATAGTATATATATAATATTACCAATAGTATTAGTTACTAGTCTTTTACTATGTGTTGATATAATTGTAAGCACACAAAATACTGGTATTAATATTACTGGTATTATTCTAAATATAATTCTTTTCCCTTTTTTTTCTTTTTTTCTTTTTTCCATTATTTACATCACCAAAAATATTATACATTATATGACAAAATATGACAACTTGAAATTTGAAAATAATATGATATAATATTATTGTTATTTAAATGGGGCTGTTATTGGTTTCGACAGATATTAAACATATTAAGTTGCAAGTGGAAGGTACTCCTTAAGTACAAACAAAAAATAAATAACAAAAATTATAATCAAGCTTACGCATTTGCTTAATTAGCGTAGCGCTTCTTAAATTATTTTACTCACGAATTTTTTAAGAGGCTCATTTTAGTGAGTTATATTATTTTATTTGTTTAGGATGGAATAATGAATTTTACTAAACTCGTTATTTGGTGGGTATGTTAACTACCTTTATCATTTAATTAAATTTAATCGTTAACTAAACTTGTAGATGCTTAATATAATTGGTATTTGGACACGAGTTCAAATCTCGTCAGCTCCACCAGATTGATAGATAGCTCGATCTTTTCGAGATGATATAAAAACTGCTTTCAAATTAATGATGCGAATCCCATTTTAAAGACATCAAATAAAATAAATTAATTTATTTAATGGATTAAAAAACAGCGAAATATTCGCTGCCAGTAAAGTTAGTTATAACGTCCACAGGTATTATTGCATCCTCTGTTACCACCAAATCCCCAGAATAAGAAAAATATTATTGCTACTATTATTATTATCCATAGCCAATTGGTTCCATTATTCTCATTATATCCATAATAAGGATAGGAAGGATATCCAGGATAATACATAAATATACACTCCTTTCCTTATATTATATTTATATAATGAAAAAATAAATATATTAAATGTCATGAAATTATTCATTTATATTATAAAAGTAGTTTCATCAATAAATTTATAGTTAGTTTTATATTTTAATTGCCTAACTAATCTTGATATTGCATCATCTTTAGCTTTTGCTTCAAGCATTATATCAATATCTTTATCTTGTGTTTTAATTAAATTAATAAAGTTTATAAAATCATCAGAGTTTATATAGTCATTATGACTTCTAAACTCTTTTTTTAATTTGCTTTTTGGTGATGAAAAGTGCATTTTCACAAGCCTTCCATTCCAAGTTTCTATTATGTCATTTAAATAATCTTTTAAGTTTTCTCCTTCATTATTACAAATGAAGTGATGATAATCTAAAACCATGGGTACTTTAATTTTATGGCATAGCTTTAATACATCTTTTATATTATATATTTTGTCATCGTTTTCCACAGCAATACATTTTTTTATGTAATCTGATAATTTATTAAAGTTGTTAATAAATCTTGTTATGGATGCTTTTTTTCCACAAGCACTAGAACCAACGTGGAGAATTATTATTTTATCTTTAATTCCTAGCGCATCCATAATTTTATAATGATATTCTAAGATTTCCACAGTATTTTTAACTATTTTACTATCCATACTGTTTAAAACTGCATATTGATCAGGATGAGTATCAACTCTTATGTTATTGTCATTTATTAATTTGCTAATTTTTTTATATTCATCTTTTAAGGGCGCTATGTAATCAAAACTTACTTTATTATGTGTTGCAAGTGGCACTAATTTAGAGGTTAATCTATAAAAGTGAAAATTGTTTTTAATGTTATATTTAATTATTTCATTTAAAGCTTCTAAATTACCTTTAGTTATTTCTAGTAGCTTAGATGCATTATAATTTTTATTTATATAATTAGTATACGTTATAGTACTTGATGTTGTAACATCATCTAATGCTTTAGATAAAGCTACATATCCTAATCTTACTCTCATTTATATCACCATTAATTATTATGTAAAATAAAAAAGGAAATATTTAAATTCCTTTAATCTTTTTCAAAGAAAGCTTTGTATCCTAAATAAGCCTCATATATATCAAATT
This sequence comes from uncultured Bacilli bacterium, assembly GCA_934162425.1. Classification (GTDB taxonomy): domain Bacteria; phylum Bacillota_I; class Bacilli_A; order RF39; family UBA660; genus Aphodocola. The sequence continues at coordinate 193,815 of CAKPIS010000002.1, forward strand.
TACTTGCAACTTCATATGGAGAGTGCATTGAAATTATTGGTACACCACAGTCAATAACATCCATTCCTTTATCAGCTAAAATATATGCTATTGTGCCACCACCACCAAGGTCAACTCTTCCTAATTCAGACACTTGATATTTAACGTTATTTTCTTCAAATATTCCTCTTACTTTTGCAACAAATTCTGCATTAGCATCAGACGCTCCTGATTTACCACGAGACCCTGTATATTTGTTGAACTCAACCCCATATCCAATATAAGATGCATTGTTTTTTTCAGATGCACTTTGGAAGTTAGGGTCAACTCCTGCACCTACATCTGCTGAAAGCATCATAGAATTACAGTATGTTTTGTTTATTGCACCAGGATTATTTTCCTCTTTTTTATTTAATAATTCGTTTACAAATAAATCAAACATCTGTGAACACATCCCAGTGTTTCCGACACTTCCTATTTCTTCTTTATCTGCAAATATTGAAACAAAAGTTTTATTTCCTGATTTTGCATTAACTAATGCCAAAAGGTTAGTATAGGAGCAGACTCTGTCGTCTTGACCGTATGCTGCAACCATGGATTTATCAAAGCCTAGGTGTCTTGCTTTAAAGCTAGGTACAGCTTCAAGTTCTGAACTATAAAAATCAATTTCATTTATCTTATATTTTTCGTTTATTATTTTCATAATATTTTCTTTAACAGAATCATTATTTGAAGGAATGCTACCAACTAATATGTTTAAGTCTTCACCCTTAATAGCTTTTCCAATCTTATTTTCATATTGCTCTTCAGCTAGGTGAGGTAATATATCAGTTATTGTAAATACGGGATCATCATCTTTTTCTCCTATATTTATTTCTATTTTTTCGCCATTTGGTTTAACTACTACGCCTTTAAGCGATAATGGAATAGTTGTCCATTGATACTTTTTAATTCCACCATAATAATGCGTTTTAAAAAGAGCAAGCTTTGCATCCTCATAAAGAGGATTAGGTTTTAAGTCTAGTCTTGGTGAATCTATATGAGAACCAACTAGGTTAAATCCATTTTCTAACTTTTCTGTACCAATAACAGCAGCATATACACTTTTATCTCTATTAAGCATATATACTTTATCTCCAGCACTTAGTTTTCTAACGTTTTTAATATCAATAAAACCATTAGACTTTAGTTTTTCCACAATATATTTTGATGTTTCTCTTTCAGTTTTACATTCATTTAAAAAGTCTATATATCCATTAGAAAAATTAAATATTTTATCTTTTTCTTCATCATTTAAATTAATCCAACCACAAGTTTTTTTATTTAATATATTTTCCATAAAATTCCTCCTAATTATATAATACCACGTTAATAAAAAAATATTAAACAAATTAGTAATATTATTTTTAATTTGTACATAGATTTAAGATGAACAGTTTAGTATAGGGAGGATATTTATGAATATTAATGATACTAAAAGATTTTATAAGGAAGATGCGAAAAAATATATTATAAAAAATAATAAAGATTTTATATCGTACATCTATGATATTGTACTTCATGGTTACACATCTTTTGCTAGCTTAGATGATTATCAAAGTCTTATAGATAATATTGTAAAATGGTATGAAATAAAGTACCCTGATGCACAAATTATGTGCTATGAACATGGTTATGATGGATGCAGAATAAAATCACTTGATAAATATATGAGCATAGAGCAGTTTATGTATAGATTAAAGAAAAATGAAGCTGATGTACTTAAATGTTATTATAGAGGAAAAGGTAGTGCACTTAAAAACGTATATGATAATAATGGCGTTAAAATTGGTTATGAACCTATTATATATTTACAGATAAATAAGCGTAACAAAGAAGGAGTTAGTAATAATTTCTTGATTCATGCAAATAGTATTACAGGTCTTATAGAACATACTAATGATCTTGTGAAAATAATTAACAATCATAGTGTTAGCTTAGAGCAATTATACGATGTATTAAAAAGTAATTATAGTAAAAGATTAGAATTTGATGAACTAAAAAAATGTATATATAATCATGATTGTGATGAAAATTTAAGAAAAAAACTATTAGAACTCGCTTCATTAAAGATGTTATATTCAAAAAACACTACTTCAGAAATTGGTTATGAGAGAGCTAAAAAATTTATAAGTGAATTTAATGATAAATTTAAGATAAATTTAACTACACATGAAATAGATAAGATTATGAATGTAGATTATTCTAAAAATTCATTTAATAGATATGTAGAGGACTTTAAGGATAAATGCAATTTAAAAATAAAAAATAATAAACTTTAAAGCGTTAATAAATGGTAATATAGAATTGAGTTTAAATATCAATTCTATTTTTTGTAAATAAAAATGATTAAATAAAGACTTTAATTAAGAAAAATGATACAATTATTATAGAATATAGGAGTGGTAAAGTGATAATAGATGTAAGGCAAACCATATCAGAGAGAAAAAACGAATTTGAAATATCATATAACAATAAAATGATATATAGATCAGTGCTTCCTTTTATTAATGTACTTGGAAGTTTTGACTTGGAAAAGCTTAGAGAAATAAAGGTATATGATGAAAATAATAATTTAAAATATAAAACAAGTTATAATTATATTGATAATAAATTAGAAGAGTTAATTCCGCTAAAATACTTGGTAACAAAATCACAAAAGTTTAATCAACTAAAATTTATAAATCTAAATGATAATGATGAAATATCAATATTCTTTGAAATGAATGGAGTTTGGAATGGTTGTATTATAGTTAAATATAAAGATATGATTTATAGATGCTATTCAGTAGAAGATGGATATATTAGACACATATGCATATATAATGATGATGCTCAAATAGGAGAATTATTAAAACCAAATGTTATAATAGATGGAAAAGATGAATATAGAATTTATTTAAAAGACGAGTATTCTTATTTAAAAGATGCTTTATCAATGCTAGCTTTATATATAGATAGAACTGAATATAATTCTAGTTATTTAAAAAATGACAGTGTAAGAATAAGTAAAAATTTTTCATACTCAAAAATAAATAAATACTATGACCCAAATTGGGTAAAAAATAATTTTGATTCTACTGATTATTTTAATAAGATAAATGAAGAAGCACTTGAAATGCAAAAGAATATTATGAAAAAATTCAAGTCTTTAATAACAATTATTGGTACTATATTTGCGGTACTTATAATTATTACTATAATTTTATCGGTTGTATTGTTATAGAGTTAATAAAAAGTTAAAAATACAAAAAGAGGTGATTTTATGCAAGCAAATGTTGATAGAACGAAAAATGAAAAAAATGTAATTAGTGATGAAGGTCAATACAAATTATTTGGAACAATGAATATGTTTGATTTTGTGCCTGACTTTATGTATCCAGTATTTGAAAAAAATGGAGAATATTATTTTCAAAACAGTGATAACAGTATGGAAATAGACTCATTTTATAAAATTTGTGGGGAAAAACATTTAGAGAGAATTAAACCACTTACCTTTTCTTTTAATAAATTAATAAATGTAAAAGAATATTACGCAGTTGGTGATGAGCCTTTGGTAGCTTTTGAAACAAGTGAAGAAAAATATTTTATAGGAACTAGTGATGTTTTTAATGAATTTATAAAAGCTATAAAAATTGAAAATGAAGTGTTATCTGAAATTATTACTGATTTTCAAAATGAAGTTAAATTAGCAAAAACTTTAAGAAAGAAAAATTAAGAATTTGTTTATAAAAAAATTAGCTATTTCTAGCTAATGGTTTAATAAGTTGCAAAAGATTAAAAAATGCAATTATTACTTATTTATGTAATACTTTAATTTTATTTTGTTTTTTTACAATTGAACTATTATAAAATTCTAATATAGCTTTATACATATATAGGGCATCTTTACTACCAATAGTTTCATTTGTAGAATGCATTGCTAATTGTGGAAGTCCTATATCAACAGAATCAACACTTACCTGACTTTGTGAAATTCCACCTAATGTTGCTCCACATTTCATATCTGATCTACAAGCAAAATCTTGAACGGGCACATCAGCATATTCACATATTCCTTTAAAAATTGAACCGGTTACTGCATCAGTTGTGTAATTTGGATGATGTTTTATTACTATACCATTATTTAATAATACTTTATTTGTAGGATCAGATTTCGATGCTGCGGCTGGATGAATTGCATGAGCGTTATCTGCACTAACAACAAATGTATTATTTAAAGCAGGTAATAAATCAATTTTAGCTGATGAACAAATTCTTGTTAAAATATCCAATAAGAAAGTTGAATCAGCCCCCTGAGGTGTAAGACTACCGATTTCCTCGTTATTAAACGCACATAATACATCAATTGAATTCATATTATTTGATTTTATAAAAGCTTCAAATGATGGATATAAAGATCCTAAGTCATCTAATCTTGGCGCTAATATCATTTCATCATTTAATCCAACATATTTTGATTTATCTCTATTATATAAATATAAATCATAATCACAAATTTTTTGAACATCTTTACCTTGCTTACTTAATTCTTCTCTAATAACGTCCTCTAATTGTTTTTCATTACCAATAGACATCACTGGTAACAAATCAACTTGATGATTCAATTTGTTCTTTTCGTTAGCATCAAGATTTATATGAATTGCTTGACTTGGAATAATTAACATATCTTTTTCTATGTTAATCAATTGTTTTTCGTATACACTATCGATTACTGTTATGACTCTTCCTGCTAATGATAAAGGTCTATCTAGCCAGGTATAGTTTAACATCCCGCCATATCCGGAAACATTTAATTTTAAGTATGTTCCATCATACATTTCTGGTTTTGTTTTTACTGTAAAGCTTGGAGAATCTGTATGAGCAGCCACAACATTAAAACCAATATCCTTTCTATCAGTCATATTAAAAGCAATTAAAGATGAATCATTTCTTACAACAAAATATTTACCATCTTCTTTAAGATTCCATGTTTCTCCTTCAAATAATTCAGTATATCCTTCTTTTAAAAGTTTGTTTTTTAAGTTGTCAACGCAATAATATGCATTTGGAGTATTATCTATAAACTCCATCATTTTGTTATTAATACAATTCATAATAACCTCCTTATTTGATAAGTTATTATATATTAAAAATATGTAAATTTCAATATTTTTAAATAAAAAGAATGGTTTTATAGTGCTATTTTTCTAAGAGTATTGATTTTTGTCAACACACCTTTTGGTGCGGTTGAAATTTCAAAAAAAATGTACAATATTTTTGACGTATTGTACATTTTTGTGTTTTTTGGATAATTTTTGCGCAATCATAGTGCATTTCAATATATAAACTCGAAAAGTCTGGGTTACTAAACAATTGTGGTGCCACTTGTAGGAATCGGACCTACAGCTAATCATTACGAGTGACTTGTTTTACCATTAAACTAAAGTGGCATATAAAGTTCTATTTAAAGAACCCGTTCTCAACAAATTTTGTTTCATTTATTACCATAAAAGCATTTTTATCAATGCTTTTTATAATACTTTTTAAATCATCCATGTGCTTTTTTTCAGCTTCTATAAATAGCATTAATTTTTTAGTATTATTTTTACCCTTACAACTAACTTTTGTAACAGCAAATCCAGCATTTCTTATCTTATCTATTTTTTCTTCTTTAACATAATTCATTACAACTTGCATAGAAACTTTTCCTTTAATTAAAGTATTAGAAAGCGTTGTTCCTATAAAAGTTCCAAGTGCATATCCGCCAGCATATGATAAAGAAATCCATATACTTTTGATGTTGGTATTTAATGCTTCTTTAACCACTAAAAACCAAATTATTACATCAATAAATCCTAGTATTGTTGCAATTAATCTTTTGTTTTTAACCGTTAACACTGTTACTAATGTTGCAAGTGAGACATCTACTACTCTTGCGAAGAATATTTTAATGCAAAGATAAAATAGCATCTTTCATTCCTCCTTTATATCTTATCATAATTATTTTGTTACATCAATCTAAAATTATTATGATATAATAACTTTTGGAGGCAAAAATGAACAAAGAAATTTTTCTTAGAAAAAACACAAAACTTTTATTTATATTAAATATAGTATATTTACTTTTTATAGTAATGCTAAAAAATACATTTTTAAAATTAGGATATAATTCTTCTATTATAAGTATATGGTTCATCTTATGCATAGTATTTTTTATAATATCTATTTTCTTCAATGCATTATTGTTATTTAAAGAATTTAATGAAAAAAAGTCACTAGTTATAATTATAATATTATTTATCATAATATCTTCTTTAAGTGTAATTATGCCAGTTACTATAAATAAAGCTTATGAAAAAGAGTTTTCTAAAATAGGAATTAAATTAAGTGATTATTGCAAAACATATGGTTGTGATACATATGAAACTATATGTAGAAAAAATAATAAAGAGTTTATAATAAATAAAAAGTATTTTGATTATGATGGTAGAGAAAATGATATAAAAATAGTAACAACATATGATAAAGAAAAGGTTTTAAGCGTTAACATGACTATATATTCTGATAATGAGATGTTTTCTAGTGAAATAATCAAAAATGCATTGGATGGATATATTAATAATTTTAATTATTCCATTAGTGCTGAAATGGTTAATAAAGCATTTGAAAAAAGATTCACTGGTAAGATAAAAGATGATATATCAACATATGAAGTTAAAGAAATATATAAAGATAATACTTTAACTAAACTTAAAACTATAATAAACTTTAATTTTAAATAATTAATTTTTTTCTTTATATAATAAGGCGAAGACTAGGTATAAGAAAATTTGTTTTTAAAAAATCATTTTATTGTGATATAATCTTATTATAAAAGAAAATGAATATTAAGGGAAATGTTAGGAGGATATATGAGTTTAGATAATGTGCTTACAATACTAAAAGATATAATTGATGTTTGTATAGTTTGGGCAGGACTATATTTCATTTTAAAAAGTATAAAGAATAATGTTAAATTTACAATGTTATTTAAGGGAATAATAATAATAGTTTTAATTAAAATACTAAGTGATGTATTTGATTTAAAAACAATTGGACTTCTTCTTGAATATGTAGTTGTTTGGGGACCACTTGCTTTGGTAATAATATTCCAACCAGAAATAAGATCTGTATTAGAACAGTTAGGTAGATCACAATTGCTTGGAAGACATAAGGTTCTTACTATATCAGAACGTGAAAGAATAGTGTATGAGATAGGTCTTGCTTTGGAGTACTTAAAAAAGCATAGAATAGGAGCTTTAATAGTTATTGAAAGAGATAATTCGTTAGCTGAATACATAGAGCGTTCTAAAAAGTTATATGCTGAAATATCAAATGAGTTATTAGTTGCAATATTCTTTCCTGATAACCCACTTCATGATGGTGGTGTAATTATTCAAGGAGATAAGATAACAAGTGCCGGTGCAATATTTCCAACAACAGTAGAAATGAAGTTTAGCAAAAGATTAGGTACAAGACATAGAGCTGCTATTGGAATAAGTGAAGAGACCGATGCAATTGCTATTATCGTATCAGAAGAAACTGGTAGAATATCTATTGCTATTAATGGAGAGTTAAAGTATAACTTATCACTTGATGAGGCAAAGATGACTATATTAGAAGAATTAAAGCCTAAGAAAACCGCTGAGTTCGATTATGAAATAGAAGAGGTTGGTGAAGATGATGAGTAAGTTATTTAAGGCAATTGGAAAATTTATAGATAAGAAGATAGTACTTCCTATAACTAGGGTATTTGTTGCTATTTCAAATAAAATAAAATTAAATGGCCGTGGATTTGAAAAGTTTATTACTAGAAAACCAGGTTTAATTATAGTTTCATTATTAGTTGCTCTTTTAGCATTCTTTATAGCTGATTCTAAGTCTACATCATTAATTGAGACTTCTGCTGAGGTTTTATATGATCAGCCTATATCTGCTAAATATAATGAAGCTGCTTATGTAATTGAAGGGCTTCCTGAAACAGTAGATATTACTTTAATTGGAAGAAGATCTGATGTTTATTTAGCTAAACAGCTACCTACTAATGACATAGAAGTTGATTTAACTGATTATAAACCAGGTGTTCATAAAGTACAGTTAAAATATAAGAAAGCTTTAAGTTCTGTTGAATATAAGCTTGATCCTTCTGTTGCAACTGTTGTTATTTATGAAAAAGTATCAGAAGAAAAAGAAGTTAATTATGAAGTTATTAATAAAGGCAAGGTTGACTCTAAATTAATGGTTGATAGTGTTTCGTTAAGTGAAGAAAACGTATATGTAAAAGGAAATGAGGCAAAGTTAAAAGAAGTATCTACAGTTAAAGCTTTAGTTGATTTGAAAAATTTAACTGAACAAAAAACAGGAGAACAAGTTATTAAAGATGTTAAACTTGTTGCATATAATTCAAATGGGGATAAAGTGGATGTTGAAATAGCTCCTGCAACGGTTGATGCAACAGTTAATATTACATCTCCTCAAAAAGAAGTTCCATTAAAGGTAATACCTAAAAATTATGATAAGATAGTATTTGGTAAATCAATTAGTAGTATAACAACTGATATTACTAAGGTTACTATATATGGTGCATCAAATAAATTAGATAATATATCTTATATACCGGTTTATGTTGATGTAAGTAATTTAAAGGCTGATAAAAAATATTCAATTACGCTTGAAAAACCATCTGGAGTAAAAGCTATTAGTGCAACTTCTGTTAATGTAAATGTATCTGTTGGAACAGAATCTGCTAAAGAGTTTGATGATATTTATCTGGAATATGAAAATTTAGGTGATGGATTAATTGTTCAAGCAGCAAGTGCTGAAAGTACAAAAGTATCTGTAAGTGTTAAGGGAGTATCTAGTGTGTTAAATGATATAGATCCTTCAACAATTAAAGCTTATGTTGATTTAAAAGGCTTAGATGTTGGAGAACATGAAATAGACGTATCTGTTAAAGGAACTGATTTAAGAGCTAAATATGAGTCTAAAACAACAAAAGTTAAGTTAAGAATAACAAAAAAACAATAAAAAGTAATAATATTTGTTGACAAATGTACCGATTTAAAGTAGAATTTAAATTGGTACATTTTACAACCCACATAAGTTTGTATTGGGAACACAAGCTTATAAAGGAAAGGAAAAAAATATGACAACATTTATGGCAAATGCCGGAAACATTGAACGTAAATGGTATGTTATTGATGCAAAGGGAAAACCATTAGGAAGAGTTGCTGCTAAAGCTGCAGTTATGTTAAGAGGAAAGCATAAAGCAACTTATACTCCTCATGTTGATTGCGGAGATAATATTATCATTATTAATGCTAAAGAAGTAGCATTAACAGGAAACAAATTAAATCAAAAAGTTTATTACAATCATAGTGGTTACACAGGTGGTTTAAGAGAAAGAACAGCTAAAGAAATGCGTGAAAATTATCCAGTTGAAATGGTAGAAAGAGCAGTTAAAGGAATGCTTCCAAAGGGAAGATTAGGACGTCAAATGTACAAAAAGTTATTTGTATATGAAGGTTCTGACCATAAGCATCAAGCTCAAAAACCAGAAACTGTAGAAATTTAAGGAGGAGACTAAATGGCAAAAACATTTATTGGAACAGGTCGTCGTAAACGTTCGGTAGCACGTGTTAGAATGACTTCAGGTAAAGGAAAAATTACAATTAATGGTAGAGATGTTAATGAATATCTTCCTTTTAAAACTTTAGTTATGGATTTAACGCAACCTTTAGATGCTACAAAAACTCGTGATAAGTTTGATATTGATGTAACTGTTTATGGTGGAGGTTTTTCTGGTCAAACTGGAGCTATCCGTTTAGGAATTACAAGAGCTTTATTAAAGTATGATGAAAACACAGATCCAACATCAGATGCATCATTTAGAAAGATTTTAAAATCTGCTGGTTTTATAACTAGAGATGCAAGAATCAAAGAACGTAAGAAATACGGTCTTAAGAAAGCACGTCGTGCACCACAATTTAGTAAACGTTAATTTGAAAGTTCAAGCTTTATGCTTGAATTTTTTTTGTTAATAAATTTTAATATAATTTAATAAAAATTTAAAGGATTATGTGCTATAATTTAATATAGGTGGTGTTTAGATGAAGCTCAAAGAGTTTAAAACTTTAGATGAGCAAATTGGGATATTAAAAGAACGTGGGTTGGTTATAAATGATGTTGATAAAGCTAAAAATTTACTTTTAAGCGAAAATTATTTCTTTATCAATGGTTACAGACATATTTTTTTAAAAAATTCAAAGTCAAGTGAATTTATACCTGGAACTACGTTTGATGAGCTTTATGCTTTGTTTCAGTTTGATAGAAGTTTTAGAAATGTATTGTTTAAAAATTTACTTATTGTGGAAAATAACTTGAAATCAATATTATCATATGGATTATCTAAAAAATATGGTATTAGGGAAAAGGATTATTTAAAAATGTCTAACTTCTCTCAAGATATAAGGAAGGTAAGACAGGTTAATGATGTGTTAAACAAAATAAAAAGGCAGATTAAATTAAATGGAAGACAACATACTGCAACACTTCATTATTTAAGTAATTATGGTTATGTACCACTGTGGATACTAGTTAAGTTATTATCTTTTGGTATGATAAATGAGTTATATTCCATACTAAAACCTGAAGATAAGTTAAATATTGCAAGTTATTATAACTTGGATGTTGAAACACTTGGTATATATATAGCACTATTATCTAATTATAGAAATTTATGTGCTCATGAGGATATTGTTTTTGAACATAGGACTCAAAAAGAAATACCTGATACAAGATATCATAGAGAGCTTGATATTCCTATGATGAATGATGAGTACATTTACGGGAAAAATGATATATTTGCGGTGGTAATAATGCTTAAATTTATGCTAAATGAGAGTGATTTTACTGATTTCATTAATGAAGTAAGTTATGACTTAAGCTTATTAGATGGTAGAGTTAATATTATTCCACAAGATAAGATACTAGATAGAATGGGATTTCCAGCTAATTGGGAGGAAATAGCTAAAATAAAATAAGAGAGGATGATATTATGGAAATTATTGAAACTAGTGCAAAAGAGGAAACTAAAAAAGGTAAGAAGAAACAAAATAATAATAGAAATGGATTACTTTTATTTATAATTATTTTATTTGCATTTGGACTTGGAATGGGTATTATGTATGAGTATAAAGAAAAAACTTCTAAAACGGTTACTAAAAATAGAGTTATTTCACAAAATACGGTTACAGAAGAAGCTATGGAAGATGCAATAGATAAAATATATGATGCTGTTTTGTGTATAGAAGTTTTAAATAATAGTGGTGAAGCTGCTAGTACTGGAACTGGCTTTGTTTATGAAAAAGATGACAAGTACGGTTATGTTTTAACTAATGCTCATGTAGTTTCTGGAGGAACTAACGTTCAAGGAATGTTATCTAATAATGAAAAAGTAAAATTAACCATTTTAGGTACTGATACATATACTGATATAGCTGTTTTAAGAATGGATGCTAAGGATGTATTAAAAGTTGCAAGTATAGGAACTAGTAAAAATACAAAGATAGGAAACACTGTATTTACAGTTGGGTCTCCACTTGGTTCTTCTTATGCTGGAACCGTAACGAAGGGAATATTATCTGGTAAGGATAGATTAATTGAGACAAGTACTTCTACAAATGGGCTTTCATCAGAATCTTATACTGTTAAAGTTTTACAAACGGATGCTGCTATTAGTCCAGGTAATAGTGGTGGACCATTAGTTAATTTAGCTGGTGATGTTATAGGAATTACTTCATTAAAATTAGTTGATGAAAAAGTAGAAGGAATGGGATTTGCTATACCTATAGAAGACGTTTTAACTTATGTTGATACTCTTGAAAAGGGAGAGAAAATTAAAAGACCAGTTTTAGGCGTTCAAATACTTGATATGACCAATAAATATTTGCTTTATAGGTATAACATTCAAATTGATTCTAAAGTTACAAATGGAATTATATTAATGGGTATTGAAGATGGATATCCTGCAGCAAGTGCTGGACTTAAGAAAGGTGATATAATAACTAAAGTAAATGGTGAAGATGTTACAACTTCATCTGGATTTAAATATGAATTATATAAATATAATGTTGGAGATGAAATAGAGCTTACATATTATAGAGATGGTAAAGAAAATAAAGTTAAAGTAAAACTTGATAAAACAAGTGAATAAAAATCAAGACTTATGTTACTAATAATTATTTTGTTAGTAATTTGAGTCTTTTTTTTCTTTACATTAGTAATTATTTGCCTTTAATTAAAATAATATTAATGGTATACTATATAATGTAGAGGGGATGATAATATGCATTTCTATGAAATTTTTTTACTATTTTTTATATATTCATTTGTAGGATGGGTAGTTGAGATGGTTTCAACTTATTTTCCAGATAGAAAAATAGTAAATAGAGGTTTTTTAATGGGGCCATATTGTCCTATATATGGATTTGGATGTTTATTAATTAGTCTTTTACTTAGTAGGTATAAAAGTGATCCTATAGTTCTTTTTGTTATGATAATAGTTGTTTGTTCAGCATTAGAATATTTTGTAAGCTATATTTTAGAGAAGATATTTAAAGCTAGATGGTGGGATTATACTAAGTATAAATACAATATAAATGGAAGAATATGCTTAGAAACTATGATTCCATTTGGAATATTAGGTTGTCTTTTTGTATATTATCTTCATCCATTTATACTTAATATAATTGAAAAAATTCCACCAAATGTTGTTATGGTTATTTCTTATATTCTTCTTGTTGTGTTTGTTATAGATGTTATTATTTCATTTTCTGTAATAGGTAAAATTCATATTTCAAAAAAAGTTAAAACTACTGATGATACTGAGGAAATAACTCAAAAAGTTAGGAGTTATATAGCTAATTATTCTAAATATGGTAATAGACTAATGAGATCGTTTCCAACTCTTAAGGTATTTAAAAGAGTAGATAAAGCTATAAAGAAAGAAAAAAACAAATAATTCAAAGAGCAGCTGTTTAATGATTTTGCTGCTTTTTATATGCCAAAATTAGGCGTTTTAAGGTATGAAATTGACTTTTTTCTAATAATATGATATTATAGCGAAGCACTTTAAAAAAGGGGCTGTAGTATGAATAAAATATTGTTAGAGGAGACTTGTGTCTTAGAATATATAAAATATTCTTTAGCGGATTGTATTTCTAATCCACTTGAAGTAATAAATTTTAGGTATCATCATAATACGGGTTATGCTAAAGCAACATCTATATTAGAACATGGGATTTTATCAATGAGGACGCTTACAGATAATGGTATAGTTACTTATTCAAAAGAAATTTTACGAAATATGAGTAATACAGATTCACATGTTAATGGTATAGATGGTATTTCTTTATCTGTTACGGGATTAACTGATTTAAGTCCTAAGGAAGATGAATGGGATCCTTTTAATGAACATTATGTGGATTTTTTAATTGATGATGTTAATGCATATAGATCAAGTATTAATTATGGTAATGAGTTTATAGCACCAAATAGTATTTCTAGTGATAAAATTAAAGCTGTAGATGTTAGAATATTAAAATATTTAAAATTGGTCGCTACTAAAAGGACTTTGTTATCTGATGAAAAGGCAATTAAGGAATTAGTTGATAAGTATAATTGTTTAAATGATATATCAAGAATGTTAATAGAAAGTAATTTAGATATTCCGTTAAGAGAGAATTCTGATGCTAAAAATAGTCTTTTAGATATACATAAAATTTCAAGAAGTCCTAAGATTGAGGTTAAGAGTCTAGTTAGAAGATAGTATTATTTTTAAAAGCCATTTATTTTGGCTTTTTTATATACATTAAAATATTAAATGAATATCACATAATTATGGGTATATCATACAATACTTTGAAAGGTGTGATTGCATGATTATAGTAGATGCAGGACATGGTGGAACAGATCCTGGAGCATCAAGTGGCGATATAATAGAAAAAGATTATACTCTTAAAATGGCAAAATATATGTATGATAGATTTAATGATTTGGGGATTCCTACAGTTATAACAAGAACAGAGGATGTTACTTTAAATCCAGCAGATAGAATAAATACCATAAGGCCAAATATTACAAGTAGTGATGATATAGTTATATCTAATCACTTAAATGCAGGAGGTGGTGATGGTGCCGAAGTAGTCTATGCCCTAAGAAATGATGATACATTATCAAAAATGATTTTAGATAATATAGAGCAAACTGGTCAAAATGTTAGAAAATGGTATCAAAGGAAACTACCATCAAATCCAAATTCTGATTATTACTATATAATTAGAAACACTTCTCCAGCAGAATCAGTATTAATAGAATATGCATTCTTAGATTCTACTAAAGATGACAGAAAACAAATAAAAAACGACTGGGAAAAATGGGCAGAAGCTGTAGTAAAAGCTGTTGCAGATTACAAGGGATATAACTACGTAGAACCAGGTTCAAATACAATAAATGATACATATACAGTTCAAAAGGGAGACAGTTTGTGGAGCATAGCAAAACGTTTTAACGTAGGAGTAAACAAACTAAAAGAAACAAACAATTTAAATACTAATTTAATTAGTGTTGGTCAACAACTTGTTATACCAGGAGTTGCCCCATCTGATCAAACTAACGTAACTTATAAAGTTCAAAAAGGAGATAGTTTGTTTTCAATAGCTAACGCATTCAATACCACAGTGGATGAATTGGCTAATTTAAATGATTTAGGTACAAAAACGATATATGAAGGTCAAATATTGTTAATACCAAATACTGGTGGAAATAGTACAGTTCCATCTACAGATAATATAAGATATATTGTTCAAAAAGGAGATACTCTATATTCAGTAGCGTTAAAATATAATACAACTCCAAGTGCATTAATTAATAAAAATAACTTAACATCTGATAGATTAATAGTTGGTCAAACTCTTTTAATACCATCTGATGTTGAAAGCACTGGAAATAGTGATATCATAAGTGATGATAATACATATGTAGTTCAAAAAGGAGATACCCTATACTCTATAGCAAATAAAAATAATGTAAGTGTAAATGATTTAATGCTTAATAATAATTTGAATAGCAGCATATTATCAGTCGGTCAAGTACTAACTATACCATCGGATTCCCAAAATAATTTTGGTCAAAATAGCTCATCTAATTTATACACAGTACAAAAAGGAGATAGCCTATGGAGCATAGCAAATAAATTTGGTGTTAGAATAAATCAAATTAGAATGGTAAATAATCTAAAAACAGATATATTAACAATAGGACAAACACTTATTATTCCATAAAAAAACTTATCAACAAGATAAGTTTTTTAGTGCAATTCTTTACATACTCCTTTAGCAGGTTCATAAAAACAATGATTTTTATATTTACCTGAATTAGCTTGATTAAACCAAGTTGTTTTGCACTTCTCACCACTTTTTGGAGCATAAAACCACAAAGCATTAGTAGCAGGATGAAAGTATTCACCCCTAATAACCCTTTTAGCTAAGTTTTTCTCAAGAGTAGTTGCACTAGTTTGAAATAACTGGCTATTTATTCCAGAAAAACCACCAGGAGATTGATAAATCATATCATATATGCTTCTAGTATTTGTAAAATCAAGACAGCTTGCAATAACTCTATTTACACCAACATTACCTACCATAAGCATACCAAGATTTCCTTCTCCAAGCGCCTCAGCTCTCATTAGTCTTGCCAATAAATCAAGCTCTTTAGTTGTATATTTAACAATCATATAATATTCACCAATATAATTATATGATTAATATAAAAAATTATTTTTGATTTATTGTTATAGTTGTTTTATTTTTCTCATTTTCATTACTACTATTTTTTTTAATAGAAAACACAAAAGATAGTGCTAAAAAAACTATTCCTAAAACTATAAAAACAATATCCCTTGTAATTCTCATTTTTAATTTTTCTTCTTTGGCCTTTTTAACCTGATTATCAAAAGTCATCTAATCACCTCATGGTAATATAATAACATAAAAATATAACTAAATAAACTATCCAGGTATTATAAGTTTTTGACCAATAGAAAGGTTATTACTACTAAGACTATTTAGTTTTTTTATATCATTTACACTGGTATTATAATTTTTTGCAATTAGCCATAAACTATCGCCTTTTTTAACAGTATAAGTTATATAGTTTGTGGTTGATGGAATTTTTAGTATTTGTCCAATAGATAAATTGTTACTGGTAAGTCCATTCTTATCTTTTATAGCATTTACCGTAGTATCGTACCTGTTTGCAATAAGCCATAAGCTATCTCCCTTTTTTACAGTATAAGTTATCTCATTTGATGTAATTGCATTTGGTATTTTTAGTTTTTGCCCAATGGATAAAGTATTAGATGATAGGTTATTTAGTCTTTTTATTTCATCAACACTAGTATTATAATTTTTTGCAATAAGCCACAAACTATCCCCTTTTTTAACCACGTATACATTTTCATCTGCATTACTTTCTTCATCATCACTTTTCTTACTTGGAATTATAAGTACTTGCCCAATAGATAAGTTGTTAGAAGATAAATTATTACTTTTCTTTATATCACTTACGCTAACACCAAGCTTGCTAGAAATAGACCACAAACTATCCCCTTTTTGTACAACATAATAATTATCATCTACAGGATAATAACTTACACCAGCATAATTAGCAATAGATTTAACTATAGCTTCCCCAATCTTTTCATAATTATTTTTTATAAAGTTAATATCATCATTACTATTTTCATTGCCTAAATAAATTAATAAAGTTTGATTATTTTTAGTATTATTTATTAAATAGTCATCATCAAGAGCAGTATTACTCGGATTTCTTAATTGATAGTATTTGCTAATTTCAAGTCCTATATTACTTAAATTATTAGCAAGACTAGAAGATAGTCTGCTATTATTTCTAAGAGCATAAACTATTTCTGGAGAACTTATATTGCCACTATCTAATCTATTAGAAATTACAATAATATTATTACCATTTCCATATTTATTTTTAATAATATTTACTCTTTCTTCATCAGTTAAATCATTAGAATTATTTCTTACTAAAAAATTATCTATACCAAGAGTACCTAGCCTTTCACTTATATATTTTGATATTAACAAAGTATAATCTTCATCATCTAACCTTTTATTAGAAGAATCTATAGCAACTTTATAGGCCATAATATGCCTCCCTTCTTTAAAATATTATGAAAATATTTTCTAAATAAAACAAATATAAATATATTAAGGGAGTGATTAAATGCTACTTATAGTTGCAAAAGAAGATAGGTACATAAATAATTTATTAGAAAAAATAAATAATACCAAGGAGACAGTTAAGAATATAAATATTTATAACTGTACTTATATGGATCATAATTTTTTAATAACAACAACAAATTATGGAAAGGTTAATGTATCATCTACGTTAAGTTACATAATAAATAAATATAAAATAAGTGTAATTACATATATTGGTACTTGTCAAAGTATAAATAATAATCTTGATATATTAAGTGCGGTAATATATAAGGCTTCTGTTCAATATGACATAGATTATTGTCCACTTGGCATAAAGTCTGGTATGTTGCCATACATGAAAAACGAAGAATTTTTAACAAATCATGATTTAAATGAGTGCATGAGGGAAATATGCAAAAAATATAACATAAATTATAATACTGATTTAATAGCATCTGCTGATATGTTTGTAAGCAATAATAATTTAGCTAGAAGTATAAAAACTTGCTATAATGCCAGTAGTATAGATGATTGTTCTGGAACTATTGGTCAAATTGCATATTTAAATAATATTCCATACGTTGGTATATGTATTGTTTCAAGTTATGCTAATTTTAATGCTGTTAAACTATACAATACATATGAAGAAGAAGCTATTAGCATGTGTCAAAAAATAGCGTATAAGTTTATTAATGAATATTATAGTTAGTATATAATTATCATAAATAAGTATAATATTAATGGGTGATAATAAGTGAAAATAAACTTTAAAAAACTAATTACAATAATTATAATAACGTTTGTTATAGGTAGCCTATTTAGTTTTATAATAATGAAGAATACAGATATTTATAAGTCATTACAAAAACCTATAAATGTTCCTTCTATTGTTTTTCCCATAGTATGGAGTGTATTATATCTTTTAATGTCCATAGCATTATACATAATAACTAATACAAATAATATAAATAAAGATAAAACTATAAAAATCTATGCTGCACAGTTAATAGTAAATTCAATTTGGACTCTTATTTTCTTTGGATTTAAATTATATTTGTTTGCATTTATTTGGCTTCTTTTATTATTAGTACTCATTATAATTATGATATATATATTTTATAAAATTAAAAAAGTTACATTATACCTTCTTTTGCCGTATTTAATATGGGTAATATTTGCTGGATATTTAAATTTTGAGATATATTTACTTAATAGATAGACTTAAAATAAGAATCTATCTATTTTAATTGTTATTAATAAATTTTAGTTCATTTTTTTCATATTATGTTGTATAATAACTAACTAACGTGAGGTGGGTTATGGCATATATAGAATTTAAAAATGTCTCTAAAATATACAATGTAGGAGAAACAAAAATTAAAGCCTTGAATAAAGCATCATTTACTATAGATAAAGGTCAATTAGTTGTAATACTAGGCCCATCGGGAACGAGTTTGTCAAGATGATTTTTGTAAGTTTTCTAAATTCAAATATTTATCCGCTGAAAAATCTCCCAACATCTCGTGTCTGCATATCTCTTGAAACACCGTATTCAAAGGCTTATTCGCACTTTCCGATTGCTTCACATTTACAATAAAAGTGGTTTTGCCTATTCGTGTTGTATAAGATAAAGTGTTTTCTTTCATATAATCCGTTTCTCCTTTTCATAAATTGACTGTGGGGCATTCCGTTTGGAACACCCCACAAATACAGCCTGTTTCATCTGAACATATCAAGAAGTCATTAAGTTGCAAGTACAATGGAAATGGTTATCTTTCCATACCACGCTTGTTTCTTCGTGCCTTGATACGCTCCTGTCTTTCTTTTTCCCTTGCTTCTTTTTCGGCTCGTTCCTGTGCTTCCTTAAAAGAAAAAAGTTGCTTCACTTTTTCGGTAAAAAGTTTGGCAACTTCGGGGAAATGTTCCAACGCTTCAAGAAAAGGTCTGCACTTTTCTTTCAGTTCGTTGTATTTGGTTTTCATTCGTTCCAATGCGTTTGCACTGTCCATATACTTCTGTCGGTAAAAATTTGCACTCTGCTCAAATTTTTTGATTTCCGCACGACTGGTAATACCCTCTTTGGCAAGGGCTGTCAGTTGAGAATAATCCTCTTTGGAGATTGCCATTTTACCTGTGATTGTTTTCTGCCCCATACTGTCAATCTCGTTTAAGGTTTTGGAGATATGACGGGCAGGCTCATACTTGACCTGTTCCTTTTGAATACGCTTCTGCAACTTCTCCAATCGCTCTTTGTCCTGTTGGATTTGATATTGCAGGGAAGTCAAATGCTCTGCTGTACTTCCGTATTCGCCACGCTGAAAGCCTTTGAACCCTTGCTCCGTCATATAGTGAAACAATTCATCTTGCAGTATGCTGTACGAAGCTCTAAACATCGGCTTTCCGTTCTTCCTAAGAAGCGGCTTTCCTTTTTCATCGGTCAGCGGAATATCCGATTTCCATTTCTTTGAATGGCTTATCTGATTAACAACTTCCTTGACCGTTCCTCGCAGTTTTTCGTCTTTGCAACGCTTACTCCATAGGATTTCTTTCTCCACCACTGGCAGAACCATAGCGTGAAGATGATAATGGTAAAC
>CAKPIS010000003.1 GCA_934162425.1 uncultured Bacilli bacterium
TGGCGCTTCAAGTAGGACTCGAACCTACGACCTGCCGGTTAACAGCCGGATGCTCTACCAACTGAGCTATTGAAGCAAAAAGTGGCGCTTCAAGTAGGACTCGAACCTACGACCTGCCGGTTAACAGCCGGATGCTCTACCAACTGAGCTATTGAAGCACACATTTTATTTCCAATTTGAAATACATTTCAATTATATAGTTAAAATATTAGTTTGTCAATTGTTTTTTTACTTTTAATCAAAAGTTTTTAATCTGAAAAAAACTCTTTACAATGTCTGTTTTTGTGATATAATACTTTTCTATATGAGGGGTTTTATGAAAAGTATAGATATAAGTAACATTATTTTAAATGAATATTGTGGATTTGGTTCTTTCGGTACTATTGATAAATGTTATCTTGATAATAAATTATATGCATATAAGTCTTTTAAAAATAATAATTATTTAAATGGCAAGAAAAATAATATATCAAATATAAGTAAGATAAATGATAAGCAGTTAATAGTTCCAAAAATATGGATAACTGATAATAATAAAAGAATAGGATATCTATCCGAATTTTGTCATGGTAAAGATATAGGTTTTGATAAAAAAAATATAATTGAAGAATTAATTAGTGTTAAAGAAGTCATAGAAAGAATGCATTCTTATAAAATAATACATGGTGATTTAATTTCGTCAAATATAATGGTCAAAGATAAAAAAGCATTTATAATTGATTTTGATAATGCATCTATTAATGGAAGTAAAGTAAATATTAAACATACTAATGATTTATCTTATGAGTATATAAATAAACTCGGAGTTAATAATGGACTTGATGTGTTTATATTTAACCTTCTTACCTTTTCACTAATTAATGAATGTAACTTTTATTCTTGTAGAAATGAAATAGGAAGAAAAAACTATAAATATTTTGATAGTAATGATGCTATTAAGATATGTAATCAATCTTTTTTAAGTAATGGTTATTCTGATAAAGATTATTTAATTGATACAATTAATGAGGAAAGATTTATGCATGAAAAAAGATGGTAATAAAGCCATCTTTATTTATTTTACTTTTTGTACACATTCAAATACATAATTATTTTCATTTTGTTTAGAAAAAGAAAATTTAAATTGTGTAAATTTATCTTTATTAGCAATTACCTTTTCATCATCAACTGAATTTTTTGACTTAAAAATAGCATTACAAGTGGCATTATAATCGCAATGTTGGTTAAAATATGAAAGCTCACCATTATATTCACTTCCCATGTATTTTTCTGCATCATTATACCATAAAGCTTCATATAAATATATTCTATTATTATCTTTTTCAGCTTTTACTAGTGTTCTTCCTATACCATAAGATGGGTCTATACCTATGTAATCTGGCACAATATATATGT
This sequence comes from uncultured Bacilli bacterium, assembly GCA_934162425.1. Taxonomy (GTDB): domain Bacteria; phylum Bacillota_I; class Bacilli_A; order RF39; family UBA660; genus Aphodocola. The sequence goes on from CAKPIS010000003.1 coordinate 1,396, forward strand.
TTTTGTTGTCTAATTTTGCGTCTCCCCTAGCTAAACCATAATTATAAAAATCTCTAATATCATACTTAGTACCAAATATTTTTTCATAAGCTTCTTTTTGTTTCTCATAAGAAACATTTTCTTTTTGAGAAAAATCGTTTTTTGGTAATATATAATTTAATGCCATACTAGCTTTAAAATCATCTGATAAATCTTTTGCATAAACAATTTTTCCATCTTTATCATATAATGTTTCTTGTAAGTATACTTTTTTTCCAGCAGTATCAATAAATTCAGAATTAAAAATATCAGTACCACTTACTCTATTATATAAATCTTTTACCATATCATTATTTAATGATAATTCCTCTATTTTATTTTCTTTAGTTACATCATTATCTGTCTTCTTATCTACTATTTTTTTATTATCTTTACTACTAATATTAATAATACCTTTATCATTTAATATATAAACTGTCATTCCAATTATTATTAATACTAATAATATACATATTCCTTTAAATATATTTCTTTTTTTGATAGTTTCATTACTTGGTCTACCTACACCATTTTTAAATACTCCCATTTTTTACTCTTTCTCCTTCTTTTTTATTTTTTATAAAGTGCCTATTTTGATTACTTTACATTTTTATAATATCATCTATATCTTTCTTACGCAATAATAATACACTAATTTTACATTAAAAAAACACCCTAAGGTGTAATAAGCTTGGTTGCGGGAGTAGGATTTGAACCTACGACCTTCGGGTTATGAGCCCGACGAGCTACCAAACTGCTCCATCCCGCGATATAAATAAGTGGCGGAGAAAGAGGGATTCGAACCCCCGCGCCGGTTGCCCGACCTCCCGGTTTTCAAGACCGGTCCCTTCAACCAGACTTGGGTATTTCTCCGTTCGCTACTAATATTATATGTCAAAAAATAAAACATATAACTCAAACAGCAATAAAATTATAGCACACCTATTTTTTGTTTGTCAACTAATTTTAGTAAAAACCATACAAATAAACTAATATATTACAATATATGCTTATTTTTTTATTTTTTGACAAGTCGGGCAATAATAAGTACCTCTTCCTCCCACTTTCTCCTTAACAATTATTGAGCTGCAAGCATAACAGGGCTCATCTTTTCTCATGTGTACATTTAATACCTTCTCAAAAGTACCACGATTTCCATCTATGTTTGGATATGTTCCTTTATAAGTTAATGCCTTTTCAAATACCTTTTTAGTATTTTCTATTATTCTTTTTAAATCATTTAACGAAAGTCTATCTGCATAACTCTTTGGATTTATTTTGCTTTCAAACAAAATCTCATCAGCATATATATTTCCTATTCCTGTTATAATACTTTGATCAAGAAGTATCTTTTTTATTTCAACATGATGACTTTTAAATTTATTTTTTAAATACTTAGGATTAAGATTTTTATCATTATACTCAAGACCTAGTTTTTTTTCTTTAAAAAATTTATTAATATCTTTGCCATCATACACTTCCATCTTGCCAAATAGTCTTGGATCATTATAATGAAGAGAAAAATCATCAAAGTCAAAAATAACATAATCATGCTTATCTTTTACATCATCTAAGCCTTTTAAATAGAATCTTCCTTCCATTCTAAAATGTATTATTATATAACTATCATTAAGTTCAAATAATAGCCACTTACCTCTTCTTCTTACTTTTTCTATCCTTTTGCCAGTTACTTTTTTTATAAAATCATCTTTTTTATTATAAACTATCTTATCTAAGTATACACTTACCCCTATAATTTTTTTTCCTTCAATTATCTTACTTAAATCTCTTTTAGTTGTTTCAACTTCTACTAACTCTGGCATAATTATTTAGCCTCTGCCCAGTTATTTCCAATATTTATATCGACTTTTAAAGGAACATCAAGTTTATATGCATTATCCATTTTATCGTTTACTATCTTAGTAACTTTATCTATCTCGTCATTAAATACATTAAATATAAGTTCATCATGTACTTGAAGAAGCATTTTACTTTTAATATTTTGCTTTTTAAACTCATTATATATATCTATCATAGCTTTTTTTAATATATCAGCACTAGAGCCTTGTATTGGTGTATTAAGTGCCATTCTCTCACCTTGTGCCCTTATCATATAATTAGTATTTTTAAGTTCATCTATTGTTCTTTTTCTATTCATTATTGTAGTAACATACCCTTTTTCATAAGCATCTTTTATAACACTATCCATATATGTTTTAGTACCACTATAAGTTTCAAAGTATTTATTTATGAATTCTTTAGCTTCTTTAACTCCTATTTTTAAGTCTTCTGAAAGTCCAAAACTACTAATTCCATATAATATACCAAAGTTAACTGCTTTAGCTTGTCTACGCATTAAAGATGTTACTTCATCTTCTTTTACATTAAATATATCCATAGCGGTTGTTGTATGAATATCTTTACCATTTACAAATGAATTAATTAACTCTGGAACTTTTGAAAAATGTGCAAAAACTCTTAATTCTATTTGAGAATAATCACTTGATAATAACTTGGAATTTTCTTCTGGAATAAATGCCCTTCTAACCATTTTTCCGTACTCTGTTCTAACTGGTATATTTTGTAAATTAGGTTCTATAGAAGATAGTCTTCCTGTTCTTGTAAGAGTTTGTGTGTATATAGTATGTATCTTGCCATCTTCTAAAACATTATTTTCAAGACCTATTATATATGTACTTTGAAGTTTAGTAAGCATTCTATGTTCTAAAATAAGTTCTATTATAGGGTGTCTATCTCTATATTTTTCAAGTACTGACTTATCCGTTGAATAGCCACTTTTTGTTTTCTTTCCCTTACCTATTTGTAATTTTTCAAATAAAACTTCACCTAACTGCTTTGGAGAAGATATGTTAAATCTTTCACCAGCCATTTCATAGATTTTTTCTTTAATATTAGTTATTTTCTCTTCTATTTCTTCATTCATTTGTTTTAAAACCGATGTATCTAATCTTATTCCCTCATATTCCATATTGCCTAATACTATGGATAGTTTCATTTCTATTTCATTAAATAAATACGAAGCATCTTCTAATTTTATATCTTCTTCTAATTTATTTTTAGTATCATATATAAATTTTGCTTTTTGACAAACCATTTCATTTACTTTATCTATATCTATTTTTTTAGCTTTACTTATAATTTCATAAAATGGTATATCATATCCAAATTGATTAGCTAAATAAGCTATATCATCTTTTATATTATAATTAAGTAAGTATGCTGCTATATTAGTATCAAAAGTTACATTTTCTATTTCAAAATCATGTTTTTTTAAAGTAACATAATGTTTTTTTAAATCATATGTAAATTTTTCTTTATCATTTATTTTTCTAAGTACATCTACTATTAAATCTTTATTAACGTAAAAAGCATTTTCACCATCATATAATCCTAAAGAAAGCATGTTTGCTGTATGATAATTTAATTTATCTAATTCTATATAAAATGATATTTTATCTTTTAAACTATTTAACTGATCTAAAGATTTTATCTCTTTTATTTCTAATTTAGTATCTTCTTTTTTTATATCCATATTTTTTATTAATGAATAAAAGTTTAACTTTTCATACGCTTCTTTTAATTTAGGCATATTACTTTGTAATATCTTAGTGTCTTCTATATCAAAATCTAAAGGAACATCTTTATATATAGTTGCTAAATCCTTACTTTTAAATGCATCTTCTCTGCCATTTATTAGTTTTTCTTTAACAGATCCTGATATATCAGAAATATTATCATATATATTTTCAACAGTTCCATATTTACATAAAAGCTTAAGAGCTGTTTTTTCTCCTATTCCCTTTACACCAGGAATATTATCTGATACATCTCCTTGTAAGCCTTTTATATCAATCATCTTATCTGGCGTTAGTCCATAATTTTTTAAAAACGTATCTTTATTCATTAAAATACTATCTTTTGTTTTAAGCATTTTCATTATTACTTTATCACTTATAAGCTGCAATAAATCCTTATCACTACTTACAATTAGACCTTCATATTCACTGCTATTATCAATTTTTTTAGCAAGCGTACCAACTATATCATCAGCTTCATAATTGACTATCTCAAACCATTTAATTCCCATGTAAGAAAGAAGTTCCTTTGAAATTGGAAATTGCTGTTTAAGTTCATTTGGCATTTCTATTCTTCCAGCTTTGTATTCCTCATATTTATCATGTCTAAATGTTTTACCTTTATCAAATGCAACTAACATGTATTCTGGTTTTTCATCATTTATAATTTTATTTATCATATTTACAAAACCATATAATGCATTTGTTGGAAAACCATCTTTGTTTTTCATGAAATTTCCAGAGTAAGCTGTTGCATAATAACTTCTAAATAATAAATTATTTCCATCTACTAATACTACTTTTTTCATTTTCTTCACCAATATTATTATACACGCATATGAAAATAAAAAAAAGAGTTTATTTCTAAACCCTTCTACATTTGTCCATTATTTTGATTATTATTATTTGACCACATCGAAGTATGAACTTCATTTTGCACTTGTCCGCCTACTGCATTTGTATCATTAATGTTTTGTGGTTCACTAACATTTGCATTAGCAAAAGTATTTGTAGTATCAGCATTTTGCACTGGTGCATTCATATTTATATTACTATTCATCATATTTGCATTTGAAACATTTTGTTCTGCCACATTAGTAGTATCCAAGTTAACTGCATTTTGCATAGTATTATTAGGTTGTGCAAAAGTATTTGGCATAGCTGGATTACTTTGAGGTATTTCTTGTGATATGCCCCCAGCTAATGAATTTACATTAGCACTATCAATAGCATTATTTTGATTTACATTAGCCTCATTTTGACTCATCATATCATTAAATGCTGGTGCTACGTTATCTTGCATAGGTGCAGGATTTACGCTAGGCATACCTTGAGCTTGCTCCATGTTTTGATTGATAGGTGCTGCACTATTTTGGTTTGGCATAACATTATCAAATGTTGGTGCAACATTTTCTTCCGTAGCATTCATGTTTAAAGAACTTGTCTGTTCATTAAATACTGGTGCTTCATATCCAGTGTTAGAATTATTACCAGTTACACCATTAAAGTTATTTTGAACATCACCTATTGCACTAGTAGACATATTATCAGATAAGACATTATTTTTTCCAAATGCTAACATTGGAATAAATATTACTGGTAAAAATATCATTCCAACAGTATAACCTGTACTCTTACCAAATTTCTTAGCAATTCCGTTATATACAACAAACATTGCATAAATATTTGCAATTGGAACGCAAAGTAAAAGTACATACCACCAAGGTTTTTCTGCAATTTCACTCATAACTATAAAGTTATAAATTGGCACAATTGCTGCCCAACCTGGTTTACCAGCTTTCACAAATATTTTCCAGTATGATACAAACATTAAAATACTAATTGTAAGCATTATTACTACGTATGCAATTCCAATTCCAGCCAATGCTGAACCAGAACTATAACCATATCCATAATCATAACTATTATACATATTATATTCCTCCTTTATTTTATTTAATTATAAAATAATTTAATTTGTTTTTCAAGTTATATGAGTATTTTTTAAAAAGGTTTACACTAAAAAAGACTTTTAGAAATTCTAAAAGCCTACTTATATTTTACTATTTTGTTTTACTAAAAGCTAACATTGGAACAAAGATAATTGGTAAAAATATCATTCCAACAGTATAACCTGTACTCTTACCAAATTTCTTAGCAATTCCGTTATATACAACAACCATTGCATAAATATTTGCAATTGGAACGCAAAGTAAAAGTACATACCACCAAGGTTTTTCTGCAATTTCACTCATAACTATAAAGTTATAAATTGGCACAATTGCTGCCCAACCTGGTTTACCAGCTTTCACAAATATTTTCCAGTATGATACAATCATTAAAATACTGATTGCAAGCATTACTAGAGATGTTCCAACTCCAAGTCCTGCTAATCCAGCTGCTTGAGTTGTTGTCGTTGCATAATCGTAGCTATAATCATTATACATATCCTACTCCTCCTTTATTTTACTTAATTATAAAATAATTTGTTATTCTTTTCAATATTATAAGTATTTTTTTACATATCTTTACACATAATAAATTGAAAGGACGGTTTATATGAAGGACATAAGCATAAGAAAATATATTATAGATAATTTTAAAGGAGATAACGAAAGTGAAATAGAAGAATCCATAAATGATACTATTAAAGAAGGATTAGAAGAAGCATTACCTGGCCTTGGAGTATTTATGGAACTTATATGGAAGAATGCTAAAGATGAATTAAAAAAAGAACTTTTAGAAATTCTAAAAGCTCAGTTAAATTAGTTATCTCTTAGGGTTGCTGGAACTGTTTCAGTAACTTTTTTTATTATCTCATTAAATTTTTCCATAACTTCTTCTTCAGTTAAAGTTCTATTTTCTTCATTAAACGTCAATGAATATGCTATTTGTTTTTCATCTTCTTCTACTTTATCACCAGTATAAACATCAAATACTTTTATGTCTTTAAGTAATCTTCCGCCAGCTTTTTTAATAACTTTTTCTACCATCTCACAAGTAATATCCTTATTAACAATAAAAGCTACATCTTTTATAACCTCTGGATATTTAGGTGCTTCCTTAAATTTAAGAGGTTTAACTGGTTTCATTAATTTAGTCATAGAAAGTTCACATACATATATTTCATCTTTATTTGTCATTGGATGAACTCTTCCAAATACACCAACTACTTCTCTATCTATTAATACTTTAGCACTCATACCTGGATGGAAGTCATCATTTTCTAATACTTCATAGCTATATCTATTTTTAAAGCCTAGAAAATCTAAAAGGTTTTCTATAATACCTTTTACTAAATAGAAATTTGCCTTTACGTTATTGTTATTCCAACTATTTTGTACGTATTTACCACTCATTAGCATTGCAACTTTTGTATCTTCTTCATAGTTTGCATCATAAGTTTTAGCAATTTCATAAATATTAATGTCATCTACGTGACGCTTTTTATTATAAATGTAAGTATTCATAAGTGATGGAAGAATACTTGTTCTAATAACGGATTTATCGCTACTCATTGGGTTTGGTAAATATTTGTTTTCTTTATTTTCATATTTAAACTTTTTTGCCATTTCTTCTGATGTTAAAGTGTATGTTTTAACTTCATTAAGACCAAGTGATCTAAGTCTTTTAGAAATAGTTTTTCTAATTAAAACATCTCCGATATATCTACCTTGCCTTGTTTCACAATTAGGTAGCGTTGAAACTAAGTTATGATATCCATATAATTTTCCTATCTCTTCTGCAATATCATTTACCCTTGGGTCAACGTCTAATCTTCTTGGAGGAATAGTACATTTAAACTTTCCATCTTTATATTCATATGTAAAACCTAATCTATCAAGTTCCTTTTCCATATCACTATCAGAAATTCTTATTCCTAAAATGTCATTTACTTCATCGCTCTTAAACTCTACTATTTTGGGTGTTTTATCTACTTTATCATGCATAACTATTCCACTTAATACTTCGCCAGAAGCATATTTTTCTAGTAATGAGCAAGCTCTATTTATAGCATCAAGCGTATATTCATAGTTTAAACCCTTACCATATCTTATCGATGCTTCACTTCTTAAATTTAGTTTACCTGAAGTATTTCTTATTTTGTAAGCATCAAATATTGCGCTTTCTATTAAAATGTTTTTAGTACCCGAATCAACATCAGTATTTTCTGCTCCCATAACACCTGCGATTGCAACTGGTTTTACTCCATCTGTTATAACAATATCATTAGAAGTTAAAACTCTTTCCTTTCCATCAAGTGTCTTTATAGGTTCGTTATCATAAGCCATTCTAACAAGTATTTTATCACCTAATTTATCTTTATCAAAAAAGTGAAGTGGTTGTCCATATTCAAGCATTACGTAATTAGATATATCAACAACGTTATTTATAGGTCTCATTCCAGCAGAAATTAGTCTTTTCTTAATGAAATCTGGTGACTCACCTATTTTTACGCCTCTTACCATTTTAGCAGTGTAATAAGGGCAAGCATCTGTTTTTACATCTAACTTAAAGTAGTCGTTAATGTTTTCTTTTATTTCGTGTAACTCTATAGATGGAAGTGTTACCTTTTTATTTAAAACTGATGCAACAATATAAGCAAAACCAATGTGGTAGAAACAATCATTATTACGGTGTTTATGAATATCAAGTTCATATACCGTATCATCTAATCCTAAATATGTTAGTGGATCTGTTCCCACTTTAGCATCACTTGCTAATTCAGTAATTCCCTTAGCATAAACCTCTTCTGTTTTTTCTTCTAGGCCTAACTCAAATAATGCGCATATCATGCCATTTGATTCTTCGCCTCTTATTTTTCCTTTTTTTATTTCAAAATTACCTGGTAAAACTGCACCTGGAAGAGCAACTATTACCTTTAATCCTTCTTTTACGTTTTTTGCACCACATACTATTTGTACTACGCTATTTCCAATATCTACCATGCATACATTTAAATGATCACTATCAGGGTGTTTATCTACCTTCTTTATTTGTCCTACTACTAAGTTATTAATTTTATTTGTAATAACTTTTTCAACGTTTACGCCGGATTTAGTTATTTTAACGGCTAATTCTTTTAAGTCTTCACCAATTATGTCAACATAATCAGAAACCCAGTTCATACTTATCATGTTTATTCACCAGCCCTTCTATCAAAGTTTTTAAGTTCTCTTAAATCAGTGTTGTAAAATGCTCTAATATCATTTATTCCGTATTTTAACATTGCAAGACGTTCTGCTCCAAATCCAAATGCAAATCCTTGCCATTTTTTAGGATCATATCCACAGTCTTCTAATACCTTAGGATTTACCATACCAGCTCCAGATACAGTTATCCAACCTGTATTTTTGCATATTGGGCAACCCTTTCCGTGACAATTAAAGCAAGAAATATCAGTTTCTACAGAAGGTTCTGTAAATGGATAATAACTAGGTCTAAAGCGAGTTTTACAATCTTCTCCAAATAGTTTTTTAGCAATAACATCAAAAGTTCCTTTAAGATCTGATAAGCTTACCTTTTTATCTATTAAAAGTCCTTCTATTTGCATAAATTGATGTGAATGAGTTGCATCATCATCGTCTCTTCTATATGTTTTACCAGGACATATCATTCTAATTGGTTTTTCACCCTTGTTAGCAAGCATAACGCGTGCTTGCACAGGAGATGTTTGACTTCTTAAAAGCAGCTTATCATCTTCAACGTAAAAAGTATCTTGAGCATCACGTGCTGGATGATTTTTAGGAATGTTTAAAAGTTCAAAGTTATAGTGATCTTCTTCTATTTCAGGACCATCTACAACATCATATCCCATACTCATAAGTAAGTCTTCTACTTCTTCTATTATTCTTTCTAGAATGTTAGCAGATCCACTAGGAACTTTGGTTCCAGGAAGTGTAATATCTATTTTTTCACTTTCTAATTTTTTGTTTAAAGCATCTTTTTCTAACTTTTCTTTTATTTCATCTAAACTTTCAGTAACAAAGCTTCTTACTTCATTAACAAGCATTCCAAATTCCTTTTTTTGATCATTTGGAACATCCCTCATCATTTTAGAAAGTTCAGTTATCTTACCTTGTTTTCCTAAGTATTCTACTCTTACATCATTTAATATTTTGACAGAAGTAATACTAGAAATTTTTTCTTCATATTCTTTTTTTATAGCATTTACTTTATCCTTCATTTTTTTCTTCCTCCTTAAATATAAAAAAATCCATGAGACAAGGGCGAATAAACTTATCCGTGGTACCACCTTGTTTCATAGATTTACTATGCACTTAATTTCTTGTAACGTAAGATATACGTGATAACTTTATGGTTATCCAGCTCCAAAGCGAATTCATAAGATACTAATCTTTCCTGCTCTTGCACCATATAAGCAGTTCTCTTTAAAGTACTTTTCTTACTACTACTCTTTTTCATTGCCTTTTCTAAAAAGTATTATAGCATATATTAAATCTTTGTCAAATATATTTATTTGACAAACCTCCTTTATAATTATAAAATAAAACATATAAGGAGATTTATAAATGAAAAAGGAAGTAAAAGAAGGAAGCATATTATATGATGCTCATATGGCAACACAGTATTTAAATTATGGATGTGATAAATTGTATGCTATATGTGAAAATTCATATGATAAGATATATCCATGGACAAATGAATGTTTATCTACATATTATGATTTATACGATTTAGAAAATAAGAATGCATTAACTGTAACATCATCAGCAGATCATGCTATGCATGCCATATTAGCAGGATGCAAAAGCGTAGACTCATTTGATAAAAATAAATTAAGCAAATACTATGCAGATCTTAAAATAGCTTTAATAAAAACTCTAACATATGATGAATTTATGAATTTTTATAAAGATAAAAGTTTCTTTGAAAATTTAGATTTGCAAACGTTATCTTACAACTTAAGTGATAATGCAAAAGAATTTTGGCAAGAATTTTATAATAATTCAAAAAGTAAAAGAAGATATAAATTATTTAAAAATGATGGATATGTAGATCCAGTTAAAAGTGATATAAAATACTTAGATGAAGATCAGTATTATAAGTTAAAAAACAATTTATATGATGATAATATTACATATTATGACTCTGATATAAGAACTTTAGAAAAAAATAAACTATACGATGTCATATTTCTTTCTAATATATTAGATTTTTATGGAACTAAAGAAAGAAAAAACATACTAAATATGTGTTCTAATATTCTAAATAAAGAAGGAATTATATATGTATATAACAAATTAAAATTATTTAGTAAAACAGAAATTGATGAACTTATATTAGATAAAAAAATACTTACTAAAAAAATACCAAAATCAAATAAATATGAAAGTGTATTAGTATACAAAAAAAAATAATTTCTAAGATTATTCTGAAATTATCTTTTTAATTTTACTCACATTTCCAGCACTATCTACTATGCAAACATACATATAATCATTATATTCCTTAGAAAAAGTACTTTTCTTAACTTTATCTATTTCTTCATAATCAAAATTTTGTCCATCAACAGAATAACCAATTTTATCTAAAGAAACATTATCACTTGCAGTTATTATTATATGATCATGAGACTTTCTAATACTTAATTTAGGCCTTTTCTTATCAATATTTAAACTTGTCTTAGAAGCATAACTTTGATAACCTTTTTCATTTTCTACTCTAATATAAAGTTTAGATTTAATATTTTTCTTAAAAGTTAATTTTGCTTTTACGCTTTTTCCCTTCTTAAACTTTTCAAAGGTTTTCCAATTTTTTAAATCATAAGAGAAATATAATCTATCTATAACATAATTACTTGATGCAAAAACAGTAATAGATACATCTTCATTAACTAACTTTTCACCACTTGAGTTAATAAGTAAATTAATCTTAGGATAATTACCAACTAAAACCTCATCATCAAATTTATAAGTCATCCTATCTAAACTAGCTTTTAATTTATTAGTTACACCACTTTTATATATACCATAACTAGCTAACAAAGTAAGAGAAAACACTAATAATATAACAACAATATAAGTTCTAGCTTTTTTCATAATTAACCTCACTTTTTATACTATATTTCCATTAATTCATTTTCTTTCAATTTTAATTTTTCATCAACAATCTTATTATATTTATTAATTAAATCTTGAACATCTTCTTGTAATGACTTTTGATCATCTTCAGGTATTTCTAACCTTTTAATACTATTATTACTATCTTGTCTTATATTTCTTAAAGCTATTTTAGCTTCTTCAGCAACTTGTTTAGCTTCCTTTACATACTCTTTTCTTCTTTCCTCATTTAACTCTGGTATAACAAGCATAATAGTTTCACCATTATTATTAGGAGTAAGCCCAATATTAGCCTCAAAAATGGCCTTTTCTATAGCACCAATACTATTTCTATCAAAAGGCTTAATAACTATTTTTCTAGCCTCTGGAACAGATATAGTAGCAAGCTGTATTAAAGGTGTTGGAGCTCCATAATACTCAGGCATAACCTTATCTAATATTCTAGGATTAGCACGACCAGCTCTAATATTTAAGAATTTATTTTCCATTGAACTAATAGCTTTTTCCATCTTCTCTTCAGCTTCTAATAATATTTCATCATTCATAACATATTCCTCTTTTCTATAGTAATATTATATAATAAAAAAAGACTGCATTGCAAGTCCTTTTATTCCTTTTTAAATTTAACTAATTTTCAGCCTATATATATTCAAATTTTTTATTCGTAGTAAATATTATAATATTATAAAATAATTAGAGAACATCTATCAAATTATATAATTTTAATAGAAAATTATTTTTCTTGTTTTAGCCACAATATTCTCCACCTATTTCTATTTTTATCAAGAGTCCAAGTACACGTTGTATAACTTTCACAAGTGCATCCTACTTGACCTTCTTTAAGATATTTCGTTGAAGGAAAATAAAAATTATAACCATATTTTGTAGAATAATAATCAGTATTATTTTCCATATTCTCAACAGCAGGTAGTTCCATTACATCACCTTTTGATATAATATTATCATAATTTTTCAATCCATTTTTGAAATCATTTATATATTCTTCTTTAATTTTTATGCCTGTCATCTCATCTCCGTTCATTCCATAAAATTTCGTTGTTTCATTGCTATTCGCATCTTTATATGTAATATAACTAATTATTTTTAACGATGCTGCATCTACTACTGTTAAGTTAGAATCATTTTTTGTAAGTTTATTGAAAAAATTAGAATTACCTGTTTCATTTGCTTTAACCTCACCATCAGAATCTATTGTAGAACTTATGGTTTGTTTATCAATAAGACCAGCGTTATTAGGTTTAGATGTTGAAGTTAATGCTATACTAGAATAACTACCTATTCCTTTCATACTAACACTATATTTATCATCATTAAGTTTAGTTACAAGAAGAACAATATTTTCTGCAGGAACATCATATGCAGCTGCACATTCAGTAGGATTTTTGCATTCTACCTCTTCTGTATCTCCCCCTAAATCATTTAAAGCTATCTTATTACTTACATCTTTAAGTACTTTAGCATAAGTATCTTTAAATGCACCTTCTCTAGCTTTTCCTATGTATTTAACTACATTTGATACTACTATTGTTAGTATAATACCTAATATTACTATTACTGCTAATAATTCTATTAACGTAAAACCTTTATTTTTCTTCTTCATTATTAAACACTCCTTCTATATTTTAATAATAACATCTATATTTTACTTATTCAATATTAATATTATGTATTTTACAATTTTTTTACAAACAAAAAGGACTTAATGTCCCTTTAGTAAGTAACTCCACCCCATTCTACTATAGTAAAGCCACTTCTTTTAAATTTAGTAAATGTTTGTGGTTTAATATTAATTTTCTTATTTACTTTCTTAACATGTATTGCTATTCTAAGCTGTGCATCTGGTTTTGGATTAACATATAGTTTATTATATTTATCTCTTTCTTGTGTTAATTCAAAGTATACTAAACTCTTATTATTTTTTTCAAGTATTGGTAACCAATACATTATAAATTCATTAGCTTCTCTTTCATTTAACCCTATATTATCTAATTTTTCTTCTAAAAATTTTAATGCATTATCTTTTGTAACAAAAAATCCTGTATCAAATGATACTTTATTACTTCCAGCTTCTTCCCAGTATAGTCCATAATAATATCTTCCATTATTATCATGTAAATCACCATTTTTATTTGCTATAACTTCCCATTTTTTATTAAATTTAGGGTATGTTGTAGTTAATAAATCTGGTTTTTCAAAAGAAACTGTAACTTTAGTATTATCTTCTTTAGGATATAAATAAAGTACTGGTTTAGCATAACCACCTATATAGGTAGCTATTTTTCCTGACTCTTTTGTTTCTGGAATATAATAATATTCATATCCAAAATCATATCCATTTTCACTATAACCTATATCTTTTTGTATTTCATCTGATAAATCTTTCATTTGAACTGATGGATCTTGTACAACTACATATATACCTTCTTTTTTATTTTGTTCATACCAACCAGATAATAGAGAATGAACAGTCATATCATCTGTTATTTTAACTAGTTTTGATAATTCTTTTTCATTTCTATCTAATACTTTTAGATATTTATCATTATCAACTACTGTAATATATCCTTTAGCTATAGATACAACATCATTGTACTGTCTTCCTTCTTCTATTTTATTATCATTATAATTATATTTATATATTTTATTATTTGAGCTATATATTAAGCTTCCATCATCATAAAATTCATAATTTTCAAAAGTTCTATCATGAGTAATATAATTACCATCATCAACCACATCAGAATCAGTAATAAATGTAATAACATCCAGTGCTTGATTAACAAAACCAATTGAATCTAGATTTTCTGTACCAATTGTAAATGAATAATATTTATAATTTCCTTTTTTATATGGATTGATTGTTAAATCACCCATTCCAATATTATATTGTTCTTTCTTTAAAAAGTTTACTTTATCTTTATACTCTCCAAAGTTAATTTTTTTTGCTTTATTTGTTACAAAATTATAAATAACATAATCACCATCTAAAAATCCAACTGTATCTATTTCGCTACTGCTTATATAATTAGTAATTAACATACAATCTTCACTAGAACATTTATATGTTCCAACGTTATTATATATAGCACTAGGATTACTTTTCTTTGTTTCTTCATAATTACTTGTAATATATAAGTTTTCTTCTGATGTATCATATTTATATGTGTATATATCAATTGTTTTAGCAGTACCTTTAGGTTCATACCATCCTTCATTTTCTTTATTTATTACTTCTTTTTGTTTATTATTCTCTTTATTTTTATTATCTTTTTCTTTAATTTTAATAATACCTTTATCATTTAATATATAAACTACCAAACCTATTATAATAATAAATAATATTAATACTACTACTTTAAATATATTTCTTTTCTTTATAGTTTCATTACTTGGTCTACCTACACTATTTTTAAACATAACCATTATCTTCTCCTTTCAATTTTCTTTTTTTAAATATAAACAAGTGCTTATATACTACCTGCAAACATTCCTCCTATTCTATAATTTAATTATATAGGATGATTACTTTCTTTGCAAGTTTTTTTATGGCAAAAAAGAGCCTATTATTTAGACTCTTCATATATTAAGTTAAAATCTTCTATAAGTTCACTTTTTATACTATCTTTATCACTTTTTTCTTCATCTATAGTATAAGTTTTTTCTACAATACCATTTTTAACAAATACTATAATAGGTGCACTTATATTATTTTCCTCTTTTTTTTCTTCCAAATTATCACTATAATCTTCATCTTTAAAATCTAGTAATTTAATTAAATCTTTATATTCCTGAGTATTATTTTGCATCATATCTTTAATATTGTAATAAGATATTTCTTCTAATTCTTTTTCTTTTGATATACCATCAAGTAAAGATGCAGTTAAATCACAATATTTACAAGTTGGATACGCTAAGAAAATAACACCTGTACCATTTTCTATCTTATCTATTAAATTATCATAAGTATAATATTCAAAAACATTATCTTGACTAACTAAAGGATATTCTTTACTAAATTTTAAAGCATCAGTATTTATATCATCATCAACTTTTGTTACTTCTACAGAACTACATCCAGTAATTAACAAAAAAGTTAGCAATAACAAAACCACTAACTTTTTCATAATTATTCGCCTTTCATTTGAGCAGCTACTTCTTCAGCAAAGTTATCTTGACGTTTTTCTAGACCTTCACCAACTTCAAATCTAATAACATCAACTAATGATCCACCATTATTGCTTATATATTTTGAAACAGTAACACTGTTATCTTTAACAAATTCTTGTTCTTCTAAGCAAACTTCTTTATAGAATTTATTAATTTTACCCATTACTATTTTTTCAGCAATATTAGCTGGTTTACCTTCTCTAATAACTTCTTCAGTTAAAATTTTCTTTTCATTTTCTAATCTATCAGCTGGAACATCATCCTTTTTAACAAATTCTGGACGCATTGCAGCAGCATGCATAGATACATCTTTAGCAACAGCTTCAGAAGCACCTTTTAATATAGTTAAAACAGAAATCTTTCCACCCATATGAATATAAGCACCAAAGTTTTCATCATCTTCTTTAGTTACATTAGCAAATC
Organism: uncultured Bacilli bacterium; assembly: GCA_934162425.1. GTDB lineage: Bacteria > Bacillota_I > Bacilli_A > RF39 > UBA660 > Aphodocola. The sequence continues at coordinate 17,705 of CAKPIS010000003.1, forward strand.
TTCTAAATGATATTTTTTCTCCAATAGTTGCAGTCATATTAGTAACATAATCATTTAAAGTACCATCTTCACAAGGAAGTGCTAAAGCTTCTTCATTTGTTTTAGCATCACTATTTAAAATAGTATTAGCTACATCATTAACAAACTTTTCAAACTTTTCGTTTTTAGCAACAAAGTCTGTTTCACAGTTAATTTCAAGTACAACTGCCTTATTACCATTAGTTACAATAGTAGATAACCCTTCAGCAGCAATTCTTCCAGCTTTTTTAGCAGCTTTTGCAATACCTTTTTCTCTTAACCATTCAGTAGCTTTCTTTATATCATTACCATTTTCTTCTAAAGCTTTCTTACAATCCATCATTCCAGCTCCAGAAATATCTCTTAATTCTCTGATTAAACTTGCATTCATCTTTAAATCTCCTCACTAAAATTATTTTCTTAAAGCATTAATTAGTTCATCTTTTTTTAACTTTGAATATCCTTCAATATTAGCTTCTTTAGCCATAGCTTTTAATTCAGCAACTGTTTTTTTAGCTAAATCTACACTTTCTTCTTTTACATCAGAAGCTATTTCTTTAACTGCTTCCTTAACTGTTTCTTTAACTTCATGAGCTTTTTCTAATGCTTTTGGAGCAACTTCGCTAACTTTCTTTTCTACTACTTTTTTAACATCTTTAGCTAACTCTTTAACATCATTTGCAACTTCTTTAGCAGAAGCTTTTACTTTATCTTCTTCAGTTATATAATCTTCAACTGGTTTTCCATAGGCTTCACATATAGCATTATTTAATACACCAAGTACGATTTTAACAGCACGAATAGCATCATCATTACCTGGAATAACATAATCAACTAAATCTGGATCACAGTTAGTATCTACGATACCAAATACTGGAATTCCTAACTTATGTGCTTCATTAATTGCGTTAATTTCCTTCTTAGGATCTACGATAATCATAGCTTGTGGAATCTTTTTCATTTCTCTTAAACCACAGAAGTATGAATTTAACTTTTCGTATTCCTTTTTAATCATAACAACTTCTTTTTTAGGTAACTTTTCAAAAGTACCATCTTTTTCCATCTTTTCAATTTGATCTAAACGGTTAATTCTTCTTCTAATTGTTCTAAAGTTAGTTAAAGTTCCTCCTAACCAACGTTTTGAAACATAGTAACTATCAGATCTTTTAGCTTCTTCTTCAGTGGCTTCAGAAGCTTGTTTCTTAGTTCCTACGAATATAACCTTTCCGCCATTAGCGGCAATTTCTTTTAAAGCTGCGTAAGCTTCTTCAATTTTCTTTACTGTTTTTTGTAAATCAATAATATAAATATCGTCTCTTGCAGTAAAGATATATTCTTTCATCTTTGGATTCCATCTTTTTGTTTGATGTCCAAAGTGTACACCTGCTTCTAGCAAGTAACTCATTGATACAACTGGCATTTCTTTTTCCTCCTTTGTTCTAACCTCCAAACCTTTCATCTTTATATGCTCACCCTCTTCGGGCACTCGAGATATAAATCCAGATTTGTGTGTATTTCTTTTCCTCTAGAAAAGCCATGGTTATTATAACACATATTTATTATATGATACAAGCTATTTTTTTATATTTTATAACGAAAAATGATAAAATTATTAACTAATTTCATCACTTGTTATTTTTAACAGTTCATCACATAATAATTTAAATATTTTATCATTTTTAAATTTAGGTTTATCATATAAAATCCAATAGTCACTAGCTGTTTTTGCATTTTTTTCTATTTTCTTAGCACTACTACCATAATATACTAAATCTTCTTTAGCTTTCTCTATTAAGAAATTTCCATCTAAATCATATACCTTAGCTTGCATATCACATTCCATTTTATCTATTAAATAACAAAACTTAGCTTCCTTTGTTTTTCCCTCGTTAAACTCATTTACTAAACTTATTAACTCATCCCTAGAAGATAAAGTGCTAGCTACAATATTAACACTTTCTACTCCAATTTTTATTTTTTCTTCCTTTGTTATACCAGAACGTAAAGTAAAATCTGGTTTTAAAACTTCATCTAATTCATGAATAGTAAGCATCTTTAATACTTTATACATATCAATATTTAAATCATATTCACTATCTACCGCAATAGATAACATTAAACATCCATATATATGTTCAGCAACTGATTCTAATCTTTCTTTTGTTATACCTATTTCTACAAACCCTGTTCTTATTTTATACTTTAATTTATTTACATATAAATAAAAATCAATAATTCTTTTAGCTTTATTATCCATAATACCTTCCTATAAATTATTTGGATCAAAATCCATCTCTATTTTAATATTATTATTTCCTTCATATATTTTAATTATATTTTTAAGCATACTATATAATTTATCATCTTTTTTATATTTTAATATAACTTCAAAATTATATAGATTATTTATTTTTAATATACTTGCCATACCTGGTCCTAAAACAGTAGTACTATCTAAGTTTTTTCTTAAATATTCGCTTATTTTTTTAGCTTCTTTAATACCATAATTAAAATCTTTAGCTATTATTTTAATAAGTGTTATAAAACAATATGGAGGATAATTTAATTTTTTTCTTATCATAAGTTCTTGCTTGAAAAACGTTTTATAATCATGATTTGCAGCACAAACAATGCTATAATGATCTGGATTAAATGTTTGTACAATAGCTTCTCCTTCTTTTTCTGCTCTTCCGCATCTTCCCGTTGTTTGATCTAAAAGACTAAAGGTTACTTCACTACTTCTAAAATTTGGCAAGTTAAGACTCATATCTGCATTTATTACTCCTACTAATGTTACGTTAGGAAAATTAAGTCCTTTTGATATCATTTGAGTACCAACTAAAATATCATACTTACCATCATTAAAATCATTAATAATTTTATAATGAGAACCTTTTTTTGTAGTAGTATCCCTATCCATTCTAACTATATTTGAATCTGGAAACTTTTCTTTTAACATCTCTTCTATTTTTTCAGTACCAAGACCCATTTGTCTTAAAGACTCTTCCTTGCAATTAGGACACTTATCTTCCTTTTTAGTAGCATATCCACAATAATGACATCTTAGCATATCAGACGTTTTATGATACGTTAAAGTAATATCACAATTAGGACATTTATAAACAAACCCACAAGATTTACAAGTTAAATAATTAGAATATCCTCTTCTATTAATTAAAAGCATTACTTGCTCTTTTTTACTTAATGCAAGATGAATCTTATCTAATAAAACAGATGAAAAATACATATTTCCCTTTTTAATTTCATCTTTCATATCAACTATAGTAACTTTAGGCATAGGTTTTTTATTTACTCTATTTAAAAGCTCTAAATATTTATAATAACCTTTCATACTCCTTGCATAACTTTCTATTTTAGGAGTTGCACTCGCTAAAATAATAGGACAATTATGAGTATTTGATCTTTCTTTAGCTATATCATAAGTATTATATCTAGGATTATTTTCTTGTTTATAACTTTCAGAATGCTCTTCATCTATTATTATAACTCCTATGTTTTTAACAGGTGCAAAAATAGCACTACGAGCTCCTATTACAACAGATACTTCACCCCTTAAAATTTTTCTATATTCATCATATTTTTCTCCATCAGATAAAGAAGAATGAAGTATTGCAATATTATCTTTAAATACCCCTTTAAATCTTGCTGTTATTTGCGGTGTTAAACTAATTTCAGGAACTAATATAATTGCACCCTTTTTATTTTTAATAACTTCTTTTACTATATCTATATATACTTCTGTTTTACCAGAAGATGTTACACCATATAAAAGAAAAGTATCACCTTTATTTAAGTTTTCTTTAACTATGTTAGAAACCCTTTCTTGATCCTTAGTTAAAGTAATATTATTACTAACTTCTTTAGTTTCTACATTTCTATATTCTTCTTTTTTTACTTCAATAACTATATTATAATCTATTAGCCTTTTAAGAGAAGACTTACTTTTTATAAGACTTTTTTTTATACAATTATTTTCTTTTAATAGCCTTATAATATCAAGCATACTCTTACCCTTAATATTATCTAATTTAGCAGAAGTATTTAGTTTTACATAAGACACTTTCTTAGTTTTTAAAGACATATTATGATTAGCTTTTAATGCACTAGGAAGCATAGCTTGATATGAGTATATTAAAGGGCATAAGTACTTATTACTCATAAATTTACCAAGGTTTAATAACTCTTCATTTAGTATTTTCTCTTCATCTTTTATTTTTATAATATCTTTTATTTCATATTCATCACTATAAGTAGTATAACCAAGAACAAATCCTTCAATATTTCTATTATTAAATGGTACTAAAACCCTTCTTCCTACTAAATCTTCTTTTATATTACTAGGTACATGATAAGTAAATGTCATATCATTAGATGATACTCTATTTTCAACTAAAACTTCTACATACATAAACTATTCACCTTCTAAATTAAATTATAACAAAAAGAAGACTTAATTTAAAGCCTTCTTTAACCCCTTTTATTAATTTAATAAGCGTTTGTTACCAGTATAACTCCATCCATTTATAGATGTACTAGTTGACCATCTATATTCTTTATTACATTCTGTCTTATATGTTTTTTCAGCAACCTTAGTATCAGTGGTATTTTCAGTTTTATAACATGTAGTACCATCTAAAGTATAACCTTTATTACAAGTATAAGTAACTTTTGGAGTAACTGTTGTCTTAATACACTTCTTACCTGTTAAATTATATCCTGGATAATCTTCACAAGTATATTTAGTAGATGAAGTTGTCTTAACACAGTATCTTTCATCATCAGTTTTAACAGTTCCAGATGGACATGTATAAACTGTTTTCTTTTCTTTAACAGAACATATAGATCCAATTAAAATATATGTTTTATCAGAAGTATTAGTTGGACAAGAGTATATAGTTTTAGAACACTTACCAGATCCTATAGATGTAGTACCAGCAGGACAACCATAAACTTTTTTAGTACAATACTTTTCATCATTAGTTTTCTCTGTTCCAGCAGGACAAGAATAATGTGTAATAGTCTTTGTACAAGTCTTATCTTTTTCATTTAATTTATATGCAGAACCATACTTAGAACAACTATATGTTGTAGTAGATTTCTTACATCCACTACCAGAATCAGTATATCCTGATGGACAAGACTTAGTTGTTCCAGTAGCTTTTCTACATTTATTAGTATCATATAAAGTATATCCTGGATATGCATCACAAGAATAAGTAAATTTTGTATATTCTTTTCTATATCTAAAATATTTATAAACTGTTACAGTAGTAAAACATGTATCACAAGTTAATTCTTGATAAGTATCAACTAAAACTAACTTTTCATTATCATTTTCAAATGCTTCTGCACCATTATTAGAATATCTTGTAGATACATAAGTCCATTTATATGCTGTTGCATATTTATCAGCTGTAATTACACTATAAGTTTGATTAGTAATATAATCAGCATAAGTTGTCTTTACAGTACCAACAGCACCCTTAACATCGTATGAATAAGACTTAGCAGCTGTAACTTTTTGTGTTTTTACTAAAACTTCATCAGTTACAGAACTTGATTTATTAGCATTTATAGTAGAAGTAACTGTCTTAGTAGACTTATTAGCATCTACTTTTTTAGAATCACTTGTTATAACTGCTTTAGCATCTTTAGTATCAGTTGATGTAACATTAGTAATCTTTTTATTAGCACCTACCCTAACAACTCTAGAACCATTTTTTATACAATTTGAACCAGCTAAGTAATATCCAGAAGGACATACATACTTATCAAATTTTTCAGTACATACATTCTTCATAAACTCATATTCATAAAGTTTTGAATGTTTTTTAGTTGTTATAACATCTGGAGTCTTAGTAGTTTTCTTAACTGTTTTTTTAGTTACTCTATCATTAATAACCATAGATGCTGTTGTAGTACTTTCTAGCACTTTACACTTATCACTACATATATCATAGCATCCAAAATGTTCTATAATATAAGCTTCTTTATCACTACAAGATAAATTTACCTTTATTATATACTCATTTTCAAGCTTTGTTACCTTTACATAAGAATCTTTTGTACTACAATATTTACCATTAGAATCCATTAAAGGTAATATTAAATTTTGATTTATCATTTCCTCTAATGTCATTTTCTTATAATCATTAATATTTTCAGGTAATCTTTCTACAGTATAGTAACTTTTAGCTACATTCTTCATTCTATCTATATTATCTGCAAATATTTGATAGTTTAATGGTTTTAAATCTGGCATTGGAAATAACCATATAAGTAAGAATATAAAAATTATGATTAATATTAATCTAATTAATAAATCTTTTATGGTAAAACCTCTTCTTTCTTCCATCCTAAATTCCCCCTTTTGGCATTTGATGGCGTTTATACTACCACAAAAGCATTCAAATGTCAACTTTTTTCGTATTTTTAATTATTTTATAAGACTATTTTTTCTTTAGGTAAATTAACGTGCAACCATCATTATAGTTATTTATATGAAAATCTAAAACATATTTGCTCATTTTAAGCACTTTTCTAACTTCTTCTTTTAATATTCCTTTACCCTTACCATGAACAACAACAATCTTTTCATTTTTAAGAACATAATTATCATAAATAAACTCATTTAATAATACTCTGGATGAATCTTTTGTCTCTCCATGTAAATCAAGTGTAGGTAAATTAGAAATAAATATATCATCTAAACTACTTTTCACAATTAAACCTAATGCTGCATTTCATATGCTTTAACTACGTTTTTTAAAAGACATGCAACTGTCATTGGACCAACACCACCTGGTACAGGAGTAATTAAAGAAGCTTTTTCAGATACTTCATCAAAGTCCACATCACCAGATAACACGTTATTTTCTTTATTTATTCCAACATCTATTACAACAGCTCCATCTTTAACCATGTCTTTTGTAATAAGCTTAGCATGTCCTGCTGCAACTATTAATACATCTGAAAATGAAGTATAACGCTTTATATCATAACTTTTAGAGTGACATACACTAACTGTTGCATCTTCATTTAATAATAACTGAATTAATGGCTTGCCAACTAAGTTACTTCTTCCTACTATGCATACATTCTTTCCAGATAAATTAACTTTATATTCTTTTAATAATTCCATTACCCCAAGAGGAGTACATGATACTAAAGCTTCATTTCCAAGTGATAAATTACCAACGTTTTGACTAGTTAATCCATCAACATCTTTTAAAGGTGATATATAACTAATTATTCTGTTAGCATTTAAATTACTTGGAAGAGGAAGCTGAACAATAATAGCATTTACACTTAAATCTCGATTAAGTTCATTTATTTTATCTATTATTTCTTCTTCTGTTACATCATCATCAAATTTTATTAAGTTAAAATCAAGCCCTACATATAAGCATGCTTTCTTTTTATTTTTTATATAAAGATTACTAACACTGTTATCACCTACTTGCACTACTGTAAGTGATGGTTTTATATTTAACTTTTCAATTTTTTCTTTTAATTCATCTTTTATCTTATTACTGATCATTAAACCATCTATTATATTATTCATAAGAAACTTCCTCATATATTGGATGACTTAGACAAAGACGCTCACATCTTTTCTTAAGATCTAACAATATCTCTTCATTTTCTGTATTTTTAAGTGCACAAGAAATTATTTTTCCTACTTCTAAAAACTCTTTTTCTTTAAAACCTCTAGTAGTCATAGCTGAAGTACCAAGTCTAATACCACTAGTTATAAAAGGCGTAGTAGAATCAAAAGGAACCATATTTTTATTACAAGTTATTCCTATATAATCAAGTAATTTTTCCGCTTCTTTACCTGTTATATTTAAAGATGATTTAACATCTACTAAAACTATATGATTATCAGTTCCATTAGATACTATTTTAAATCCTTCCATCTTAAGTGTATCACATAATACTTTAGCATTTTTAATAACTTGCTTTTGATATTCTATAAAACTAGGTGATAAAGCTTCTTTAAAGCATACTGCTTTAGCTGCTATAACATGCATTAAAGGTCCACCTTGAATACCTGGAAAAACACATCTATCTATTTTTTTAGCTAACTCTTCATTATTAGTAAGAATAATTCCACCCCTAGGTCCTCTTAATGTTTTATGAGTAGTAGATGTTACAACATCAGCGTATAGGCAAGGATTTTGATGAAGACCAGCTGCAACAAGACCTGCAATATGAGCCATATCAACCATTAAATATGATCCAACTTCATCAGCTATCTTTCTAAAAATAGAAAAGTCAATCTGTCTTGGATAAGATGATGCACCAGCTACTATTAGTTTAGGTTTTTCTCTTAAAGCAATTTCTCTTACCTGTCTATAATTAATCTGTCCAGTATTTTTATCTACCCCATATGATACAAAATTATAGTCCATACCACTAAACGAAAGCTTATGTCCATGTGTTAAATGCCCACCAGAATTAAGATCCATTCCAAGTACTTTATCCCCTTTATTTATTAAAGCCATATAAGCTGCCATATTAGCGCTAGAACCACTATGAGGCTGAACATTTGCATACTTAACATTAAATAACTTCTTTAAATAATCTATTGCATAATTTTCAATTATATCAACATATTCACATCCACCATAATATCTTTTAGAAGGATACCCTTCTGCATACTTATTAGTTAATATACTTCCTTGTGCTTTAAGTACATCAGTAGATACAAAATTTTCAGATGCAATAAGCTCTATTTTATTTTGCTGCCTTCTCTTTTCTTTTTCTATTACTCCAAATATCTCATTATTCATAATACGCACCCTCTTCCATCATAATTATACAGCAAAAAAAGATTATTAACAATTATATTAATAATCTTTGTCTATTATTTTGCCTTAATAAAAATATAACTACCATCAGATTGTTTTTCAAAAACTAAAGTATATTTTTTATTAATTTTATCTTTATATTTTGAGAACTGCTCGTTTACATCTTTCTTATAATCATATTTCACTTTTGTACCATCGTCAAAATTAAAATATTCATTATCATCAGCAAGTATTTCTGCATAATCAATTGTTAACTCATTACCAATTTTTTTAACATTTTTAAATCCTGAAATCATTGGTGGAATGCTATCACCACATTCACATGATAGGAATGAATAACCATTTTCTGATTTAGAATAGCCATATGCACCATCAAAAATATTATCCATTTTTATAGTAGATTTAAGTGCATCTACATCTTTCCCAAACATTTTCTTATACTGACTATTTACATCAGAATAACTATAAAGCGTTTGATAGCCATCAGAGCAAAGTAAATTTTCAACTTTCCAACTCCCTTTCTCAAAGCTATCATCTAAACTTTCTATATTGTTCCCAAATAATTCTTTACATGTATATTTCTTGCTTCCTTCTTTAACATTCTTAATAGCTGCTAATGTTTTAATATTATCACTATTCAATTCTAGTTTTTTTGAATCAATAGTATGAAACAATGTAAAATTACCAAATACTTCTTCAACAATCTTTTTTCCTTCTTCATCAGATAGTTTTTCTTCTTTTTTGTTTTCTTTATCTGTCTTCTTATCTACGGTTTTCTTATCATCTTTACTACTAATATTAATAATACCTTTATCATTTAGTATATAAACTGTCATTCCAATTATTATTAATACTAATAATACACATATTCCTTTAAATATATTTCTTTTTTTGATAGTTTCATTACTTGGTCTACCTACATCATTTTTAAATACTCCCATTTTTACTCTTTCTCCTTCTCTTTTTATTTTTTATAAAGTGCCAATCTTTAACCACTCTACATTTTTATAATATCATCTATATCTTTCCTACGCAATAATAATAATAATAATATGTACACTGATTTTACATTAAAAAAATAGAACTAATTATATCTTATTAGTTCTATTTCTAATTTCTATTATTTTACCTTTTCAATTTTATCAAATATATAATTTCCATTACTGTCTTTATTAAGTATAAAATCAAACTTTGCAACACTATCTTTATTTTTTTCAAATATATCTTTAGTACTTTCTAACAAGTTACCTTTATCATCAGTATTTACCTCTATTTTATTTTCATTTGCATCAGTTAAAGTAATCATTGCTTTTGGTCCATCACTAAAATATGTGTAATAACTAAATATTATATGAAGTTTATTGTCCATTTCATAAGAATCATAAATATATTTAATTTCCTCTGGCCAAGTACCTCCACATTCACATGAAAGTTCTACATAACCATCTTTTAGTTTAGAATAGCCATAAATAACTGCCCCTCCAGATTTTAATGATTCTGCTGATTTTCTTTTCATTTTTTTACCAAATAAACTCTCATATTTTTTATTAACATCATCATATGAATAAAATTTATTATATTTACCATAATTATAATTTTCCATACAAACACTTTCGATACCATCTAATTCAAGTCCTGTATTTATGGAATATGATGTATTATCGCCATATTCTTTTATGTCATTTCCAAAAAGCTCTTTACATGTATTAGTTCTTTTAACACCTTCTGTTTTTTCTACTGCTAATACCATCTTGTAATCCTCAGAAAAATCATTAGCTAAATTATAATAACCATCATATACATAATTTTCTAATATTTTTTTTGCTTCCTCACTACTAACTTCTATTTTTTTGTTTTCTTTAGTTGCACCATTATCTGTCTTCTTATCTACTATTTTTTTATTATCTTTACTACTAATATTAATAATACCTTTATCATTTAATATATAAACTGTCATTCCAATTATTATTAATACTAATAATATACATATTCCTTTAAATATATTTCTTTTTTTGATAGTTTCATTACTTGGTCTACCTACACCATTTTTAAATACTCCCATTTTTTACTCTTTCTCCTTCTTTTTTATTTTTTATAAAGTGCCTATTTTGATTACTTTACATTTTTATAATATCATCTATATCTTTCCTACGCAATAATAATAATAATAATGTGTACACTGATTTTACATTAAAAAAATAGAACTAATTATATCCTATTAGTTCCATTTTTTAATTATACTCTTATAAACTTATTTAATTTAATACTATATATAATCTTTTCAACTTTTTTAGCATTAAATAATTGTTTAACTCCTATTTCATATAAATCAAGTTGAATTTTATATCTTTCTTTAAGCTCTTCTATATTATTTATATCATCACTTTTATAATCTAAAATATAATATGTATCATCGTATACAAACATCATATCTATAATACCACTAGTTAGTATACTTTCATTTTTATATTCTATATCATAATAACTAGCTGGCAGACTAAATGTTATTTCTTTTTCTTTATATACCTTACTACTATTAAGTATCATGTCATAGATATCAGATGTAAGATACATAAACATTTTATTAATATCAATTAATTTAAGTTCCATTTTGCTAATTATGTTATTATTACATAATTCATCTATTTTTTCTTTAAGAGTACTTAAGGTATATTTTTTTATGTCTAATAATTCAAAAATCTTATGATAAATAGTACCTATATCATTTTTTCTTACATCACTATTTATAAAGTATGGTTTTCTTATATATGAAGATGTTTTCTTTTTTAATTCAGATACACTTAAATATATAGGCACCTTACTTTCAGTATAATCATAATCCTTAACTATAATAGGTTTATTTTCAAAATATTCTATTTTTTCAGTTAAGTTTTCATCTTTAATATCTAAAGCATTTATTATATCTAATTTAAACTTAGAATCACTTAAAAATACTTTACAAGAAGCATTAGATAATTCTCTTAATGCTCTTCCATCATTATGTCTTAATAAGCAACCTATAATCCATTTTAAATAACTATTACATTCACTTAAATATAAGTTACTAATTAATCTATCATCACCTATCTTATATGATGCATCTTTTACCATATTAGTTAAATTATTAGCAAAACCAGTTATTATTAATTTTTCTCTAGCTCTTGTTAATGCAACATATAATATCCTAAGTTCTTCTGATAATTGAAGTAATTTTATTTTATCTTTCATAATTATTTTAGAAATAGGTTCATATTTAAACTTTTTATCATAATCTAATATATCAAAAGAAATACCATAGTTATTATCTATCAAAAATGAATTTTGAAGATCCATATTATTAAATTGAGAACCTGTTTCACAAACAAATACAACAGGATACTCTAATCCTTTTGATCTATGTATTGTAGTAATTAAAACGTTATCCCCATCTGATAGTGGATTAGCCCCTGCAAAGGATGATTTATCAAGTAATACTTCTTCTATATAAGAAACAAATTCATGAAAGCTTTTAGATGTATTTTTTTCATAATCACTTGCATTTTTTACCATCATAGTTAGATTTTTAAGTTTTGATTTATCAGTTCCTAAAATATTTATAACATCTAATTTTTTGTATATATAATTTATTGTATCAGTTAAAGTATTATTATTCTTAAATACACTTAAATCATAAATTATATCTAATATATCATTAAGCTTTTTATCATCACTTTTCTTTATTGCATCATATAAATATAAGTTTTTATAATTTACTTTACATTTTGCAATTAAACTATCTTCTATATTAAATAATTTAGATTTTAAAACACTAATTAATGATATATCATCATAATAATTATCTATTACTTTTAAAATACATATAATAAGTTTAACATCATAATTATCAAAGAAATTAACTTCTTTATTAGAATAAACTCCAATACCTCTATTATTAAGTGCAATTCTATATGTATCACTATGAGTTAAGTTTCTAAATAATATAGCTATATCACTAGGTCTTATATCCCTAAAAAATCCTTTTTTATCATAAACCTGATATTTATCATCTATTAATTTTTTTATTTTATTAGCTACAAATATAGCTTCTTTTTGAGATTTAGTAAGTTCATCATCATCTTCTTTTTCTTCGTTATTTATAATACATACTTCAGATAAAGCATCATCATATTCTGGAAAAGGCATACCATTATAAAGCATTTCATCTTTATCATAATTAGTTTCTCCAAGATAATTTGACATAGTATTTTCAAATATAAAATTACAAAAATCAAGTACTAAATTTCTACTTCTAAAATTTTTAGACAAAGTAATTAGCATAGGAAATTTATCTTTATATGATGATAATTTATCATTATTGAATATATCAGGACAAGCACTTCTAAATCTATATATACTCTGTTTTATATCCCCAACACAAAATATATTAGAACCATCTTTACTAATAGCATTAAAGATTATATTTTGTAAATTATTAGTATCTTGATATTCATCTATTAGTATCTCATCAAATCTTTTTTCTAATGACTTTGCAAGATAAGTCTTTTTATTATCTTTTATTAATAGTTTTATAACAAATAATGGTATATCAGAAAAAGAATATTTATTTATTTTTTTCTTTTCTAAAAGTAAATTTCCTCTAAATGTTTTAACTACAGAAAATAATGTTTTTAAACTATTAAGTAATATTTTATTTTGCGTTTCATACTCTTTGTCTGTAACATTAATTAAATAACTTAAGTTATCTGTTATTTCTTTTTTTAATTTACTTCTTATATTTTTATATTTGTTATATACATAATTATCACTATATCCTCTAATAGATGCTAATCTATTAAATGAAGTGGTTCTTAAAATTATAGATAATTCATCAAATGAATTTATAGATAATATTTTATTAATTATCATATCTTCTTGCATTATGTTATCATTTAATTTATCAAAATCGCTAGATTCATTATATAGCTCTTCTTTTATACTATTATATAAACTCTTATATGAATTAAATTTATCTTTTATATTAGATATAAGTATTGTTTTATAATAGTTGGAGTTATAGTTTTCATATACTTTATTTATAAACTCTTCATAAAATGGTATTGTATCAAAAAAGTTAGAGGTACTAATTATTATATCTTTTATTAATGAATTATCATTTGCACCAAGTGTTTTTAAAAGGTTAATAAATTCTTCATTAAATGAATTTTCCATAGTATAAAGTGCAACTTTATTTTTAAGTAATTTCTCTTCTGCACTAGTTAATATAGAAAAGTTAGGCATTATATCTAATTTATCAAAATTCTGTTTTACTAACTTTGAATAAAATGAGTCCATAGTACAAATAGATGCATTATCTATTAAGGTAAGTTCTTTTTGTAAATTATCACTATAACTATCTTCTAAGGCACTTTCTATTTTCATTTTTATTCTTGTTTTCATCTCTATTGCTGCAGCTTCTGTAAACGTAACTATAAGAAGTTTAGATGTACTTCCACCATTTAATACAAAATCAAGTACTCTTTCAGATAATACAGCAGTCTTACCAGAACCAGCTGCTGCACTAACTAAAATCTTACCACCTCTTGTTTTTATAGCTCTTAATTGATCATTTGTCCAAGCCATTTAAATCACCTTCTATACTAAGTAATACTTCTCTTTTCTTTAAACTTTTATATTTTCTATGAATATCATATGATGGATTAAAATTACATATAGATGAAAACTTACAATACTTACAAGAATCATTTTTATAATCAATAATAGGATTTATTTTAATATCACCGCTTAATATATTTTCTCCTTCTTCTTTTAGTATTTTTTCTATTTTTTTAAACACTAAAGATAAGTCTTTAGAATCTAAAACTTTTTCATCATTTATATTACCTCTTGTTTTAACATCGATAAAATTGCCTATTTTTTCATCATTATAAAGTGATAAAAAGTCTTTATTTAATATACCATTCATTTTTAAACTACTTATTAAATTATCATTAATTATATCTTCTTTAGTACCTATATTTTCTTTTTTATAATGAACTAAAGCTGGATAATATAAAAATCCTGTTGGTATGATATTTTTATTTATTTTAAGTCCATTTTTAATAGCTAATAAATAAACTATCATCTGCATATTAAGACCAAGTAATATATCATCCAATCTAAATTTTTTAATTCCAGTTTTATAATCTATTATTCTAAAATAATAATTATTATCATCAAAATATGAATCTATTCTATCAATTATACCAGTTATATATAGCATGCCATTTTTTAATTTTATTTTATAATCTAAATCTTTTATTTTAAATTCAGTACAAAATGGAGAAAACTTCGTATTTTCAAGTTCTAAAAAAATAGTTTTAACTAAAATATAAGTACTTTCTTTTAATACGTCTATGACATATTTTAAGGTATTAGTTACGTTTCTAATATTTAATGAAAAGTATAAAGTACTATATTTATCGATAAGACTTTTAATTAAAGAATCATCTATTTTCTCTTTATAATTTTTCAAAATATTTTCTAATATAAAATGAATAAATGTACCAACTTCTCTATTATCAAAATCATATTTTTCTTTTATTTTTAGTTTTAAACCATAATTTAAAAAGTATGAATATTTACATTTAGCAAACATCTCTAAACTACTAGGTGATAAAAATAAATCTTTTCCGTATAATTCTAAAGCAAGACTACTTGGTATACTAAGGTTAAAGTTTTTATCATCTTTTTTATTTAAATTATAAGTATAACTATTTATCTTAGATGAAAACTTTAAAAGAAGAGGACTTTTATCTACTTTAGATGGAGCATCTGTTAATTTATGATAAGTTAGTGTTATGTTTTTATTTAAAAGAATATTAGATATATTATTTTTTTGTAAATCATTAAATGAATTTATTAAGTCAAATATATCTTCTTCTTTTAAATCATTATCGTTAATTAACGTATTAAAACTAAACGTAGCTGGTATATCTTTTTCAGTTAAACCTATAAAATAAACCATTTTATAATCTTTATCATAATAATTAGATGAATTTATTATCATAATTTCATCTTTTGTAAAGTTCTTTTTACTAAACTCTTTATACATACTATTAATTATATTTAATACATCACTTAAACTAGCTTCTTTTATAAAATCATTAACTAACTCCAAATCATCTATTAATTTATTATAACCTTCACTATCTAAAAGACATAATTTATCTATTATCTTTTCTTCTTCTAAATACATAAATAAGTACTTTAAATTTTCTTTAGCATTTTTAACATTTATAGTATTTTCTAAAAGATATTTAAATGAATTAAGTATGCTAAGTCTAGTTTCATTTAATGTTTTTAACTTTTCATAATCACTAGAAGAAAATTCTTTTTTCCCTGCTGGATTAAACTTAAATTCATCATAAAATAATGCGTCTTCTAAAGAAAAACTATATATATAATTATCTAAATCATTTATTATTTTTTCATCTATATTATATATTCCAAGTTTAATTAAACTAACAAAATTAGAACATGTAAAATTACCATTTAAGATACTGTTTAATATGTTTATAAAGTTCTTAGTTAAAACACCATAAACACTTTCTTTTGTATATGGAATATCAAATATCATATCAAAGTAATAATCATATCTTTTTTTATCAGGAGATACTATTAATATATCTTTATATTTTAAACCACCATTTATTTTACTTTTAATATCTTCATATACATACCAAACTTCTTCATATAAATCATTACAAGAGATAATATTTGCATTATTAAATAAGTTATTAGAGCCTATCTCATATAAGTTATTAACACTTTCATTTTCTGTTTCTTCATATGATATACTATCTATTTTATTAAGACTTTTAATTAATGAATTATTATTTATAGTATTAGCATATAAGTATACGTTTTTTTCTTCACCTAGTTTTTTTATAAAATTAATCTGATTATCATCTAGCTTTTTTATGTTAATAAAATATATATTATCTTCTTTTATATTTTTTATATAACCTATACTTTCTATTATGGCATTATATAAACTTATTAAATTATTTTCTTTAAGAAGTTTATCATAAGTATCATAAATTAATGATAAGTCTTTTATCTTATCACTTTCTTCGCATGTATGTTTTTTATAAAATTCATACGTATTTATTAGCAAATTATAAAACTCATAATTAGTTATATTATTATATACCATTAATCTATCTTTAACTTTATTAAATGCTAAATACATAAATAAATAGCTTTCTTCATTTGTAACTATTTTTTTATCTGTACATTTAACTATTAAGCTACTAATTAAATTGTTAAATGAACATACCTTTAAATTGTTATTTAAATACTTTTTTTTATATTCTAATGCTTCGAATGAAGATGTAATTATAAGAGAGTTATCTCTAACTTCTTTTTCTTTTTTATTTTGAAATATTTTTATCATTATCATTCACCTTCTTTTAACGTATAAATATTATATCATATTAAACATTTGTTTGTGAATAAAATTTAATGTTTTTAATAGAAAAAAAGACCTTACTATTAAGTAAGATCTACATACTTGTATTATTAATAAAGTCTATTGTATCATGCATTTGTTTTTTAATATTATCAGGATATGCTTTATTAGAATAATAACTTTTATTAAACGTATGTGTTTTTGCTTGGTATTTCATAAAGTAAAACGCATAACTATCTGCAAAAAATTCTCCTTTATTTGCATAAGCATTATACCATAATACATTTCCTTGATGATTTTTATAATAATTATATAAATTGCTCCAATCTTTACTTTCTGAAATTCTTCCATTACCATATACATGTTTATATCTACCATCTACAGCATGAGCAAATTCATGAGGTAATGCATTATAACAACCACTACTATATTTTTCTGCTCTAATATCAATTATAGAATAGCCTTGTTTTGACATGGTAACTCCTCTTGCACCACTATTGTGATATAAATTAAAAGTTGCTTGAGTCAAAATATATAATTCTTTTGTTCCTTTTTTCATGTAATTTGGTAATTCTTTAAAATCAGTTAAATATGCATTATAAACACTATCAGATACTCCATTTTCTCTATATATAACAACGTCATTTAACGTAATTTTAGACTTACAACCTTTTTTCATTCTAGATGTTCCTAAATATTCATATGAACTAACTGTGTACACACTTGAAATAGTAGCTCCTGATGATGAAGTTGCAGTAATAATTGCCTCTCCAGCATCTACAGCAGTCATCTTCCAAGTTTTATTACCTGTTTTATTAAGTCTCATTACAAAAGGATTAGAACTTGTAAGGGTTACTGTATCACTATCTGGAGTAGTTACAACATCAATATTTCCAGTATATCCTATTTTCCAATTACTAGAATACTTAGTCATTGAAATTTTAGCCTTTTTATTAGAATTTATTGTATCAATAACATCAGAAATTATAGTACTATTAATTTTCTTAGTTGTTCTTGCAAAAAACTTCATATCTTTTTTTAATGTAATAGTATCTCCTGGCTTATATTTAGCTACAGTTAAACTATTAAGAGCCCATCCATTTACTTTGTATCCTTCTCTTTTAATACTAGGTGCTTTAATAGTACATGATGATGATTTAGTAGTACAAGATAATTTTTCTACTCCAATAGAGTCAGCTCCATTTTTATAGAACGTTGCTATAAATGTTTTAACTTTACTATTAGATGGTTTATCACTTAACATAAATTTAGGACCAGTTACAGTTCTATATAACTTTGTACAAGAAGCATTATTATATAATTCAAGTGCTACATAAGTATTATTATTAGTAATTTTAAGTGGATAAGTTATTTTTTTACTTCCTTTTAAAAATTTCTGACAAGAACTTGTTTCATAACTTGCTCCAACATGAGCTGCTACTTTAAAATAATAATCTTTCTTTCCATAATATTTAAGATTAATATTTAGATTAACAGCATCTCCTTTAGAAATCTTATTACTAAACGTATCTGCTTTAATTGAAACATAAGGTGATACAAAGCCTAGTGCAGCTTTAACATTTTCTACTTTAACTAGTAATGTAATTATAGTAAAAAATAGTAAAGCACTTAATATAATAGCAGATATACAAAATATTTTTCTTTGTTTTTTTATTTTGTTAGTTGGTCTTCCAACACTATTTTTAAATAATTTCATATCTAACTTTCCCTTCTTTATTATTATAACTATATTTTAACATTTTAATATGTTTTTTAATAGATATCAAACGAATATTTACGTTATATTTACAAAAAAGGACAATGAACATTTCATTATCCTATCCACCAAATTCTTTCAAAATCAGCATATCCACCAAGACCACCAGGTAAAGCTTCATATAAATTCTTTTCCAAAGGTTCTATAGGATCTATAACAAGAAAATCTGATGCTTTTGCATTATTTGCAGTAACTCCACTTTTGTAACCAACAACAGTTACCCAATGACTCCAATAATAATCCTCTTTACATGAGCCATGAACAACAACTGGTTTTCCTTCATTTATATTTTTTATAATCAATGCATATACATCTTTAGTTGATCCACCACTTCTGTAATTATTTGAGCCCCATTCACTTCTACTATAATCAGTAGAGTGCCTCATTATGTCACTTCTATCTATTCCTTGTGCTATCCATGCAGCATAAGTCATAGCAGCTTTATAACATTCACTTGGAGCTTGTTTACCAAACTTATTTTTAATTTGTTTAAAATCATATTTAACAGTCTTATACTCTCCGTTATTAGTACTTTTAGATGAATAATCATATCCTATAACAGCTGATGCAAGAGCAGATTTACCAGTATTTTTACTATCTTTAGAACAGGCACTCTTATCAGCATAAACACTTAATCTACCACTTCTAGGATTATTTTTATCATAAAAATCTAAACTCTCTAAATTATTTAATGATGTAGACTTAGAACTAAATACTATGCAGCGATCATCAGAATTACTATATGCCCAAGTCTTAGCATCAAGTCCATTAAATGTATCCCATCTATAGTAAAGTTTTTTTTCATCATTTTTAGTTATAGTTGCTTTTACATAATAACTACCAGTACTAGATACTATAACAACATTATTTGAATTTTTAGTTTTTCCGCCTTTGTCTTCTAGTTTAATTGTAATACCATTACTACCGCTCTTTGTAGTAGTTGAAGGACTTCCAATTTGGTATCCTATAAAAGCTGATTTAACAGAGTTTTTACCATTCTTACAATCAGTTGCATTTTTATATAAACTAAACTTACCACTACGAGGTGTATTTTTATCATCATATTCTAATCTTTCTAGTGAGTTAAAAGTTATTTCTTTATCTTTAAATGACGAACAATAAGTATAATTACCATGACTTAATTTATCAGTATATGAATGCTTATTAGCATTAACTCCTGTATATGTATCCCATCTATAATACAAGTTAGCATTTTCACTTTGAGTTACTTTAGCTATGACACTATAATCTCCAGTACCATTAACATAAACAACATTATTATTAGACTTCAATCCACTTTTATCCGTTAAACTAATTGTAACAATATTCTTTTTCTTTGGTGAATATTTATAATTTATAACAGATGATTTAATTGCTTTAGCACTACCGTCTGTATCAGACTCACAATCTTCTTTTGAATAATATACCTTTAACTTACCACTACGTTTTGAATATTCATTAGATTCATTTACAGTTATTGCCTCTAAATTTTTATTTACAGTTTTTAATCCAGAAGTTACTCTACATGTATCTTTCCAACTAAGACCTTTTGCATTTAAATTGTTATATATAAACCATTTATAGTATAGTTTGCTATCTACATTGGAATTATCATCAGCTTTAGCATTTATTTTAATTGTAATCTCTGGCTTATAATTACCAGATTTTGTAACTAAATATACTCCCTCTTTATCCTTAGTAACATTATCGCTTGTATCTTTAATTTCTATTGTAACCAAACTTTTGGTTAAACCTGGTATTTGAGGTACAATTTTTTGTATAATTTGAGTTATTTTCTTAAAAAAATCATTAAAATTCATACTTCCATTAACTTTTTCCATACTAAAAGCTGAATTTAACATAAATGATGTCATCATAAGCATTATAACTAAAACTAAAGATAATAATGCATATGCTATGCCTCTTTTCTTTTTTGTTTCATTACTTGGTCTTCCAATCTTATTTTCAAATAATTTCATGTTTACACCCTTTCCTTCACATATATAATGTGTACAACCTTTAATAATATAATAACATTACATAAATTATTAGGTCAATTAATTATCTTTTTTTTATGTAAAGTATGTGTTAATCAAAAAGACCAAAATTTTTAAATTTTAAGTAATCTTTTTGCCAATTAAAATTAAAACAAATTTTATTTTAATATATGTTATAATAATTGGCAAAGGAATTTTTACTATGACAAAAGACGAATTAAAAGCATTAAAAAAAGATATTAGAGAAATCCAAATACAAAATATTGAAGCTAAAATAATGATGTATAAAGAATATATATTTTTATTTATTAATATTTTAATTGAAAAAGGATTATCTGATAATTATTTAGAAGAATTAATTAAGATTAAAGATGAATATATGGCCATATTAGACGAAGAAAATAATTTATTAAATCTAATACTAAATAATGGTATAAATAAAAATATAAATGCTGTTGATGAATTAATTATCAAATTAAATGATTTAAATGAAAAAACTATTATTTATTATTATAGTTTGTTAGATGATATTGAAAGTGAAATAGAAATTAACAGAAATTATTCTTATAGACGCATTCCTAAAAATTTTGAAACTTTAACTGAAACTGATGAATTTAAGTTTATGGTAAATGGACTTAATTTAACAATTAATGATGTAAAAAATTATTTAAATTATGGCAATGATTTTTGGAATTATATTAAAGATAAAACTAAAGTTATTAAAAATCCTTACTCGAATTATGATCTAAAAATGAATTATTATGGCATTTGGTATGATTTTAATGAAGATAAAGAGATAACAAAATTAATCATATGTATACCAGAAATAATAGATCTTAAAACAGCACAGATAGCTATACATGAATTTATACTTGCCCATGATATTTACTCAGGCAACATAAAAGAAGATTATATATTAGAAGAATTTGCTAAGCAAGAAGAGACCAAATTCAAAAATGATTATTTAAAAAAAAGATATTAAAATAATTACATAGTTTTTCAAATACATCAAATATGTATACTTACATTAATTTAAATTTTAGGCAAAATAAAAAAGACTGTTAAGAAGTTAAATTTTAATTTCTTGATAGTCTTTTATTATTAATTATTATTTCTTTGCATTGATTGCAGCTTGTGCAGCAGCTAATCTTGCAATAGGTACTCTAAATGGTGAGCAAGAAACATAATCTAAACCAATCTTATGGCAGAATTCTACTGAAGAAGGATCTCCACCATGTTCACCACATATACCAATATGTAAGTTAGGATTTACTGGTTTACCTAATTTAATTGCTGTTTCCATTAATTTACCGACACCAGTTTGATCAAGTTTTGCAAATGGATCATTTTCAAATATCTTCTTATCGTAATAAGCACCTAAAAATTTACCTGCATCATCCCTTGAGAAACCATAAGTCATTTGTGTTAAGTCATTTGTACCGAAACAGAAGAAGTCTGCATCTTTAGCTATTTCATCAGCTGTTAATGCTGCTCTTGGAATTTCAATCATAGTACCAACTTCGTATTCTAACTCGATACCAGAAGCTTTAATTTCTTCATCAGCAGTTTCTACAACTATTTTCTTAACATATTTTAACTCTTTATCATCACATACAAGTGGAATCATAATTTCTGGTTTAACATTCCAATCTGAATGTTTTTTCTTAGTATTAATTGCTGCTCTAATAACAGCTTTAGTTTGCATCTTAGCTATTTCTGGATAAGTAACAGCAAGACGGCATCCTCTGTGTCCCATCATTGGGTTTACTTCATGAAGACTAGATACTAAGTTTTTAATGTACTCTACAGATTTACCTTGGGCATCAGCTAACTTCTTAATATCAGCATCTTCTGTTGGAACAAACTCATGTAAAGGTGGGTCTAAGTATCTAATAGTTACTGGACAACCTTGTAATGCTTCATATAAAGCTTCAAAGTCACCTTGTTGATAAGGTAAAATCTTATCTAATGCAGCTTCTCTTTCTTCTTTAGTATCTGCACAGATCATTTCTCTAAATGCTGCGATTCTATCTTCTTCAAAGAACATATGTTCTGTACGACAAAGACCAATACCCTCAGCACCTAATTCACGAGCTTTTTTAGCATCAGATGGAGTATCAGCATTAGTTCTTACCTTTAATGTTCTGAATTTATCTGCCCATGCCATAACACGACCAAATTCACCAGCAATTGAAGCATCTACAGTTGGAATCTTGCCATCATATATGTTACCAGTTGAACCATCAATTGAGATATAATCTCCTTCATGATAAGTTTTACCAGCTAAAGTAAAGCATTTATTTTCTTCGTCCATAGCTATATCACCACAACCAGAAACGCAGCAAGTACCCATACCACGAGCTACAACAGCTGCGTGTGAAGTCATACCACCACGAACAGTTAAGATACCTTGAGATGCCTTCATACCAGTAATATCTTCTGGAGAAGTTTCAAGTCTAACTAATACAACCTTTTCTCCTCTTGCAGCCCAGTTTTCTGCATCTTCTGCAGTAAATACAATCTTACCTGTTGCAGCACCTGGAGATGCACCAAGACCTTTACCAGCTGGAGTGCTTTCTTTTAAAGCTTTAGCATCAAATTGTGGGTGAAGTAATGTATCTAAGTTACGAGGATCAATCATAGCAACTGCTTCTTCTTCGCTTCTCATTCCTTCATCTACTAAATCACAAGCAATCTTTAAAGCTGCTTGAGCTGTTCTCTTACCATTTCTAGTTTGTAACATATAAAGTTTACCATGTTCAACAGTAAATTCCATATCTTGCATATCTCTATAGTGATTTTCTAGAGTCTTACAAACTTCTTTGAACTCTTTAAATGCTTCTGGGAATTTTTCTTCCATTTCAGCGATGTGCATTGGAGTACGAACACCTGCAACAACGTCTTCACCTTGTGCATTAGTTAAGAATTCACCAAATAAACCTTTAGCACCTGTTGCTGGGTCACGAGTAAATGCAACACCAGTACCACAGTCATCACCCATGTTACCAAATGCCATAGCTTGTACGTTTACAGCAGTACCCCATGAATATGGAATATCATTATCTCTTCTATATACGTTAGCTCTTGGATTATCCCATGATCTAAATACTGCTTTAACAGCACCCATTAATTGTTCTTTTGGTTCATCTGGGAAGTCTTCTCCTATTTTTTCTTTATATTCTTCTTTAAATTGTCTTGCTAATTCTTTTAAATCATCAGCATCTAATTCAACGTCTTGTTTAACGCCTTTTTTATCTTTCATTTCATCGATAAGTTGTTCAAAGTATTTCTTACCAACTTCCATAACTACATCTGAATACATTTGAATAAATCTTCTGTAGCAATCCCAAGCCCATCTTGGATTATTAGATTTTTCTGCTATAACATTAACTACATCTTCATTAAGACCTAAGTTAAGAATAGTATCCATCATACCAGGCATTGATGCTCTGGCACCAGATCTTACAGAAACTAAAAGTGGATTTTCACTATCACCAAATTTCTTTCCAGTGATTTCTTCCATCTTTCCTATGTACTCATTAATTTGACCCTGAATTTCTGGATTGATTTCTCTTCCATCTTCATAGTACTGAGTACATGCTTCTGTTGTAATAGTGAAACCTTGAGGTACTGGAAGTCCAATATTAGTCATTTCTGCTAAGTTAGCTCCCTTACCACCAAGAAGGTTTCTCATATCAGCATTACCTTCTT
The DNA here is from genome assembly GCA_934162425.1 of uncultured Bacilli bacterium. Lineage (GTDB taxonomy): Bacteria > Bacillota_I > Bacilli_A > RF39 > UBA660 > Aphodocola. Next base: position 42,491 of record CAKPIS010000003.1, read on the forward strand.
TAAAAAGGTATACCCATTTTGTCATTTATATTCCTCCTTCTTTAGCAAATACAATGCTATTATAACATAAAAAAAACAGCACTTACAATAATAAATGCTATGTTTTTTGTGTTATTTTACAATATTTTTTACTATTTTAATTCTTTACTATATTTTATATTTCTAATCTTTATTTTGTTTCAAATTTTTGAATAAGAAGCATAGCAAGACTATTTAAATTACAAAACTTTTCATAATACATTTTAGTCTTCTTTTTAAAGGACTTCAAGTCATTAAACATAGAGCATAATCCCATATATATAATTATTTGATCATTTTTTATAGTTATTTGTACATCAGGATAATACATTCTAGTTAGTGATGTATAATAAGGGGTAATTTTATTAATTATCTCTATAAAATTATTTGCAAACACTTCATCATTAAATAAATAGCTTAAATCTCTATCAGAATAAAAGGTAAATAACTTTTTTAGCTTTTTATTATTTATTTTTAATTTGTTTCTTCTATGAATTCCACGAGGTAATAATTCTAAAGTGCCACTTATAATAGTTTGACAATCTATTTTCATAACTATGCCTTTTTTATTTATAAACTGTGTATAAGTATAAGGATAATCTTCTTCATCAATTGGAGATATAGTATACTTTTTCACACCTACTAAAGAAAACTTATGTTCATTAATATAACCAGATGAATTAAAATAATAATCAGTTACTCTTTCAAAATCTTTATAGTATTTGTCATCTTTTATATCATCTAGCACAGAGTAAGAAAAATTATTAAAAATAGCAGTTGCATAATTACCTAAAAAATAATTCATATACATTTTTACATATTTATAATTATTTGACTTCATATCCCTTATGTTAAAACCACGTCTTATCTTTATGCTTAAAATAATAAGTAAAATTACTATTAAAAAATCTGTAACATAAGAAATAATTTTATATTTGGATATTAAATCCATAAATAAAGAAAATGTATATAGAAATATAGGTCCAAAAATAGGCATAACTACAATTACTATAATAGCAATAAATAAAGGAGATATAGAAAAGCTTCTCTTATTTTCAATTTCTGAGTTAGAATATATTTTTTCAAATTCTTCGTTTTTTTTCATTTTTCCCTTCCTCTCGGATGACATTTTAAATAAACCTCTCTTAAATGTTCATTTGATACATGTGTATATATTTGCGTAGTTTCAAGTGATTCATGTCCTAAAAGTTCTTGAACTGTTATTAAATCACACCCTTCATTTAAAAGATGCGTTGCAAAGGTATGTCTTATCATATGCGGTGATACATGTTTTTTTATTGATGCTTTTCTTACTATATTATTAATTATTAATTCAATTCCCCTTGTAGTTATTTTCTTACCATTATCATTAATAATTAAATACGAACAAGAAGTATGATGCTTTTCTAATATTTTTTTTCTACCATCATTTATAAATAAATTAAGAAAATCTAAACAATAATCTCCAAAACATACAATTCTATCTTTACTACCCTTACCCTTTACTTTAATTTCTTTTCTATTAAAATCAATATCTTCTATTTTAATATTAACAAGTTCACTAACACGCACTCCAGTTGCATAAAGTATTTCTAAAATAAGTCTATCTCTTTGACCTAATTCCTCATTGATATTAGGTGTGTTAAATATTATCTCTAGTTCTTCTACGCCTAAATACTTAGGTAATTTTTTTTCTTTCTTAGGTGATGATACATAGTTAAATGGATTAGATTTAATTAATTCTAGGTTAAACAAATACTTATAAAAGCTTCTAAGTGATGATAATTTTCTTGCAATAGAATTTCTAGATAATTTTTTATCATATAAATACATTAAATATCCCTTTATAAAATCATAATCGACATCAAAAAAAGAAATTCCTTCTTTTTTTAAGTAAGTTTTAAACTCATCTATATCTATACTATAATTTTTAGCAGTATTTGATGAATACTTTTTTTGTTTTAGTATATAATCTAAAAATTCATTAATATACTTTTCCATAACCAGTTTTTTCCTTTTGTGCATCTATATATAATCTTATATCATCATTATCTGGATCTTCTTCTAACATCTTTTCATATATATATAGCATATCTTCTTTTTCAAAATTAGTATCTTCATAAGGATCATATTCATAGTCTTTTAATAGTTCAACATTAGATGCTTTTTTACTAGAAAATCTTTTTTCAAAACTTTCTTCCATTTGCTTATTAATATAAGAATAATCGCACTTTTTTCTTTGAAGTCTATTTTTTAATATTTTTTTATTTCGTTCAATTCTATTATTACCTACTAATCTTTCGTTTAATATTTCTTTTAATTTAAGTGTAAATAATAATTTTTTATATGAATCGCGACATATATATTTTATAACTAAATCGCTATTTGCCTTCATTAAAGCTATTTTTTGCCATAACTCACACTTATCTAAATATCTATAATCTAAGTTTTTATCTGAGTCAAATCTTAATTTAAAATTATAATTAATTATATTTATTAATTCCTTTTTAGTAATAAGATTTGCCATAAGTTTATATATTTCTTCTATTTTAGGATCAAAACTATTATTATAAACCTCACCTTTAGTAATAAAAATAGCTCTTTTAAACATTAAGTATATAAGACTTTTAGAATCTGTATATACTAAATCTTCATCTATTTTATATATAGCATTTATCTTATCACCATTTTTAGTCTTCTTATAATAAAAACTATTCTTGTTTAAACTAGATAAATTAATCTTAATAAATTCTTTAACTTTGTCTGGTAATGTGTTTAAAAGCATATTATAACAAGTACAATAAGATGTATATTTTAAAAGAGATTCTAACTCTTCATTTACTAAATAATAGGTTTCTAACCTTTTAGTATTAGGATTTATTATATCAACACATAAATAAAACTTCGACATATAACCACTTTCCTTATAAATTACTATATTCTTTATTATATTTTTTTAAGAACTTATTTACATTATATACTATAGCATCACTTACTTCATCCATGTTAATTTTGTTGATAGAATCTTTAAAGCTCATTTTTTTATTACCATTTATATAATTAAATAATGCTTTATATTTAAATGCTAAATTTCTTCTAGATTCAAACTCTTCACCTAACTTTTTGCATAAAACTATTATATTATCTTTATCGGTTGCAATAGATGCTATTAAAAGATCATCAGAATCTAAATTAGGAAAATTTTTACTAGCATCATAAACATCTATCATACAAGATATCTTTTTATCTTTAACATACGTATTATATAAATAAGTAAAAAATTCTCGTTTTTTTTGTAATTTATTATTTTTATTAATCATAATAAGTGAATTTTGATATTCTAATGCACTCATTTTCATACAAACTATTTTTTCTATAAGTTCATCTGGAGTAACATATAAAATATCATCATTATCTTTAAAAACAGGTTCCATAATTGGTTCAAAATTACTATCAGTAATAAAGATATGTTCTCCCAAACTCTTATTATCGTTAAAATTTATATCTCTTTTAAATTCATATTTAATAAACTTTTTTACATCAATTGGAAAACTATTAAATAAATCCAAATAATTATTAAATCTACTTGTATATTCATCCATTTGTCTTAAATTTACACAAATAATAGGTATATTATGCTCATGACCATATTCATTTATTCCTTTAAAATATAATGTATATTTTTTTATTTTCATAATCTGCCTCCTAATATTCTTCCTCTTTAGTATACCATGAATAATATAAGAATTCTATATCAAATAAAAAAAATCATTAGATTCATTTATTTTACCATAAAGTTTACTATGTATATTAAATTTATAAACAAAAAAAGCAAGCTCATAGCTTACTTAATATATATTATCTAGCTTCTACAATTAATTTAATTGCAGTTCGCTCTTCTCCTTCAATTACTATATCAGTAAAAGCAGGTATGCAAACCAAATTTTTACCTGACGGTGCAACAAAACCTCTTGCTATTGCAATAGCCTTAATAGCTTGGTTAAGTGCCCCAGCTCCTATCGCTTGTATTTCTACAGATCCTTTTTCTCTAAATACATTAGCAAGTGCTCCTGCTACGCTACTTGGATTTGACTTACTGGATACTTTAAGTGTTTCCATATTTAATTCCTCCTTAATATTTTAGTCATTATAAATATATGAAGGAATTTATCTAATATGTCTTTTTACTGATTAAACATATTAATTACTTCTGATAAATGTGTTATCTCTGGATAATCACTACCCTCTAATTCTTTAACAAATTTAATTCCTATACCAAGTTTCTTTTGCCATTCTTTTATATTTCCAGAATAATCATCTATTAGTATTGCTGCTGATGGATTAACAACTTCTGTTTTAGGAATCTCCTTTGGAACAGATACAACGGTTACTTGTGGTAAATTTTTATGTAAGTATTTTATCTTTTCTATCATTTCATTAGTTGAATTAATATGAGTTAAAATGTATACATTAAACTTTTTAGAATCACAAATCTTTTTTATTTCATTAATGCTATCATTTATTTCATCTGTTTCCTCTATTAATTTTTTCCAATCTAAATTTCTAAAAAATTCCATAACTTTTTCTTGATTTTTTATATCTATATTTTCTTTTTTCAATTCTTCATAAGACCTAGTCATAGTATCTAATATAACACCATCAAAGTCTATGTATAATTGTTTCATTTTCTAATTCCTCCCATTTTGGTAATATTTTAAATGTCATTTTATTTTTAAGTGTTGGATGATTAAATTCTAATTTATATGCAAATAATTTTATTTGCATTTTATTTTTATTTCCATATAATTGGTCACCAAGTAATGGATATCCTATATTTTTAAATTGGACCCTTATTTGATGATGACGACCTGTTATCAAATTTACTTTAACTATCGTTTTATCCTTATAATAACCAATTACTTCATATTCTAACTTTGATAATTTAGCTTTATCGTGAGTTTTATTTACAACAAAACTTTTCTTTAATTTTTCATCTTTATATAAGTAATTAGTTAATTCTCCTGTTTTATTTTCTAAATGACCATCTAAAACTGCTATATATGTTTTATTAAACTCATGGTTTTTAATTTGTTCATTTAATCTTTTAGCAGCTTTAGAAGTTCTTGCAAAAACCATTATTCCACCTACTGGTCTATCTAGCCTATGAACAAGACCTATGTATACATTACCAGGCTTATTATATTTTTCTTTTACATATTCTTTAACTAAAGATAACATATCAGTATCTTTCGTTATGTCACTTTGTGATAATATATTAGGTTTTTTTAATGCTACAATAATATGATTATCTTCATACAATACGTTTAATTTATTCATCTTCCCAAAGTCCATATATACCACATGGTAAAATAAGATTACTACTTTTCATAGGAAGTCCTACTTCACCAGATGTTACTCTTCCATTATACTTTCTATTTATAGTTATATTTAAAATGTTTTCTAAAACAGTAGGAGACATACCTGTTGTATAAGAATTTATTAAAAAGAATAATGGATTATCACTTAATACTTCTTCACAAAGTTTAATTAAAGGAAATAGACTTTCTTCTATATTCCAAACCTCTCCATTAGCTCCTCTTCCAAATGAAGGAGGATCCATAACTATTGCATCATACTTATTACCACGTCTTATTTCTCTTTGAACAAATTTAATACAATCATCTACAATAAATCTAACATATCTATCTTCTAAGTTAGATGATACTATGTTTTCCTTTGCCCATGAAACCATCCCTTTAGAAGAATCAACATGAACTACATCAGCTCCTGCATATGCACAAGCTACCGTTGCACCACCTGTATATGCAAATAAATTAAGTACTTTAATTTTTCTATTACTATTTTTTATTTTATTTATCATATATTCCCAGTTTACAGCTTGTTCTGGAAAAAGGCCTGTATGTTTAAACCCCATTTGTTTTATGTTAAAAGTTAAATTTTTATATCTTATTTGCCAGTTACTTGGAACACTTGTTTTATTCTCCCAGTAACCGCCACCTTTTTTACTTCTATGATATATCGCATTAGCTTTACTCCATAATTCCTTATTAGTTTTTTCTTTCCAAACTATTTGTGGATCAGGTCTATCTAAAATAAATTTTCCCCAACGTTCTAGTTTTTTACCATCAGCCATATCAAGAATTTCATAATCTACCCAATCATTTGATAACTTCATAAATAATCACCTTCTATATAATTTTATCAAAAAAAGACTTCTTTTGAAAGTCTTTTCTTTTTTGAAAGTCTTTTACTAATTCTATTAAACTTTTATTATAACAGTTGCACTAGGTTTTATAGCTTCAAGCAAGTCTTTACAATTGCTATCTTTAACATAGAATGTTATATTTCCTATTTGTGCTAGCATAGTTTTAAATATATCTTTTTCATAAGTCTTGCTATTAACTAATGAAAAATCTATTTCTTTAAGTTGTGAGCAATTAATAAACATTTCTGTATTAGTTTTTAATGATTCTAAATTCCAATTACTTAAATTTAAACTACTTAATTTATAACATCCATTAAATATACTTGATATATCCTCTACTTTTTCCATATTAAATCCAGATAAATCTAATGAAGTAAGTTTCATACATCTTCTAAACATCATACTCATATTAGTAACATTATTAGTTATAAAATTTGATAAGATTAAATTTTCAAGATTAACACAGCCATCAAACATATTTTGCATATTAATTACATTTGATGTATTAAAAGAATTTACGTTTAAACTTATAAGGGATATACATCCTTCAAACATAAAACTCATATTAGCAACTTTTATTGTATCAAAATTTGATAAATCAAGAGTAGTTATCTTTTCACAGTTATAAAACATATTTGACATATCTTCTACGTAACTTGTATTAAAATTACTTAAATTAATATCTTCTAGCAACTTACAGTTATAAAACATACCTGATGCGTTGACTAATTTAGAAACACTAAAATTCTTCGTATTAAATTTTTTTAATGAGGTACAATTATTAAACATATTATTGGCATTTTCTAAAACTTTAGCATTCCATGTACTTATTTTTATTTCTTCTAATAATGAGCAACCATTAAACATAACATACATTGTTGTTACATTTGATACATCAAAGCTACTTAAATCAAGTATTCCTTCTAGAGATGAACAGCCCTCAAACATAACACTCATATCTGTTACATTTAATGTGTTAAATGAACTTAAGTTTATACTTTTAAGAGAAATACATTTATTAAACATTCTAGTCATATTAGTAACGTTTGTTGTATCAAAATTTGATAGATCAAGATTAGTTATCTTTTCACAGCTGTAAAACATATTTGACATATCTTCTACGTAACTTGTATTAAAATTACTTAAATTAATATTTTCTAGCAGCTTACAGTTATAAAACATACCTGATGCGTTAACTAATTTAGAAACACTAAAATTCTTCGTATTAAATACTTTTAATGAAGTGCAATTATAAAACATATTATTGGCATTTTCTAAAGTTTTAGCATTCCATGTACTTATTTTTATTTCTTCTAATAATGAGCAATCATTAAACATAACATACATTGTTGTTACATTTGATACATCAAAACTACTTAAATCAAGTATTCCCTCTAGAGATGAACAGCCCTCAAACATAACACTCATATCTGTTACATTTGATGTGTTAAATGAACTTAGGTTTATACTTTTAAGAGAAATACATTTATTAAACATTCTAGTCATATTAGTAACGTTTATTGTATCAAAATTTGATAGATCAAGATTAGTTATCTTTTCACAGTTATAAAACATATTTGACATATTAGTTACTTTACCTGTTTTAAATTCACTTAAATCTAAAGAAGTAAGAGACTTGCAATTATAAAACAATCCAGACATATTAACTATATTATTAGCACTAAAACCAGATAATTTTAAATTTGATAGTGAAGTACAATCTCTAAACATCCCATTGATATTAGTTAAATTCTTTGCATTCCAACTACTTATATCCAAGTTAACTAATTTAGAACACCCATTAAACATATCTGACAAAACTGTTATTTTAGAAAGATTTAAATTATTTAATCCAATAATATTTTGTAGAGATGAACACCATTTAAACATATTTTGCATTGTTGTCACCTTTAAAGTATTAAAATTACTTAAATCTAATACAGTTAAGGCCTTACAATTTCTAAACATATTAGCCATTTGAACTATATTTGAAGTATCAAATGAAGATAAATCCAGCGAAGACAATTTTTTACATCCATCAAACATACCATTCATATTACCAATTTTATTTGTTGTTGTTATTATATTATTAAACTCTATGGTTTTAGCATTAGCAAAATTTTGAAATAGTGCATATGCACCAGATAACTTTATTTCTCCATATCCTGCTATATATAGTTCGTATAAATCGTTAGAATTATTATCTAATGTATATGCCATAACAGATCCATCTTTATTTAATGATGCATCCCATGCTTCTATAGCAGAACTTGGTACTTCAATTGTAGGCATAAATCTAATACTTTCTACTTTACTTCTATCAAATGATCCATTATTTATAAACGTAGCATTATCAGTTCCATTTGCAAGCACAGACTCTGCTTTTATAAAGTTAAATCTAATTACTGCATCAAGATTCTTATTTTTTTCATTATAACTATTCCATTTATATGTTATTTCTATACTTTTTTCTTCTCCCTTATTTATAAAATATGGTAACTTTTTATTTAATTCATATGTTATACCATCATTATTGTAACTTACATTTTCAAGTAAATTTAATAACATTGGTACATTACCTGTATTTGTTATTGTAACTTGATATGTTATAGATGAGTTAGATTCATTTAACGTTATACCTGTTTTTATTCTATCTTTAGAGTAACTACTATTATAGTTTTCAATACCATTAAAAGTATTTCCCACTAACTTTACATCTGTTATTCTAATATCTTCTTCTAATCTAAAAGATGCCTCACTAGTTATATTTAATTCCTGATTAAGTGAACTATAACCTACACTTAAAAATAATACAAATAAAAAAATTAAAGGTAATAAAATGTTTACTTTAGAATTATTTTTATATCTTCTTCTAATCTTCATTTTATCACCTCTATTCTTTTATATTTTTACCTAAATTAATAATAACATTCACATATAATTAATGTCAAGTTTATAGCTATCTAAATCATCACAAATAACTTTATTACATATTTTGCTATATTTATCATACTCTTCTTTATTTTTAATAGTCCAACAAAATATAGGAATCCTTCCTCTTATTTTTTTAATATAATTATCATCTATAGATTTTTTATTACAAGATATAAAATTAACTTTTAATATGCAATTTATAATTAAAGTTTTAAATAAGTTATTTCTTAAAATAAATGATTTATTATTTAAGCTACTATATATTAATCCTCTACTAATATTTCTTTTATGTCTTTTAAACCATAAAATAGATAACATATTAAAACTATGAATATATACTCTTCCATCATAACCATCTAATATTTCACATAACTTTTTCTCTAAAAGGCCATCATGAATTATTTCCTTTGTCTCTATTATAATAGGAACACTACCATTAACCAAATTAAGAACGGTTTTTAAAAGAGGAATTTTTTCTTTTGTATTAGATAAATTGTATTTTAAAAGTTCTTCATATGTACATTTTTCTATCAGTTTATTTACATTACACATTCTCTTTAAATTAAAATCATGAAAAACGACTATATTACCATCTTTTAATAGATGAACATCAAGCTCTATTATATATTTCATTCTAATAGCCTTTTTAAATGCAGGTATAGTATTTTCTATTATAAAAGAAGAATGATATCCTCTATGTGCAATAATATTCATATATAAACACCCTTAAAATTATATAAATTATAAGAATAAATTATTAAACTCTTTAGGTACTTTACTTTCAAATTCCATAATTTTTTTAGTTTTATAATTTTTTATGGCAAGATAATTAGCATGAAGAAAAAGTCTATTATATCTACTCTTTTTATCTCCATATTTCATATCTCCTAGTATTGGATGATTAATATCACTTAATTGAACTCTTATTTGATTTTTTCTACCAGTTTTTATTTCTACATCAAGCATAGAATAATTATTATTTTCTTTTATAACATTATACTTAGTAATAGCTAAATTACCATCTTTTCTATTTTTTGATGAATATACCATTAATGTTTTAGTTTCTTTTAAATATGATTTTATGATATCATGCTTTTTATCAAGCATGCCTTTTACAATCGCTACATATCCTCTTTTAATAGCTAAATTATCCCAAGAGTTTTGATAAGCATATTTTACGTTTTTATTTTTAGCAAACATAACAATACCAGACGTATCTTTATCTAATCTATGTATTATAAATATTTTAGCTTTAGGATTACTTTTTTTAACATAATCTGATACTTCATGATATAGTGTTCTTTCTTTTTCTTTTTCAGTTGATATACAAAGTAATTTAGCTGGTTTGTTAACTACTAGTATTTCTTTATCTTCATATATAATATCTATTTTTTTTCTTTTCTTCTTCATAATTACCTCTTTTAATATTATACCAAAAAAAGAAGCAAATAAATGCTTCAATTTTATATTAATAATTTTCTTTTTTTTGTTCGAAATAACTTTGTGGATGATTACATACTGGGCAAACTTTAGGAGCATCTTTTCCTACATATACATGTCCACAGTTACGACATATCCAAACAACCTCTTCATTCTTAGAAAATACTAAATTATCATTTATATTACCAAGTAATTTCAAATATCTTTCCTCATGGTGTTTTTCAATTTTAGCTACTTCTTCAAATAAAAATGCTATATCATCAAATCCTTCTTCTTTAGCAGTTTTTGCAAACTCTTTATACATATCAGTCCATTCAAAGTTTTCACCTTCAGCTGCAGCTTTTAAATTTTCTTTAGTACTTTTAATTTCTCCACCATTAAGTAATTTAAACCACATCTTAGCATGTTCTTTTTCATTATTTGCAGTTTCTTCAAATATAGCTGCTATTTGTTCATAACCTTCTTTTTTTGCCTTACTTGCAAAATATGTATATTTATTTCTTGCACCACTTTCACCTGCAAATGCTTTAATTAAATTTTCTTCTGTTTTACTTCCTTTTAATTCCATAATTAATACCTTCTTTCTTTTATTTCTTTTTATAATTATATTTCATAATTCAAAGTATTTCAAGTGCTAACTTTTTCTTTTATTTTCAATTCTATAATTAACCCATTCTTTTAATGTTGTATATAAAACTGATGATATTGGTATACTTATTACCATACCAACAAATCCAAATACGCTGCCTCCTAAAAGTACTGCAACAAGTGCCCAAAGTGGAGGCAAGCCAACTGATTTACCAACTATCTTAGGATATGTAAAGTTATCATCAAATTGTTGCAATATAAAGAATGCAAGTGCATACCATAATGCATTAATAGGATTTTCAACAGCTACTAAAACCGCACCAACAACTAATGTTATAAATGCACCTATATATGGAATAAGTGCTGTAACTGCAAATAAAACTCCAAGTATTAAAGCATATGGTATCTTAATAATTGATAAAATTATAAAAAACTCAAAACCTGTTAAGCAAGCATCTAAACATTGTCCTGTTAAAAACTTAGTAAAAGTTACATTAGTTAGTTTAACTATTTTAACAATTTCATCAGTTACACTATCTTTAAAGAATGCCTTTAATAATTTTTTAGTTTGTCTAACTAAATTTTCTTTATCTATTAATATATAAATAGAAATAATAAAACCAAAGAAACAAGTAACAAGCTTTGATACTGTTTTAGATAATAATGATATTACAGTTGATATTAAATTATCAGATGTACCAATAGCTGAATCTATTATATTTTTAAAATTAGTATCTTTAATATATTCACCTGCAAATGGATATGCATCAGATACCTTTGTAATAAAGTTATCAAACCATTTAAAGTCAGTTGGTAAATTCTTACTTATAGAACTAATAGCTTCTATAAATTCGGGTATTACTAAAAATAATATAAGTCCTAATATACCAAATATAATAACTATAGATAATATAAGGGATATAATTCTAATTAATTTCTTATGTTTTCTTTTATCAATTTTAAATATATTTTTTTCTATACTTTTCATAGGTACATTTATTATAAATGCTATTGCAACACCTACAATAAGTGGCATAACAAGTTTAAATGCAAAACCTACAAAGTCAATAAATAACTTATAATTAAATACTGCCCATAATATTAAACCTGCAAATAAAATAAGTTCCATTAATTGTTTTTTTAACTTTTTAGTCATATACGTATACCCTCTTTCTTTATTATTATAACATATTTTTCTTTTTTAGTATAATCGCAATTATAATAGACAATATAAATGAAAATATAATAATAAGAAGAAAGCTTATATTAGATGTTCCAATGCTACCTAATGGTACATTCATACCTATAAAAGAAGCTACCATAGTAGGAATAGAAAATACTATCGTAATACCTGCTAAAAACTTCATAATATCATTTAAATTATTAGATATAATAGTAGCATAAGTATCAGTCATACTAGTTAATATTTCTCTATATATACTAGTCATTTCTATTGATTGTTTATTTTCTATAATACAATCTTCTATTAAAGAATTATCACATTTATATAAATTAATTATATTACCCTTAGATAATTTTTCAAGTACTATATCATTAGCTTTTAGAGATGTTAAAAAGTATACTAATGTTTTTTCTATATTAAGAAGTGCAACTAATTCTTTATTACTAGTTGATTTATATAAAGTCTTTTCTTTTTGATTTATATACTCGTTTATAGAAAATAATTCTTTTTGATAAGCACTTGATGTTTTAAGAAGTATTTGATAAATAAATTTAGATTTTTTACTTACGTTAAAGTCTTTTACCTTTCCCTCTTTAAAATCATCTAATACAGCTTGTCTTTTTAAACTAATAGTAACAAAATAACCATTGTTATTTATAATTATCCCAAGTGGTTTTGTATTATATTTATGCTTATAATTACTATCAGTAATATAAGGGGTATCTATTACTATTAAAGTAGAATTGCCATCTACTTCTATTCTAGGTAATTCTTCTTCATCTAATAACTTGGTAAGTAATTCTTTATCAATTTCTGTTTTTTCTGATACAACGGATATTTCATCATAAGTTGGATTTTCCATATCAATCCAAGAATTCTTTTTAAAATCATTAATTTCTTTAAGTTCTAACGTTTTATTATCTGTTTCGTATATTTTTATCATGTTTAACCTCCCTATATATCATATTCATAAACCACTTTATGATCTGCCTTAAATTCTAAAAAGTTAGTATCAGAGTTATAACCTAATATATTATAATTAATTGCTCTTATTGGTGCAGAGTGTGATACAACTAAAACATTTTTATAATTATTTTTCTTAAGTTCACTTAAAAATATTTTTGTTCTTTTAAGTATGTTCCTAACAGGCTCTACGTTAAAATCACTACTGTTTAATTCATAATCCCAGTACCCTAATTTAGAATAATCATCATACGTTTTTCCTTCAAATTCACCTAAAGCTCTTTCTATAAGTAAATCATTAGTTATAATGTTACATTTGTTATTAGCAACTATTTTAGATGTTTCTACAGCTCTTTTAAGCGGAGATGATATACATATATCAAAGTCTACATCTTTTAACTTTTCTTTTATAATTTCAGCATCTTTAATACCATTTAAATTTATACTTTCATCTGTTAGTCCTTGCATTATTTTTCTTTCATTTAGATTTGTTCTACCATGTCTTATTACATATAGTTTCATATTATCATATCCTTACATAAATATTATATATTATAATTAAAGTTTTTTCCACAAAAAAAGTGCCAATATAGACACTTTAATTTTTAAACTGTGAATTGTATAAATCTGCATAAAAACCATTCTTATCCATTAACTTATTATGATTTCCTTGCTCTATTATATTACCATCTTTCATAACTAATATTAAATCAGCATTTTTAATAGTAGATAATCTATGTGCAATTATAAATGAAGTTCTTCCCTTTGTTAGTTTATCCATTGCTTTTTGAACAAGTTCTTCTGTTCTTGTATCAACACTAGATGTAGCTTCATCTAGTATAAGAAATGGTGCATCTTTTATCATACCACGAGCTATTGTAAGAAGTTGTTTTTGTCCTGCTGAAATTGATTCACTATCAGTAATTTTATAATCAAGTCCTCCTGGAAGAGACTTAACAAAGTGAAGTACTCCAACAGTTTCTAGGGCTTCTTCTATTTTTTTATCACTTACATGTTCTTTATTATATTTAATGTTTTCTCTTATACTTCCATTAAATAACCAAGTATCTTGTAGTACCATAATAAATAAATCATGTACGTTTTGCCTTGTTAATTCTTTTATAGAAGTACCATCAATTAATATATCACCATCATTTATATTATAAAATTTCATAAGTAAATTAACCATGGTTGTTTTACCAGCTCCAGTAGGTCCTACTATTGCAATTTTTTGTCCTGGTTTTACTTTACAGCTAAAATCATTTATTATTGTTTTATCACTATCATAACCAAATTTAACGTGTTTAAACTCTATGTTTCCTTTTACTTTTTTTCTATATAATTTTTTAGTTAAATCTTTTTCATCTTCCATGTCTTTTTCTTCAACAAATTCAAATACTCTTTCAGCTGCAGCACAGGTTGATTGAAGTGACGATGCACCTTGTGCTATTTGAGCAAGAGGTGATGTAAATAGTCTTACATATATCATAAATGCAACTATTACACCAAAACTAATATTACCTTTTATAGTAAGAAGAGATCCAACAACACAAACACAAACATATCCAAAGTTACCTATAAAATTCATCATTGATGGCATAAGACCAGATAAAAATTGACTCATACGATTACATTCAAATACATTTTCATTTAATTCATCAAACTTTTTAGCTGCATCATAATTTCCATTATAAGCTTTAACTACGTTTAAAGAGGAATAAATTTCTTCAATATGTCCATTTAATTTACCCAACTCTACTTGTCTTGCTAAAAAGTATTTTTGTGATTTTTTAAGTATAATTGACATAAATACAAAACCAATTAATGATGATAATATAGCAGTAATTGCAAGTATAAAGTTAGTCTTAAACATCATTATAACGCATCCTATAAATAGTGCTAATGCTGAAACAAATGATCCTAAACTTTGAGACATAGTTTGAGCTACTGTATCAACATCATTAGTAACACGAGATAATATATCACCATTTGAATGTGTATCAAAGTATTTAAGAGGAAGTTTGTTTATCTTTATTGATATTTTAGTTCTAAGAGACTTTGCAAAATCATTTGCAACACTTGCCATTATAAATCCTTCTAAAAAGTTAAATAATGCACTTACAATATAAATTGTTATTAAGAAAATAGCTATTTTTTTAACAGCAGACATATTAATAGAAGGTTTAATTATAGAAAATATACTCTTTGGAAGTTTATCTAACTTTGAATATATTTCTTTAGCTGAAGAGTTTTTTGTAATACCACTCATTTCTTTTAAGAATATTATCTTTTCATCAGTAGTTATTTTTTTATTATCAATCTTACTATCAGGCAAAAGTATTTTCTTTATACTATCTGGCATATCTAAAATAGCACTTAACATATTATCTTTATTTATATTAGAAGATAATTTTATAAATTCTTCTTTATCTTTTGATGTAACTAATACTCCGTTTATTTTTTCATCTTTTAGTATAAGTTTTTTTATATCATCAGGTAATAAAAGAACCCCGCTTATTATTTTAGTTTTATCTTTTTCATTTTCTATTGATTCTAGAAAACTATTAAAACTTAATTTATCTTCATCTTTTATACTACTAGATGAATTTATTTCATAGATAACATTAGAATCTATATTTAAATTCATTATTTTTTTAGATATTTCTTTTATATTATCTTCGTTTAAAGTACTAGTAATATCTTTACTAATAACCTCTATTTTATTTTTATCTAAAACTAGTCCTTTAGATAATTCATCTGTTAAATCACTTAATTTATTAGGTCCTATTATAGAAAATATAGATGAAGCTGCTGCAAAGATTAAAGCTATTATTATAAAAGGTATAAAGCTTTTTAAATAACTCATTAATTTTTTTAAAGTTAGTGATAAATCTTTTGGCTTTTCACCCATACCTCTACTAGGTCCATGCATTCTTTGAGGTCTTGAGTTTTTATTTTCTTCTTTATTCATTTTCAAGTTCCTCCTTTGATAATTGTGATAAGGCTATTTCTTTATATACCTTACATTTCTTTAGTAATTGCTTATGTGTTCCAATACCTGCCATATTACCATTATCTAAAACTATTATTTTATCAGCATTTAGTATAGTACCAATTCTTTGAGCTACAATTACGTTAGTTGCATCTTTTGTATTTTCTTTTAATTCTTTTCTAAGCACATAATCTGTTTTATAATCTAATGCACTAAATGAATCATCAAATACAAATATTTCTGGTGCTTTAGCTATTGCACGAGCTATTGCAAGTCTTTGTTTCTGTCCACCAGAAATATTAGTTCCACCTTGTGAAATATTAGATGAATATCCTTTAGGCATTTTTTCAACAAATTCTGACGCTTGAGCAATTTTTGATGCCTTCTTTATTAAGTCATCGCTTACCTTTTTATCACCATAAGAAATATTATATTTAACACTACCATTAAACATAACGGCACGTTGTGGAACATAACCTATTTTTTTATATAATGCCTCTAATTTATATTCTTTTATGTTTTTATCATCTATTAATATTTCACCATCTGTTACATCATAAAAGCGCATAATTAAATTAACTATCGTACTTTTACCAGAACCAGTAGAACCAATAAGTGCTATAGTCTGTCCTTTTTCAGCTTTAAATGATATGTTTTTAAGTACATATTCATCAGCATCTGGATATTTAAATGAAACATTTCTAAATTCTATTTTACCCTTTAGTTTAGTATCAGATGAAAAACTGCCATCTAATACTTTAGTTTCTGTGTCTAAAACTTCTCTAATACGTCCTGCTGATACACTAGCTCTTGGATACATAACAAATATCATTGCAAGCATTAAAAATGCCATAATAACTTGCATTGCATAACTAGAAAATACTACCATATCACTAAATATATTAAGTCTATCATACATGCCAGCACTATTAATTAAGCTAGAACCTATAATATATATTGAAAGTGGAAGTAAGTTCATTATTAAGTACATTGTAGGAGACATTATAGACATCATTCTTTGATTAAACATCTGTGTACTAGTTAATTTTTTATTTCCATCTTCAAATCTATCTTCTTGATATTTTTCAGCATTAAATGCTCTTATAACACGTACTCCAGTTAAATTTTCACGTGCTTTATCATTTATATTATCAATTAATTTTTGAACAATCTTAAATCTAGGAAGCACAATAAGCATTAAAGTACCTATAACAGCTAACATAATAACTACAGCAATACCTGTTGCAATACTCCATTTATAATTTTTACCTAGTATTTTAAGTATTGCCCATACTGCTGTAATTGGTGCTTTTATAAGCATTTGAAGCCCCATAGATATAAACATCTGTATATTTGTAATATCATTTGTAGTTCTTGTAATTAAGCTACTAGTTTTAAATTTCTTTATTTCTTCCATACTAAAACTTTGTACTTTACTAAATAAAGATTTTCTTATTTTTTGAGAGAATGTAGCTGAAATGTATGATATTAAATAACCAACTATAAAAGCTGATATAAGAGATCCAAAAGCACATAAAAGCATGTAAGATCCTTGTGATAACACATCAGACATCTTGCTTCCTTCGGTTTGAACTAGTTTAGTTATACTAGACATATAATCTGGAAGTTTTAAGTCTAGCCATACTTGAAATACGATTAAAAGACTACATACAAATATTAAAAAATAATCTTTCTTATTAAATTCTTTTAATAGTTTTATCATAATTTTTCCTTTCTTCTTTTAAATTAGAACTAATCTTATCAATTACCTCAAAAAATATCTTTTCTTCTTCTAATGATATGCCATTTAATAACTTTTTTTCAAACGATAATACCTTTTTTTCCAAGTCTTTATATTTAGATATACTTTTATCTGTTAACATAACTTCTTTTTTTCTAGTATCAACCATAGAATCTTTTCTTATTATAAAGCCGTTTTTTTCCATCGTTTTCAATATACCAGATACGGTTGAACGTCTTAAATCTATTTCTTTTTCTATATCACTTTGATAAATTTTTTTATCTTTATTTATGTATAAAAATTTTAGTATACTAGCTTGCATATGTGATATATTTCTAATGTTTTCTTTTTTTACATTTTCACATATTTTTCTAGTTATCATATTATCTAATCTTTTGATTTCAAAAGCTACTTTTCTTTTCATATCACCACCGCCTTTTGTAAGGTAACTAACAAAAACAATTCTATCAATATATTATTTATAAGTCAACAATAAGTGCTATTAAAAATTATTAAAAAATAGTAAAAGCAAAAACACTTTTGTCTTTGCTCTTTATAAATTATTTTTCATTTTAGCATCTATATCATCTGTTAAATTTTCTTTTAATATTACATCAGTAAACCCATCTTTTATGTAATATTTCTTCAGATGTTCTTTATCTTTAGATAATAATACAATAACTTTAGAATTGAACTTTTTAATTTTGGTTAATTTTTCTAAAGTGCCTAATGCTGATTCATTTTTAAGTTCATCATCTATTATTATTAAATTATAGATTTCTCCAGCTTGAACTCTTAAAATACAATCTTTACCAGACAAAGTAGTATTAATATCAACATTATATTTTGATAATATGTTAGATATTTTAAATAACTCTTCTTTATCATCATCGACTATAAGTACTCTTTTTTTACCAAATATATCTGATGAATATTTCATAGCTGATTTCATTAACTCAGTTTCTTGTTTTGTGTTACACTTTTGATCTATTACAATAGTAAAAGTTGAACCTTTATTTTCTTCACTTCTTACATTAAAACTTCCACCTAGTAATTTTACAGATTTAATAGTTGCAACTAAATCCATATCAAGTTTATCAAGTTTTTGTGTTTCCTCTTTAGTAAGAGCCCTATTATCATCTAAAATAGTATTTATTTTATCCATGCTCATCCCGCATCCTGAATCTTCTATTTTTATAATTAGTCTTGCAACATCATATCTTACTATTGCACTTACATCCACACTTATAAAACCTTTATTGGTATTTTGAACAGAATTAGATAATACAGACATAATTATTTGTTTTAACCTTACTTCATCACCATATAATTTAGTTGGTAAGTTTTTATCTACATAAAATTTCAAATTTATATTTTTTGATTTTATTAAATTTTCTGTAATTTCTTGTATACTCTTAAATAAAATATACACGTCATATTCATTATTAAATACCTTTATTTTGCTAGCATCAAGAGAAGATATATCAAGTACTTTATTAAGTTTAAATAATATAGAGTTTGCATTACTTTTAATAATTTTTATTGCCTTTTCTTTTTCTTCTTCATTAAATCTATTATAGTTATTTGATAGAAGTAGTATATTTTCCGTTGGTTTTTTAATATCACCTGTTACTTCAAATAAAAATCTTGATTTATCTTCCATACCTTTTTCAACTAACTCTTTATTTCTCAATAACTCATTAACCATTTTTAAATCTGGATTCTCTATTGTAAAATACATAATAAACTCTACTAAAACTGCAACTGATGGAATAATTATTAATGATGGTACATTTTTCTGAATTATTGCTGCTATCATACCTAAGATTATTAAAGAAAATAACGGTATTATTTTTCTAAACTGTTTTTTAATAATTAACAAAATAGAAGTAATAAAGGATAGTACTAAGTAAATTCCTGATACTAAATATACTAAATTTACACATGGTCCGATTGCATAACCAGCTTTTTTCGTTATAACAATTTCAAATGGTAAAAAAATCGTTAAAATAGTTATAAATATATTTAAGATTAAAATAATTTTTTTAATTTTAAAATATGATTTTCTTTTCTGACTGGTATTCATGTAAACATACAATAAGTATACATACATCATTGAAGACCACCAAAAGTAAAGTGGTAAATCAAAATGATTTAAAGCATATAAAAAATCGGAAACGCCGTCAAAATATCCTAATGAAATTCCAATTGTATTAAAAATAATATTAAAAGTACTTAAAATTATAAGAATAGAGTATGTTTTTGTTTCATCACTTCTTAATCTTTTTTTGGTAAAAAAGACAAAATTTAAAATAATAAGTAAAAATATAGAATAAGTTGGTAAAATAAGATTCATAATTCCTCCACTACTATAAGATTAACATAAAAAATAAAAGTTATCAATAACGATAACCCTTATTTGCCTATATTGTTTTTTAAAACCTTTTCATTATAACCATATCCAAACATTTCATCAAAATCAGAATACTTTGTAAAAGGCTCATAGTATCCATTTTTTTCAGAAGAAATTCTTTTAATATAAACTTTATCCTCATCTTTTCTTATCACACTATTAAATGTTTGAAAAAAATTATAATCATCAGTTTTTGGAGTGAAGATAAATTGTGATTCAAATTCCCTTACTCCACTTTTATCCTTTCGTGCTCTTTTATAAGCCTCATATCTAGAATCTACATTATTATTCCAATAATTTGAATCAAGTGTTTTTCTTTCTTCATAGTAATAATCTTTACCCTCTATTACTTTATGGCATGTATTTGTATTTCCTTTTTTATATTCCATTTCATTTTCTTTAAGCATTTCCTCATATATCATGGAAGCCATAATATCTCTTAATTTATTTACAGAATCAACCAGATTTGAAGTTGGATAAAAAGGATCACCTATGATTGTGTGCCTACTTTCCTTATTAAACAATGTAATAACTGGAATAATTGGGACATTAGAGTTTAAAGCAATTCTAATACATCCATAATTCATAGGCAACATAAGTAAGTTAGGCGATAAATTCCAAGTAGCCTCTGGATACATAGCAAAGTTCTTTTTTTGTTTTAAAATTGCCTCAGCATTATTACTAGAAATCTTTCTGCTATTTTTATCTAATCTGTGAACCCATTCTGTACCATTTAGTGTTAAGCCTAAACCATCAACTGTATTTTTATCTTCATCACTAACTAATAAGTAAAAATGTTCATTTACAGCTTGACCTAAAGTAGGAATATCTTCAATGCAAAAATGATTTGCAACAATTAAATAATTTCCATCTTTAGGAAACTCACCTTCTGAATTTAATTTACCTGTTACTTTAGCGGTTAGAACTTTTAATAATAAAGGATGAATCGCTTTCTTAAAATTTGAATACCTAATAGCTTTTATATTATCCATATTTTTCCCCCCTTAAAATAAATTATTTAAAATATTAAGATATACTATACCACTTTTTTTATTTAATGTCTATTATAACGTTACTACAACTAACTTATAAACATAATATCATCTACAAGATAACTAAAACTTAATCTTATCTTTTGTATTAACATATGGATTAAAACTAACATACATTTGAGTACCTGGTATATTTAAATATCCACAAGATAAAGCAGTTTTTATACTATATATATTATCATCTGCTATTTTAAGTCTTATAGATAAAACCTCTTCATAATTTTTAAATATATAATCAGATATTTCTCTTAATATCTTTTTAGCATACCCTTTACCTCTAGCATCAGATAAAATACTTACTCTTAAATAAATAGATTCTTCAATCTCATTAAAAGCGCTAACATCTATATATCCTATAAGTTTATTATCATCACTTATTAAATAACCCCTATCAAAAAAAGAAGAATTATTTTTCATTAAATTAGGTAAAATACCACTAAATCTATTTTCTAATCCATCACGTATTTTCTTAAAAAACTCTATATGTTCTTTGTTATTTATATCAAAACATTCTAATGCTAATTCATCTAAATTTATTTTCATGTTATATACCACCTATAATTTATTATAACAAAAACAAAGACAAGTTACCACACCTAAATAACTTGTCTTATAATCTATATAATTATCTACTAGTCACTCGGAAAATTAATTATATTTTAAATTAACCCCTTTAAACTAGTTACATTTTAAGCCCTCCTAACATTTATTTTATATTTTTATTTATATCTCTTATATTATTCCTCCCTTCTATTTTTAAGTATATATTATATTTATTAAAATACTATTTTTTATTTATTAAGAATTATAAAAGGATGCTTTTTTTAGCACCCTTTATCACTTAAACCACAAGTATCACCATATACTTTATCTTTAATATCATCATATATGCTTTTTAATTTTTCTTGCTGCTCATTACTTAATAAATCAAAAGCAGTTTGTCCTTCATTTAATTCTACTGTATCAGCATGATATCCAACTATTTTTCCATCTTTAACACCGATTACTAATGGTACATATATTCTTTTTTCTCCAACACTATAAGTTTTACCATTATCTTCTATTTCATAGTCTGATAAAATATCATCTAATATATTAAGCATTTCATAGTATTCTTTAGAACCATCTTTCGTCTTTTTTAAAGCACCATCTACAAGTTCATAAGTATCTCTTTCATCTGTCATATCTAAGTACATAATCTTATCAACATTTAAATATGATAAAACGTTTACAGCATTACGACACCATGGACACTTTGGAAAACCTAAATAAATTATTCCAGTTCCACTTTTAAGTATTTCAATTATTTTTTTAGAACTTTCATATACAAAAGGATTAGTATCCGTTAGAGTAACTGTAGGATACTTATAATCTCCATTTAAAGCCTTTCCATTTAAACTTTCATATTCTTTTTTAAATTTAACAGCATCTGTTATAGTATTATTATCATTATCATTTACTTTATCTTTTTCTAAATAAACTTTTACAGCTCCAAGTATTATAATAAGTGCTAAAAGTATAACAGTTAAAATTCTTTTTTTATCATCTTTCATAAACAATTCACTTCCTAACTCTTTTATTTGAAATATATATAACTAAAAACCAAACTATATCAATTAAAATAACTTCTACTACTAAATATATATAGTCGTATTTTCTTAATGACATTGTTATTATCGCTATTAAGAAATTAAGTATAAATATTAATGCTTTTTGCTTAAATGCAAGCTTAAGTTTAAAGTAATTTAAAAAATTCTTTAACCAAGGAAAAAATATAATACTATTAGATAAAAACATTATTCCAACTATGTTAGTATCTTTTCTATTAAAACGAATACTTTCTATAAACATCAAAAAGAATAATATAAAAAGTCCATTACTCAAAGTTCTTTTTAAATGTAAAGTAAAGCTTTCTTTTTTATTCATATTATTTTAATATTATTCCTTCTATATTTTCATTTAGCATATTAACAAAATTTTCTGCATTACTTCTAGAACCTACTTCACCATAGTGAACTGGAACAGCTACTTTCACATTCATTTCATTTACTGATAATGCTGCCTCACTATCACTCATAGTATAAACTCCTCCAACAGGTACAAATATAACATCACATTTAACACTTTTAAACTCATCTGTTACATCACTATCTCCTACTACATAATATCTTGCACTGCCAATAGTTAGATTATATCCAACCCAGTTATATGATTTTTTATGATAGCTTTTATTTATATTATAAGCAGGAATTATATCAAATGTTAAATCATCTACTTTTTTAGTTTCATTTGGATTAGCTACTAAAATATTATCAGAAGAGACTCCAAGAGATAACACTTTGCTTTCTAAATCATTTGTTACAATAAACTTAGTATTATCTTTCATAACTTTTTTTATGTCTTCTTGTGAATAATGATCATAATGAGAATGCGTTATAAAAATATAATCTGCATCATTTTTATTTGAATCTATTTTATATGGATCAAAATAAATTACTTTACCATTTTTCTCCATTCTTATAGATGATTGGTAATTTAGTGTTATACCATCCATAATGTCCTCCTTAGGTTTAGTAGTTACCTTTTCTTTTTTAATAGTTGTTATTTTAGTAGTAGTCTTATTATCTGTTTTCATTTCTTTATCAATTAATACTTCTTTTGAAAAAGATATAATCGCTGCCAGTAAAAACATAACTATTACAACTATAATTAAACTCTTCTTTTCCACTTTTATTCACCCTTATTTTCTTCAAATCTTTTCTTACAAGTTTCAATAAGTTCTAAAGCTTCTTCTTTACTATGATAATCTCCTACTTTAACTTCCATTTTTTGCAAAGCTTTGTAATTTTCAAAGAAATTTTTAATTTCATCTAGCATAAATTCAGATAAATCTCTAAGTTCATGAATATTATCGTATCTAGGATCAACATCTACAACAGATATTAGTTTATAGTCTTCATATCCTCTATCTATAACTGCTAAATATCCTATTATTCTAGCTGGAACAACACATCCTGGATAAGTAGGTTCTGTACCTATTACTAAAATATCTAGTGGATCTCCATCTAATGCTAACGTATTTTCTAAGTACCCATATTCAGCTGGATAAGCCATTGCAGAATATAATACTCTATCTAATTTAACCTTTCCTGTTTTATGATCAATTTCAAACTTATTTCTTGATCTATATGGTATTTCTATTATAGCTTCTACTACATCTTGTTTCATAATAATTCCTCCCTTTAACAAAATAATTATATCACGAATATAAAAAGATTAGAAGTTTTTTCTAATCTTAATTATATCCATAGCAAGAAATATTATCATCACAATTACAATAATTATAGCCTTCACAATTTTCTTTTTTTTCTTTTTCTAACATCTTATTTTTAGTATCAGGACTTATTTTTATCTTCAAATCAACATCATTTAACGTGCTATAATTATAAATTTTTCTTTTCTTAAGACCATCTATTACTAAGTTATATAAGTTTTTAACTTTTAATTCATCTTCTTTTTTATTAGTCACATTTAAATTATCATCTACTTCATAGTTATAGTCATAAAATGATATGCTAGCTTCAATTTTATCACCAAGTGCACTATCTATTTCATAACTGCAATTAGTATGATATAAATTAGAACAAGTTAGTAATGTACTATCAGAATATATTTCTTCTTTTTCTTTTTTTACTAGATGAATATCATTTGATACGCCATCTACAAATGTTGTATTAACTACTTCGTTAAATGAAAGACCAATTGCTACTGAAAATAAAACAATTGTTGATATGATAGTTATTAATAATGCTTTTAAATGTAACTTTCTATCAAATATAAATCTAAATGATAAATCAAGAAATAAATAATTTAAAATAAGATAAGTAACTACACATAAAAATATTCCAACGTAAGGCACTCCTTGAAATAGTAAGATAAATCCTACTACAATTAAAGCTAAAGCAAAAATAAAACTAAATACAGCTGGAACTACTATAAATATAAGTGATACTTTAAGTAATACTATAAGTACTTTGGTAAAAGATGTTCCCTCTTTTTTTACTTTTTCTTTTCTTTCTTCCTTAACTTCTCTTTTTTCTATGTTTTTATCTTTTAATTCATCAGATGTATTATAATC
The DNA here is from genome assembly GCA_934162425.1 of uncultured Bacilli bacterium. Taxonomy (GTDB): domain Bacteria; phylum Bacillota_I; class Bacilli_A; order RF39; family UBA660; genus Aphodocola. The sequence goes on from CAKPIS010000003.1 coordinate 68,179, forward strand.
ATTATTCATATATCTTTTCTTAACAAAACTAACTATACCAGCTACTGCTAAAATAAGATATATAATTTCTATCATAAATTTCCATATATCTCCTAAAGTATGATTAAATGGAAAATCAAATTCTCTAAAAAACACAACTCCAAGTTTTTCAATAAATATAACTGGTAATTTTAAAATACCTATAAATAAAATTAACACAATGAACTCAAATATAAACTTTACTATGTCATTTTTTGATTTATTTGATATACAGTATATAAATTCCTTTATGAAATTAACAAAACTATCTATTACATCAGTAATTATATTTTTCTCATGAATTTCTTTTTTATAATCTCCTTTAATTTTATACGCTGATAAAATATCTTTTACAAGCAAATCAAAGTCTCCAAAATCTTTAATAGCTTCTTCTTCAGTTTTGCCAGATGATACTTTTTCATTTATATGAGTTTCATATTCCTCAATTATATCTTCTATTTCTTCTTCGTTTAATATTTCTAAATTTTCTTTTAATTTATTTAAAAATGTTTTTTTATTCATCTTTTTTTGCCTCCTTTATAAAGTTATTTACACTATGACTAAACTTAGTCCACTCATCTAGCAAATCATCTTTTCTTTGCTTTCCTAAAACTGTTAAATGATAATATTTTCTTGGTGGTCCTTCTTTAGATTCCTTTAAATACGTCTCAAAGTAATTTTCATTAGTAAGTCTTTTTAATATCGGATATATAGTTCCCTCATTAACATTTACTATTTTAGATACTTCTTCTACCATCTCATATCCATACTTATCTTCATCTTGTGCTATTAAAAGAACTAAAAGTTCTAACACACCCTTTTTAAACTGAGTATTTATAATAATCACCTCACAATCACATAATAACACCTAGTACTATGTATTGTCAAGTACTAAACTATGCAAAATAAAAGAAATATCAAGTTATGATATCTCTCTTGGTATATTAATCATTTTTTATTAAACTAAGTGCAACTTTTTCTTTATCTTTAAATATTTCTTCAACATAACAATCAACTATATCACCAACACTTAGTACATCTGATGGACTTTTAATATATTCTTTTGAAATCTTTGATATATGAACTAGTCCATCATTATGTAAACCGATATCTATAAACGCACCAAATGTTGTTACGTTTCTAACAGTTCCTTGTAATTTCATACCAACTGTCAAATCATCTATACTTAAGACATCACTTTGAAGTATAGGTTGTGGCATAGAATCTCTAGGATCTCTATTTGGTTTTTTTAAAGAACCTATTATATCTGTTAAAGTATATATATCACAATTAAGTTTATCCACATAATAATTTATATCTATATTATCTAGTTTTTCTATTAAGTTATTTTTTCCTATATCACTTAAACTACATCCTAATGAGTTTAAAAATTTAATTGTTAAATCATAACTTTCCGGATGAATAGAAGTTTGGTCTAAAATATTAATGCCTTCTGGTATTCTTAAGAAACCTATAGATTGTTCAAATACCTTATCTGATAAAAGCTTTTTCTTTTTTATTTCTTCTCTTGAATTAATTTTACCATTTTCTAATCTATACTTTATTATTTTATCTATTGAAGTTTTTTTCATACCTGATACATATTTTAAAAGAGAGCTTGATGCTGTGTTAATGTTTACTCCTACACTATTAACAGCCTTTGATACAACAAAGTCTAAGTTTTCTTTTAACTTTTTTTCTGGCACATCATGCTGATACAATCCTACTCCAATTCCTTCGGGTGGAACTTTAACTAATTCTGAAAGTGGATCTTGGAGTCTTCTTCCAATTGATACAGCACTTCTTTTTTCTACAGCAAGATTAGGAAACTCTTCTATAGCTATTTTACTTGCACTATAAATAGATGCTCCAGCTTCTGATACTATAACAAATTTACAAGGAAGATTGTATTCTTTTATTAAGTCTGAGCAAAATTTTTCAGATTCACGGCTTGCTGTTCCATTTCCAATTGCTATTACATCTACATTATATTTTTTAATTAGCATGACAACTTGCTGCTTGCAAGTTCTAATATTATCTTCACTTATATTTTTTAAAAATGGCTTAATAACTAATGAATCTAAATATTTACCCGTTTTATCTATAACTGCTAACTTACAACCATTAACAAAACCTGGGTCAAATGCTAAAATCACTTTCTCTTTAATAGGCGGTGTAAGAAGTAAACATTCTAAGTTTTTACCAAAGTTTTCTATTGCAACACTATTTGCTTCTTCAGTTAAATTAGATCTTATTTCTCTTTGAACAGATGGATATATTAATCTTTTATAACTATCTTCTATAGCTTCTTTTATGTAAATTGCACAAAAACTATCTTTATTTTTTATATTTTTCTTCTCTAAAAATTCTATTATTTTTTCTTCATTTACATTTATTTTTACTGATATTATGTTTTCATTTTCTGCTCTATTAATCGCAAGTATTCTATGTGGTTTTATTTTTGATACAGCTTCATTATAGTTATAATACATTTCATATACTTTATTTGTATCTTTTTTATCTGTATCCTTTTTTAATTTAGTTTCTACAATTCCATATTTGAACATATTATTTCTTATGTATTTTCTGTATGATGCATTATCACTAATCCATTCTGCTATTATGTATTTAGCACCTTCTATAGCGAGCAAATGGTCTTTTACATTTTCATTTATAAATTTAGTTGCAATGGTTTTTATGTTTCCATTTAACGGACAAGACATAATTATTTTTGCAAGTGGCTCTAAACCATTTTTTATAGCTTCTGTAGCTTTTGTTTTTTTCTTTTCTTTATATGGTCTATATAAATCCTCTACTTCTACTAGCTTTGAAGCTTTCATAATTTCAGTTTTTAATTCATCTGTTAAAAGTCCTTTTTCATCAATAAGTCTTTTTACATCTTCTTTTCTTTTTAATAAATTAACTTGATAGTCATATGCATCTTTAATTATTTTTATTTGTTCTTCAGTAAGACCACCAGTTTTTTCTTTTCTATATCTTGCTATAAACGGAATTGTATCACCATTTTGTAACATATTAAGTGTTTCAAGTACTTGTTTATCTTGTACGTTAAGTTCTATTGATATTTCTTTTATTATTGTTTCATTCATTTTCTTACCTCTTTTAAAATTCGTTTAAAAAACTAACACATCTTTAAGTGTTAGAGATTTAAGTTTAATATTAAAATTTCTTTCTTTTAATAAATATTCTTATTATATAGTATAGGAATATTGCCATTATAACTACATATATAAATACCAAAACAGTTTCAAATATTCCATTTGTATACTTACAAATGACATCATATACTGACGATGGAATGTAGGTATTAATTAACTTTATTATATTCTTATTTGGAATATATCCTTTTATGATATTTAATATTCTAAATGCAATATCTATCATACCAAAACCAAAAAAATAAGTTTGAAATCTTTTTGAATATATTACAACAAATATTATTAATACTATAAGTACTATTAAATCTATGTACATAAATGCCTCCTACCATATAAATATATATTATCACATTTTTTTGTATTTAGTAAATAGATGTGTAAATTAATTTTAGAATGTTTACACTAAAAAAAGTCCTCCGGTAAGAAGAACTTTTATTAACAAATGGTGGACCGTTAGGGATTCGAACCCTAGACCCACTGATTAAGAGTCAGTTGCTCTACCAACTGAGCTAACGGTCCACATAAAACAATATGTATTATATTACAAAATTATATATTTGTAAATACCTAAAATAAATGGTGGACGCTATAGGACTCGAACCTATGACCCCCTGCTTGTAAGGCAGGTGCTCTAACCAACTGAGCTAAGCATCCAAACAACATATATATTCTACTATATTTTTTATTTCATTTCAAGTAAAAAAGAATAACTTATCAAAAGTTACTCTTCAATACTTGGTATTCTAACAATCCACTTTGTATAGCATTTAATATACTGTCTTTTCTTACCATTAACTATTACATCTTTAGATGATTTAAAATAGCTAACTTCATTAGTAGAAATGTCATTTTGTTTTTCTAACTTAGTTGTATATGCAGTAAGGGGTTTACCTACTAACGCTATAGATAATCTCGCTGCACCAACCTCAGTAAAAAAAGTAAACCAACAAAATCCTAAAATTGCTACCATAATTAATATATTAAATATTTTCATTCCTGCTTTAACTAAAAATACTACTGCAGTTATAACAAGAATAAGTGCTATCCATTTAGATACTTCTGCTGTTATCACGTCTATCAACTCCAATCAATTATATTATACTAATTATATTAACTTTTTACAATTAATTTTTTCTAATATTTTTATTATACCCCATACCTTTATTATATATTACGCTTTTATAAAACTCATAATTCATATTATCTTTATATTTTTCTAATAAATCTTCTATATCTTCATCACAAACTAATTCATAATATGTTGCTATAAATAATAATTTTTTTATTGTATATTTATCAAATTTAGATTCAAAACAAGAGATAATAAAATACTCGGCTTCTTCTTTATAACAATTTAATGGTTTTAAAAGCATATCTTCATTTTCATTAAAATTATCTATGTTTACTTGTTTTATTGGCTCTACTAATTCCAAAACTTTATTAAAATTTTCTTCCTTATATAACATTAAATCTGGATTATCTATAACATATAACAGTCTATATTTTACAAGATTTAGCATACTGTTTTTTCCGTATCTTTCCATAAAATCATTTATGTTTTTTATATAATACAGTGTAAATAATTCGTAATCATCGTCAAAATATTTTATAATATCATTTTCTCTTTTTAATTCATCATTATAAAATTCAAATTCTTCTTCCTTTTCTTCATCTTCATAATCATATTTAGAAGATAAGTTTATTTCAGATAATATATCATATACTTTTTGCCTACTTATTTTTCCTTCTCCAAAAACAGCATATTGATTTAACTCATACATATGATCATCTAATGAAAATATTTTGTCAAAATATTCACTATTATTATAATGCTCTTCATCAAATGGAAATGTTTTATACTCATAATTATCATCTTCAAAAGAAATAACTCTTGCGTAATTTGCTAAAGCATCTTTTGCACTATTATTTAATAAAGAAAGATTATTAATAAATATATAACGTTCAAATAATTTTAGTTTCAAATCATTTTCTATTTTTTTAGAGCCTTCACTATTCATGTAATTTAAGTATGCATTTTCTATTGAGATCTCTAATTTAGAAAATGATTTAACCGTTTTTGGAATTTTTTCTAGATTTAATGAGTTAAAGAATTTCTCACTTTTTGATGCACAAAAAATTCTTTCATTAATATCAAATTTGTCTATTAATTCTTCTAATTTTTCTACTTTTACGCTTTTATTTAAAATAAGTTCATCATTTTCATAACTTATAATATTTTTATACTTATCTAAAAATAAGAATAGTTCTTTTTTTACATCTATTTTTTCAAAAAACACCTTACCTTTCCAATCATCAAAACCATACATTTCTACGTTTTTAGAATAATAATCATCAAGGGCAACATCTAAAAGTACATTTCTAGATGCAACTAAGTTTACTAAAGAAATATTTCTTTTTACTTCATATTTTAACAAAGTTAAAAGTGTAATTAAAGTAGTATATTCAAATGGAACGTTGTATATCATATTTCCCCCCTATAAAGCTAAAAATTATGCTTTTTATAATAACATTAAATATGCATAAAATCAATAATTATTAAACTAAACTAATGGTAGAGTTAAAAAAGAAGCATTTTATGATATGATATTTATGCGAGGTGATGAAAATGAATAATAATAAAATTGGTAAGTTTATTGCGAGAAAAAGAAAAGAAGCTAATTTAACTCAAATGGAATTAGCTAATAAATTATATGTAACAGATAAGGCAGTTAGCAAATGGGAACGTGGATTATCACTTCCTGATATCACACTTTTAAAAAAATTAGCTAGTGAACTTAATGTAACAGTAGCGGACATATTAGATGGGAATGAAAATAATAGCAAAAGAAAAATAGATGAAGAAGAAATTAATGAAATAATTGATAAAATTAATAAAGCAAATAAAAAGAAAAAAAATAAAATTTTATTTATTGTTGCAATATTATTACTAGTAATTATTTACATTTTATTTAGAAATATGTATTTAGGATATAATGAGAAAAAAGTCTATTATAGAAGTTCTAATAAAACTTTACATATAGGAGTTCCAAAAACATCATTTATGATGAAAAAAAATGATAGAAGTTATTCTTTTAAAAATCTTAGAAATCCTAATATAGTAGAAAACGAAATTAAAAAATACTTAAAAACACTAAAGTATTCTAGTTGTAATAATACTATATATTATTATAATAAAAAAGATAACTACTCTATAATTAATTATTCTGTTAAAAATCATGTCTTATACAATACTATTTCTTATGAAGTAGTTAATTATGATTATTGTAATGTAAAAAAAGTTGATGAGTATGCTAAAAAGTTGGGAAAAACAAAAGCATTTCATACTATGAATAGCAAAATATCTTTTTATGATTCTTGGGATAATAAATTACAAGTTTTATTTCAAGACTTAGGTATTGATGATAATAAAGGTAATTTTAAATGTAATTTTATTGTTAGATATTATAAGAGAAAAGATGATAAAAATGCATATATTTATACTATTGAAAAATCTAGTGGAACTTTTGAAATTAAGAATAATAAATTATATTATTATAGAGATATAATTGAAGAAAAAGATGACAATATAAACATACCAAATGTTTCTAGCTTTAAAATAGATAATAAAAAATTAATACTTGAAGATAATTATTTGTCAAACTACGAACAAAATATTGTACTAGAATAGAAAAAATCTACCTTTTTTGGTAGACTTTTTTTCAATTAAGTATTTAAAATAAAGAATTAAAACAATTTTAAAGTTTTTTAACTGGTCCTTTTTTCACAAGTTTAGGTACTTTCTCTAGTTTTACTAATTTATCAACTAAGTGGTTACATACTTCCAATCCTGAAGAACTTATTGAGTTAAACTCTATAATATCAACCACTTCATTTCCATCCATTAATACTTGTCCTGCATCCAAAACATAACTACTAGGAAAGTTTGGCACAGAAGATATTTTATTAATTTGATCTTCAACAAACGATATAACTTCATTTGGAACTTCTGTTGGATAATCAACATATGATCTAGAAATACTTAATAAAGTATTATTTAAAACAAATGCTCGATATTCTTTACAGTCCATATCATTTTCATCATCTTCAATAGATTCAAAAACATCAGAAAGAAAAATAGAATCTTTCAAAGATACATTCCACAATGTAGGTTTTGTTACAAAATACTTTTCTCCTTCTAAATCTATATAACCAAAATATTTCAAAATACAATGAGTATTACTTTTATTTGCTGTTTTAAAAAATATATTTTTAAAAATTGACTTGTATTTCTCAATGTTATTTTGAAAATCTTCATAAGTTGTTTGAATAATTTTTCTATGTACTGGCTGAATTCTTTGTGGCCAATTCATAATTATTTCCAAATCTTCTTTTGTTTGAATACTTAGTGCACCATTTTTATCTAATTGATTTAAAAGTTCTTTTTCACTAGATATAAAACTTCGGGGAAATATAATCTTATCCTTAACATTAATTTCTTCACTATCCATATAAAATTTCTTAGTACTTCGATCAAATACTATTAGCATATTATTTGCTTTTGCTGCATTCATCAGTTCTTGTTCTTTAGTCTTTATCCAAATAGTGTTCTCATCATCATTTTCACTTATACTATAATCTGTTGTTCCTAAACTAGGAACACTAAAACAAAAGTAATCAATTTTCATAAAATTTTTCTCCTTTCTAGCACGTTAAACTATCCAATATTTTTTGCCAATATGCATGTATATTTGTTAAACTGACAAAATCAATATAATTTTTATAGATATTTTAAAACTCGAACTATAAAAGTTCGAGCTTTCTATCAATCTGGTGCGGGTGAAGGGACTTGAACCCCCACGGATTAATCCACTAGATCCTAAGTCTAGCGCGTCTGCCAATTTCGCCACACCCGCATAAATAAAATAAGTGGTGGACCCTGTAGGACTCGAACCTACGACCGACCGGTTATGAGCCGGTTGCTCTAACCAACTGAGCTAAGGGTCCAATTAACACTTGCTTCTATATATTATCATATTATTCTAAGTTAATCAATATTATTAATCAAAAAAATTAAAAAAATGATGATTTTATTCACCATTTTGTAACATATTTAATAAATCAATCTTAAATTTATCTTTTTCTGAGTTTGCTTTTGAAATCATAACACCCTTATAAGCTTCTAGCTCTTGTCTATGCCCTTCTGATAAAAGACTTTCTGGAGTTATTGTTTCAAGAATTATTGTCTTACTATTTTCACAAACTGAATAATGTAATATTACTTCTCCATGAACTCTTACAAAAAGATCATCTGTTGGAAGTTTTAATTCATAGTTTTTAGTATTCTCTAAAGCATTTTCACCAACTAATCTACCTAAAAAATTGCCTTCCTTTAATTCTGGATAAAATTCAAAAACAAGTTTCTTATAAGCAAGCATATTATACTTCTTAACAGAACGCTCTAGTTTTCTAAATTCATTTTCATTTAAATATTCGAAAATGTAAGATCCTTTCACCATATTATTTCCCCCTTTACAAATGAGTACTATCTATACATATTACCCAATTGGTAGAAAAATTATAGCACATTCGACAATAAATGTCAAATATTTTACAATTTTATTACACATAATTGGCAACTAACTACTTAATTTTTTCTTCTTAGTATGTCCTATAATCTTATCTAAAACATACATAATTACACTAATTATAAAGTATGCTAAAATAAATTTTAGTAAAATATCTTCATTTATTTCACCAAACCATCCACCAGCATAATGTATGTTAATGTAGTTAGAACATGCCCTAATTACACCAAATAAAGCAACTGATAAAATACAAGTTATAAAGAAGATATTTCTAAATGCTTTTGCTGACCTTTTTTTATCTAGAATTATTAATATTAGTATATTTACAAATAATAAAGCAAATAACGTAGTTCTTAATTTTTTACTTATAATTATATTATATATTTTTAAAGCACCTTTAAAGTCATAATTTGTAAATCCGCTTGGAATATATTCTTCTATTCTCTTTTCTAATTTTTCACTTTGAGTTTTTAAATTCTCTTGTATTATAGCTTTTTTTTCATCCGATAATTCATTTCCTAGTTCTTTTTCTATTAACAAATTAACTTCATTTGATATATCTAATTTTTCTTTTTTATCATATAAAACATTATTAATAAATACATCAACATATTTTTTGGATATTTCTTCTGTATATTTACTATTTCTAATCTTATCTTCTATATCTCCTAGTTTACTTAAATCAAATTCATTAATTATATCATCTAAAACATAACCAGATATTTTCTTTGACATAACTTCATTTGTAACAGTACTTTTTATAATATCTTCAGCTGAATAACTTAATGTAATAACAATTAATATTAATGGTAACGTTATTTTTAATAATACTTTTATAAATTTCATCTTAATTTCTCCTTTTATTTTCTAGATTTTTTTAGATATAATACTGACACGCATTCAACATGCCGTGTTCGTTAATTATGAATAGTTGCTTTTTATCTGTTTGGGTATAACTGACTACTACATAATAAACACTTTTAATTGTTGAATGTTTATTATGTATATATCAATTTTCTCAATTTAAAATTTTTCCTATTATTTCAACTTTATCATTATCTATTTTAATATCAGCACCAATAGGAATAACACTATTTACTATCTTATGTCCAAAATCATTACATTTTATTATTGGAAAATTATATTCTTTAGTATATTCAAGTATTATATCTTCCATTTGAGGATATTTACTTTCATCTTTCTGTAAATCATAATTATAACCAATCACTATTCCTTTTATTTTATCAAATATACCATATTGTTTTAAATGGGCAAATCTTCTTTGGCATTCATTTATAGATGTTCTATAACTTTCTATAAATAATATATTACTTTCCATATTTGGTAAAAATTCTGTGCCAAGCAAATACATCATACAAGCCAAATTTGTACCAATTATTTTACCTTCAACAGTACCATTTTTAATTAATTGTTTTATACCATTATTAAACCTATCTAATTTTTGGTTAATAAAAGCATCTATAAATACTTTATATTGTTCTTCTGCATAGTCTAAACCAAATGAAAGAAAATCCGGCCCACTAAAAGTTATTAATCCTGTCTTTTTATAAATAGCTTGAAGTAATACTGTTATATCACTATAACCTAGCAGTATCTTAGGATGTTTTTTTATTTCTTCATAATCTAATAAATCAATAAATGTATTGCAAGTTTCACCACCTTCTAAACATATTATTGCTTTAACATCATCATCTTTAAACATATTCATAAAATCTTCTGCTTTTTGTTCTCTTGTACCACATGAGCCATAATAATCTTCTTTTATATATTTTCCAAATTTTATCTTAAAACCTTTAGTGATTAAAAATTTTTCTGCTTTTTTAAAATCATCAAATCTATTATTTAATGCTAAGCTATTAGATACCCCTACAACACCGATTGTATCTCCGTAATTTAATCTATTTGCTAACATAATTCATATCCTTTCTTTTTCAATTATACAATCCATACCACCTAATATGGTATGAGGAAACATATTCTCCTCAAACAACCTTCTTAAATTTTTTCTGTTTTTTTGATGAAAATTAGTGTTTTTTTATCAAAAATATGCTTTTTTAATAGGCACCGAACAGTTAATTTCCGTCTTAATATAAGGCTTTATTTAAGTTTAAGCACCGCTACACATTCAACATGAGCCGTTTTAGGGAACATATCAACTGGGGTTACTTTTTCCACATTATATAAATCATTTAAATAAGATAAGTCTCTTGCCATTGTAACAGGATTACATGATATGTATATTATTTTTTTAGGATTAATCTTTTTTATTATTGCTATAGCTTTTCTATCTATTCCTTTTCTTGGAGGATCAACAAATATAACATCTATTTTTTCCTTTATTTTACTTATTGCTTTAGTAACATCAGAACATATAAAAGAAACATTATTTATATTATTTATTTTCAAATTTTCTTTAGCATCAATTATAGCATTTTCTACTATTTCAACACCAATTACCTTCTTTACATAACTTGATAAAATAGAAGCTATTGTACCTGTTCCACAATACAAATCCATAACAACATCATTTTTATTTAATTTAGCTAACTTTATAGCAGTGCTATAAAGGTTTTCTGTTTGCATACTATTTACTTGAAAAAACGAATTATATGAGCAATTAAACATTAATCCATTAGTAATTTGACCTATATAACCATTACCAAAAACAACTTTTTCATTATATATTATTGTCTTAATATTATTAACATTTTCTATTAAATAATTTACAATACCTATATCACTATCATCTAAAGAATAAACGTTTATTAATATTTCACCTAAAGCATTACCTCTTTTTATGGTAATTTCTTTTATTACATTATTCTTATTTTGTTTTATATAATTTCTTATCACATATAAACAATCATTTATTTCGTTTTCAAGTAATTTACAATTTTCAATATCTACTAATTGATATGATCCACTTGAATAAAATCCAATTTTATCTTTTTCCAATTTAAAACTTGCTTTATTACGATAATTATCATTTTTAGGAGATTGAATAACATCATCTACGTTTATTTCAATTTTTCCAATCTTTCTTAAAGCTATTTCTACTTTTTCTTTCTTAAATTTTAAATTTTCTTTATCACTTTGATGTCTTAAATTACATCCACCACATTCTTCATAGTATGGACAATTACTTTTTATTCTCTTTAAAGATGGATCTATTATATCGATTACTTTACCCCTTGCAAAGTTTTTTTTAATTTCAGTTATTCTAATTTTAACCTTTTCTCCTACTAAAGCCTTAGGTATAAAAACAATCATACCATTTATTTTAGCAACACCGCATCCTTCATTTTCTAATCCTTCTATTTTAACTGTTACTATATCATCAATTTTCAAACTAAATATACTCATAATAATTCTCCCTTGTTAATTATAACATTTAATACATAACAAAAGAAAGCTTTGTTTAGCTTTCTTTACATTATTTATCATTTTCTAAATCAGTTAATTTTAATACATAACGATATACTTCATAACTATTTTTTACGATGAACTCGCATTTTTGACCCTTATGTATTTCATTAAATAATATTGGTTTTTCTAAGTTATCTCTTGCATCTAATAATTCTTCAAAGCTTTTAACATCGATTATGTTTTGCTCTGGACTTATAATAACATCTTTTTTAACCTCAACAATTACTCTATCATATTCTCTTAATAATTTAGATAGCATTTTGTCATATGGAGTTTTTTTATTTGATAGTTTTCTTAAAAATACTATTAAGTTAACTAATGCAATAACAAACGCAATACCAAATAATATACCAAATGAAAATAAAGGTTTATTTTTTATTTTAAAATCAGTATATGTTTTAATTGTATTACTATTATTAACTTCTTTATAATCCATCTTAACATTTACCATTTGTTCTGATAATGGTATAGTAAGCTTCATTGAATCATTTGCATTTATCTTTTTAAGTTCATTACCATTTATATCAGTTACTTTTACGTATAATGTTAATATTAAATTACTTTTAGCATTTATTGCATATTCTGTTTTAAAACCTTTTACTATGTCATTATACTTATTATAATCTATCTTTAAATCTTGATCGATTTTAAAATTATCTGAATTATTTTTACTTTCAGTTTTTTCACCTATTACATTTTCTTTCTTTGAATATATAACAGCATCACTATTATCACCAGTAACTTTTATTTCAGCATCAACATAATATGTATATTTATAGTCTAATTTATCACTAGTTTTAAAATTATAATCAAAGTTTACATCTATACTATCTATTAAACTTGCAATATATTGCATATCTTTTCCTAATGTTTTAGTATCATAATAATTATTATCTTTTAGATTAACAGTATAATCTAATTTACTATTTTGATAATATTTAAGATTACTATCAACATTCAAACTAGAACTAATTGATATAAATACTATACATAAAAGTAAAAATAATAAAGATATAACTATTTTCATTAAAACCCTATCAAAAAAAGTATGATATCTATTTTTAAATCCACTATTATTTTTCATTTAATACACCTCTAATTCTCTATTCTCTGATTTAATTCTACAGTTGGCATTCCTATATAAGGAATTTTTATAAACTTAACGCCTATTATATCATCTTTGGTTACAACATAGCTATCATTTACTATGTTATTATCTCCCTTAGTAATATAATATTTTGTCTTATTAAGAGTCTTAATTTCAACTAATCTATGAACAATTAATTTACCATCATGCTTATATACTAGTATATCTCCTTTTTCTATCTTTTCTAATTCGTTTTTCTTTAATTTTTTTACTATTACTACATCTCCGACTTTTATGGTAGGAGTCATTGAACTAGACCCTATTGTTACAGCATAATACCTAAAATAACCACTAGTTAACATAACAATTACCAACATAACAAATGTAATTATAGAATATAAAATTAACTTTTTACTTTTATATCTTGATGATACAATCTTTCTTTCTTCTTCAAAGTTAAGTTTATCATTAAGATTATTAACTATATATATTGGTAATAAAGTATTTAAAATTATATTTATATAATCTCCAAAATTTGGAAAGAAAGGTAAAATAAATGTATTTAACTCCATTACGCACGAATAAAATATAGCATTTTCATACCCTGACTTAACAGTTAAAAAGTTAAGTAAAACATTTTTAGATACGGAAGGAAATAATACAAAACATATAGTTTTTATAATAGACCCTGTATTACTAATTCCATATAAACCAAGACTTAAGTTTATATCTAATAAAACAAAAAATATAAGACCTAATGAATATAAAATTTTGCTATTATAATTCTTACAAAAATATAAGTATCTAAATAGTTCTCTAATTACAATTAATATTAAGTAAGGAATTACATTTTTTATTATATTAATAAATTTCAAGCTATAACTATTTTTTAAAAATCCGGTAAATATTCCTAGTACATAAGTGACTAGAAAATATATCATTAAGATTATTAATATATTATAAAATATATCTTTTTTATTTCTATAATTATTCTTTTTATAACCAGATAAAAAAAATAGTAATAGGCTTGCTAATAACAATACCCCTTGAAATATATAGATACTTTTTATACTAAATATAAACATATTTAAAAGCATAAATATTGTCATCAAAACAATTGTTATAAAACAAACATTACTACTTTTTTTCATATTATCTATTTCCTAACTTTTATATTTACTTTTGCATAAAATTCATTGAAACTCCAAGATTTGTTATTGTAACATCATCTGCTGGTAAATTACTTGCATCTGTAATATTATAAGAAAGTTTTAAAGTCATATGTTTACTTTCGCCAGCAGGAATTGTTAACTTACCTTGTTCAACATTTTCACTACTTCCGTTATTATCATAAACTAAAGTATATGATAATGCATTACAAAAGTTTTCTACGCTAACACCTGTATCAACTGTTGCTGCACATGTTGGTGTACCAATAGTTAATTCACTTAGGTCTACATCAAAAGTACTATTATTTTTAACATCGAATTTAACTGTTGCACTTGATGCTGTACCATTCATTTTAACTACATAATCAATATTAGTTTTTGATGTTATAGTTGGTTCTTTAGTAAAGCTTGCATTTATAGTTTCATTTGTTATATTTTCAAAATATACATCAAATGATGATTTTCCACTTGATGCTGTACCTGTTATAGTTAAAAGCTGCGTAAGTGATGCAAAAGCAACCGTAAGTCCTAGAACTGCAGCAACTAAAAACATAGTTGTTAAAACCTTTATTTTTCTCTTCTTTTCCATATTATTCACCTCTATTATAGGATACCACATATTGTTTTTTTTATCAATAATTTATATATTTTTTTTATTTATTTGACATTTCTTGATAAAACTTAAATCTTTTGATGGCATTCTCTTTATTTTTAATTAATAATTCTTCTGCTTTCTCTTTATTTATTTTTTTTGTTATCATATATCTATTTTCATTATTTAATAACTCTTCATATTTATCAAAATTAGGATTCTTATAATCTAAATATAATTTTTCTTCTAAAGCATTATATCTAAATAGTGGCCAATATCCACTTTCAACTGCTAACTTTTCTTCTTTTATGGTACTTTTCATGCCAGACTTTATTCCATGATTTATACATGGAGCATATGCGATAATAATTGAAGGTCCATTATATTTTTCTGCTTCATTAAAAGCATTAATTGCTTGCTGCATATTAGCTCCTAAGCATATACTTGCAATATATACATTTTCATAACACATAAATATTCTTGCTAAATCTTTTTTATTAGAATTATTTCCATTATAAGCAAATTTAGCATTAGCACCAACTCTAGTAGACTTAGATTTTTGTCCACCAGTATTAGAATAAACTTCTGTATCTAAAACAAGTACATTTACATTTTGTCCGCTTGCTAAAACTTCATCTAATCCGCCGTAACCAATATCATAAGCCCATCCATCACCACCAATTATCCAAACAGATTTTGGCTTTAAATATTTTTTTAATCTTTCTACTTCTAACGCTTCAGAAAAGTCAAAATTTTTAATAAAATTATTTATCGTATCATCATCTTCAAAATTGCTTAGCAAATTATCAGCTAAATTTCTATTATTTTCTGATAGTTTGCTATTTTTTAATATTGTTTTTATTTTTTCTTTCATAAGTAAATCTGCTGATTTTATTCCAAGTCCAAACTCTGCGTTATCCTCAAATAAAGAATTTGCCCAAGAAACATTATAAGGAATACTAGGTATAGCTCCACCATATATTGAAGAGCAACCTGTTGCATTTGCAATAACTAACCTATCTTTAAATAACTGAGTTAATAATTTTATATAAGACGTCTGTCCACAACCTGCACACGCATATGAAAACTCGAATAATGGTTTTTCAAATTGTGATCCCTTTATAGTATCTTTTTTAAATACATTTTTATTTTCTACCATTTCAAAAATATTATCTACGTTTTTTCTTACAACATCTTCTTCATTTTTCATTTCTATAGCTTTATTTTTAGCTGGACACACTTCATGACAAACGCCGCAACCAGTACAATCTTTTAAAGAAATACCCATGTAAAAATATAAATCATCAGTTTGCTTAGCCTTAATTACACTATCTTCTAAATTATATCTACTAACCTCTTCTTTAGTTAATAGAAATGGTCTTATAACTGAATGAGGACATGCTAATGCACACATATTACATTCTATGCAGTTTTCCTTATTCCAGCAAGGAAGATTACTTGCTATATCTCTTTTTTCTAATTTAGAAGTATTAACAGGAAAGCTTCCATCAGCATGACTTAAAAAATCAGATGTTTTAAGAAAATCACCTTTTAACCCAAACATATAATTAGTCATTTTATCTTCAGTATTAATGCTTACCATACTACCATTATTAGATAAATTAGTCATATTGATATCTACTTTTTTTACGACTACATCTTTTAAAGCATTTTTATTAGCCTCTACTATTTCTATTCCTTTTTTAGAGAATTTCTTTTCTATTTGCCTTTCAATTTTTTCTTTAATTAAGTCATAATTAATTAATGAACTTACCTTAAATATAGCCGATGCCATAATACTACTTATTTTATTAGGTATATTGTTTTTCTTAGCTATATTATAAGCATCTATTATATAAAAATTAATATTATTATCTATTATGTATTTTTTTACATCTAATGGTAAATAAGATTTTATTTTTTCTTCTTCCAAACTAGTTACAAGCAAAAATGTTCCATTTGGTTTTAATTTTGATATTATATCATATCTTAAAAGATAAGAATCTTTAGTACAAACAAGTATATTAGCTTTATCTATATAATATGGTCTATTAATATCTTCAGTTGAAATTCTAAGATGTGATCTTGTAATACCACCAGACTTTTTAGAATCATACTGAAAGTATCCTTGAACAAATGCATTTGTATAATTACCCATAATAGTTAGTATATCCTTAGATGCTGTAACCATACCATCAGATCCATAACCATATATTAATATTTCTTTTGTATTAGAATGTTTAATTTCATATTCTCTAACTTTTAAACTTTTATTTGTCAAATCATCTTCTATACCAACCGTAAATCCAGTAAAATTATTAGGTTCATCTAAAAAATCATAAACCGCTTTTATGCAAGCAGCATCAGTATTTTTACCAGACAAGCCATATCTTCCGCCTATTATTTTAGGCTTTATATCATAGTCATTAAATAAAGAGCAAACATCTAAATAAAGAGGCTCTCCAGTACTACCCGGTTCTTTTGTTTTATCTAATACAGCTATTTTCTTAACAGTCTTTGGCATACAATCTAAAAAGTATTTTTTGCTAAAAGGTCTATATAAATGTACTTCTATAAGTCCTAAATCATCAGAATTATCTATAACTTCCTTTATAGTATCACAAACAGAGCCCATTGCAACTATTATCTTACTAGCTGTTTTACTGCCATAATAATTAAATGGTTTATAATCTTTTTTAGTCATTTCATTTATTTTTTGCATATAATAATTAACCGTATCAGCAAAATTATCATATTTTAAATTTCTGGCTTCGGTATTTTGAAAGAATACATCATCATTTTGATTAGTACCATGTATCTTTTTCTTAACTAGTATACTATTATTTCTAAACTCATCTAAACTTTTTCTATCTATTAAATACTTTAAGTTACTACCATCTAGTACTTTTATTTTTTTTAGTTCATGACTAGTTCTAAAACCATCAAAAAAGTTTAAAACAGGCATACTATCTTTAAGTGATGCAAGGTATGATACTGCTGTTAGATTCATAACATCTTGTACGTTTGAAGATGAAATAAATGCAAATCCAGTTTGTCTTGCTGCGTATATATCACTATGATCTCCTAAAATGCTAAGAGCATGTGTTGCAATTGTTCTTGCAGCAACATTTATAACGCAAGGTAAACATTCACCTGCAATTTTATACATATTAGGTAACATTAAAAGAAGCCCTTGACTTGCAGTATAAGTAGTTGCAATAGTACCTGATAACAAAGCCCCATGAACAAGTGCAATAGCTCCTGCTTCACTTTGCATTTCAACTACTTTAACAGGATATCCATATAAATTATTAAAGCCTTTACTAGATAATTCATCTACTTTTTCTGCCATACTAGATGCAGGCGTTATAGGATATATTCCTGCAAGCTCACTAAATAAATAAGATACATAACTACAAGCTTCATTTCCATCCATAACTTTATATTTTTCCATACTTTCACCTTCTACTATAATATAATTATATCATTAATTAATTATTTTTAAAACATATAAACATATAAAAACTATTAACAAATTATGCTAATAGCTTCTTTAATTTTATCCTTTTAATCTTGCGTCAAATTTCTTTCTTTCTTCAGTATTAAGTATTTTTTTTCTCATCCTAAAGTTTTCAGGAGTAACTTCTACCAATTCATCAGAATTAATATAGTCTAAACATACTTCTAAAGATAACTTTCTTGGTCTTTTTAAAACTACAGTATGATCTTTACCAGCACTTCTAGTATTTGTTTGTTGTTTTTGTTTAACAACGTTTACAGCTAAATCGTTTTCTCTGTTATTTTCACCAACTATCATACCTTCATAAACTTCGCATCCTGGTTCTATAAACATAACACCACGGTCTTCTAATTGTCCAAGTCCATAAGCTGATGCCTTACCATTTTCCATAGAAACTAAAACACCAAGTTTTCTTTCTCCAACAACAGCATCTGCAACTGGTTTATAACAACTATAAGTATGATTAATAATACCATAGCCTTTAGTCATAGTCATATAATCAGTCATAAAACCAATAAGTCCACGAGATGGAATAGAATAATTTAATCTAACTTGATTTTGATTATTTGTCATTTGAACCATTTCAGCACCTCTGGTTCCTAAGGCTTCTATAACAGAACCAACGTTTTCTTCTGGAACATCAAGTTGTAAATCTTCATATGGTTCACATTTAATGCCATCTATTTCTTTTATGATAACTTCTGGTTTTGATACTTGAAGTTCATAACCTTCTCTTCTCATATTTTCAATTAATATAGATAAATGTAGTTCACCACGTCCTGACACTATCCAGCTTTCAGTATCATTCTGTCTTACTTTTAAAGATACATCTCTTTGAGTTTCTTTTATTAATCTTTCTTCTAGTTTTCTAGCTGTTACAAACTTACCTTCTCTTCCAGCAAAAGGTGAATTATTAACAGAAAAAGTCATTTGAAGAGTTGGCTCATCTATTCTAAGTGGCTCTAGAGCTTCTTCTTTTTGGTATGTACAAACTGTCTCTCCAACAGATATATCAGGAAGACCTGCGATTGCAACAATTTCTCCTGCATGAGCTTCTTTAATTTCTATTCTTTTAAGTCCTAAAAAACCAAATAATTTTTGTATTCTAAACTGCTTAATTGTTCCATCTAATCTAACACATGATACATTTTCATTTTCTTTTATAGTACCTCTTGCAATTCTACCAATACCAATTCTTCCTACATAATCATTGTAATCTAATAGAGCTGGTTGAAATTGAAGTGGTGATGTGCTATCTTGGTTTGGTGATGGAATATATTTTACAATCATATCTAAAACTGGATCCATAG
This sequence comes from uncultured Bacilli bacterium, assembly GCA_934162425.1. Classification (GTDB taxonomy): domain Bacteria; phylum Bacillota_I; class Bacilli_A; order RF39; family UBA660; genus Aphodocola. The sequence continues at coordinate 88,086 of CAKPIS010000003.1, forward strand.
TATGCTTTTGTGTAGATAAATCTTTATCTAAACTTGATGTTCCGTTTAATGCTGATACATATACAACTGGAAATTCAAGTTGTTCATCATTTGCACCAAGTTCAATAAATAATTCTAATACTTCATCTAAAACTTCATCTATTCTAGTAGATGGTTTATCTACTTTATTTATTGCAACTATTGGTTTAACTCCTGCTTCTAATGCTTTTTTTAGTACAAATCTTGTTTGTGGCATAGTGCCTTCATAAGCATCAACTACTAAAAGAACACCATCAACCATATGCATAATTCTTTCAACTTCTCCACCAAAGTCAGCATGTCCAGGAGTATCTAAAATATTTATTCTAACATTTTTATAATTAATAGCTGTTGTTTTAGCAAGTATTGTAATACCACGTTCTCTTTCTATAGCATTAGAGTCCATTGCTCTTGTTTCTACTTCTTCATTTTCTCTGAAAGTTCCTGATTGTTTTAATAATTCATCAACAAGTGTTGTTTTACCATGGTCAACATGGGCAATTATTGCAACATTTCTTATTTCTTCCATACAAATACACCTCTTTTTTCATTAACTTGTTAATTATAGCACAAATTTCATAATTATAACAAAAAAAGTGATTTTTTTTTATAATAATCACTTAATTTTTACTAATATTGTTATTTTTTAATACTAGATTGTTCATTTTCTATTTTATATTCAATTGGAATTATTATTGTATCCCATTCATATATCATTTGAACATCTTTAATATTAGGATTATACTTTAAAATTTCATCTACACTAACATTATATTTTTCTGCTATGCTTGGAAGGGTATCACCCTTTCGTACAACATATTCTTCATATGAAGATAATTCTTTTATACCTGTATCCTTTTTAAACTGTCTTTGACCAGCCTCTGCTATCTTTTCATTAGTAGTGTAAACAGTTACTACTTCGTCTTCATAAAGCAATCCACCTTTATGTTTTATATCAGTAGCTTCAAACACATTTTCTAAACCAGATACTGTATCTCCTAATTTAACTACATATTTAAAAGAATAAGTTTTCTTTGGTCTATGTTCTTCCATTCTCTCGTTTGATACTTTATTTATTCTATCTTCATCCTTTTTAGTGTGAATAATTTTAGCATCAGAATCAGTATAATTTCCTATTTTATCTTTTTCCAATAATTGAAAGCTATCTATATCATAGTCTTCCAATACTTCTTCAATACTATCATCAGAATAGATAGGAACTTCTGTTACTGTTAGATTATTTGTCGCTAAAATAGCACCACTTGTTATAGTACCAGCTACTACTAAACCAGCAACAAATATTTTAAATTTCTTTTTCTTATCAATATTACCAACCATTACTTTTAAGTTTTTTTTCATGTAATTAAACTTTCCAGATATTTTAAGAGCTCTATCATAGTTTTTCTTAGACCCATAGCTTTTTAAAACAGATTCAAACTCTTTAATCATATTTCTTCTTTTTTTAGTTTTAAAAACCATTTCATCACTTTGTGAATTATTTATTACCATATCACATCTAAACTCTTCATGTAACAACTCTTTTTCAAGACTTCTATAATTCATAAAAGGATCTAATCCTAAAAGTTCATAATAGTTTCTCATAAAGTCACCTCTATTATCATAGTATCAAGAAAACATACTAGTGTCAATATAAGAAAATACTTAATTTACACTTCTTGAACAACAGTTATTATCATAGGTCTACACTCTGTTTGCTCATATAAATACTTACTTAATCTTTCCCTTATACTCATTTTAATTTTATTATACTCTACATAATTATTTGATATGTTTTCATTTATAACTTCTAATGATATCTTTTTAATTTCATCAATTAAGTCAGTATTTTCTTTAACGTAGACAAATCCTCTTGTTAAAACCTCTGGTTCTGCTAATATCTTCTTAGTTTTTTTATCTAACGTTGAACATATTATAACAATACCATTATCTGATAAAAGTTCTCTATCCTTTAAAACTAATTCTCCAATATCTTTAGATGAATTACCATCTATTAATATATCATCAGTTTTTATATGTTCTTTTACATCTTTTAGCTCTCCATTAACAAATAATGCAACATCACCATTTTGTTTTAAAATAATATTTTCTTTATTCATTCCAACATGACTTGCAGCCTTTGCATTTGCTACCATATGTCTATATTCTCCAATAACTGGCATATAGTATTTTGGATTCATTAAATCAAGCATAAGCATAATATCTTCGCTTGAAGCATGGTGTAAAAGATTATCTTTTCTTGACATAGTAACAACTGATGCACCCATTTTTGATATATCATCTACAACTTTAATAGCAAGTTTTTCATTATAATCATTAATTGGTTCCATAAATAAGACAGTATCTGTATCTTTTATTTTAATAAACTTATCATAACCATTAATTATTCTATTTAAATTCATAAATGGTTGTTCTCTTTCATTAGAAATAAGAATTACAGCATCTTTATCATTAATATTACTTAAATCACCAATTCTAGTTCTATCAAACTTTATATAATTATTATCAAGTATGTTATTTATGATTCCTTGAAGTTTATGTCCCATAACAACTACTCTTCTAGTTGTTTTTGAAATCTCGTTAAATAACTCTTCTATTCTAGAAACATGAGCTGTAAAAACATTAACTATAACTCTATCTTCTGTATGTGATAATGTGTCTCTAATTAATTTATATACTCTGTTTTTAGGTGAAGTATATCCTACTTTATCAGCATACATAGACTCGCCCATCAAACATAAAACACCTTGTTTTCCTATATATGCAAGTTTACCTATATCAGCTTTATAAGGACCTAACATAGTTGCATCAAACACATAATTACCAGTATAGAAAATAGTACCATCTAATGTATTTAGTGCATAACCAACATTATCTGGAATAGAATGTGTAAGTCTAACTGGGAATATGCTATTTTTTCCAAAATTAATTTTCTTATGTGGGTCTATTTCTACTAAAGATTTATATTTTATACCAGAGTCTTCTAACTCCTTTTTTAGTATGTTTGCTGTAAATTTAGTTGCAAATACTTTTAAAGTAGGTATTTCTCTTAAAATATCACAAACAGCTCCCATATTCTTTTCATGACCATGTGTTATAAATAAACCTTTTATGTTTTTTAAATTTTCTTTTATATAATCAAAACTTGGAATAACATAGTCTACTCCTAACAATTTATCACTTGCATATTTTAATCCTGCATCAAAAATAAATATATCAGAATCAACTTTTACAACATACATATTTTTTCCTTCTTCGTTAAGACCACCTAATGCAAATATCTTAATTTTACTCATAATATTCCTCCTTTCTTTTAAATTGAGCTATATAATTATAGCATGTTTTAAGAAAAATATCTAGGCCTTGAAAAATTTAAAAAAGTTAATGATTAACTATCACTAACCTCTTTTTATTTTACCTATAAAGTTCTTCTTTTTACCACGTTTTATAACTAATATCTCACCATCTATTGCAATATCTTTATTTATTACAAGATCTTCATCAATTACTTTTTCATCATTAATAGAGATAGATGATGCCTTTAAGAATTCTCTTGCCTCTCTTTTACTAGAACATATACCATTATCTATAAGCATATCAATTAGTTTAGTGCCTTCTTTTACATCAAATGAAGGAACATTCTTAAAGCACATTAATATTTCATCTTTTGATAACGCTTTAACATTACCACTAAATAAAGCTTCACTTATTCTAACTGCTTTTTCATATTCTTCTTTTCCATGAAGATCAGTTATTACTTCTCTTGCAAGTGCTTTATGTGCCTTTCTTAAATGTGGATTCTCTAAGTGTTCTTTTTCTATTTCTTCTATTTCTTCTTTACTTAAGAATGTTAACTTCTTTAGGTATTCAATAATCATCGAATCTTCTAAGTTTATTAGATATTGATATAATTCATAAGAAGAAGTTTTATTTTTATCAAGCCATAATGCATTACCTTCTGTTTTACCAAATTTAACACCATTAGAATCAGTAACAAGTGGCATAACCATTCCATATAATTCCTTACCAAGTTTTTTTCTAGTAAGCTCTATACCAGATGTAATGTTCCCCCACTGGTCTGACCCTGCAACTTGAAGAGTGCATCCTCTTGTTTCATAAAGATGCATAAAATCAAGTGCTTGAAGTATCATATAAGAAAACTCAGCATATGTAATACCACTTTCCATTCTAGATTTTACTTTATCTTTTGCAAGCATATAATTAATATTAAAATATTTACCATAATCTCTTAAAAAATCTATTACGTTAATATCTTTAATCCAATCATAGTTATTAACTACTTCAAAGCCAAATATATCTTCTGCTTGTTTTTTTAGTCCTTTAAAGTTATTCTCTACTTCTTCTTTAGATATCATAGGACGCTCTGCTGTTGGTTTAGGATCACCAATAAGTCCAGTTGCACCACCTACTAATAAAAGTGGCTTATGTCCTGCCTTTGCAAGTCTTTTAGATATTAAAAATGATGAATAGTGTCCAATATGCATAGAATCAGCTGTAGGATCTGTTCCTATATAAAATGTTAAACTTTCATTATTTAATTTATCAATTAATTTTTCATCAGAAATATCTTGTATTAATCCTCTCCATTTTAAATCTTCATATAATGTCATAATCTTTCTCCTCCTTATTAAAAAAAGCTCATCCTAATTAAAGGATGAACTTATATGTCCACGGTACCACCTTTGTTCTAGATTAATAATCTAGCGCTTAGTTAAAGTTAACGCCTATATTACGTTTTAGCTCCAGAGTCGTAAATTCCTTCATCACTAACACTTATATTTTATATTTATTTTTAGTTAATGTCAATAAATAATATACTTTTAAAATATTTATCAAAATTATCACTTATCATATATAGATTTTCTTCTAACTCTTCTTTAATAATTAAATAACTTTGATATAAAGGAATAGAATATAATTTATCGTACATTTTCTTTAAATCATTTTCTATTTTTACATCTTTATTATTAGTAGCTATTTTTTGCATTCTTTTAATATTTTTTATTAAAGTAGTTATTTCACTATTATTTTTTAAGTTCTCTTTTACTTTAACATAATCTTTATATAATTCAGACATCTTTAAATCAGAAAATAAAAGGCTAATTTCATCTTTTATCTCATTCATTTATTTCACCATCTAAGCTCCAAGTTTTGGCATCAGTTATTTTTACATTAACTATTTTTCCAATATAGCTTTTATCTGCTTTTACATTTACTAATTTCATAGTATCAGTATATCCTGCTAACATGTTTTCATCTTTTTCGCTAACATCTTCTAATAACACTTTAACAGTTTTACCAACTAATCTTAAATTAGCTTCTTTAGCATATTTATTTATAACTTCATTTAACGTATGTAATCTATTATTTTTTTCTTCTATAGGTACATCATCTTTCATTTTAGCAGCTGGAGTACCTTCTCTTGGAGAATATATAAATGTAAATGCAGAATCATATTTACATTCTAAAGCTAGCTTTAATGTTTCTTCGAAATCACAACTCGTCTCACCTGGAAAACCAACTATTATATCCGTTGTAATAGATGAAGACTCTCCTAACTTTTCTCTTATTTTTTTATAAAGCTCTAAATATGATTCTTTTGTATAACGTCTTCCCATAAGTTTTAAAATTCTAGATGAACCAGACTGTACAGGTAAATGAATATAATTACAAATATTATCATATTTTTGAATTACATCTATCATATTATCAGTAAAATCCCAAGGATGACTAGTTACAAATCTTACTCTATCAATACCTGTTTTAGCTACATCTTCAAGTAAGTTTTCCATTTTATAATCTAAGTCTTTAAAATCTTTACCATACGCATTAACATTTTGACCTAATAGTGTTACTTCCTTATATCCATTTTCTTTTAAATTTTTAACTTCTTCTATTATATCACGAGGAAGTCTACTTCTTTGTTTTCCTCTTGTATATGGCACTATACAGTATGTACAAAACTTATCACAACCATACATAATATTTACCCAAGCTTTTATTTTAGAATCTCTTTTAGCTGGAAGACCTTCTATAACATTACCTTCATTTGATAAAACATTTACTTCTAACTTTTTAGAGTTTAAATGTTCTTCTAATATTTGTGGTAATTTATGAATATTATGAGTACCAAATACAAAATCCATCCATTTATATTTATCTAATATTTCATCTACAACACTTTCTTCTTGACTCATACAACCAGCAAGTCCAACTATTAAGTCTTTCTTTTCTTCTTTTAAATGTTTAATTCTACCTAACATACCAAACGTTTTATTATGAGCATTTTCTCTTATAGCACAAGTATTTAATATTATTAAATCAGCATCTAAATAATCATCAGTCTTTTTATATTTTAAATCTTCTAGTATAGCCATAATTACTTCACTATCATGTTCATTCATTTGACAACCGTATGTTTTAACATAATATTTTTTATTTAGACCTATATTCTTTACTTTATCTGGTATAACATATTCATTTCTTAATATATTAATGTCTTCATTAGTTCTTTTTTTAGCTTCTTTTAAATTTGGTTTTAACATAAAACTCCCTCATTTCTACTTACAGATTATATCATAAATATATATAAAAAGTAAGAAAATTTATATTTCTTACCTTATGTCCTCATTATTTTCTTTTAATGCTTTATAAATTATTATACTAACTAATATAATATCAACTACTATTAACATTATAATAGCTATATCATAATAACTACATGAATTTTTCTTTATGGTAACATCATTATTTTTAGAACTAGCTACTGTTGTGTTTTTAATAGTCTTTGTTGTTGTAGTTATCTTACCAGTTGTAGTAGATTCTGTTGTAGTTTTTATTTTAGTTGTTGTAGTTGTTTTATTATTACTTGTTTTTTCTTCTGCTTTACTATTACTTCTAACAGTAGTTACTATCTTTTTAAATTTAACATTAATTATTATATCATAATCTGGCATAACAAATGAATGCGTTTTATTATTATAATTTACTTTACCTGTTATATCATTATTGTTTTTATCTAATATACTTACAGAGTCTAATTCATAATTATCACTTGGATTAATTGTTAAATTAATATCTGCACCTTCTAATGCACTTTGCACATTTGAATTAGCTGTTCCGTTTTCAACTATATCTATTTTTATGTTATGTGCGATTTTTTTCTTTCCTTCGACAAATTCCATTTCAAAAAGGTTGTAAGGTGCTACTGAAATATTTAATACATTATTTTTTACACTTATATCTGCTTTTTCAGTTAAATCTATATTTCTAATTTCATCATCATCATCATCATATCTGTTATTATATATTTTTATTTTACTTGTATCAAATTTTTCTCCACCAGTATATATAATACCATCATCTATTTCATAATCGTTTATTATTATATTTATAAAATCCACTAAATAATACTCTCTATCGCCAGTGTTTTTATTATATACCACATAATCTTTAACAATAAAATCATCACTAACATAATCTATATAATCGTCTATGTTTCCCGTGTAATTTAAAGTTACCATAATATGATCTCCAATTATCTTTGTATTATTAATTTTAACTCCTTTTATATTATAAGTTTTAATTAATGAATCATCATTAAATATTTCTAATGTATTATTATTAACCTTATAATCAAACATAGGTCTTAAATCTTTTAAAACGTCTGAAATATAATAATCATCATAGAAAAATAACTTTATATCATCACCATCTATTACATAATTTTCTATATCATAACCCCTATTAGATAAAAACTTAAAATCACTAGCTGTAACAGTTTTACCATCACTACTTAATACTAACATTTGAATTTCATCTTTATTAGTAAATATTCCATTTTCATATGTATATTTATCATTTGATTCAATATCTATGTTTTCTACTCCCTTAATATTATTTGTTATGTTAAAGCTTTCATAAGGTTCAATAACAATTGTAACATCTTCATACAATGTATCATAAAATCTAATATTCTCAAGCTGATCATATTCTATTTTTTTTATGTTATTATTGCTTAACAAAACCGTATGCAAATTTTTGTTATTATTTAAATTAACTTCAGTTAATTTATTCAAATGAAAATTAGCAAAACTTAATTCTGTTAAATTTTCTATTCCACTTATATCTTCTATTTGTTTATTAATACAATTCAAATTTTTAAGTTCATTTAAATTGCTAGGTATATCATCTGATATAGTTAAACTAGTTTCATTATCATTATTATAATTATCTATTACACACCTATAAAAATTTTCATCTTTAAAACCTTTATCAATGGCACTTTGAGACATTTCACCCTTTAAATTATTTGGACTAATAACACTTCCTACTTTAAAAACTATTATAATTATAATAAATAAACTGCAAATTAAAATTGCTACTTTTTCTTTATTATCAAGTAATTTTCCTCTTATATTAACAAATAATTCTTTCATAAAGACTCCTTTTACTATAATATTTTTATCTTAATTTTCCTTTAAATCCCTTAACTCCTTTAGAACCATTAAAATTAGATAAAATATTTGATTCAAACTTAGATGTCTTCTTTAATTTGTTTTTAAAACGCTTTACCGCTATATTTATCATATCATCTAAAAGTTCATCGTATTCTTTATTTAATGGTGTCCATAAATAAAATGATAAACTTCCAGGTATTGAATTAAGTTCATTTACATAATATTTATTACTTTTTTTATTATATAAATAATCTATTCTAACAACGCCAGATGCACCAAGTGCTCTAAATGCTTTTTTACTTGTTTCTTCTATCTCTTTAGTTAACTTTTCACTTATATTTGCAGGAATAATTCTATTTGTACTAGCCATTCCTTTAGAACCAGCTACTTTAATAGCTCCTTTTTTAGATGATGATGCTAAATACTTATCTTTAAATGATAATATTTCATCATTCCCCATAACTTGCTCTATAACTGATGTTTCCATATAAGAATTAGAACCTAATACACTGCAGTTAAGTTCAGTCATATTTGGTATTATTTCTTCTACTAATATCTTATCATCGTATTTAATAGCTTCTTCTATTGCAATTTTAACTTCTTCTTCACTTTTAGCAACTTCTATACCAATACTACTACCTTGTCTAGCTGGCTTTACTATAACTGGATAACCTATTTTTTTAATGTTATCTAAAATCTTTTCTTCAGAAGAAAAATACTCATTATCATAAAACCAAGTATATTTTGGAACTGGTAACTTTTCAGCTTCAAGAATTTGTTTTTGAAATACTTTATCTTGACCTACTGTACATCCATATATATCACTACCAGTATAAGGAATTCCAAGTACCTCAAGCATTCCTTCAATGTTTCCATCTTCCATATTATAACCATGAACGCAAGGAACAACTATATCTACTTCTCTTATGGTTCTTTTAAATATTCCCTTTTTATTTTGAAGTATTAAAACCCCATCTTTGCTATACATAACAACATTTGAACAATATCTTTTAAGTAAAGACATGTCTTTATATACATCCATATCCATTAAGGCATTACCTGTATATATATCATTATCCTTAGTAAAATATATAGGTACAACATCATATTTTTCTTTATTTAAATTATTCATAGCTTGAACAGCTGTTATTATACTAACCTCATGTTCTGTAGTTTTTCCACCATATAATACTCCAACTCTTATTTTCATTTTAAATCAACTCCTATTCATTATATATATCTGGTAAATCATTTTCTATCAAGCAATAAGCTTCTTTACCATATGTTAATTTTTTTAATAATGCAAAAGCTTCATTTGTACTTTTTACAACATATATATTTTTCTTATCAAAATTCACTTCATCTAATCCATCTTTAATTGGCTTTGTTATTTTTTCTCCAATTAGTATAGCTATATCACAAGTTCCTTTCATAAGCTTACCAAATTCTTTATTTAATTCATATGACTCACGTCCAAGTTCTACCATTCCTGGTGTCATAACTATTTTAAGATTTGGCATACTTTTAAGTACATCAAGAGCCATTTTAGAACCAACCGGATTAGAATTATATGAATCATCTATATAAGTAATATTTCCTGCTCGTCTAAGTTCTAGTCTATGTTCAACAGCTTTAACTCCTAAAACTGCCTTTTGCATTTGATTTACACTTAAGCCAAACTCTTTAGCTAATGCAAGTGATGATAAAATATTATAAATATTATTATAACCAAGTAGTTTAGTTGTAAAGTTATATTTGTTTTTATCTCCTTTAAATGTTACATCAAATGCAGTTCCTTTAGATGATGTCTTAATATTTGATGCATGAACATCGGTATCTTCTTTATCTATACCTATCCATAGTATTTTACAATTATTTTTAAGTTTATAGTTAACTTGAAGCTCATCATCAGCATTTAAAACTCCTATACCATCTTTTGGTAAGCTTTCAATAAGTTCAAATTTACCCTTTATTATATTCTCTTGGGATCCAAATATTTCAATATGAGCTTTACCTATTTTAGTTAAAATACCATATTTTGGTTTAACTAGGTTACATAACTGTTTTATTTCACCTATTTTATATGCACCCATTTCTGCTATAAAAATATCATCAAACTTATCTAAATAATTATTTATGGTAATAATAAGTCCATATGGTGTATTAAAATTCTTTGGAGATGGTAATGCATTATATTTAATGTTTAATATATCACTTAATATATTTTTACTACTAGTTTTACCATAACTACCAGTAATTCCAATTACTTTTAAATCATTCATACTATCAAGCTTTTTCATAGCTTTATTTTTATATGATAAATATACTAATTTTTCTATAGGTTTATTTATAATAATTGATATAATAACAACCATATCAAGTAAAAATAAATACGAATAAAGTAGCAAATATGCTATATTCTTGTTATCTATATATTTTATTAAAACAAGTAAAAGTATAAATAAAACTAAGTTTGTAACAATTAGTCTTTTTACCCTACTAGTAACTTTAAATGATAATTTAGTAGTATTTTTTTTACTTTCTTTATATCTAATTAAAAATATAACTATCGATACAATAAAGAAGTAAGCTCCTATAATAAAACTATAATTTAACTTAAGTGCACAAATAATTATAAATGTTAATAATACTATTAATTCACACTTAGTATAATCTTTAAATTCTTTTAATTCCTTTAAAGACCACTTCAAAAATCTATTATCATCATTATATAGATTTTGCTGTGCCATATGTAAACTTTTTTTATAACTATATAAAAGTAAAATAACAAAAGATAATAAACTTATATAAAACATAACTATATCCTCCTATTTAATAAAGTTTTTCATTATATTTATTGTCTGATTAAGTCTTTCTAAATATGCAAAATGTGTACATCCTTCATATAAAATAAGTCCACAATCAGGTATTAATTTTTCATATTCTTTAGTATCTTCTAAAGGCACTTCACTATCTAAATCACCGTAAATTAAAATAGTTGGAGCTTTTATTTTAGAAGCATCATAGCTTAAATCCTCATTAACAGTTTTAACTAAAACCTGTTTCATCATAGGACTTGCAGCCTTATAATCACGTGATCCAATATGATCTTTAGCCCATGCTTCCAATCCCTTTAAAAATGATACTTTTTTTATGGCTTTTAAAATTTTTGTCTTAAGACCTTTCTTATCATGGCTTTTAAGTGCTGGAGATAAAAGTATTACTTTACTAACTTTATTTCTTGATGCAAATTTAACTGCAACTCTACCCCCAAAAGAATGACCTACTATAATAGGATCTTCTATGTTTAATTTTTTTAATAATTTTTCTAAAATAGTAGTATATCCATCAACACCCATTACTTCTTTTGGTTCATCACTAAGTCCAAATCCAGGAAAATCAAGTACAATTATTCTGTATTCATTTTTAAATGGTTCTCCTAGCATTTGCATCATTTGTATATTTTGTCCCCAACCATGAAGTAACACTATTGCCTTTTTATCTTTTATTCCAAAATCCAAATAATTAATATTTATCCCATCTATATTCAATTTAAATCACCTATCTTTTATTATGGTTTATCAAGTCAAAGATATTATACCATTTTTTCTTACAAAATAAAACAAAATAAGATTAATTCTTACTTTGCTTTACTATTTTTTATATTAACCTTTAACAACAACGTTAACTATTTTATTTTTAATTACTATTACTTTTACTATTTTCTTACCATCTATATGTTTTTTAACCTTTTCACAACTTAGTGCTTTTTCTTTTATTTCTTCTTCACTATCATCTATAGATATATTAATAATTCCTCTTAATTTACCATTAACTTGTACTGCTATATCAAATGTTTTTTCTATTAATTTATCTTCATCATAGCTTGGCCAAGTACTATTTTCTAATACCTCATAACCCATCATTTCATTTAACTCTTCAGTTATATGAGGTGCAACTGGATTCATTAAAGTAAGAAGTAATCTATAATCTTCTTTAGAAATAGAATTTATATCATCATATGCATTAGTTAATATCATAAGTGATGATATATAAGTATTATAACTCATCTTTTCTAAATCATTAGTTACTGCTTTAATAGTCTTATTTTGAATAAGTTCAAGATCTTTAGTTAGCCCACTATCATCATTTAATTTATCATATAGTCTAATTACTTTATCAATAAATCTTTTACATCCTTTCAATGACTCAGTACTCCAAGGAGCATCTTGTCTATAGTCTCCCATAAACATTTCATATACTCTTAAAGTATCTGCACCATATTCACCAACAATATCATCTGGATTTATTACATTACCTCTACTTTTAGACATTTTCTCACCGTTAGAGCCTAATACCATACCATGTGATACACGAGTCCAAATCATTTCTTTATTAGGTACTAATCCTATGTTGTATAAGAATTGTACCCAGAACCTAGCATAAAGCAAGTGCCTTGCGGTATGTTCCATACCACCATTATACCAATCTACTCTATTCCAGTATTTCATAGCATCCATTGATGCGAAAGCCTTATCATTATGAGGATCCATAAATCTTAAGAAGTACCAAGAAGATCCAGCCCAGTTAGGCATAGTATCAGTTTCACGTTTAGCATTTCCGCCACATTTAGGACACTTGCAATTTACCCAGTCTGTTATTTTTGCAAGAGGACTTTCTCCATCTTCAGTTGGTTCATATTCTGCAATATCAGGAAGTAGTAATGGTAAGTCTTTTTCATCCATAGGAACCCATCCACATTTAGGACAGTTAATCATTGGAATTGGTTCTCCCCAGAATCTTTGTCTAGAGAAAATCCAGTCTCTCATTTTATAGTTATTTACTTTTCTTGCAATACCCATGTTTACTAATTTTTCAGTAATTTTTTCCTTTGCTTCTTCTACAGTAAGTCCATCAAATTCTTCTGAATTTATAAGTTTGCATCCTTTACCTAAATAATCATTTTTTTCAAATGCAGATTCTAGCGTGCTACGTCCATCAATTACCTGAATCATATCTATATTATGGCATTTTGCATATTCAAAGTCTCTTTGGTCATGAGACGGTACAGCCATTACAGCTCCTGTTCCATAACTACCTAGTACAAAGTCTCCTAAATATACTGGAACTTTTTTACCATTTACAGGATTTATAGCTTCTATTCCTTTAACTAGGCAACCTGATTTACCTTTATTCAACTCAGTTCTATCCATATTAGATTTCATAGAAGTTTCTTTAATGTAAGCTTCTACTTCTTCTTTATTTTCTACTCTAGGCATTAATTCTTTTATTAATTTACCATCTGGTGCAATAACAAAGAAAGTAATACCATAAATTGTTTCTATACAAGTAGTAAAGATAGAAAATTTACCACCACCTACTATGTCTATATCAACTTCAACACCAGTTGATTTACCAATCCAGTTTATTTGACCTAGTTTTACTCTTTCTGCAAAATTAGTATCATCAAGACCTTTAAGTAAATCTTCGGCATAACTACTCATCTTAAGCATCCACTGACTTTTTTCTCTTTGTTCTACTTTTGATGAACATCTTTCACAAACACCACCAGCTGCATCTTCGTTTGATAAAACAGTTTTACAAGTAGGACACCAGTTAACTGCTATAGTATCTTTATATGCCATATTATGCTTATAAAATTGTAGGAACTGCCACTGAGTCCATTTATAGTATTCTGGATCTGTTGTGGAAAACTCACGATCCCAGTCAAATGAAAAACCTAACGTTTTCATCTGTTTTTTAAATGTTTTTATGTTTTCTTTAACAGCATCTTTTGGATGTATATGATTTTTTATTGCATATTGTTCAGCTGGTGCACCAAAAGCATCCCATCCCATTGGATATAAAACATTATAGCCTTGCATTCTCATCTTTCTTGCAATTACATCTTGAGCTGTATAACTTCTTACGTGTCCAACATGAAGACCAGATCCTGATGGATAAGGAAATTCAACTAATATGTAATAAGGCTTTTTTGTTTTATCACCAGTTACAGCTTTAAAACTCTTATTATCTTCCCAGTATTTTTGCCATTTTTCTTCTATTTTCTTAAAATTATATTCCATAATTATTCACTCTCCTTCTTATAATACATAGCAACTAAATGATATATCAAAGCAAATATAGGAAATATCAATATAAATGCTATTAATAATCTTATGTATAAATTATCTACAAAACTAGTTATAGAAAATATAAATGCTATAATAAATGAATCACAGAGCATTAAGGTTTTGCATATTCTTTTATAACCTATTTTAACTATATCTAATTTATATCTTAATGTTAAATACTTAATATTTGCAGGCTGCTTATTTCTATTATACTTACCTATTTTTTTATAAGAAAAGAAATAATAACAAACATAAACTATTAAGTACACCATTAAAAACTCTAATATCATTTTAGCTAACTCTACCATAATATCCTCCTTATAAATAAAAAGTTCATCCTAAATTGCAAAGGATGAACTTATATGTCCACGGTACCACCTTAATTTATACTAATAATTGTATACACTTAATTGATTTATAACGTAATCTAAACGCATTATAGTACTAATTTTTCCCATAACAACTCCGAAGCTAGTTCAGCTAAAATTTACTGTTTATTTGCACCAAACATAAACTCTCTTTAAATAAATATTTAACCTAATACTCTTCATCAACGAATTTATGTCTATAGTATATTACATTTATAAAATATTTTCAAGAGACTTTTTATAAATAGTGTTTAAAATACAAATATTTATACCATAACATAAATAAGGTGATTAAAATGATTAAAATAATTGAAATGAAATATTTAGATGATAATTTTATAAATACAAGTTTTTGTAAAAATATAAGTTTAAATGAAAAGATAACTTTTTCTAAAGGTAATATATATTACTTTGGTAACTATAAAGAAGATAAAATAGAATTAATTAAAAAAAAGCTTATTAAAAATAGAAAAAACTTACTTAACGCTATACAAAATAATGTTAAGTTTATTATATCAGGTAATAGTTTTGAAATGTTTAATAACAGTTTTAAGCCATATGATTTAAATATTTATACAAATTATAGCAAAAGCAAACATAGTAATAAAATAAGATATATAGATGATTTAAAAAAAGGAATTGAAGGAAATATATTTAAATATAAAAATCTAATTTGTATTAAAAATACTAATAAAATTAATAAAGTTATTAAAAAGCTTAGTCTTGCTTAAAATTTAATTTTATTATAAATAATATGTATATAATGAAGAAATTCTTCATAAAATAAAAAGGAACACTCAATTTCGAATGTTGAGTGTTACCAATTTTTGGATTTTGCCTAACACAAAAGTTAGGTAATTTTTATTTTATATTAAAGAGCTAATTAAATCTAAAATCGTATTTGTCTTTAAAAACATTCAATTTCATTCCATTTATTTCAGCATAATTATTATCAATCCATTTAATATCAGATTCTTTTTCGTGATATTTCCAATAAACATTATGCTTTTCATTAGTTTTTATATTCTCTATTTCTACCCTTAAAGCCCAATCTAGCGTTGCTCCACCACTATACAAATAAGAATTCAATCTATATTTTTTGTTAGGAGATACAACGCTTTCAACATATACTCCTTTTGGTAAATTATCAAAATTATATATAAATTTATAATAAATCATATATAATATTAAAAAGATAGAAACAGAAATTATTATCATTTTTAAAGCCATCTTTGCAATTTGTTTCATATATAATCTCCTTTAATTTTTACTTAAAAAGAACACTTATTTTTCCTTTACAGCCTTTAACATTTTCTTAAATAAGTCATTTTCTGAATAATTTAATATTCCGGCTTTATATACCCTAAGTCCGTATTTTATAAGAAGATAATCTAATAAAACTAAAAGTAATATCGCAATTATTATAATTCCTATTCCAATTTCACCAGATATTAGCATACTAGGTGCTACTGTAACTGATATAAGTGGTATTATACTCATTATTTTAATAAATATAGAACCTGGAAAAGCAGATGACATTATTATTAAATAATAACCAACTACATTTATTATCATAAGTGGTGTTTGTAATTGTTGAAAATTTTCCATATTAGTTGTAACTGATGCAAGTATTCCAGCTAAAAGTGAATATGCTAAAAAGCTTAATACAATTAGCAATATTATAAGTGGAATTATATAACCTATTTTATCTAATAAGTTACTAGTTTTAAATGTTTCTAATAAATTGCTTGCACTTGCACTATCTAAAGCACCTTTTACCATGCTAAGACCACCTGACTTTGTAGTTAATTTTCTTACTACAAATCCAATTAAACCATATATTATAATCAAAGCACCTTGTAAAAGAACAAAGATATTACTTGCTAATACTTTAGAGAAAAAGTGTGCTTTAGCAGAAACATTACCTATTATAATTTCCATACCATGAGTTGATTTTTCTTCATTTATTTCAGCACCTATCATTTGTACTAAAAATACTATTAACATAAAACAAGGAAGTACTATTATAAGAGAAAGTGTTGATAAAATCATTTTAGAATTTTCCTCATTCTTACTCTTATCTTTATCTATAAAACTTCTTTTTATTACAACATTACTATTTATTTTATCTAATTCATTTTTATCTATATTACTTTGACTTAAATAAATATTTCTTTTTATACTTGTTAAAATATTAGATATAGCTTGATACTTTACCAAGTCAACATAAGAATCTGTTATAAATTCTGCTTTAAATATATTATCATTATCAGGCTCTATAACAAGTAATATATCATCTGTACCTTTTATTTTTTTCTTAGCTTTAGATAAATTATTTTCTTTAGTTATATTTAAAGAAGAATCTGTTATTAATGGTTTTATACTTTCTAATCCTTCTTTAATATTTTCATAATAAGATGAATTATCTGCTATTCTTATTTTAATATCACTAGAAAAATTACCCCCAAACATTTTAACTATACTATCTATATTTACTAAACCAATAAGTACTATAGCAAGTATTACATTAACAACAATAAACCATTTATTTTTCAACTTTTTCTTAAGACTATGTTTAACTAAAAACTTAAACTTATTTTCCATATGCTTCACCTACCTTTGCAACAAATATTTCTTCTAAGGAAGGTTCTTTAGTTAAATACTTAGTAATATTATTTTTCTTTTTAATATAAGAAAATATTTCTTTATTTACACTAGAATCTTTAATATTAACGCAGTATTCATCTTTTATTTTATTTACACTTATAACTCCTTTTATTTTCTCTAGTTCCTTTTTATTAACATCTCCACTTATTATAACCTTTTTCATTTTAAATTCATTTTTTATATCTTTTAAATATCCTTCAAGTACGGTTTTTCCTTTAACTAAAATAACTAATTTTTCACAAAAAAATTCTACATGATCCATTCTATGAGATGAAAATATTATCGATGTACCTTTTTCTTTTAATTCTAATATAACACTTTTAAATAATTCTATATTAATTGGATCAAGTCCTGAAAAAGGTTCATCTAATATAAGTAATTTAGGTTCATTAATTATTGCTGATATAAACTGTACCTTTTGCTGATTACCTTTTGATAAAGTATTTATTTTTCTATCCTTATAATCAGTAATTTCAAATCTTTCTAAAAGTTTATCTAATCTTTTAAGTATAGTTTCATTATCAAGTGATTTTAAAGCTCCATAAAAAAGTATTTGTTCCTTAACAGTAAGCTTAGTAAGTAAGCTTCTTTCTTCTGTTAAAAAGCCTATTTTATCAGTTACATCATAATCTATTTTTCTTCCATTAAAAGTAATAGTACCAGAACTTGGTTTAATTAAATTCATAATCATTCTAAATGTAGTTGTTTTACCAGCTCCATTAACACCTAAAAGTCCAAATATTTCTCCTTTATCCACTTTAAATGAAAGATTATCTACTGCCTTAAAATTTCCATAATATTTATCTACATTTTTAACTTCAAGCATTATTTTCTCCTTCTTTTTTATCTATAATTACCGTACAATAATTAGAAAAGTCTAGCTTATTTATAGTTTTAATAAAATCTTCATAGTTAAGTTTTTCATAATAGTCATATAAATTATCTAATATTTTACCATAATTATGATAAGAACTTCTTATAAAACCAGCTGCATCAAACACATTAGAAAATCCCTTTATATACTGAGCTAAATAATTTTTCTTAAATAAATTAAAGAAATATTTCATATCAGTTTTTTCATTTAATTTATCACTTAATCTTTTATCTAATGCATCTTTATCTATTACATCTGAAAAGAAATTAATAATAAAAGTATTATTTAAATCTTTAAAGAACATAATATCATAATCAAAATAAGAATTTATTATATTATCTTTAATTAATTCTTTAGAAAAAGATGATGTTTCTCCAAAAAGTATTCTTAAGTATATATTTATATATCTTTTAAACATAAAGTCATCCATATCATTTAATTTTTTATGATTCATTTTATAAAGATAACCTATTTTTTTAGTATTAACATCACGTTTATATACTTTTTCTTTAACTCGAATGCTTAATGGTTCTTCTTTTTCTTCTTGTTTTATATTTATATTTTTCTTAAATTCTTTTTTACTTTGATTTTCTTTTATTAGGGAAAGTGTTTTTTCTTCATCTATATCTCCTACTATAACAAGATACATATTAGATGGATTATAAAAAGTATTATAACACTTATATAAATCTTCTTTTGTTATCTTATCTATTGAACTTTTAGTACCTATTATACTATCTTTATAATATATATTATTAAGACCATTATTTATTAGTTTTTCATATAAGAAAAGATTAGTATTATCATGTCTCATATCCATTTCTTGACCAATTATTCCTTTTTCTTTTTCTACCGTTTCATCTGTAAAATAAGGTGATTGTACAAAGTCTATTAATGTAGTTAAGCACTTATCAAAGTTATCCACAGTATCAAAATAATAATAAGTCTTTTCATAACTAGTTGCAGCATTAACATAAGCTCCGTTATCTTCAAATACTTTAAAAACATTTTCATTTTCGTTTGATTCAAATAACTTATGTTCCAAAAAGTGTGCTATTCCAAGAGGAAATCTTTTTAAAGAATCACTACCTTCTGGTACAAAATTATTATTTATAGAACCATACCTAGTTTCAAAACAAGCATATTTTTTTACAAAGCCTTTCATTTTATATATAAATACTTTAAGTCCATTATCTAATGTTTCTTCGTATATTACTTCATCTAATTTTGATAACTTAATCTTCTTCATTATTATCATTTCCTTCCACAAAATAAATACAATCTGCCTTTATTTTTTTAAATACCTTTTTTAAATCATCTATAGAAACATTATTAAATAATTTTATTCTTGCCTCTAAATCTTCTTCCTCGTTAAATTCTTTATAGTAATTAAGAGATGATAATGCACTTATATAATCATAATTTTCCATTAAAGATGATGTAATATCTTTTTTAGCTATCATAAGCTCTTCATCTTTTATTGTCTTCATATTATTAAATATATCTAATATAAGTTTATATACTTTATCAAAGTTATTTTTATCTATACCAGCATAAACACTTAATATGCTATCTGCTTTATCATATTTTGAATAACAATAGTATGCAAGTGACTCTTTTTCTCTTATAATATCAAAACATCTAGAAGTTGCACCACCACCTAATATTCTAGAGAAAATAGGAACTACATAACTTCTTTCATATTTAGTTAAATTAAAGCATTTAAACCCTACAAATATAACAGAACCTATACAATCTATAGTTTCTTTTTTTATTAATACTTCTTTTTTATTTTCTCTATTTTCTACGTATTTTTGAAAATTATACTTTTTAGACTTAACGTTTTTTAAAATATCATTAGCATACTTTTTATAATCAAAATCTCCAACTAATATAAGTTTTACTTCACTATTATTAATCATATTCTTATATTCTTCATAAAGATTTTTTTCATTTATTTTTTCTAGATCATCTAAATTTTTAAAATAAGAATAAGCTTTAGTATCATCTAAAGTTTTTAACATGTTTTTATAGCAATAGTTCCTAGTATCTTCTTTTTCATTTAAAAGTTCTGTCTTTAAAACTTTATAACATAAATCAAACGTTTCTTTATCAAATTCATTATTACTTGCATTTGGATTAAATAAGATTTCTTTAAATGTATCTACTACTTTTTCTATTACATTATCATTTACGTATTTATCATTTATACAAGAAAAACTAAATGAATTTATTATACTATTTCCATATCCTGTGTATGATGATTCATAATCTGATCCATAATTTTCTAAATTAACAATATTTAACTTCTCATTAGTATTATATTTCTTGCACGATTTAACAAGTAGTCTATTAATTAAACATCTTTTAGTTATAATATCTTTTTTAATTGGAGATGTAAAATATATTTGTCCATATACTGTTTTAAACTTATTTGTTTTAATATAAGTTACATCTATATTATTAACTTTATCCTTTATAATCAACATTTAAGTAATTCCTTTCTATAATATACTTTCTAATGCTAATAAAATCATATCATCAAAGGAGGTTTGTCTATCCATACTAGGTAATTCTTCTTTCGTTACTATATTATCTGATACAGTTAAAATTGAACTTGCTTTTTTATTAAATATATTAGCATTATGAAATAATGCAAAAGTCTCCATTTCTACTGCAATGCACCCATATTCATTATATAAAGTACTTGGTTTTACTACATCACTATAAAATACATCAGTTGAATAAACTATTCCATCTAATAATCTTATATTCATATTATGTGATGCTTTTTTTATTTTATCATTTAACTCTTTATTACTACTTAATATAACTTTATCTGATCCACTTTGATATTTAGCATAATTTGAATCAGAATATGAGCTATTAACTAATATAACATCTCTTAATTTAATTTTATCAGTTGTTGCACCACAAGAACCTATTCTAATTATTTCATCTACATCATAAAATTTAAATAATTCATATGTATAAATTCCAACTGATGGATTACCCATACCATGTGCCATAACAGTTACTCTTTTATTT
This sequence comes from uncultured Bacilli bacterium, assembly GCA_934162425.1. Classification (GTDB taxonomy): domain Bacteria; phylum Bacillota_I; class Bacilli_A; order RF39; family UBA660; genus Aphodocola. The sequence goes on from CAKPIS010000003.1 coordinate 109,693, forward strand.
TTATAATATCCTGTATAGGCATACATTCCTCTTACTTTATTAACTAATTTATAATCAGTTAAATATTTTTCTGCTATATACTTTGCTCTTAATGGATCTCCTGGCATTATAACAGTTTTACTAATATCTTCTTTTTTAGCTTCATTATGTGCTGTTGGCATATTTAAAAACTCCTCTCTTTTAATAAGATTATAACACAAATATCTTGATATATTTATATTATGTGCTAAAATAAATTAACGTATTTATAAATGAGGGGAATATAATGAAAAAATATAAGTTTGATAAAAAAAAACTAATTAAAGACTTTTTCGACTTAAAAAAGGAAATTAATCAAAGTAATATAGATGAAGTTTTAATTGGTAATTATTATTTATTATCTATTAAAGAAATTTTGTTTAGAGATTTTTTTCCAAATAAATTACCTTACTTTTTTACTTCGGATAAAAAGTTAAAGAATAATGTAACTGATACAATAAGAGCATACTCTACAAAGTTTCAAAACGATATAATTAAAAAAAGTGTAGATGAATTAAATATTAGTGAACAAATAATATTTGATGACATTATAGAAAAAGAAATTTCACTTAAAAATCAGTTTTTTTTAATAAATAAAAATTTTTCTAAAGAAAATAGTTTAAAAGAAGCTCATAATGATATGTTTAATTCTGCTAATCATCAACTTTGTATATCTAGTATTAATGATAATTATTTTGCCCCTACAAACAACGAATACTATATTAAAGTTAAAAATAATAATGTATTAAGTGATTATATTGCACTAAGTCATGAAATTGGTCATTTAGATGAATACATACTTACTAATAATAGAATAAGTAAAAGTATGGTGTTAAATGATAAATATAAAATTAATAACTATGAAGAAGTATATAGTCTATTTTATGAACTTATTTCAGTATATAATTTATATAAAGATAAATATATAACAAAGATGCAAATGTCCTATTATTTAAATGAAATTAAAGAAGTTAATACCCTTGATATAGAGTATTACATACTATGTTTAGATTGTATAAATGGTATTTATAATGATAATTTTAAATATGTTAAATTATTAAAAACTAATATTCAAGATATTTCTATGTACTATTATTCTTATTTAATAGCAGTTAGTTTATTTGAAAAATATATCATAGATGAAGAAAAAGCTTTTTACAGTTTAAATTATTTAGTCAATAATATAACTCCTAATAATGAATCTAAAGTTTTAAAATATTGTGATATAGATTTATTTAATTTAAGAGAAGTAAAAAATCATATTAATAAAATCAAAAGAAACAGCAAAAATTAATTACTGTTTCTTTATTTTATGCACTTTTTATCTCTACTGTTGCATTAGGTTTTATTGCCTCAAGTAGTGTTTTACATTCGCTATCTTTAACGTAGAATGTTATATCACCTATTTGTCCTAGCATACTTTTAAATATATCTTTTTCATAAGTTTTGCTATTAACTAATGAAAAATCTATTTCTTTTAACTGTGAACAGTAAAGAAATGCATTATCTACGTTAGTTAATACTAGTGGATTCCAATTATTTAATTTTAAATTTATCAATCCTGGGCAAGCATAAAACATTTTTTCTATTGTAGTTACATTTTGAATATTAAAATTACTTAAATCAATTTCTCCTAATTTTGAACAACTTTGAAACATACTTGTCATATTTGTTACATTTGATGTGTCAAAACTTGCTACATTAATACTTGCTAATTTTGAACAACTTTGAAACATACTTGCCATATTTGTTACTTTGCTAGTATTAAAATTTGATACATCAATACTTACTAGTTTTGAACATCCATAAAACATTGAACTCATATTTGTTACACTTGATGTATCAAAATTAGATAAATCAAGAGCACCCTCAAGTGATGAGCAACCATAAAATATACTTGATGTATTAGTTGCAGAAGGTGCATTAAATCCTTCCATGTTTAATGTTATTAACTTTGATTTCCCATTAAACATAGAAGATAAATTTGTTACATTTGGTATATTCCAATTGTTTATACTTATACTTTCTATATTTAAGGTTCTCTCTGCTCCAAACATATTAGATACATCACTTAATACTGGTGCACTAAAATTATTCATTTCTATACTGTTAATATTATTTGTGTATCTAAATAAATTATTTATATTTGTTAACTTTTCTGCATTCCAGTTATTTAATTTTAAATTTATTAATCCAGGACAAGACCAAAACAATTTTTCAATTGTAGTTACATTTTGCATATTAAAATTACTTAAATCAATTTCTCCTAATTTTGAACAGTTTTGAAACATACTTGTCATATTTGTTACATTTGATGTGTCAAAACTTGCTACATTAATACTTGCTAATTTTGAACAACTTTGAAACATACTTGCCATATTTGTTACTTTGCTAGTATTAAAATTTGATACATCAATACTTACTAGTTTTGAACATCCATAAAACATTGAACTCATATTTGTTACACTTGATGTATCAAAATTAGATAAATCAAGAGCACCCTCAAGTGATGAGCAACCATAAAATATACTTGATGTATTAGTTGCAGAAGGTGCATTAAATCCTTCCATGTTTAATGTTATTAACTTTGATTTCCCATTAAACATAGAAGATAAATTTGTTACATTTGGTATATTCCAATTGTTTATACTTATACTTTCTATATTTAAGGTTCTCTCTGCTCCAAACATATTAGATACATCACTTAATACTGGTGCACTAAAATTATTCATTTCTATACTGTTAATATTATTTGTGTATCTAAATAAATTATTTATATTTGTTAACTTTTCTGCATTCCAGTTATTTAATTTTAAATTTATTAATCCAGGACAAGACCAAAACAATTTTTCAATTGTAGTTACATTTTGCATATTAAAATTACTTAAATCAATTTCTCCTAATTTTGAACAGTTTTGAAACATACTTGTCATATTTGTTACAACGTCTGTTGTAACTAAATTATCAAAATCAAGAGTAATCATATTAGTAAATTTTTGAAATAAATAACTTGCTTCTGATAACTTTATCTCTCCGTAACCAGATATATATAACTCATATAAATCATTAGAGTCATTATCTAATGTATATGCCATAACAGATCCATCTTTATTTAATGATGCATCCCATGCTTCTATAGCAGAACTTGGTACTTCAATTGTAGGCATAAATTTAATACTTTCTACTTTACTTCTATCAAATGATGAATTATTTACAAATGAACTAGAACTTCCTTTAGCAAGCACAGACTCTGCTTTTATAAAATTAAATCTAATTACTGAATCAAGATTTTTACTTTCTTCGTTATAACTACTCCATTTATATGTTAATTCTATTTTCTTTTCTTCTCCCTTATTTATCATATATGGTAACTTTTCATTTAACTCATATGTTATACCATCATTATTATAATTTATATTATCAAGAAAGCTTAAATTCATTGGTACATTACCTGTATTTGTTATTGTAACTTGATATGTTATAGATGAGTTAGCTTCATTTAACGTTATACCTGTTTTTATTCTATCTTTAGAATAACTACTATTATAGTTTTCAAGTCCGTTAAAAGCACTTCCTACTAACTTTATATCTGTTATTCTTATACTTTCTTCTACTCTAAATACAGCTTCACTTGTTATATTTAATTTCTGATTAAGAGAACTATATCCTACACTTAAAAATACTATAAATAAAAAAACTAAAGGTAATAAAATGTTTACTTTAGAATTATTTTTATATCTTTTTCTAAATTTCATTTTATCACCTCTACTTTCCATTTAATAATAACATTAGACTTATTTTAGGTCAACATATTCCATTAAAGTATTTTACCAAATTTTTGATATTTAAAACAAAAAAAAGAGAAATTAACCTTCCTCTTCTGAATCTGATTTATCATCATATTTAACTAATACTTCACGAGGTTTAGAACCATTTGGTGGACCAACAATACCTCTTTCTTCTAATAAATCTATCATTCTAGCTGCTCTATTATAACCTAATCTAAATCTTCTTTGAAGTAGTGATGCACTAGTCTTACCACTTTTAATAACAAAGTCTACTATTTCATTATAAAGTGGATCATCATACTTATCATCTTTTTCTTCATAACTAGAAGCACCTACTGGTTTATCAGTTATATTAGTAAACGTTTCATCATATTTTGCTTTTTGTTGCTTTATAGTATAATCAACTACTTTTTGTACTTCTTCTTCAGATACAAATGAACCTTGTATTCTAGTTGGAGTACCCTCACCCATTGGTAAGAATAACATATCACCTTTACCAATTAGTTTTTCTGCTCCTGTCATATCAAGAATTGTACGAGAGTCAATACTACTTGAAACTGCAAATGATATTCTAGATGGAATATTAGCTTTTACAACACCTGTTATAACATCTGTTGATGGTCTTTGTGTTGCAACAATTAAATGAATACCAGCTGCTCTTGCCATTTGTGTAATTCTCATAATAGAATCTTCAACTTCTTTTGCTGCAACAAGCATAAGATCAGCAAGCTCATCTATTAAAACAACAATATATGGTATTTTTTTTGCAGTAGTATCACCAGAATCAATTTTCTTTTGCATAAGTTTATTATAGCCTTCTATGTTTTTAGTACCACTATCACTTAATAAATCATATCTATGTTCCATCTCTTCTACTATCTTTTTTAAAACAACAGACGCTTTTTTAGGATCATTTACAACTGGTGCAAGTAAATGTGGTGCACCATTATACATTGAAAGTTCAACTTTTTTAGGGTCAACCATTACAAGTTTTACTTCATCTGGTTTAGCTCTCATTAAAATAGATGTAATAATAGAATTAACACAAACTGATTTACCAGAACCAGTAGCACCTGCTATTAAAAGGTGTGGTGTTTTATTAACTTCCATCCATCTTGGATTACCCATTATATCTTTACCTAAAACTGCTAATAATTTACTATCTTCTTTATCTTTTGGTACAGCTGCTAACACTTCTCTTAATGATACTGGAGTTGTAACTTTATTTGGTATATCAATACCTATCGTATTTTTACCAGGAATAGGAGCTTGTATTCTAACATCTTTTGCAGCTAGTGCAAGTGCTATTTCTTTATTTAAACTAAGTATTTTATTTACCTTAGTACCAGACTTTAATTCAAGTTCATACTGAGTAACAGTTGGTCCTACATGAGCCGCAACTACTTTACCATGTATATCAAAATCAGTTAAAACTTGCTCTAATAATTTAATATTAGTAGTTATATTTTCTTCATTAGCTTTAGTATTAACTTTCTTAGGTACATTAAGAAGTGATATTGGAGGAAGTTTATAATCTCCTATATTAGTAGGTTCTTCTACTTCGTTTGTCTCTTCTATATTAACATGATTTAAGTCATTAACACTTGATATAACAACCCTTTTATCTTTTAATTCATCTGGATCATTAATAACTTCTTCATCACTTTCTTCCTCATCTTCTTCTGCATTATTATTTTTCTTTCTAACAAAGAATAATATAATTCTTCTTAATATAGAAATTGGAGTAATATTAAATATTATCATAACACCAAATAAAATAAGTACCCAACATATTATCTTAGAACCAATTATATCAAATGCTAAAACAAAAAGATAAGAAAATATAGCCCCAAGTATTCCTCCACCTTCAATATAATTAACATCATTAAAACCAGATACTATGTTTGCAATAGTATCTTCAAATACAGCTGATCCAACATTAGTATCATACATTATGTATTTAACATGACTCATACATAAAATTGCAATTGAAATTAAATAAAATCCTATCATTTTCTTCTTAAATAATTTTGGCTTTTGTCTAAAAAGTACTACATACCCACCTACTATCAAAAAGAAAACTAAACCCCAGTTATAATAAGATCCAAATAAAAATATTCCAAAATCACTTACCATTTCCCCAACTGGTCCTGATCTTAAAATACCAAGAACTGTTAAAACTATATATAAAATACCAAATATCTCAACTGGTACAGAACTTTTTTTCTTACTAGAAGATGATGTTTTTTTCTTTGCCATTTTGCTTATCACTTCCTATCCTCAAGATAAGTATACCATTAATAAAAAAAAATGTAAATTTATGTGACGTAAATTTACACTTTTAATTGTTTTTATTTCTACTATAATTAAATAAATATTGTATAGCTAATGCACTATATTTTCCATAAGTTTTACTTGCAAATTCTCTTATGTTTTTTTCTCCTATAATATTATAATTAGACTCCATTATCTTTTTAACCCAAGTATCTACCGGAAAAACATCATATCTTTGATATGCAAATAAAAGTATACAAGATGCAACTTTAGGTCCTATTCCATTATTTTTCATTAGTTTATCCATTGCTTCATTAGAATCTAATTTATTAAAATCATCTAAATTAATTATATTATTATTTAATTTATATATTATGGATTCTAAGTATTTATCTCTAAAACCTACTTTACACTCTCTAAAGTCTTCTTTTGTTACATCTTTTAAATCTTTATAACTTGGAAATAAATAGTACTCTTTTTTATTAAATAATACTTTTTTGCCGTACTTTTTAGCTATATTATTAAGAGCACTAGTAATATTTGGAACCCCATTATTAGCAGATATAATATATTCTATTAAAGTTTCAAAAGGATCTTGTCTAATCATCATAAGTCCACAAGAAAACATAATAGCATCTTTTAATAAAGAATCTTTCTCTAATAAATACTTATTTATATTTTCATAATCATTATCTAAGTCAAAATAATTTCTAACTACTATTTCTAAATCATCTTCATTATTAGATGATGCAATAATATAATTATCTTTTTTATAAACATTAATTACTCTATCTTTTAATATAATATCATAACTATTATCCTCTAATTTATAATATCTAAATATCTGTCCACAAGTTACAGTACTATCTAAATTAAAATTATTCTTTAACTCTATTTTTATCATTTTTAAATTCCTTATCCATTAAACTATTTGATATTATTAATATAATACTTCCTAAAATAATACTAGCTAAAACATCAGTTAGATAATGAGCTCCAAAATATATTCTACTTATTGCAATTAAAAATATCATTAATGAAAGTAAAACAGTTAAAATGGTTTTATACTTTCCCTTTAATTTTTTATTAACAAGTAATATTAATGTTCCATAAAAAAGAATTGCTGTTATGGTATGACCAGATGGATAACTAAAACCACCTTGCACTATCCATTTCCATGATGGTCTTACTCTTCTTATAAGACTTTTTATAACTTGCATTAATATAACCCCAACAGATACATTTAAAAATACATATTTAAAATCACTAAATATTTTTCTTTTTAAAAATATAATGCAAGTTATAATAAGTGCTATTACAGTGCCAATTGTAGAACCTATATTAGTTATTATAAATAAAGATTTTGATAAAGACTCATTTTTTATTTTAATTAAATTATTAAATGCACTATTATCCAAGCTTAAAGTCTTATCATTTAAAACAAAGATGGTTAATATTATAAATAAAATAAGTAAAATACTTATAAAATAATATTCTTTTTTTATTTTTTTCATTTACTTTTTTCCTTCCTTAATACTAAGTCACTATGAATTTTATCTTTATACATATCAATCATAAATGAGCACTTTTCATTTAATAATTTTTGATTTTCTCTATTCCAATTAGATACCATTCCAAGTTCATTTTGTCTTTGCATCTTATATGTTCTAATTTTAAGTTCTGTATTATAAATAGCATTTGTTTTAACACTAACATTAAGCGTACTATATCCATTATACTTAGGTTCTTTTATCATATCTAAAACAGAATTTGGTACAACATCATAATTATTTTCTATAACATTTAAAGTCTTATAGCAATCATTTACTTCATTTACCATCATCTTTATTGCAACTAAATCATGTACTTTATCTAATGAAATACCTTCTAATACACTTTTCTCATATATAGCACCCACATTTTTAACTTTATATATATAATCCATAAAAACATTTATATCATCTAGTCTTTTTTGAATATCTCTAGATATCCTTCTATAACTTTCAAAACTTTCTTTCTTAATTTGCATTCTAATATCATAATATTCTAAGAACAGTTCTTTATTTATATAAAATAGACAAAGATCTTGCAATTGCTCTTTTACTTGATATATTCCAAGTATTCTAGATAAATTAATATAAAAATCTTTTGTTTCATTTGCAATTTCTAGTTGTTTGTTTCTAGGTAAATAATCTAGTGTATACATATTATGAAGTCTATCAGCTAATTTAATAGCGATTATTCTAGCATCTTTAGTTATACTATTCATTATTTTTTCATGAGTCATAAGTTTAGTTTCTTCTTTAGATAAAAATTTAGACCCTTTCATCTTAGTTACACCATCTACTAAAACTGCTATATTTTTATTAAAATCATGTTCTAATTCTTCATTTGTATAAGAAGTATCTTCAACTGTATCATGAAGAAGGGCTGCACATACCGTTTCATAATCAAAACCGTATACTAAAAGAGCATATGCTACCTTAAGAGGATGAATAATATATTCTTCCCCACTCTTTCTTTTTTGCCCGCTATGCAAAGAAGAAGCAGTATCATATGCTTTTTTAACCATAAAAGCTTCCTTTTCATCAAATTTATGACTTACCATATCCATAAAGTCAAAATAATCACTATTAAATAAATTAGTTAAATCTTCAAAATACTTAATTTTATTTAATTCATCCATAAAATACCTCTTTTTTATACTAACTATAATACTACAAACAATAGAAAAAATCACTATTTTATTTAATTAATTCTTCAAATATTTTAAGAGATAGTTTAATAGTATTATGTCTTAGTAATTTTTTATCAAATGATACAAAATCATCTTTTATTATTTTAACATTCATTTTATTAAGTTCATCTTTATCTATTACAACAGGACTTTTTTCTTCTTCCCTTCTATACTTATCTAATAATTTATCTGGTATTTTACCATCATTTATTATAACGCTCTCTATCTTTCTTTTACCTAAATATCTATTTAATGTTTTTATATGATCTGATGCAGTATAATCATCTGTTTCACCAGGCTGTGTAAACATATTGCAAACATATAATATCTTACCCTTTGATTTATCTATTGCATCAATAACCTCATCACTAACTAAATTACAAGAAATACTAGTATATAAACTACCCATGCTAAGTATAATCATATCAGCATCTTTTATTTCTTTTATAACGAATGGATTAATTATAGGACTCTCTTTATAATAAACATCCTTTATTTTTAAAGATGATTCTGTTATATTATGTTCTCCTTCTACTAAAGATTCATCTTCCATAATACCCATTAATGTAACATTATCTTCTGTAAGAGGTAAAACTCTACCCTTTATTTTAAGTATGTTAGATAATGACTCTATAGCAGAAGACATATTACCTGTTATATCATTTAAAGCAACTAATAAAAGGTTACCAACAGTATGCCCATTTAAATCACTAGTTGTATTAAATCTATATTCAAGTAAACTTTCAAATAATGGTTCAGCATCTGATAAAGATGCTAAAACTTTTCTTAAATCACCTACTGCTGGTATATCAAATTCTTTTCTTAATTTACCAGTTGATGCACCATCATCACAGACAGATACAATAACTGATATATCAACAGGAAACTGTTTTAGTCCTTTAACTAAAGTAGATGTTCCTGTTCCACCACCTAAAATAACTATTTTTTTATTCATATTTATGCCTCTTTCAAATAAATATTATTTTTTTCTTCTTCTTTTAACGTAGTAAAATCTCCATGACCTGGATAAAGAGTTATATCTTTATCATATGTTTTTAATCTTTTTAAACTATCCATCATATCATTTATATTTCCACCATCTAAATCACATCTACCTATACTTCCTTTAAAAATAAAGTCCCCAGTAAACATAATTTTTTCATTTCTAAAATAATATGCTATTAAATCATCTTTATGTCCCTTAAAATTAATCATTTCAAAGTTAAATATACCTAAATTACTAACTATATTTTTATAATCTATTACTGGTACTTTGTAATAAGCTTTTAAGTAATCTAATGCACCTGTATGATCATCATGATAATGCGTAACTAAAATTCCAAGTACTTTATTATTACCTACTAATTCTATTATTTTTAAAGGACATGAACCAGGATCTATTATTAATGCATAGCCACTATTTTCTATAACATAACAATTTTCTTCTAAGTGGCCTAACACAATATGATTAACTTTCATAATTAATTATACTCCATAATTAAAGCTTCATATAATAAATCAACTAAATAATTACTAGATTCTAAATTATACTTTTTTATCATTTCATCAAATACCGTATCACTTAATTTTAAATTTAAGTAATCAAATACAGGAATCTTTTCATTATTAAACTCTTCTAAATATTTATATGTATAAGAATTATCTATTATTAAAAGAGGAAGACGTCCTATAAATTTCTTAAATTCTTTTTTTATTTTTCTAGTACTACTTAAGTATTTAAATTTATCATTATCATAATCAATAATTTTCAGTATATCAAAAACATCAATCTTATCTTTATCTAATCTATAATCAAATCTATCAATTAATTTAAATCCATCTAATTTAAGTGCAGAAATTTGTGCTATATTTCCTTTCTTAGGATCAGAATTAGTTGGAATAATTTCAAGTATTATGTATTTTAAATTTTTAAGCTCTTTCATTTTATTTTTTCTCCTTATCATATGTATCTAGAAAATTATACTTCTTACCCTTTGTCTTATAACATCTCATCATATCTAGATTAACATTTTCTGTTGCTTTAAAAATATTATATGGTATAAATTTACTTTCATTTTCTAAACTTTTAATTAATTTTTTTATTTCTAAACGTTTAGAGTTTTCATTATGTTCATATGTATTTTTCTCAGTAAAACGACATGCACAGTTTAAAAATTGTAATTTATTATATTTAACCCAAGATTTAATATCTATTTCTCTTACTAAATATAATGGTCTAATAAGTTCCATATTAGAAAAATTATCACTATGAAGTTTAGGCATCATACCCTTTATTTCTCCTCCATATATTATACTTAAAAGAGTTGTTTCAATGACATCATCAAAATGATGACCTAAAGCTATTTTATTACATCCTAAACTTTTAGCATAAGAATATAGACACCCTCTTCTCATCCTAGCACATAAATAACAAGGAGAACCTTCATCTAAACTATAAACACTATCAAAAATATCAGATTTAAACATATCAATTTTAATATTCATTTTCTTTGCATTTTCTATAATTAACTTTTCATTTTGACTACTATATCCTGGATTCATAACTATATATTTAGCATCAAAATTAACTTTTCCATGTTTTTGTAATTCTTCTATACACTTAGCTAATAAAAAAGAATCTTTACCACCAGATATACAAACTGCTATTACATCACCTTCATTTATTAATTTATAATCTCTAACAGCCTTAGTAAACTTTCTCCATATTTCTTTTCTAAATCTAACTATTATACTTCTTTCTATTTCTTTATATTCTTCCATAATTACCTCTTAATTAATTGTATAATTATTAAACTAACTAGTCAATTCCTTTTCACTTAAAAATCTACACATTAATGTGTAGATTTTTGTAATTTGTACTTACTTTCTATTTGTTTATCTAAATCACTATATATTATTTTCTCTATTTCTTTAGACACACTATTTATTCTTTTTTCATATTCTTTATCAGCTTTTTGTATTTCCTTACTAGCTAAAAAATAATATTTATTTCTTTCCTTTATTCTATCAAAATCTCTAATAACCTCTTTTTTATCATTTTTTAGTACAAATCTGTATTTAAATTTAAGATTATCTTTGCTAGCAATATAACTATTATCAAATATTAATATATCTTCTCCTTCTCTAACTAAGTTAAAAGAAAAATCAGTTAATATATTCTTTTTTAAATCATATATAGCATATTTTGGACTATCTACTCTTTCATATAACATATATCTATCATTAATAATTGTTTTAGATACAATATCATCACCACTTATACAAGTTTTATCATAATATGCTACTACTTCTCCTTTATTATTTAAAAATCCTCTTTTACTACCAAGTTTAGCTTCTGCTAATCCTTTACTATTAAAGTCATTAATCATATTATATTTAATATCAGTTATTTCTTCACCAAGTAAGTTTATTAAACCCCACTTACTATCTATTTTAACTTTAAATACTCCATTATTAAAATCACTAATATAATCATACTTTGGTTTTACAAACTCTTCACCAAAAGTATTAACAAGTCCCCATAAACCATCAACATATACTCTATACAGATCAGTAGAACTTTTCTGTATTAATTCATAACTATTAGATACTTTATTACCCTCTAAATCTGCTAAATAAAAATATCCACGCGGAGAATTATTATTATAATCTGTTATAATCAAATTATTTTCCCCAATTATATCTATATTATCATAAGATGGAAGATCTTTGATTTTTCCATTATCCCAAATGTAAAATTTACGTTCAGAGGCATTTTCCTTGCACATGATAGCTAAATTATTAGAAAAACTTTTTATTGAATATTTCCTTTGAATACCTAAAACTTCATTACCATTTATATCTATTATTCCATCTTTTTTAATACCACCAAGTTTTCTTACAACAGAATAATTATTAGTACCAAAATCATCTATTATGGCATTACTATATTTTGCAAGTACTTTACCATCCGTATTTAAAAGCATACTATCATTATCTTTTTTTACAATAGCTCTATCATGGGTAAAACAAGATGCTTCATCATATCTTGGCTTTATTTCTTCAGAGCCATCAGCATCTATATAACCATACTTACCATTTCTTTTTACAGATGCTAACCCGTTAGAAAAATCTCCTATTTCTTCATATATTAAAGGTGCGACAAGTCTACCAAATGTATTTACTAAACCATAATAAGTTATACCTTTCTCATCTTTTTTCATAATTCTTCCCATTCCATTTTTAAATGTATATGTCATATCACACGTAACAGGAATAATTTCATTTCCTTTTTCATCAATATATCCCCATAAATTATTCTTTTTAACTGGTGCTACTTTATCTTTAAAAACACCAATAAGATCATATTCTGATAAATTAATTTTACTTTCTTCATCTATATAAGTTTCTTTTTTGATAGAATACTTACTCATTATATTTCTTCCTTTCAAAATAATATTATTAATTAATTATATTATATATTAAAACAAAAAGAATCAGATAAACCATCACATTTACCTAGATTCCCCTTTTTAATATGAATCAATATTTATATTTACTCTTTTATTTTCATTAATATAAGAACTAGCTTGTACAACGGTTCTAATAGCTTTAGCTATATTTCCACCCTTACCAATAACTTTTCCAGCATCAGAAGATGCCACCATAACTTGCACAGTTATCTCATCTTCATTTTCACTAGGAAATTCTTTCACACTTACACTTTCAGGATCACTAACTAATTCCTTAATAATTGTTTCTGTTAATTTTACTAATTCCATAATTATTTACCTTGTTTTTCATTAGCAAACTTTTTCATAATACCAGCTTTAGAAAATATATTTCTAACTGTATCTGTTGGAGTTGCACCATTTCTTAACCATTTCATTGCTACTTCTTCATCTATTTTTGTTTCAGCTGGATCTACTAATGGATTATAAGTTCCAACAGTTTCAATAAAACGACCATCTCTTGGACTTCTTGAATCAGCTGCTACTATACGATAAAAAGGTTGTTTTTTAGCTCCCATTCTCTTTAATCTTAATTTAACTGCCATAGTTATTCCTCCTTTGTCTAAATTAATTTTAACACAGCCAAAACTATGTGTCAACTATTTTTGTTAACAACTTATATAAAATAATATAAAAAGGACTTATTACATAAAATCCTCTTTAACTTCAGTATCAATATCTTTTATAGCTTCCTCGGGATCATCATCAATAGTATCCCATGGTTCTTCATCTTCTTCAATAGCTATTTTAACTTTTTCATCATTAACAACTTCTATACCAAGTTCTTTTTCTATATCAAAATCAATAACATCATCTTTTGCCTTTACATTACTACAATTAGGTTGTTTAAGAGCTCTAACTATTATATCACTACCTTGAAGTGATGTTCCTGGCTTTGTTTTAATGCTAACTACTTCTGTATAAGGTATATTTTTACTAGAAACAGCAGTTTTCTTATCATCATCATAAGAATACCATATATTTATATCAAAATTTCCATCTATAATAACCTTATCCCCACTAACAGAGCCTTTAAAATTATGATTGATTACCCAACAGCCAAGTATAGTATTAGCATTATGTTCTGCTAAAAGATTGTAGCTATTTTTAAAATACTTTTTACCTTTTCCTATTACAGCTTTAGTTACTATTTCTTTAAACATAGAATTCCCTCCTCGTTTTAATGTATGATTAAAACACATAAAAGTTGACTTTTTTTATTAATTTATTATAATAATTGTCATAAAGAGGTGAAACTAATGAATATATTGTTTGAAAAAGAAAAAGCTTTAGCAAAAAACATTGCATTTAATCAAGAGGAAAACTATGAAATGGTTGAAGAAATAATTCTTGACTTTAAGGAAATGGACATAGAGGAATTTGAATATCTAAAGAAATTAACAGACATAGTTTTAGACAAAAAAAGAGAATGTAAAATAATTAACCCAGACGGATATTTATATTCCCAAGTATTTGAAAAAAATGGTTGTGAAATGGAAGCAATTGATTTACTTGCTGGAGATGATCCTTATTTTGCTCATAAGTATAGAAGTCTTGTTAGCAATAAAAACTATGTAGATGATAATTTATATGAAAATGAATTATACAATGATGATGAAATTTCATACAATTCAAAAGCACTGAAATAATCAGTGCTTTTTTATTATTCATTTTCTAATTTTTCTAAAACTTTTTTAGTAGTTTCAATAGCCTTTTGTCTTAATGCATCAGCTGCTTCTTGTGCATAAGGAGTTGCTTTATCTTTAACATACCTAACTAATTCTTCAGCATTAGTCTTTATATCTTTAGCTTTCTTAACTGCTATTTCCTTTACTTTTTCTTTATCTAAATCTTTTATTTCTTCTACTAATTCATTAACTTTATTAGTAATATTTTCCTTAACTTCATTTGCATCTATATCTTTTATTTTATCTAAAAGATCACTTGCATATTTTTTTATTGCACGTCTAGACTCCTTACCTGAATTAGGTGCTAATAAAATTCCTGCTAAAGCTCCAAGTGCTGCTCCAAAAATAAACTTTCCAGTACCATTTTTCTTACTCATCGTAATTTTCCTCCTCTTCCTCTTTTTTGTTTTTCTTTTTTCTTTTGAAAAGTCCTCTAAAAAATAATATTATAGAATCAGAAATAACTTCTGTTAATGCAGATAATTTATCAGTTACACCATCAACTATTCTGAAGACACCATTTAATGATTGGACTTTTCTATCAACATCATCTACTATTGTCTCTAACTTATTCATAGTTTTAATAATTTTAATACAAATAATTATTAGAAAAACTATTAAGACACACAATAATATATTAACCATTATAGGTAAATATGCACTTAAAACCTCTTTCATTAATTTTTATCCTCCTTTTCAGAATACATTGTATCAATTAAATGAAATAAATCTTGTTCTTTTGTGTCATCATCGTCATCATCATAAGCATTACTATTACTTACAGTATGATTCTTTTCATTAACTTTACTTCTTTCTAAATCAACATCTATTTCCTTAAAGTTTACATTTGGAAGAATCATATCATCTTTATCATTATTTTTAACAACTATTGGGTCAACTTCTTTTTCCTTTATTTTTTGTTTTTGTTTTGTTCTAGAAAGAGAATCTAAATTCTTTTCTTCAGCTTCCATATCTTTTTCAGCTTCCTCTATAGTTTTACTACTTAATCTTTTTAAAGTATCCTCTAACTTTTCATCTAAATTACCATAAGCTTTTTTTCTAATTGCATCCAAAGTCATTTCTTCTTTTACATTGGATGGTATTTTAGGACCAATAGTATTATCTTTTTCAACTATGTTTCCATCATTATCCAAAAGACCGTATATTGGAGAAATTATTGGGCTTGGTTTAAACTTCTTAGTTTCTTCTTTTCTTTTACTTCCTTGATATAAAACAACTTTTTCTTCTTTTCTAGGTTCAATTCTAACAGGTTCTGGCATTTTTTTAGAAACCATAAAATCCTCGTCATTAAATTCTGGAAACTTAAATTCAGTTTCATTTTTAACTGTTCTAGAGTGTATTTCAGTAGTATCAGTATTTATTTCAGAGATATCTTCAAAATAAAGATCATCAAAATCAGTTTTTATATTATTTTCTTCCCTTTTTTCCTTTTTCTCTTTTATTTCAGAAACATTATCTTTTTTCTTTATTTTATCTTTCATTTTTGATTTGATTGATGTATTTTCTTCATCTTCTTCATCAAATAAAAAGCTTTTCATCTTATTTAATTTACTTTTAAGTCCCATTTATTTCACGCCTTTCCTTATTCACTTTTACTACTAGATGTTTTATTATCACTAGAATTTGCAGTTGTTTTACTTTCTTCTTTTGCATTACTTTTAGTAGTTGTTGTTGTACTACTATCAAGTCTTAACTCTTGCTCACTTTCTTCATCTTTAGAGTCATACTTATCATATTCTTTTATATATTCTAAGAAGTTACCTTCTTTTTCTTTATTTTCAAATAATTTAAATACTTCCTCTTTAGAATTAAAATTACCAGCTTCATACATTTTATTTAATAACATATCATTAAAATCTAAACTAGATAATATATAACTCATATCCATTATAGCATTTTTTAATTCTTTTTTATCAACATTTGTTTCTATTTTAGCATAATTATAGTACATTTGAACATACATCATGTTTTTATTTTTTTCATCAGCTTTAATTTTTATATAACCTTGCTTCTTTTTATAATTTAATTTTTCAGATAAATATATATCTTCTTTTTTATAATCAAAACCAGTTTTATAATAATATCCCACTACATCTACATACATATAATAGATATTTTTATTTCTTTTTAAAACATCATTATATGAATTAGAATTAATTCTTACTACACCTTTTGGTGCATAATACTTATAACCATTACCAATTTTATTATAATTTTTTATATTAAGAGATAAAATAGTATCTAATATTTGCTTATTACTATATTTATCTACTCTTTTAACATTACAACCTGATAATAATATCAATAATAAAACAAGTAAAAATACCTTTCTTTTTCTCATATAATCACCTACTATAAAATCATTATACCAAAAAATAATAAAAAATAAAACATATTATTTATTCTTTATGTGCTTTAAGTCTCATTATTTTTACGCCCTGTGTAATAAATTTACTTTCATATTCTGTTAAAACATTACTATCATCATTTAAACTAGCTAAATCAAGAATTATTTCATCTAATATATATCCATAACTACTAAGAGAACAAATGGAAAATTCAAATAAAGATACATTATCTGTCTTTTGCACAATCTTACATTCATTTTTAAATATAGAATCATACTTGCTTAATAGTACATGACTAGTTAATCTTCTATTAGTATGTCTTTTTTTAGGCCACGGATCAGAAAAATTTAAATAAACAGTATCTATTTCTTTACAAAATACATTTTCTATTTTATTAGCATCCATTCTAATTAATTTTAAATTATCAATCTTTTCATCTTCCAATTTTTGTGCAGCCCTTACTATTACACTATCAAACATTTCAATTCCTATAAAATTAATACTTGGATACTTTTTAGCCATTCCTATTATAAAATTACCTTTTCCCATACCTATTTCAACGTTTATAGGATTAGTATTATTAAATAATTCATTCCACTTACCTTTATATTTTTCAGGGTTTTGCACAACATAAGTTGAAGCTTTTATAATATCACTTGCATTCTTAACATTTTTAAGTCTCAAAATAATCACCTATATAATTATACACCAAAATATAAAATAAACATATAATTAAATGAAAGCTTTTTTTAAACAAGGAGGATTTTATGAAAAGTGATAGAAATAACTACCCTATGATGCCATTTCCTGTTAATAATGGAATGCCTACAAATATGATGATGTATCCTAATTATTTAAATGATAATTATTCTGGATTAGATTCAAGAGTAAGTTCATTAGAAAAAAAGGTTAAAACATTAGAAAACAGAATATCAAGACTAGAAGCACCTTATGGTAATAATCAAAATTATGGAATGCAAAACAATCAAAATAATAACAATAACACATGTCCATATCAAGCTACCCAAAATAATAGTGGCTATAACGGAGAAATGTACATGATGTAAAAAACTTCACTTATGTGAAGCTTTTTTGTTGTTTTATTAACTATTTTTTAAATTTCTTTAAAAAATTATTACCAAATATAGTTTTAAATATTCCATTTTTTATAGTTAGTCCAAAATATATTATCATTCCGACTAATGCATATATTCCAATTATTATAATAGATTTAAATCTAGTAAGATTATTAAATGGTATAAATTGTTTCATGATAACAAGTACAATAATCATTATTACAAGAGGATATAAAAACTTAAACATATCTTTAAAATATGCTTTAACATCCATATTAGTTGTTTTATTAATTATTACTAAATTAGTTATAAATGAAGTTGCAAGTCCAAGTAAAGATGCTAGCGTTGATCCATAAAATGGATATAGACCCATACCATTAAATAAGTACATTAATGGAATTTGCATAATAAGTTTAACTAAAATTCCTATTATTATGCTTGAAAACACATTCTTGAACTTATTAAGTGACTGTGATATTGATATAGATGTTGTAAAAATACATCTAAAAAGTGCTATAAATATAGTAAAACAAAATACTCTAGGTCCCCAAACGCTTGCTCCATAAAATGCATTAAATACAGGTTTTGCAAGTATTGAAAGTCCAAAAGCCATAGGCATAGTAACATAAAGAAGCATTAAAAATGATTGCTTTATTTTTTTTCTTACATCATCCATATCACCAGCTACAAAAGAAGATGTAATGTTAGGTACTAAACTAGTCATAAGTCCTGTTGATATAGCAAGAACTACACTATTTAATTTATTACCAGTAGTATTAATAACACCAAGTACACTTTCTGCATCACGAGTTTTAAAACCAAGTTTAGTTAAAACGTTTATAATTGTAGTCATATCAATATAATCATATATAGAAAGTGTAATTCCAAATGATATAAAAGGAATAGAATATATAAGTAATTTCTTTATGATTTGTTTATTAGTAATCTTTTTTTCTTCATCTTTTGGTCTTTCAGAAGTTATAAGCATTTTTTTATTATTTTTTATTTTTATGAGTAAATAAATTAATGCAACTAATGCCCCAACAGTTGCTCCAAATACAGCTACCGCTATTGCTTTTACGTGTCCTACTTTAAATACTCTCATACATGAATAACTGCCAACTAAAATAACTATTATTCTAACAACTTGTTCTAAAACTTGACTAAATGATGATGGACTCATTATTTTATGACCTTGTAAGTAACCTTTTGTAATACTTAAATAAGGAACAACTAAAATAGCCGTTGAAATAACTCTAATTACAAGACATATGCTTTCTTTTGAGTTACCCCCAGTATTTTCACCTATTATTTGATTAGCTATTAAAGGAGCTAGTAAAAACATAAGCAAAAATAATACAACCCCAAGTGTAATTAATAATTTCTTACCCAAATTATAAGCTCTTTCTTTAGTATTATAATATTTAAGAGTATTATATTCACTTACAAGCTTACTCATAGCAGGAGGTATTCCAACAGTTGATAATGCTAAAAACAAATTATATATTGTATAAGCATAACCATAAAGTGCAATATTTTCTTCACCAACAATTGCATAAAAAGGAATAACATAAACTATCCCTAAAAATTTAGTAATAACTATTCCAAGTGTTGCAATTAATGCCCCATTAATAAAACTATTTTTCTTCACTTTTATCATTTCCCATCTATATATATTACCATAGCAGAAAAACAATATATCTGCTCTTCTCCAAGAGCTTCTATTGCAACTTGATACTTTATATCAATAATTTCTTTATCTGCTATAAAATCATTAATACACTCTTCTAAATCCTTTTCATGATCACAATCAAATACCTTAACTTTCATATTTATCACCAAAATAAATATATCATCATAAAATCAATTATTATGTCATCTTTTATAATTATAACAGAAAAAATGTAAAATTAAAAAAGAAATAAATATAAATACCAAATATTTATTTCTTCTTAATAGAATTACCAAATATATTTAAATATAAATCTCTTTTAGTATTACTATCAAATTTTTTATAAAAACTATTTACAAAATTAATATTATAAGAATCAGCTAAAATAAAATCATTATTTTCTCTAAGTCCTGTTACATCATATATAGCATCATCAATTAAAATAGCAATATGTTCTTTATTTTTCTCTAATACCATATAAGAATTTGGATATATTTTTTTTAATATATTGTAATATTCCAAACAATAATTATTTAAAAACAAATCATAAATATTACAATTAAAATAATTTATTAATTTACCATTTATATTAATTATACTTTCTAATGGATGCAAAAAAATCACCATATCATAATATGATGATTTTTGCATATTAATAACTAATTTTATCTAATTTTCTTATAACTTACTACAAGTGCAGATGCTGATAGTATAATTGCACCTACAATATATAATATTGTATCTCCTGTCTTAGGATTCTTAACTCCTTGCTTTTCTTTTGCAATTATTCCATACTCGCTTAAATGTGATGTTTCAAAAACTATATATCCATCTTCTATTGTTGCTGGTATAGTTTCTTTTATTTTATCTTCTGAAATATAAACTACTTCATATTTCTTGTAACCTTTTAATTCTTCTGGTATTGCAATTTTTATTTTCATCTTATTATTATCAATTTTTACTACTAATCCATTTTCTAATACACTAATGTCTACTATGTATTTAACATCTTTATTAGCCAAATCTTTTTTAACTTCAATAGATTTAATATCTAAAACATAATTATTACTTATAGAATTAGCAAATTCTATACTTCCTTTTATTTTACCAGTACTAGTTAATGGCTTCTTTGCTGATGTATTAGATTCATTTTTAACTAAAGATCCATAATAATATTCTTCTGTCACATCATCCCAAGCTATTTTACCAACCATTAATTTAACTTCATAACCATTTAAAGTATCACCCAAAACTTTGTTATACATATCTATTATTTTTTGTGCCTCTTCTTTTGTAGTTTCACTAACAGAACCCATATATCCAAATCCTAAACCTTCTCTTATATCGACATCTATTACGTTAATCTTAACGCCACTAATGTTACCTATACGCATTCTATAAGACTCATTCCATTCTTTAGGTATTTCATCAGTTTCAACCCCATCACCATCAGTATAAGATAAATTTATAATACCACTTCCTGATATTTTACCAATTCTGTCAAATAAATTTCTTGTCTTAATAATTCCATTATTTATCATAGAATCTACTTCAATTAAATATTCAGTAGTTATTGTTACGTTTTTAGGAATTGTAATATTTTCACCATATAAATTAATAGTATCAGAATATATATTATCATATTCTTTAGCATTTTTAATTGCATTAATGATTTCATTTATATCTTTTAAATATACAACTTTTGTTACTCCATCTAATTTAGAAGATTCAATGACACCTGCTTCGACATCTTGAAACTTTAAATCAACTTTTTTTGTTGCACTAGCAACAAATCCACTAGCCATTTTGCTTTTCTTAATCAAAAAAGTATCATTCGAATCATTTGTATTTGTTAGTCTAATTTCATCATCATTTATACCATCATCTTCAGAAATTAAATAATTTTTATTATCCATATTAATATTTTCTCCAGAATACACCGGATACTCAACTACTGCTGCAAAAACTCTATCAGTAAATAAAATACTTACTAAACAAGCTACTGCAATTAAAAATAAATTTCTTAACTTCTTCATATTATCACCTCATACACTTATTTATTTTCTTAATCTAATTTGATTGTAACATACATTTTATCTAAACTCAATAAATTTATAAGTTATATGTAAATAAGAGTGTTAATCAAAAAAATCACCATATTATAGTATGATGATTTTTATATTAATATCTAATTTTGTCTAATTTTCTTATAACTTACTACAAGTGCAGATGCTGATAATATAATTGCACCTACAATATATAATATTGTATCTCCTGTCTTAGGATTCTTAACTTCTTGCTTTTCTTTTGCAATTATTCCATACTCGCTTAAATGTGATGTTTCAAAAACTATATATCCATCTTCTATTGTTGCTGGTATAGTTTCTTTTATTTTATCTTCTGAAATATAAACTACTTCATATTTCTTGTAACCTTTTAATTCTTCTGGTATTGCAATTTTTATTTTCATCTTATTATTATCAATTTTTACTACCGATCCATTTTCTAATACACTAATGTCTACGATATATTTAACATCTTTATTAGCCAAATCTTTTTTTACTTCAACAGATTTAATATCTAAAACATAATTATTACTTATAGAATCAGCAAACTCTATACTTCCTTTTATTTTACCAGTACTAGTTAATGTCTTCTTTGCTGATGTATTATTTTGTTTCTTCTCCAATACACCTACAAAAGCATCTTCATCATAGTCATCTAAATTTATAGCTAAAATAATTTCATAATCACTCATTTCACTACTCAAAGCACTGTTATACATATCTATTTTCTTTTGTGCTTCTTCTGTAGTGTAATCATTTATCGAACCAACATAAACAAACCTTAATCCTTCTTTTAGTTCTGTATTTATTAAGTTTAATTTTACACCACTTATTTCATCAGAATTAAAATAAATACTGTTATAAACATCATAACATAAATCTATAACACCATTACCTATAATTTTTTTAGAATAAACTTCACCAGCTTTAATTCTACCATCATTTTTTATTGTATCAAATCCATATAATTGCATACCAGCTAAAGTAACACCTTTTTTAACTACTATATTTTTATCTTGATTTATTTCCATTGTAGGAGCAACTTGAATTTCACTAAGCCATCCATTATATACAAAATCGTGTTCACTAGCATTATCTAAAATGTTTTTTATACTATCTTCATATTTCAAATATTTAATTTTTGTTACTCCATCTATTTTCTTTAATTGATCAACAGATACATGCACAATATCATCAACTCTTACTACTGGAATATCAATATTTTTTGTTGCACTAGCAACAAATCCACTAGCTATTTCACTTTTCTTATATAAATGTGAACTAGACGAATCATATGTACTTGTTAGTCTAATCTCATCATCATATATTCCATCATCTTCTGATACTATATATGGATAACAACCACTATCTCCTTCTTTTTTTCCTATACAAGAAATACTAAACATACTTTCTAGATATACCTTACCTGAATACACAGGATATTCAATAACTACCTCTGCAAAAACTTTGTCAGTAAATAAAATACTTACTAAACATGCTACTACAATTAAAAATAAACTTCTTAACTTCTTCATATTATCACCTCATACACTTATTTATTTTCTAAATCTAATTTGATAGTAACATGCATTTTATTTAAACTCAATAAATTTTTAAGTTATGTGTAAAGAAGAGTGTTAATTAAAAAAATCACCATATTATAGTATGATGATTTTTATGTTAATAACTAATTTTGTCTAATTTTCTTATAACTTACTACAAGTGCAGATGCTGATAATATAATTGCACCTACAATATATAATATTGTATCTCCTGTCTTAGGATTCTTAACTTCTTCTTTCTTAACAGTTGCTGTTGTAGTTGTTTGAGTAACTTTTTTAACTAAAGATCCATAATAGTAATCTTTTTCTTCATTATCAGCAAATTTATCCTTCATTGTTGAAAGTTTAACTTCAAAACCATTTAAAGTATCACCTAAAACCTTGTTATACATATCTATAATTTTTTGAGCATCTTCTTTACTAACTTCATCAGTAGTTCCTATAAAACTAAATGATAAACCTTCTTTTACTTTAGTATCTATTATATTAATTTTAACGTCACTAATATCTTTTACCGAAGATATTCTTTCCGCTTCCATTAATTCTTTTTTTGTAAAGCCACCGTCTCCCAATTCAGTGCTCATTGTGTAAGGTATGTTTATAACACCAGTGCCTGATATTTTATCAATACCATATAAACTTCTAGTTTTAATAATTCCATTATTTACTAAAGATTTTATGTTCTCTAGCGACTCTAATGTTAATGTTACATTTTCTGGGATAACAAGCTCATCTGTACTTAAAGAGATGTAGTCAACATATATATTATCATATTTTTTTGCATTTTTAATAGCATTAATAACTTCATCTTTATCTTTTAAATATACAATTTTTGTTATTCCTTCTTTACCTGTATTATCAAAATCTTCTCCAACTGTTGGTAAATCTAAATCTATATTTTTTGTTGAACTTACAACATATGAATATGCTAAATCAACTTTTTTTTACTTCAAAAGTATCACCATCAGTATCAGTTAATTTTATTCTATCATCATTTATGCCATCATCTTCAGATACACTATATTCTTTACAATCTCCGTATACATTAGTACAAATTCTATTACGATTCTTAGCATATATTATTTTTCCAGAATATACCGGATATTCAACTACTACTGCTGCAAAAACCTTATCAGTAAATAAAACACCTGTCAAACATACTACTGCAATTAAAAATAAATTCTTTATTTTTTTCATTTTCTAATTCCTCTAATACCCTTCTAGTTATTTTTTAGATAAAGTGTGCACTCCTCTACCCTATGTTAATAATATCATTAACCCCCCATGTCAAGATTTTTTTCTGTGGAAAAGAGTGTTTTTTTGTAAATATAGCTTGTGGACAAAAAAAACTGGTACTTAAATAAAGTATCAGTTTTCTAATTAGTCAAAATTATCCAAAAAATCATCTATAGTCATAAACTTATCATCTATTTCTTTTAGAGAAACTTCTTTTTTTTCTTTAGCTTCTTCTTTAGTAATAGGTTTAGAAATCTCCTCATTTTTATTTATTTCATCTTTTGTAAGATTAGCATTTTCATGTACATCACTTATAATACCTTTAACTATAGTAGAACCAGATGAATATCTATCCATTATTGGTATTTCAGTTAATTTAATTTCTCTTAACTCTCCATCAATTATTAGATTTATATTATGCTTTGCATTTCCAACATAAGTTTTAATTACTTCTTGTGGGTTACTTTTTACTTCTCTTAAAAGTAATAATCCTCTTTTTGCTCTAGATGTTTTTTCAAATTCAGATAATTTAATTCTTTTAGCTAGTCCTTTTTTAGTAATTACAGTAACATATTCAGCCTTGCCATCAAATGCACATGCACTAGTTACTAAATCATCTTTTAAGTTAATAGCTTTAACTCCAGCTGTTCTAAGACCAATAGTTGGAATTTCACTTCTATCAAACCAAAGTCCATATCCTTTTTTTGTTGATATAAATATTTCATTATACATATTTGTTGTAACATCTACTACTTCATCATCATCTTTTAATTTAATAAACATGATTGGTTTTGAATAACGTTGTACAACAAAATCTTTAAGAAGTGACTTTTTAACCATACCACATCTAGTAAATGTAATTACCTCTCTATCATCAAAATTACTTACTGGTATAGCTTTTATTACTCTTTCTTCTTGACTTATTGGTATTATATTACTTACGTGTTTGCCTAAATCTTTCCATTTTAACTCAGGAAGTTCATGTACTGGAATATATAAATAATTACCCTTATTAGTAAATAATATTAATGTATCTAAAGTATTTTGTTCAAATAAATAAGTTACATAATCATTTTCCTTTAATGCTGTACTTTCATTTTCAAATGAAAGATAAGATTTCTTTGATACTCTTTTTACATAACCTTCATTTGTTACAACTACTATAACATCTTCTTTAGGTATCATCTTTTGCATATCTATTTTTATTTCTGTTATTTCTTCTTTAATAACAGTTCTTCTTGCATAACCAAATTCTTTTTTTATTCTTCTTAATTCATCTTTCATGACTTTTTTAAGTTCATTTTCATCAGCTAAAATAAGTTCATATTCTTTTATTTGTTCTTCTAAAGCTTTTAACTCATTTTTAACATCTTCTATATCTGTATTAGTTAATCTATATAATTGAAGCATTACAATTGCAGTTGCCTGCCTTTCAGTAAAGCTATATTCTTTTATTAGATTATTAATTGCATCTGCTTTATTTTTAGATGCTCTAATGGTTTTTATAACTTCATCTAAAATGCTAATAGCTTTAATTAAACCTTCTAATATATGACATCTATCACTAGCATGTGCTAAATCAAATTTAGTTCTTCTTATAACAACTTCTCTTTTATGTGCTATAAACGCATCTAATATTCCAAGAACTCCTACTTGTCTTGGTCTTCTAGATACAATTGCTATCATATTAAAGCTATAAGATATTTGCATATCGGTATTTTTTAGCAAATAATTTACTATTAAATTAGTATCAGCATCTTTTTTAAGATCTATTACTATTCTAAGTTCACCACGACTAGTTTCATCCCTAACATCTAATATACCATCTATTTTTTTATCTATCCTTATATCATTCATTTTCTTAACTAATAAAGCCTTGTTAACTTCATAAGGAATTTCAGTAATTATAATTTGTTCTTTTCCTTTGTTTTTTACTATTTCATATTTAGATTTAACAATTATTTTGCCTTTACCAGTTTCATAAGCTGCCTTTATTTCTTTAGCACCTTCTATTACACCACCAGTTGGAAAATCAGGTCCTGGCATAACTTCTAGGATAGATTCTATTCTGCAATTAGGAGAATCTATTCTTTTTATACAAGCATCTATTACTTCTGTTAAATTGTGTGGTGGAATATTTGTTGCATATCCTGCTGATATACCAGTAGAACCATTAACCAAAAGGTTTGGAAATCCTGCTGGTAACACGGTAGGTTCAACTAAAGTATCATCATAGTTTGGTGTCATTTCAATAGTATCTTTATTTATGTCTTTTAACAACTCTCCACTAATTAATGATAATCTAGCTTCTGTATAACGCATTGCAGCTGCTCCATCACCATCCATAGAACCATTATTACCATGCATATCAATATATGGTGTTGCCATCTTCCAATCTTGACTCATTCTAACCATTGCATCATATATTGATGAATCCCCATGTGGATGATAATTACCCATTATTTCACCAACAGCTTTAGCACTTTTACGGTACTTCTTATCATATGTATTACCAGATTTATACATACCATATAAAATTCTTCTTTGAACTGGTTTTAGTCCATCACGAACATCAGGAAGTGCACGGTCTAAAATAATGGTTTTACAATATCTACCAAAACGTTCACCCATTATTTCTTCTAATGAATATTCTTCAATTCTTTTTAATAATTCACTCATTATAACGCTCCTTCCTATCTAATCATTTCATAATTATCTTCAAGTGTAAAGTCTACATTTTCTTCAATCCAATCTTTTCTAGGTTCAACTTTATCACCCATTAATATAGATACCCTTTTTTCTGCTAATGCAACATCTGTTATTTTTACTCTTATTAAGCTTCTTTTTTCTGGATCCATAGTAGTCTCCCATAACTGAGTTGCATCCATTTCACCTAAACCTTTATATCTTTGAAGATCTTCTATTTTTCTATCACGAGTAAGTTCTTTTAACTCTTCATCAGAGTATGCATAAACTTCTTCTTTTTTATTAAATACTATTTTATAAAGTGGTGGATTTGCAATATATACTTTACCAGCTTCTATTAAAGGTCTCATGTATCTATAGAAAAAAGTAACTAATAAAACTTGTATATGACAACCATCATCATCAGCATCAGTCATAATAATTATCTTATCATAATTACAATCATCTATATGAAAATCACTACCACAACCTGCTCCTATAGTATATATAAGTGTATTTATTTCAGCATTTTTATAAGCTTCATCCGTAGTACAACGCTCTGTATTTAAAACCTTACCACGTAATGGAAGAATTGCTTGATAACTTCTTTCTCTACCAGTTTTTGCAGAACCACCAGCTGAATCACCTTCGACTATAAATAATTCATTTTTCTTAGGATCTTTTTTTGTTGCAGGTGCTAATTTATCAGATAAATTCTTTTCTTTAGAATTTTTAGCTTTTCCCTTACGAGCTTCTTCTCTTGCTTTTCTAGCAGCTTCTCTTGCAGCTTTACCCTTTAATGCTTTATTTATTATTTCAGTTGCAACGGTTTTATTTTCTTCTAAAAAGTATTGCATTTTTTCATATACTATTTGTTCTACAGCAGTTTTAGCTATTGGAGTGCCAAGTTTTCCTTTTGTCTGTCCTTCAAATTGTAATAAATCTTCAGGTATTTTAAGAGATAATATAACTGTTAACCCTTCTCTTACATCAGTACCTTCAAAGTTTTTATCTTTAGCTTTTAAATAGCCATTACTTCTAGCATAATCGTTAAAAACTTTAGTTAGTGCAGTTTTAAGTCCAACTTCATGTGAACCACCATCTGCAGTTTTAACATTATTAACAAATGAAACAACATTTTCATTATATGAATCAGTATATCCAAATGCAAAAGCAACATCTATTTTATCTTTAACCCCCTCAAAGCCAACTACGTTATGAAGAAGTTTTTTTCCTTCTGTTAAGTATAAAACAAATTCTTCTAATCCTTTTTCGTAACAATATGTAGCTTCTTTTTTATCTTCTTCATCTATTACCGTTGCACTAAGTCCTTTAAGTAAAAATGCAGACTCTTGCATTCTTTCACATATAGTAGTAAATGAAAAATGAGTAGTTGAAAATATAGTATCATCTGGCATAAATCTAACTGTTGTACCGGTTTTATTTGTTGTACCAATTTGTTTTAATGGACTATCTACTTTGCCACCATCTTTAAATGATATTTCGTACTTACCACCATCTCTTGATATTGTAACTTTCATCCATTTAGAAAGTGCATTAACAACTGATGCACCAACACCATGAAGACCACCAGATACTTTATATCCACCTTCTTGGAATTTACCACCAGCATGTAAAACTGTATATATAACCTCTGGAGTAGATTTACCAGATTCATGCATACCAACAGGAACACCACGACCTTCATCCGATACAGATACTGATCCATCATCATGAATAATAACTTTAATATGATTACCATAACCATTTATTACTTCATCTATACCATTATCAACAATTTCCCAAACAAGGTGATGAAGTCCTCTTTTATCAGTAGAACCAATATACATACCTGGCCTTTTTCTTACGGCTTCTAGCCCTTCTAATATTTTAATTGATGATTCATCATACTTATTCATTTAAATAATCATCTCCTTAATTTTCTTAACCTATAAAAGATTATATCACATAAAGAAAAGAAAATGCAAAGTTTATTTACACTTTGTATAGCATATTTTTACGTAAAATAACTTTACTTATAAAAGCAAAAGAAAAAAGTACAATTATTTACTGTACTTTATTCATAGCCTTCATCATTTGATTAACCTGTTTTTGACTAGGTGTTCTACCCATTTGTTGCATCATTATTTTTATCATTTTTTCGTTTATTGGTGGATTTTTCTTTAAGTATTTTTTCATAAATAATCTAGCTCCAAAAAATCCAGCTACTAGTCCTACAACAAGACCTAATAGACACCATAAAATATTTTGTAACATATTAAATTCTTCCTTTCATAATACTATTTTACTAAAAAATCATAGTTTATACAAGGCTTTTTGATGTAACTTTACTAAGCCAAAAGTAATCTTTATTATTAAAATCACAAACTAATACATTACTTTCATTAGATAATATTTTAAAAAACTCAGTAATATTCTTATTTGTTTTAATTTTAATATAAGTTGTATATACACATAACTTAGTTTTTTCTATTCCATCATCTAAAATATGTTTATTTAAAGATTTTGTATAATTTTGATCAAACGAAAAAGCTCTATACAAATTACTATTAACATTTGTTTTATCAAAGGTCTGTGCTATTTGTTCAAATAATCTGTATGATATTATAAAGTCACTTTTACTTGATAAAGATATTTGCTCTAACATTTTATATAAGTAATATGTCTTATTATAGTATAATTTTGTAAATGAATCATTGATTTTAAATAAGTAGTATACTCTCATATTAAAACACCTCTCTTAAAGAATAATATATATTCTTTAAGAAAGGTGTCGAATTATATTACTTAAGTAATTTTTCAATCCTTTTATAAATTGTATCATCATCTAATTTTAATTTTTTAAGAACATCTTCTTCTTTACCAGAGTATCCGAATTCATCTATACCCATTATATATTTATCGTTGTAAACATATTTATGCCATCCAAATTTAGAAGCTCTTTCTATAACGAATGTTTTATAACCTATTGGAAGAATTTCATCTTTATAGCTTTGAGGTTGTTCGTTAAATAATCTTGTACAAGGCATTGAAACAACTCTTATTTCCATATTTTTACGTGATAATTTCTCTGCTATATCAATTGCAAGAGCAACTTCACTACCTGTTGCTATTATTATGCCAAATAATTTTTTCTTTTCTTTTCTTACTATGTAAGCACCCTTTTTAACCATTAAAGGATCAGTTGTACTTAAATTAACCACTTTGTTTCTTGAAATAACTATAGAACTTGGTTTGTCATTATTTAAAGCTGTATGCCATGAACCAATAACTTCATTAGCATCACATGGTCTATATACATAAAAATTAGGAATTGAACGAAGCATTGCTAATTGTTCAACTGGCTGATGTGTTGGTCCATCTTCTCCAATATTTACGCTATCATGAGTAAATACAAATATACTTGGAATATTCATCAAACTAGCCATTCTAATAGAAGGTTTTAAATAATCAGAAAAAGCTAAAAAAGTAGAAGCAAAAGGTCTTAATCCAGATAATGCAATACCATTAGTAATAGCACCCATTGCATGTTCCCTAACACCATATCTAATATTTTTACCATTTAAAGATGTACTGTTAAAATCATCAAAACTCTTTAAATAAGTTTTACAAGATGATGCCGTATCAGCACTCCCACCTAAAAAACAAGGATAATTATCAGCTATTATGTTCATAACTTTACTATTAATATTTCTTAACTCATCATCATCAAATAATGCATCATTAAAAAGCTTAGTAACATCATATCTTTTATCTTCATTTAATGAAAGCAAAAATCTTTTAGTATCACTATCACAAGTATTTAAGTAAGCATTATACTTAACTTCCCACTTCTTTTTATCGTGCATAACTCTTATTCTTATGAAATTAGCCATTTCTTTTCTTAAGCTTCTTATATTTTTAAATAGATCTGTATCAACGGATAATTTAACTCTTAATTGTCTTATGTCTTCTTTAGTTAATGTTCCTCCATGAACTTTATTTGTGCCTTGAAGTAAAGAACCTTTTCCTATTACTGTTTTAACTTCAATGAATGATGGCTGTCCTTTACATCTTTTAGCTTTATTAATAGCCATATCAATAAGTAGTGAATTATTACCATCTGCAACAACTTGTGTATACCACCCCATTGCCTCAAAACGTTTTAATATGTCCTCATCAAAAGAAGCTTTTAAACTTCCATCTAACGTAACTTTATTTGAATCTAATATAACAATTAAATTATCTAATTTTAAATTCCCGGCAAGTGAGCAAGCTTCATAGCTAACACCTTCCATTAAATCTCCCTCAGAACATAAAACATAGGTGTTGTAACTTATAAGACCATTAAATTTTTCTTTTAAGTATTTAGCTGATATTGCCATACCAACTGCTGAAGCTATTCCTTGTCCTAAAGGACCAGTTGACATATCAACTCCTTTTGTTACTCCATACTCTGGATGACCTGGAGTTACAGAATCAATTTGTCTAAACTCTTTTAAGTCATTAATAGATATATCAAAACCAGACATATAAAGCATGGAATATAATAAAGCTGATGCATGTCCTGCTGACAAAACAAACCTATCTCTATTTATCCATTTTTCATCTAAAACATCTATGTTTAAATGTTTACTATATAATGTATACAATATTGGTGCAGCTCCAAGAGCTATACCTGGATGCCCACTTCCAGCTTTTGATATCTGTGCAATAGATAATGCTTTAATAGCATTTATTATTCTTTCATCATTCATAATAAAACCTTCCTATTCTATAAACTTATTATAAGTCAAAAAGGTATTTTTATCAATAATAAATTAATCATTTAAAACTATGCTAGTGTCATTTCTAACTTGTTTTTTATCTTCGTTTGTAGGAGCATTTACAACCCATAATACATTTACAATAGTAATTATTAAAAATATAATCATCATTCCTTTATAGTCTTTTAAAAAATTCATATTCATCACTCCTTATCGTTTTAAATTACAATTATATATTAACACGAACATATGTATGTGTCAATAGTAAAATTGAACAAATGTTTGACAATGTAAAGCAATTGTGTTATTATTAAATTGTAATAAAAAGGAGAAATACTATGCAAAAATTAACAAATAGACAAAATGATGTATTAGATTGTATAAAAAGCTTTTCTGCAAAGCATGGCTATCCACCTACAGTAAGAGAAATTGGAGAGGTTTTGGGACTTAATTCACCCGCTACTATTCAATCCCATATAAATGCTTTAGAGCATAAAGGATACATAAAAAAAACTAGTTCAAAATATAGATCTTTAGAGATTGTTGGTAATAATGAATATTTAAATGAGGATATTGCACAAGTTCCACTACTTGGAAAAGTAACTGCTGGAACCCCTATTGAAGCTATTGAAACTCCTAATGAATTTTTTAGCTTACCTGCATATTTAATACCAAAAAATGAAGAAGTATTCACTTTAAAGGTAAGTGGTGAAAGTATGATAAATGCTGGGATTTTAGATGGAGATATAGTAATAGTTAAAAGACAGAATGTAGCTAGAAATGGTGATATAATAGTAGCTATGACAGAAGAGAATGAAGTTACTTTAAAAACATTTTATAAGGAACAAGGATACATTAGATTACAACCAGAAAATGATACTATGAAACCAATAATACTTTCTACTTGTACTATTTTAGGTAAAGCTATTGGATTATATAGAAAATTTTAAAAGAGCTTAAAGGCTCTTTTTTACGTGTATATTTTTAATTAAATTGTCATCATAATCTACGTATTTAAAGTTAAATGCTAATTCATAATTATTTTTAAAGCTAGACAAGTGCCCATTAGTTTCCCTTGTTTTAATTAGTATATCTTTTTCTATTAAAGGTAATATCATTTCCTCTTCTATTTTTAATACTTTTTTCTTATCATTATATCTATTATACATATTAGCAAAATCACTTACCGTTATATTTCCTTTTATTGAAAGAAGATAATGAAGAGTTTGATAATCTAATGTTTCTAACTTTTTTGAGCAAGAATTTGCAATTAATTGCATAAAATATTCTTTTTCAAGTTCTGCAAGTACAGTATTCATCATGTATTTTAAAAACAGTGATATATTTGAGTATTTTTTTGTTTCTCTTATTATTTTATAATATTCATTTTTATTTATCTGAATTCCTCTATTAAAAATTACATATGGATAAACATTATTATTTAATAAATACCACATACTAGTTGTTCTAGCTGTTCTACCATTAACATCATAATAAGGATGTATATAAACAAAGTAAAAGTGCAATATTTGAGATTTTAAATAACTCATGGTCTTAGTATCATCAAAAGAATAATTATTCATAAAATCTAGTAACTCGTCCATCTTATCTTCAATTAAACTTGCATCAAGTCCCATATCAGGCCTTTTAGTAACATCACTAGAATAATAGATATAAACAGGATTTTTTCTATAATATTCTCCCATATTTTTATAATCTTCATCATCTAATAGTCCTTTACTCAAAATTGAATTTAATTCTTTTAAAGTTTCTTTAGTAATATCTTTATTATCTAATATATATCTATATCCTTCATATAAGTTAATAATACGTAATTTATCTTTTTCTTGGCTATTTTTATATATTTTCTTTTCATTTACAACTTTTTTAATTTTTTCTATATCATCATAATATCCTTCAACACTATTGTTAGATTGTACTTCGTTAAATAATAAAACTTTTTTAGCAAAAGATAATGTATCCATTTTACCAGATTTTAATATAAATTCTTCTAATTCTTCTTCTTTTTCTTTTAACATATTTTCGTTTATATAAAAATATCTATTATTGTTTTTAAGCGGTAATATAATTTTATTATTCATAATAGATAGTCACCTCTTTTTGATTAAGTATTATACAACATAAAAAAGTAAAAAGGAAGCTTAAAATAACATCAAGCTTCCTAATCTATATAAAAACGCTTTATCATGCATCAGCGTTCTACAATATTATATGGTTTGTAACTTTTTTGTTTACTACTTTTTATACAAACCAATTTATATACATTTATAATTTATCCATTTTTATAATAAAATTACACATATATTTTTATTATATGTTTAATTCTTTCTAATATACTTCTTGTCATAAAAGTTAAATTACTTTTTTATTATCCATTTTTTATCTTTGGCTAATTCTTTTAAACTCTTTTCTGGTGTAGGTAATTTTTCTGGCATAGTTCCACCTAATCTTTCAATGCTATTTCTTACTTCTTTTCCTACTTCATATAAGCAGAATTTACAGTATATTCATTATCTACGTTTTCTCTTTTTAATTTAGCATCTGTTTGAGCTATTCGAAATATATTATCAGCTAGTTCTTCACTACCTATATTATCTAATATATCTTCTTTATATCTTAATTTCTTTCTTTTTGCAATATCATCTGCCGTCTGGCCATTATATAGTCCTTTATATCCTGCATTATAAACTCTAGCTAAGTTCTTTACTCCACTATTAATAGCTGTTTTATTTAAATTATAATTACCTCTTCTTGCTTGGTTTCTTCTATATAATCTTTTCTCATCTTCAATTACATTAATGAACTCTTGTTTTGATGGTATTGTTAATTTAAACTCAGCTGAAAAGATCGTATTATTATCTTCTGGAAGCGTATATTTAACTATTGTTTCGTTTTTATCAGTTGATAATAATATTCCAATAGTTTTATTTTCGTCCAACGCTTTTACATTTCTATCGTAATAGTTTACATACATCTGCATTTGTCCAATGTCCTTATGAGTTACTTTTCCTATTTTTAAATCTATAATTACAAAGCTTTTAAGTATTCTATTATAAAATAACAAATCAGGATAATAATGCTCTGTATCAAGTGTAATTCTAACTTGATTACCAACATAAGTAAATCCCTTACCTAACTCCAATAAAAATTCTTTTAAATGATTTAAAATATTTTTTTCTAAATCAGACTCTAAATAATTTGTATTTTCCTTAATATCTAAAAACTCTAATACAAATGGATCTTTTATTATATCCTTAGGTTCATTAACTATAAAACCTTTATTTGATATTTCCAATATTTTATTTTTATCTTCTGCATTATATACTCTTTCATATAAAAGTGTTGATCTTTGTCTTGCAAGTTCTCTAACATTCCAATTAGAATTAATACATTCATGCATATAAAAATTTCTTTTTACATCATCTTCTATTTTTATAAGTTCTAAATAATGAGACCATGATAATTGCGACGACAATGTTGTCGCAATTGGATAACATAAATAGAATTTTCTCTTTCTTTCTAAATTTCTTTTTGAAAAACCTTTTCCAAAAGCTGTTGTAAGTCTAATAGATAATTCCTTAGTAATATAATCATTATATTTAGCCTTTTTATTTCCACTTTGTTTTTCTATTGTCATTTTACCTATGTTCCAATATAGTTTTATCATTTCTGTATTAATAGTCTTATATACTCTATTTCTACTTTCTTCAATTAACTTTTTTATATCATTATATAGCACATCAACTTCCTTACTATCTATTAAATCAATTTTACTTTTCATATTCTTCCTTTCTATGGCTTGCAATTTTTAACCTTATATCCATTCTTATTTAATCTAATTTCTATACTTCCATCCTTATCTGTTCGGTATATTTTACTATCCTTTAAAATATCTAACACTGCCTCTTTAGGGTGACCATACCTATTATTTTCACCTACACTAATTAAACTATATTTAGGATTAATACTATCAATAAATCTTTTGCTACTACTTGTATTAGAGCCATGGTGTCCTACTTTTAAAAAGTCTATGTCATTTAAATCATACATATCTAAAATATCGTTTTCTCTTTTAATACTAGCATCTGCCATAAATAGAAATTTTAAATTTTTGTAATTAAAGTAAAGTACACTAGAATTGTCATTTTCATTATCATATAAAGATGTATTTAAAAATTGAAATTTATACTTATCTATATTTAAATTATCAATACATGAATAGTATTTAATTTTTTTATTTTCTAACGCTTTGATTAATTTATTTTCTAAATTATTAAACTCACCACAATTTAATATAACCTTTGAAACTCTAATATTATTTATCAAATTAACTGATTCTCCCATATGATCATAATCACCATGAGTTAAAATAAGTACATCTATTCTGTTTATTCCTTTAGAATTAAGATAAGGAATTATTTTATTCTTTGCAAGTGAATAATTACTGTTAAATAAACCACCTGTATCTATTAAAATTGTTTTACCATGTGGAAGTATAATTACACTAGAATCTCCTTGGCCAACATCTAAATAAGTAATAGTTTGATTAAAAATAAACAATCTACTATTTACATTAATTACAAATATTAAAAGATACAGCATTATATATTTCTTATTTTTATTTATAAAAAGATATAAGAAAACGTAATATAAAATAATCATAAAAATATTAGGTTTAGAAATAGCAAATGAAAACACTTTTACTTTATTTAAAAAACCTATAGTATAGTTAAAGAACTTAATTAAATTGTAAAAAGAATTATCCAAGAATTTGAACATAAATGTTAGCAAACTAAAAGGAAATATTATAATTGTTACTACAGGAATATAAATCAAATTATATATAATTGTAAGTAAATTCACTTTAAAATAATATAAAGCTAAAATTGGAACTGATGATAAAAAACTAATTAAACTAGTATAAACTAAATTTTTTCTTTTTACACTAAGTATAAAAAAGGTTATAGTAAAAGAAAAAATAAAACCAATATTATAAACCAAATAAGGATTAAAAAGTAATAATATAAAAAATACAAATACAAGTAAATAATTTTTTTTATAATTAAGAGAATATCTTTTATTTAAAAAACATGCCAATAAAAAGAAGACACATCTTATAAGTGATATCGCATAATTAGTTAAAAATAACATAAATAGTAAAAATATGAACATAACTTTTTCTTTTAATTTTTTATTTTTAATTAATTTATTAAGCACTAATAAAAAGAAATTAATATGCATACCAGAAATAGCAAAAAGATGACTGATACCTAAATTTTTGTACCATTCTTTATAGTCTTTTTCTATCATACTTTGATCTGCTATAATAAAAGCTTTTAAATAATTACTAGATTTATATTTATCTATATGTTTGATAAAATCATTTTTTATTCTGTATAAAATATTTTTATTCTTGCTAATTAAAAGGGACTTTTCCTCTACTAACACATATTTTATGTTTAATGATAATAAATACTTGCGATAATTAAAAAGATTAAATATCGAATTATTTTTAGAAGTCTTAATACTACCACATACTTTAACTTTATCCCCTAAGTAATATTTAAAATTATCATATGTAGTAACTCTATATTTATAATTATTTTTAATATCATAAACATATCTATTATCATATTTAATTACATTAACTATCTTACCTTTAATACATCCATCTTTTATAAATTCTTCCTTTTTATCATTAATTAATAAATAAAATGTTTTAATTAATGAGATAACACAAATTAAAATTAATACTATACTTAATTTCTTTTTATCAAAC
This sequence comes from uncultured Bacilli bacterium, assembly GCA_934162425.1. GTDB lineage: Bacteria > Bacillota_I > Bacilli_A > RF39 > UBA660 > Aphodocola. Next base: position 147,941 of record CAKPIS010000003.1, read on the forward strand.
TTCAATATTATCCTTTATTTTATTAAATATACTCTCTCCAATGCCAGATACATTTAATATGTCTTCTATTTTTTCAAAATATCCATTAGTATTTCTATAATCTATTATCTTTTTAGCCTTTGCTTCTCCTATTCCTTTCAAAGTCATAAGTTCTTCCAAACTAGCCGTATTAATTGATATTTTGCCTTGAATTAAGTTAGTCTTTTTTTCTTCATTTTTACTTTCTTTGGAAGCTTTTGTAGTAGAGGCATCTTTAGCATTATTACATGCTTTATTACCAGTATCTGGACATACACACTCTGTTGATACACATTTTAAAGCTTTATTATCACTACTATTATTATTTTTCATATAGTCTTCTATTTCTTTAGTAGTATAAATAATTAAATACATTTCATCTTCTACTTTTTTACTTAAATTTAAATTTTTAGTATAAGAATCATTAGTAAGCCCTCCAGCAAGTTTTATAACATCAGTAATTCGTTTTCCCTCTTCTATTTCATACACTCCAGGTGAATTAACAGCCCCTTTAATATCAACAAACACCGTACCATTATCCTTATTTTTAGACTCTTTTTTATTAATAACAGACATTTTTTTATCACTTTCAGTTTGAATAGTATCTTCTCTATCAGTGATAAAGCTAATAGTAAGCATTAATATTACTACAAAAATAAATATAAAATATTTCCAATACCTTCTTAAAAAATTAAACATTTTTACCTCCTTCTAATCATATTATTATCTACTTAATATGTAAAACCCTCTTACAAAATAAAAAAAGTTAGAATTTTTTTGATTCTAACTTAAAAATATTATTTAAATTTTTTAATTTTTTTAATATGTATTACCTAACCAAATGCTTTTGTTCAAACATCTTATTTTCAACAGCTACTCTTTGAACTAGTCCTAAACAAATTAACAAATTAATCATAAATGATCCACCATACGTATAAAAAGGAAGTGGAACACCAGTTAGTGGTATAACACCTAATACACCACCTAAATTAATTAATATATGAAGACTAATTAAAGAAGCTACTCCATAACATATTATAGTTCCAAATAAATTATAAGATCTTCTACCAATTCTTATAATTCTCCATATTATAATAAAATAAGCCGCTAACATTAATATACCTGATACTAATCCCATTTCTTCTATAATTATTGCAAAGATAAAATCGGTATGAGCTTCTGGTAAATATAAAAACTTCTGCTTACTATTACCATAGCCACTACCAAGCAAGCCACCTGTATTTATTGCAATATAACCATTACATACTTGATAACCAGTTTTTTGTCTATACCTAGTACAAGGATCTTTATAATTAAATCTACTTTTTTGACTATCACTTAATCCTTTACCAGTTAAAAGCATTACAACTACTAAAATCAAAACTGAAATAACAGCAGATGATGTCATAACAAGCTTTGTCTTAGAATCATATGGAACAATTAAGAATATAACAACAGTTATTCCCATTATAACCATCATTGTACCAAAGTCAGGTTGCTTAAATACTAACAGTATAAATATAAGTGGTACTATATATGGTAAAACTTTCATTGTATTACTTATGTTCCTTATCTTAATTAAATAAGAATATATAAAAGCAAAGTATAAAATAAGTACTGTCTTAGCAAACTCACTAGGTTGAATACCAAAACTTCCTATAAAAAGCCAGCCTTTAACACCATTACTAACATTATCATTAACAAGTACATATACTAATAAACCAATTATTCCAACAACAGATAAATAAACTAAATTTTTCCATCTTTTAAGTGGAACACTTATAATAATTCCAGCACAAAAAAGTCCCATAAATATAAATATCAACTGTCTTTTAAAGAAATAAAAGCTATCTTGATACTTCATATATGCTTTTAGAGAAGATGCACTTCCTACCATCATAAGACCAAATGCTAAACATATAAAGCTAATAATTAAAAGCGGTTTATCTATTTTATTAAGTACTCTTTTATTAAACATTTTTAATCTCCTAACATATATATAATACCACATCTTTTTTAAATTTTTAATACCTAGGTATTTTGTATAACACTTTGTTTACATTTAGAGTAAACTATAGTAGGTAATTATAAAGGAGGGATATTAGTATGTATTATTATGGTTACCAAGGTGGTTACGGATATAACTCTCCATGTTCAGGTGGTGCCTATGCTTATCCATCATATGGAAACAATAGTGGATATGGTGCTGCTATAATACTAGTTCTATTTATTTTACTTGTTATAGTAATTGGTGCTAGATGGATAGGAAATAATTAAAGACTACTTACTTAAGGAAGCATTTATTTGCTTTCTTTTCTTTTTTATTTTACTTTCTTACTAATTTATGATAGAATACATTTAAGTTTGGGGATGTATTATATGTTTAAGAAGTTAAAAATACTAGATGAAAAAGATAAAAGATTAAGAACAAAAAGTGAAAATGTAGTTTTTCCTATATCGAAAGAAGAAAAAGAAACCATAAAAATAGCTATGGATAACTTAAGATATAGTCAAATAGAAAAGTACGCTAAAAAGTATAATTTAAGAGCTGGTTGGGGACTTTCTGCTGTACAAATTGGTATATTAAAAAGATGGTTCATAATAGTAGAAGAACAAGATGATGGTTCATTTAAAGAATACTTTTTTGCTAATCCTAAAATAATTAGTAATTCACAAGAAAAAATTTATGTTGAACAAGGAGAAGGATGCTTAAGTGTTAATCGTGATGTTCCTGGTATAATACCTAGATATGCTAGGGTAACAGTTGAAGCTTATGATATGAATGGTAATAAATTCACTTTAAGAGTAAGAGAAGATTTAGCTATATGTGTACAACATGAATTAGATCACTTAGAAGGTATATTATTTGTTGATAGAATTGATAAAAAGAATCCTTTTAAAGACAAAGATAAATATAGATCAATATAAAAACATTTAAGTTATTAAAACCTAAATGTTTTTTGTTTTATACTTTAGTTGGTACTAAATAATTAAAGTAAGGAATATTTCTTAAAATCATATATATAAATAAAACTATAATGATAACAATTAATATCTTAGTATTAGGAAATACTACTATTCCTTTAAATATATAATTATAAATTAATAATATTAAATATATAAAAAGCATAATACTTAGAATAAACACTCCTGGATTATATCTAAAACTTTGATAAAAATCTAATTTTATCAAAGACTTAATCATTCTAGTTGTACCACAACCTGCACAGTAAAAATTAAATAGATACTTAAATAAACATCTAAAGTGTATTAAATCAAGTATTTTAATAGAAAGCAAAATAACTAATATAACTAAAGCAGTTATTAATATAACTTTAAATAATCTTTTTTTCATATTATAAGAACATAAACATAGTTTCAAATGGTAAAGTAAAATCTATGTTATTATTAGCATTATCAACTACATTAAAGATAACACCTAAATAATATAATATAATCCATAATACAAGCATACATGCACTTATTATGATACCTGCTATTGAAAGTGATTTACCATCGTTATTATACTTCTTTGATTCACATAATCCTATAATAGAAAACACTAATCCTATCCAAGATGATGCACCGCAGCATAAAAGTGATACTAAAGATATTACAAATCCTGCTATTGCAAGACCATTTTTCTTAACCTTGTCACTTTTAACATTACTTTCATCATTAACTACACTTTCTTTTTCATTAAAATTATTTTTATTACTAAAATCACATTTACAATTAGGACAAATCATATTTTCATCTAATGCATTACCACAATTTGAACAATATTTCATACTAATTACCTCCGTTTATATTATCTTTATTATCAATATCCTCTAGTTTAACACTAACTAATTTAGATACACCAGACTCTTGCATAGTTATCCCATATAGACAATCTGCATATTCCATTGTCTTCTTTTTATGTGTAATTACTATAAACTGAGTCTTTTTCTTAAATTCATTTAAGAACTTACCAAAATTATCAACATTTACTTCATCAAGTGCTGCCTCAACCTCATCTAATACACAAAATGGAACTGGTCTTACTTCTAATATTGCAAATAAAAGTGCTATTGCAGTTAATGTTTTTTCACCACCTGATAAAAGTGATATATGCTTAAGTGTTTTACCTGGTGGAAGAGCTTTTATATCAATACCAGTTTTTAATATATCATCTGGATCAGTTAATGAAAGTTCTGCATTACCACCACCAAATAATTTTTTAAATACTTCTTTAAATTTTTCTTTTATTTCATTAAATGTATTAATAAATTTTTCTTTCATAATATCATCTAATTCTTTAATTATTTCAAGTATTGTATCCTCAGCCTTTTCTAAATCATTTCTCTGATTAGTTAAAAATTCATGTCTTGTCTTTACTCTTTCATACTCTTCTATAGCCCCTAGATTAACTTCTCCTAATCTTTTTATCTCAGCCTTACATTTATCAACAATCTGCCTAGCTTCTTTTTTATCCATATCTAAAAAGTAATTTTCTTTAGCTTTTTCATAAGTTATAGAATAATCTTCAGTTAAAGTATTAAGTAAATTATCAAGCATTACATCTAATCTATTTACCTTTATTTCTAAATCTTTTAACTCATCTTTTTTCTTGTAATATAAAGAGTTATTTAACCTAGATTCTTTTTCCATGTCTTCTATAGTTTCATTATTACTATTAATAATAGCTTTAATATTATTAACATTTAATTCTAAACTTTGTCTTTGTCTTTCTTTTTCATAGAACTCTTCTACTATCTTTTCTTCTTCTTTAGATAAAGTATTATTAATTAAACCTTTTATATTATTTACTTCTTCTTTTAAATTATCTAATTCTTTTTCTAAAGAACTTTTCTTAAGCAATTCATAATTATAACTTGCTTCTAGCTTAGTTTTTTCATCTAGAGTTTTATTTTTTAAATTATCATAAACTTTATATTTATTATCTTCTATGTTTATCTTTTCTTCTTTTTCTTTTCTTTTTTCTTGAAGTTTTCTAAGAAGTTCACAGTTATAATTTAAGTCGTGTTTTTGTGTTATTATGTTTGTTTGATTTTTTATTACACCACCTGTTATAGCTCCTCCAGTATGAACTAGTTCTCCATCTAATGATACTACTTTATATCTATATGATATTTTTCTTGCAATAGAATTTGCACTATCTAAATCTTTTACTATAATAGTTGTACCTAGCCTATTTTTAATTATTCTATCATAAGTAGATTCATATCTAACTAAGTTAGATGCAACATCAATAAAATCATTTTCTAATCTTAATATTCTAAGTGTTTCATTATCTATGTATCCTTCTTTAATTATATTAATAGGAAAAAATGTTGCTCTTCCAAATTTATTTATTTTAAGATAATTAACTGCATCTTTAGCAGCTAATTCATCTGTTGTAACTATATAAGAAGATGCAGATGCTAAAGCTGTTGAAATAGCTGTAGCATAAAGGTCATCAACTTCAATTAATGATGCAATAGTTCCATGAATACCAGTAAGTTTTGGATTATCTAAAACACATTTAACAGCATATGGTAAACTAGAATTATTCTCTATAGAAGTCTTTAACATTTCTATTTTATACTTTGTTTCATTTTCTAATCTATTTTGAGTTAACATGTCATTTTCTAGAGCGTCATGTACTTCTTTTAGTTTATTAAACTTAAAGATTATATCATCATAAGTTAAATTAACTTCATCTAATTTTTTCTTAATCATTGATATATTATTATTACTTGCAAATATTTCATTTTCTTTTCTTAAAATATTTTCTTTTATATTAACTAAATTATCATGTACTTTCGTATCACTTGCATTATACTTTTGTCTTTCTGTAATAAGATTTTTTTTACCCTTTAATTCTTCAGCTTCTTTTGTTATAGCATTTAACTTATTTTGCATTTCAAATAATTCTTCATTATTTTTAGTTTGCTCTAATTTTAATTTTTCACTACTAGCCAAAAACGTAGAATTATCAGTTTCCATTAAAGTAAGTTCATTAGTTAAATTAGATACCTTTAATTTATTTTCCTGATACTCGGTATTCATACTTTCTACTTCACTAACTATTAACGATACTTCAATTGAGTCTAATTTTTCTTTGTTTTCTAAATATTTTTTAGCATTATCGCTTTGTTTTTCAAGAGGTTTTAAGTTAGATTCTATTTCTAAAATAATATCATTTATTCTAGTCATATTATCATGCGTTCTATCTAGTTTTCTTAACGCTTCATCTTTTCTTTTTCTATATTTTAATACATTAGCAGCCGACTCAAATATAATTCTCCTATCCTCTGGTTTATTAGATAATATTGCACCTATATCACCTTGTGAAATAATATTAAATGATTCTTTATTTACACCAGTATCAACAAGTAAATCTTGTATATCTTTAAGTCTACATTTTTCATTATTTAAATAATATTCATTTTCTCCGGTTTTATATATACATCTTTTAATTTGCACTTCAGAATAATCTATTGGTAAATATTTATCAGTATTATCAAAAACTAATGTAACACTTGCAAGATTAGCTGCTTTTCTTGATTTACTACCAGAAAATATTACATCACTCATAGCACCTTCACCACGTAATTGTTTAACTGATTGTTCACCAAGTACCCATCTTATAGCATCTACTATATTACTTTTACCAGAACCATTAGGTCCTACTATACCAGATATACCACTTGTTAAATTAATTGTAATTTTATCTGCAAAAGATTTAAAACCGGAAGTTCTAATTTCCTTTAAATACATATATTTCACCTACTATACTTATAATTTAGCTTGTTTTTTTAAAGCATCATGTGCGGCATGTTGTTCTGCTTCCTTTTTACTCTTAGCACTTCCACTACCTAAAATAATACCATCTACTATCACATTAACATAAAAAGTTCTGTCATGAGATGGACCTTCTTCTTTTGATAATTCATAGTGAACAGAACTTTTAGTTGTCTGAACAAGTTCTTGAAGTTTAGACTTATAATCCATAAAAAATATTTCTGGTTTATCTTTTATAAAAGGTATAACTATCTCATATACTATTTGTCTAGCTTTAATATATCCTTGATCTAGATATACTGCTCCTAAAAATGATTCAAACATATCAGCAAGTGTTGCTTTTCTATATCTTCCACCACTTTTTTCTTCTCCTTTTCCTATCTTTACATATTTTGGAAAATCAAGAAGCATAGCATACTCATATAAAGCATTTTCACAAACATACATTGATCTTATCTTAGTCATCTTACCTTCTTCATAATTAGTAGTATTATAAAGATAATCACTCATAATTAAATCAAGTACTTTATCACCTAAAAACTCTAATCTTTGATAATCTTCTTTTAAATTATGCTCATTACAATATGATGAATGTGAAAATGCTGTATCATAAATATGCATATTATCAGTTTTAATATTAAACCTATCTAATAGTTCCATAATATATCACCCAAACAAATTATAACAAAAAAACTAGAGTAAATCTAGTTCTTATTATATTTATTAACTAACTCTTTAAACTCATGACCTCTTACTTCGCACTCTTTATATTGATCCCAAGAAGCTGATGCTGGAGAAAGAAGTACAACATCTTTATCACTTACTATTTTTACAATATCATCAAAACTATCTTTTAGGTATTCATGAATAAAGGATGGAATATTTAAACTATCTGCAAAATCCTTTACTCTATTTCTACATGAACCTATTCCAATAATAGCTTTAACGTTTTTCATATATGGCTTTAATTCTTCAAAGTTTTGACCTCTTTCTAATCCACCCAAAATAATAATAGTTGGTTTATCAAAAGAGGAAAGAGCTATTTGAGTACATTTAATATTAGTTGCCTCAGTATCATTATAACACTTTGCACCATTTAAATATCCACAGTATTCTAATCTATGTTCAACACCTTTAAAATTATATAATACTTCTCTTATTACATCATTTGAAACAGTTAAAGCCTTAACAGCTAATATTGCAGCCATAGCATTTTCTATGTTATGCTTACCTACTATAATCATATTATCAGTATTTAATACTTCCTCATCATTATAATAAATAGAAGATCCTTTTAAATAACAATTAGCTTTATTCTTACTAGAAAAATATAATTTATTTGATTTTATATCTTTAGTTTGTTCTAATACTTCATTATCTTCTAAATTTAATATTGCAATATCATCTTTAGTTTGATTTTTAAATATTTTTGTTTTAACATCTTTATACATCTTATAGCTATTGTTAAAAAAATCAATATGGGCTTCAGATAAATTAGTCATAATCGCAATATTCGGTTTAAATGTACTTAAATTATTTAACTGCTGACAAGATGTTTCCATAACTATTATGTCACCAGCTTTTAATTTATCTAAAAAACTACATAAAGGATATCCAATATTACCTGCTAAATGAGCAATATATCCTGCCTTTTTTAATATTTCATAAATAAGTGTTGTGGTAGTCGTTTTACCATTTGTACCTGTAATACCTATTAAAGTAACGTCTTTAGGTAGTAATCTATAAGCCATCTCTACTTCATTAATAACTTCAATGCCAAGTTCTTCTGCTTTTTTTACATACTTATGATTAATAGGTACTCCTGGATTTTTAATTAAATAATCATATCTAGAATCCAATAAGTCATCAGGATGAGATCCAAAAAAGAATTTAACTCCTAATTTTTTTAACTCTTCTACCTTTTCTTTATCTGCAGTATTTTCATCCTTTCCGTCATTTATTAGTACTTCATTTCCTCTTTTTATTAAAAACTTAGCTGCCTCATACCCACTTCTTGCAAAACCAAGTATAAATATTTTTTTATTTTCAAACATTTTATCCCCCTTATTATTTAATTTTACCAGACAAATACTCTTTAGTTTCTGTTACATGACTAATAGTTTCTTCCTGCTTTCTAATTTGCATTTGTACTTTTCTAATTTTCATACAAAGCTCTTCTATATCACTATTTAAATTAGATATATCAACATCAAATCCTTTAATCCTAGCAGATGCTAATTTTTCTATTGCATTAATAATATGCATTTTCTCAGTAATATCAAAATCACTACGTGAATCAGCACCTAAACCAGCTAAATATGTAGTAAAAGATGCTAATTCTTCTTTATATTTTTCTATGTTTTTTAAAGATGTATATTTACCCTTTAGAGAACTTGATAATACTCTAAGTTCTTCTTTTAATTCATTTATAGAACTTTGCCATCTTTTTTCTTCATGAGCAGCTAATAAAAGTATTTTATCTACTAATTCATCACTATTAGGATCTAACGAAATAGATACTTCTTTTTCTTTTTCCTCTTCTTCTACATTTTTTTCCTTGCCACTTAAAGCTTTGTTTTCATTTCTTAATTTTGTTTTTTTCTCACGCATTAAAGATATTATATTTTCACAGCCATACTTTTCAATTTCCTCTTTAGTTATCAATATACCTCTATACTCTACGTCAATATTATCAAAAGCATTTTTTTCTATTTCATATACATTACTTGGAATAACTACTTTAGTTAATTTATTCTTGCTAAAAGCATTCCTTCCTATTTTTTTTAAACTATTAGGTAAAGAAATATGACTAATATTATTTTTATAAAAAGCTTCGGATGGTATCTCTTCTATTCCTTCTTTAAAAGTAACTGTTTCTATATCATTCATTGCAAAAGAATCCATACCAATTTCTTCAACTGTTGATGGTATTTCTAAACTTTTAATTCTGTTATTTGCAAATGCATAAGCTCCTATTTTTTCAAGTCCTTCTGGTAATTTTAATATAGATATATTTTCATTATTATAAGCTCCTATTGGAATTTCTTTAGTTCCTTCACTAATAACTATTGTTTTCTTTATAATATTATCTTTATTTTCAAACATTATAACACCTCTTTATCTATTAACAATATTATCACAATAAAGCTTATTTGGTCAAACTATTATCCATAACTTTACAAAAAAGAAAGCATTAATTTGCTTTCTTAAACGTAATTGAATTTGTCTTTGAGCTTATATTATATTCTTTTATATATTCTCCATTTTTATTCAATTGTCTATAGTTACTATTAGAATTTATGAAATACTTTCCTTTAGTTTTACTAGAGTCAAGAGTAAAATTGTCATTTAAAGTAGGATTAGCTTGATAATTATCTTTTACACTATATACAATTTTATTTGATCCATTTATTGAAGAAGATTCAATATTTGCTTTCATTTTTCTGTAAAGATCACCAAATTTTACCATAACTTCAAAATATACTTTATTATTATTTTTATTATCATTATTATTTAATATAGCGTCTAACTCATCACTTGAAATAAGAATTTCATTTTTATATCCTTCATATTTTGTACGAGATACGCCAGATGATGAATATAATCCTTCTGCATAACGATAAGTAAATTTATAAGATTTAGCACATCCACCCGTTACCCTTGCACTAAGCTTTAAAGATGAGTTTTTATCATATGTACAAATATTATTTTCACATTTCATATTTATAGGTTCTACATTAAATTCTATATTTTCTTTAGTTATTTGACCATTATCACTATCCATTAAGCATGTAAAGCTATCTGTTTCATGATTAACGTTAGCATATTCTAAAAGTCCAAATGCTTTTATTGCTTCATTATTTTTTAATACAGAAAGTATAGAACTTGTATTATCTTTACTTACATAACTAATAGCATCATTTAATACATTTCCAAGATTTAAAAGCGGAGAATAGTCATTATATAAGTTATTTTGGATTTTTATAAATTGTGGCATTAATTCGCCACTTTGATTATTTTTAGAATTTTTAACTACATCATTTAAATCAACACCTAATGATACTATTTTAGAAAGTCCCTCTGTAAATTTTTGAGAATCTGCTTTTATACTTTCAATTAAATTTTTAATATCATCTGCAGTTAGTTCAGATATTTTTTTACTCTTTATACTATCAAGTTTACTTTTTGCACTATCGATTAAGGTTTTAAATGAATGATTTTCATGGTTAGTTACTGCATCAGCTCCATATTCAAGTTTATATATTTCACCAAAATGGAATCCTATATCACTTATTGGATCTCCTGTAATTGAATATAAAACCAATCTACCACTACTTTTTATATCATCTGAATAATTTACTGTTCTATCACTTGTTGCCACACTACCATTCTTATCATGAGTTGATAAATAAATTAGTGAATTATTAATATTAGTTGCAAATTTATTTGATACAAAAATTGGAGTTACACCCATTCCATTAAAATATGCAACTTGTTCTAAATGAGAATTACTAATGTTATAATCTTTTTTATAATCTTCTAATGAAGAAGCTTTTAATACTTCTCTTGTTTCTGGACTTTCGGTTATTGAAGCTTCCCTATCAACTATTGCAGCTCCTCCTATTTGAGCTAAATAAGCTCCAAGAGAGTGCCCAGTTACATATATTTTAGCTTTACTATTATCTTTTATTATTTTATCATAAGCTTCTTTAGCATAATTATAAGCTTTCATAGATTGTGAATTTTGTCCATTAATAGAATATAAAACATCTGTTATCCATTCATATAAATCTGGATAATCTGTACCTCTAAATGCTATTACATAATTATTTCCTTTTTTAAATGTAATTGCATCAAATGCATTATTCCAAGATACATTATCAGGATCTTTTTTTCTTTTAGTATCACTCTTATAATCAAAAATTGTCCATTTACCCTCTAATTCTTTTACATTAGCAAAATTCAAAAAGTAGTATTCTTGTCCATCTTCTTCATAAGCATCAGTTAATACATTAACAACACTTTTAGCTTTTCTTTCACTCATTCCTTCTATATATTGCTTAACCTTATAATTTTCTTTAGAATTTTTAAGCTTAACCATTTCATCTTTTTGTGAAAAGAAACATTTTTGATTTTTTAAAGTACCATTTTCACTAACACATCCATTATTTTCTTCATCATTTAAACTTCTTGTTAGCGGGTATTTATAAATATAATCATTTGGAACATCTTCATATACTAAAGATGCTAACATTGCAAGTTCTCTTGTACTTACGTTTTCATCATTTGCAGATAGATAGTTTTGTCTTTCTGTTACAAAATTATTAGAATAACTAATAATAGCTGATAACAAAAATATAAATACAGATAATAAAATTATACCTACTTTTAATTTTTTCATTAACTAAACCTCCTTTATTTTTTTGTTCCACATTTAGTAAACTGATTAATTTCTCCATTTTCATTAAATAAACTTAAATATAATTTAGTCATATAAAATGTATAAGATTTCTTTTCTCCAACTTCTTCTTCCCAAAGATTACTTTCATTAATATTCAATTTACTAAAGTCATACGTATTTATTGTTTTTTGTCCTTCTTTAGTTGCATATACACTATAAATTAAATCGTTATCTTCCATATGTACCAATACATACATTTTATCTATGTTATCATTTTTTTCATCTAATGAGTAATCATACATACAATAATCACTATTATTAATTACATTATCAGCCTTTATATTTTCTACCTGTCTTGATACACTAGTAAAAAATGCTTTTTCCTTTGCTAATTTAACTTGTTTAATAATATTTGGTATTGCAAATGATAAAAGTATACCAAGTATTACTATTACAGCAAGTATTTCTATAAGTGTAAATCCACGACGCCTTTTCTTTTGTTTCTTTTTATTCTTTTTGTTTTCCATAAGTTCACCTCTTTCGTATTATATATCTTTATTATACTATTATTTAATATTTTTAGTCAACTTCATTAATTAAAGAGGCTACTATTTGCATTTTAGAAAATCTTTTTTCAACTCTTCCAGTTACCATATAAACCTTTGAAAAAGATATATTAAAGTACCTTTGATAAGTTTTAGGAAATAATACAACATCTATCCTTCCAAAAGAGTCACTAGCTTCTATAAACATCATTTTCTCATTATTTTTAGTTGTAATTTCTCTTTTTCTCTCAAAATATAATGCTATTTTTATATTCCTATCAAAATATTTATCTAATACTTTAGTAGTTATACTATTATCATTTATATATCTATTAGTTGGATGATTACTAATATAATAACCATATATATCTAATTCACTTTTAGTAAGAAAATCATCTTCATACTCATCTTTAATATCTAATTCTGGTTCTGTAATAGAACTATCATCTAAATCAGAAGAAATATCAGCATAATCTATTACTAAGTCCATATTTTCTATTAAAGTTTTTTTATTATAACCAAACTCATCTAATGCACCAGATAAAATAATATTTCTAATTACATCTTTACCTAACTTATAGTTTCTTTTAACAAAATCTATATATGACTTATATGTACCATTATCACATCTTTCATTTACAATTCTATTAGATGATAAAACACCTATATCTTTAATAATAGAAAATGGAGATAAAATATTATTATCTTTAACTTCATAATAAGACGTAGATAAATTTATACTAGGTTTTAATACATTGATATTAAGAACTTTAGCTTCGTCTATTTCTTTTTTTATCTTTTGTTTATTACCTATAGAATTATTTAACATCTCACACATAAATACTAAAGGATAATGTACCTTTAAATAAGCTATTTTATAACCTATAATAGCATAACTAACAGAATGAGCTTTATTAAATCCATAATTAGCAAACTTCTCTATTAAATCATAAACTTCCATAGCTTCTTTTTTGCTATACCCATTATTTATACTACCTAAAATAAAATCATTTCTATAAGAAAGAAGTAAGTCTTCCTTTTTCTTACTCATCGCTCTTCTTAACATATCAGCTTTTGCATAAGAAAAAGATGCCATAGAAGATGCAATTTGCATTATCTGTTCCTGATAAATAATTATTCCATACGTACTTTTTAATATACTTTCTAATTTTTCATTAATATAAGTAGTTTTTTCCTTTCCATTTCTTCTTTTAATATATAAAGGTATATTATCTATTGGTCCAGGTCTAAAAAGCGCTACAGCATCAATTAAATCATTTATATTAGTAGGTTTTAAGTCAGTTATAAACTTTTTCATACCATTAGATTCAAACTGAAATATACCATCTAATAATCCAAGAGAAAATAATTCATATGTTTTTTTATCATCAAGCGGTATATCATTAAAAGAAATACCTACTTTTTTAATAATACTATCTACTAAACTTAAATTTTTAAGAGATAAAAAATCCATCTTAAGAAGACCTAAATCTTCTATATAATTCATAGTATAACCACATAAATAATTACCAGAAGAATCAGTTAAAAGAGGTACATAATTTCTTAAGGTTTTACTAGATATAATAACACCTGCTGCATGAATAGAAGTATGTCTTTTAATACCTTCTAAATGTAGTGCTATATCATATAAATTTCTTAACTCTTCATCACTATTTAATATTCTTCTAACACTAATATTATCTAATTCTTTTTTTAAAGTACTCTTATCATTAAAACTCTTAACTAAATTATCTATTTTATAACTACTAACATTAAGTATTCTAGCTAAATCCCTTATTACTTGCTTTGCAAGTAAATTAGAAAAAGTAACTATTTGACAAACTTTATCCTTACCATATTTATTTGTAACATAATCTATAACCTGATCTCTTTTATCAGCGTCAAAATCAATATCAATATCAGGCATAGTAACCCTATCTGGATTTAAAAAGCGTTCAAAAAGTAAATCATACTTTAAAGGATCAATATCAGTTATACCAAGACTATAAGATACTAAAGAAGATGCAGCAGACCCCCTACCAGGTCCAACTAAAATATCATGTCTTTTAGCATACTTAACATAGTCCCATACTACTAAAAAATAATTACTAAAACCCATTTTTATAATAATATTAAGTTCATGTTTTAATCTATCAATATAATCTTTAGTAACATTATCATTTAATCTTTTCTTAAGACCAATAATACATAAATCTGTTAAATATTTATTATAATTAAAATTATCATCACTATTATAAACTGGTAGTAGAAAATTATTTTTAGGTATTACTAAATCTATTTTATTTATAAAAAACATAGTTGTTTTTGTAAACTCAATAGGCACGTTACCCTCTAGAGTAACACTTGATTCAAAGTCATAAGTATTATCATCTATTTTATATAGAAAAGGTAAATACTTTTCATAAGATTTATCTAATGTTAAATACTTTTTAATATATACTTTATCTACATCAATTAAGTCATATTCTTCTTTAGAAGAAAACCCAATAAATACATCAGATGAGTACTTTTTTATTTCATTAAAATACTCTTTATAACAAAAAGGAATAACTACAATTATATCACTTAAAAACTCATATAATTTTTCCAAATTAAGTAATCCTTCATTTTTTAAAGTATTTATATTACATAAATTTTGATATCCTTTATAATTTTTAGCATAAAGTAAAAGAGTATAATCTAAATTAACTTCAAGTCCTATAATAGGTTTAATATTATTTTCCCTGCACTTTTTATAAAACTCCATAGTTCCATATAAATCATCATCACATAATGCACAAGCTTTAATATCATAACTAATTAACTTTTCAATTAAATCATCTATTTTAATTAAACTTTTTAAAATAGAATAATCACTTTTAACATATAAAGGAACATAATTCATAAGTTATACCCTCCTTCATTTATTATTTTACTACAAAAAGCTTAATTTTTAAATTTTAATTTGACTATTTTATGATAATATGTTAAAGTTATTAAGCAAACACGCACTTTAAGGAGGAATTAAACATGGCTAAAAATGTATCTAGTAAGAAACCATTATTTGGAAATAGTCGTTCACATGCACTAAATGCAACTAGAAAAAAACAAAAGGTTAATTTACAAAATGTAACTTTAAATGGAGTTAAAGTTGTAATGAGTGCAAAAGAAGCTAAAAAGTTTAGAAAAAATAATGCATAATAAAACTACCAAGATCGGTAGCTTTTTTATTTCAAAAAATTTTAATAAAATTTGTAATTATTAACTTGATAATAATTTCCTTTTGAATCTGTATAGTAAAATATATAAATATTTTCTGGATCTGATATTCCTATGGATCCTTCATATGGATTTATAATTTTATTATAACCATAATTAAATAAACTTTTTATTTTTAAATTATCCAATGTATGACTTCCTCCATTTGATGGTTTAATAATTTCATAATTTTTGTTATTTTTTCTTATTATATCCACAATATATTTAGCACCTAAAAACTTCATATTTTCTCTATCAACATCGGTATCATTAATGCTTTTTGATTTTAAAGTTTCACCATCATAATATAAATAATAATTATTATCAACATTTTCAAATCCAGATTCGTTTTTAAGTTTTTCTTTTTCATTTTCTGCTAATGACATTACTAGTACACCTTTATTTTTATTAACCTCATATAATTTCCGTATTCTTTCACCAATAGTATTTTTTGTATAAGTATTATTGCTAATTTTAACCTCTAGAGTTCCTTTATCAAACGAAAAATCTTCTGAAGTCGAAACATATGAAGGAAGATTACTATTTAATGTAGAATTTAAACTTAGATAAAATTTATCCGTGGAAAAGCCATTGTCAGTTACTTTATTATCTTTACTACATGAATCATCTGTACAAGTAATTACAAAAATATCAGCATCACTATTTTGATGTTCTTTTCCAGTCTTAGGATCAGTAAAATTACTCTCTAAATATCCTTCATCAATTAAAGTTGCAGTACTTACAAGATAAACATTATTAGTAACCATATAAGCTTTAGCTATTGCTATTATTTCTTCTGCAGCTTGCACTTTTACCTTTTCTTTTGAAGTCTTAACATATTTAGTAACCCCAATAGAAACTAATGTGATTAAAATACCAACTATTACTATTACTGCTAATAACTCTATTAATGTAAAACCTTTACTTTTTTTCACCTTTATCACCTATCCTATATTAATATTAACATTATGATATAAATTAGTCAATTTATTAATAACAAAAAAAGAAAAGCATTCATGCATTTCTTACTACTTACTACCAGTAGATCCAAAGCCTGCTTCTCCTCTTTTAGTATCATCTAATTCATCTACTTCTTTAAATACAGCTTTTAAATAAGGCATTATAACTAATTGTGCAATTCTCTCTTGTGGTTCAATTTGTCTTACCTCATTTGAATGGTTATGAAGTGCAACCATTACTTCTCCTCTATAATCAGAATCTACAACTCCTACTTTATTAGCTGGAGCTAATCCTTTTTTAGAAGCTAAGCCACTTCTTGCAAATATAAAAGAAGCATATCCGGTAGGTGTTTCTATAGCAATACCTGTTTTAATTAATTTAGTTTCTCCTGGATTTAATACTTCTGCACTTTCTATGCAAGCATATAAATCACAACCAGCTGCATATTCTGTACCATAAGTTGGTATAGTAGCTTTTTCATTTACTTTTTTTAATTTTATTTCTTGTGTTAACATATTTATACTCCTACTAATTCTTTTTCTTTTAATAGTACTATTTTATTATTTTTAAGTGTTTTTTTAACATCTATTACTCTTTGATTAGAAGATCCTTTCCATTTTAATGTAAAGTCATGTAATTCATCTTCATATCTTCCATCTACTAATACATCTATATAATTTAGTACTTCTTTATCTTTTAAGTCTCTATCAAATAAGAAACCACTCCATACCCATATTGTCTTATCTGGATATATTTCTTTAAATTTTTTAGCTAGTTTAGTAGTGCCTTTAATATTATTAGGATGCATAGGTTCTCCTCCTAATATAGAAAGTCCCTTTATATAATCATTATTTGCTAAATCAATTATTTTATCTATAGTCTCATCAGTAAATTCTGTTCCACTTTTAAAATCCCATGTCTCAGGGTTAAAGCAATTCTTGCAATGGAATGAACAACCTTGCATAAAAATTGAAACTCTAACACCTGGTCCATTAGATATATCCATTTTTCTTATTTTATTATATCTCATATATTACGCATCCTTATTATCTATATGTATTACTCTTTCTTTTATTTCTTGTGTTCTTCCTTTATTCCAGAAGTTAGTTCCTATGTATCCACAAGTTCTTCTTGCAACATTTAATTTATCATGATCTCTATTACCACAATTTGGACAATACCATTCTAAATCATCATCTAAAAGTATTTCACCTTCATAACCACATTCTTGGCAGTAATCAGACTTTGTATTTAACTCAGCATACATAATGTTATCATAAATAAATTTAATAACTTCCATAACAGCATCTAAGTTATTAGTTAAGTTAGGTGTTTCTATGTAACTTATAGCACCACCTGGTGAAAGAGTTTGAAATTCACTTTCTAATTTTAACTTAGTAAATGCATCTATCTCTTCAAATACAGGTACATGATATGAGTTTGTAATATAATCTCTATCTGTAATTCCTTTAATTTTACCAAAACGTTCTCTTAAACACTTAGCAAATTTATAAGTAGTTGATTCTATTGGCGTACCATAAACACTATAATCAATATCCTCTTCAGACTTCCACTTAGCACACATATCATTTAACTTTCTCATAACTTCAAGGCCAAATTCTTTACCCTTACCATTATCTGTGTGAGAATGACCTGTCATAAATTTAACGCATTCATAAAGTCCTGCATAACCAAGTGATATAGTTGAATATCCATGATGTAATAATTCATGAATACTTTCTCCCTTACCTAATCTTGCAAGTGCTCCATGTTGCCATAAAATAGGTGCAACATCACTAGTTACTTTAGATAATCTTTTATGTCTTGCTTGTAATGCTCTATGACATAACTCTAATCTTTCATCCATAAGATGCCAGAATAATTCCATATCTTTATCAGCTGATAAGGCAACATCAACTAAATTTATTGTAACAACACCTTGATTAAATCTACCATAATATTTAGGTTTACCATCAGAATCTACATAAGGAGTTAAGAAAGATCTACATCCCATACAAGGATAACATTGACCGTTACCATTTTTATCTATCTTTAATTGTTTCATTATCTTTTCAGATATATAATCTGGAACCATACGTTTTGCAGTACATTTAGCTGCTAATTCTGTTAAATAATAATACTTACTATTTTTATGAATATTATCTTCTTCTAGTACATATAAAAGTTTAGGAAAAGCTGGAGTTATATAAACACCTTTCTCGTTTTTCATACCCATAATTCTTTGTTTTAAAACTTCCTCAATAATCATTGCAAGTTCTTCTTTATATTCTTCTGTTTCCCCTAAATATAAGCATACAGATAAAAATGGAGCTTGACCATTAGTAGTAGTCATAGAATTGATTTGATATTGAAATGTTTGTACACCATCAGTTATTTCTTTAGCTAAATCCTCTTTAGCATATTTTTCACAATCTTCTAATTTAAATTTTCTCTTTTTATATTTATCTAAAAAACGTTTATAACTTTCTCTAACAAAAGGTGCTAAATGTGTCATTGTAATAGTTGCACCACCATACTGACTTGAATTAACTGCAGTAATTAATTGTGTTGCAATAGTCATAGCAGTTAAAAAACGATGTGGCTTTTCTATCATAACACCATTTATATTAGTTCCATTTTCAAGCATATCTTCTAAGTTTATTAAATCACAATTATGAAGTGCATTTTGTGCAAAATAATCCATATCATGAAAATGTATTATACCTTCATCATGTGCCTTTACAATGTCTTCAGGAAGTAAAAATCTTCTTGATATATCAGTAGATGTAATACCTGCTATATAATCTCTTTGAGTAGTAACTACTTTAGCATTCTTATTAGAATTTTCAGTATTCCAATAATCACTTTCACCATCTATTAATTCTTTAATAGAAAGGTCTGTTGTATTACTTTTTCTAACTAATTCTCTTGTATATCTATAAGTAATATATTCTTTAGCTAAAGCAAACTTATTTAAAGACATTAATCTCATTTCTATAATATCTTGAATGTCTTCAACAAGCATTCTTTTTTTCTTTAATCCTTCTATATATTTAATAATATTTTTAATTTGAATGTCAGTTACTCTATCTTCTTCACTAACTTCACTATTAGCCTTTGAAATAGCTCTTTCAATCTTTTCTGGACAGTAATCTACTATATGTCCATCTCTTTTAATTATTTTCATATTTTAACTCCTGTATTTTTATTTTTACAATACAAATATAGCACAAATAAAATAATATATACTGTTGCAATTGCAACATTTCAAAAAAAATGATATTATTTTATTAAGAGGTGTAAAATGCGCAAATTATTTGCTAATATTAGTGTAAAAGACCAAAAAAAATTACTTAAATTATTAGAGACAAGTGTTCTTAATTATAAAAAAGATTCTGTTATCTTATCTACAGTAAACAATAATATTATAGGAATAATATTAGAAGGAAAAGCACAAATAATTAGAACAGATTATAATGGCAATAGAACAATCATAGAAGAATTAGAAGAAGAATCTATATTTGGTACTGCTCTATCTTCTTTATCTAGTGATGAGTGTCAAATAATAACAAAAGAAGATACTAAAATATTAGTAATTGATTATGATATTATAATATCTTCTAAAAATAACAACTATTCATATTATAATCAGTTTATAAAAAATCTACTTGAAATAACTACTAATATAATAGATGAAAAAAATAATAGAATTGAAATATTAACAAAAAAATCAATAAGAGATAAACTACTTGAATATTTTAGAATATATAGAAAAAAACATGGTACTAATATTATATATCTACCATTTAGTTATACTGACTTATCTGATTATTTAGCTGTTGATAGATCTGCTATGTCAAGAGAAATAAAAAGTTTAAAAGAAGAAGGTTTTATTTCTACGAAGGGCAGAAAAATAAATCTTTTATATAGATAAAAGGACTTAAAAAATTTTTTTAAGTCCTATTTTATTTCTTTTGTATTAAATAAATATATACCTGTTATCCATTTTTGAGTTAAAAAGTCACTAAGTTTATATGGTCCAGTTAATTCTGGGTGATTAGGATCTGCTGTGTAAACTGTTGAATTTAATAAGTTCTTGGAATCATATTTTTCTATTGCTCTTATTGCTATAAAATGACCACCATCAGTAAATGGACTCTTGGCATTAACTGCTACCATAGCAAGTCCTCCATTATGAAGAGTTGTTACAACTTTAGATAAATTTTCTTTAGTCATTTGAGTATCTGAATTCCTAAATAATTTGTACTTTAGTTCTCTTTTTTTTGCTGCATAACCAAAATATAAAGAATCAGTTCCATAACTATTACAATAACCATTTAAGCAAGCCTCATTTGTAGTATAAGCTGGATTATATTTTTTATCTTTTAATAAAGTAGATAATACCATTGCCATAGATGTAGTACCACAACCAGATATAGCTATATTGTCATTTTTTACACCACTTTTATATGGAAATGATTTATAATCTGTTTGCGCATAATATATAAATCCATCATCATATTCTTTGTAATTATCTCCATAATTATCTAAATAAATTTCTACTGTTGCTTTAGCAGTTTCGTATCCACTTTTTGTAGCTACAACTTCTACAGTTTGTGGCATTACATATTTTAAATCCTTTGCCATATCATTTTTTGTTGTAACAAAAGTTTCACTATATCCACTTGCTAAACTATCTTTAGTGGCATTTAAAGTCACTCCAGTAATATTAGTTGTACATTTAAATGTTTTATTTACCAAAACACTTTTTGGACATTTTAAAGTAAGTTCTTTACCTGTGATAGACTTCCACTGTGCTATTAATATAATAGTATCGTTATTTCTGCCAAGCTTAACAATTTCTTCTTCATCTTTTAAATATGTATATTTATCTGGTTTTTGATACCAACCTATATTACCCTTTTCATCCTTTCCATAATATAAATTATTTTTTGATATTTTCCATCCAATAAATTTATATCCTTTTTTCTCAAAACCAAGACTATTTAATTTAGTTTTTTCTAAATAATTCACAGTTTGGTCCTTCATGTTACCATTAGCACCATTTCCATTATATTTTATTTTATAGAAACTAGTTGAAAATAGCTGTTTTATACTTTTATTTTTAACTTTTACTTTTACTAAATAAAACTTATTAGCAGAATATTTTTTAAGAAATGTAGAATTCTTAAGTTTTATAGAACCTTTAGTTTGTATTTTTCTTTTTGGAATCTTAAGTTCTATTAAAGAAATAGCTTTACTATCTTTATTAGATCTATATACATAAATAGAATTTGCCTTATTTCCATTACAATCCCAGTTTACTACAGCTGATGCATTAGTTATATTATCTACCCAAACATCACATGTTCCTTTTGCTGCACCTTTTATTTTATTAGGTTTATTATTTGTAAACATTAGTGTTATAAATAATATTAAGCAAATAGAAAGTATAACTGATAATGATAAAATTATCTTTCTGTTTCTAATTGTTTTATTACTTGGTCTTCCAACTCCATTTTTAAATATCTTCATATGCTTCTCCCTATTTTCTATTATAACATTTCTTAATATATTTAAAAGTATTATTTGATAGAAGTGTAAAATAAAATCACCACTACAGGTGACTTTTTAATACTTTACATATAAAATCCATTTTTTCATGATTGTCATCATAAAATGATTTAATTAAATTATCATTATCTTTAAATTTAATTAAGTCTTCTCTAAAAGTATTTTCAAACTCTAAGTTTGTATAACAATCAAGCATTTTAAGTTCTTTTAAATACTGTTTTGTTTTTTTATCTTCTAATATTTTCATTTTGCCATTACTATTAATCATTTTTAATTTATTATTACATAATCTCAAAATAAATCCCCATGTTGCATCAAAGCCAAAACACTTATCGTCATCAACAATAAGATTTAATGCATGCAAAGGATGATTATCTCTTTTAAATAAACTTTTAAGTGTAATATCATTAATTACTTTTTTATTAGAAAGAGGATTGTACTTAAAAATTATTAAATTTGTTTTAAATTCAGTTGTTAACACATAATTTTCTATCTTATTTTTATTTAATAGTTTTTTTAAACCAGCTGATATATCGCTGCAAACTCCATAACCTAAAATTAAATTAAGTGATCCATTATCCATTATATTATTGCATTTTTGAGTAAAAGTTTTATTAACTGATAAATTCCCAGTATATAACAAATATAAATAAAAATTACAAAGTGATAAAGAAGAGTTTATGTTTATACTACTAGCTAACGCACTAATATTTTCAAATATTTCTTCTTGCTTTATATAAGCATCATGCAGTTTTCTTTCTTTTTCTGGAAATAAATAACCAAAACCATCATACATAACCATTCTCTCCTTTTTTAAATTATAACTAAATATGTTTTTTATCAATTAAATAACTAAAAACCCACTTTTTAAAAAGTGAGTATAAAATTATTTAGTTATATTATCTAGTTTAGAAAGATGCTTTTTTATTTATCTTCCTTACTTTTTTTGTTTTTTATTTCATTAACAAGTAGACTAACAAACATATTTTTTTCTACGCTATAAGTCTTATTTGAACCATGTCTTCTATAGCTTACTAAATTTTCACTGCATTCTTTATCTCCTATAATAATATTAATAGGTATTTTCTTAATTTGAGCTTCTCTCATCTTATAAGATAATTTTTCATCTCTATCATCTAATTCTACTCTTACGTTTGATTCTTTTAACATATTATATATTTCATTTGAGTATTCTAAATGATAATTATTATTAACTGGTATTATATTTACTTGAACTGGTGCAAGCCAAGTTGGTAAGTTACCTTTAGTTTCTTCTAATATATAAGCCATAAATCTATCTAATGAACCAAGTATTGCTCTATGAAGTACAACAGGAGTCTTCTTTTCACCATTTTTATCAACGTATTTTAAATCAAATTTAGCTGGAAGACAAAAATCTAACTGACAAGTTGATAAAGTATATTCAGCTCCAACAGCTGGTTTTACATTAACATCTAACTTAGGTCCATAAAATGCAGCTTCCCCTATTTCTTCTGTATAAGGAATATTTAAATCATTTAAAACCTTTCTAAGTTCACTTTCAGCCTTCTCCCACATTTTATCATCTGGATAATATTTTTCTTTATCTTCTTTATCTCTTAAAGATAAAACACACCTATAATTAGTAATATTAAAATCTTTATAAACATCAAAAATTAAGTCTACAACAGATTTAAATTCAGACTCTATTTGTTCTGGAGTAACAAATAGGTGAGCATCATTTTGACAAAAATGTCTTCCTCTTTCAATACCCTTTAAAGCTCCTGATGCTTCAAATCTAAAGTCATGAGCTATCTCACCTATTCTAATAGGTAAATCCTTATATGAATGTAATTTATTAGCATAAATCATCATATGATGTGGACAATTCATTGGACGAAGTACAAATTCTTCATCTTCAACCTTCATCATAGGAAACATATTTTCTTTATAGTGATCCCAGTGTCCAGATGTTTTATATAAACCTACCGTGCCAATACATGGTGTCATAACATGTTTATATCCTAAACTTATTTCTTTATTTCTTATATAATTTTCAAGTTCTTGCCATACTATGTAACCATTAGGTAAAAACATTGGCATTCCCTTACCTACTAAATCATGAGTCATAAATATTTCTAAATCTCTACCTAATTTTCTATGATCTCTTTCCTTAGCTTCTTCTAGTTCTTTTAAGTAATTATTTAAATCTTCTTCATTTTCAAAGCATACACCATATATTCTTTGAAGCATTTTATTTTTAGAATCACCTTTAAAGTATGCACCAGAATGTTTAATTAACTTAAAATATTTCATCTTTTTAGTAGATTCAACATGTGGTCCTCTACATAAATCAGTAAAATCTCCTTGGCTATAGCATGATATAACAGTATCATTTTCATCCATTCTAGATATTAAATCTATTTTATATGGATCATCTTTAAATTTTTCTAATGCTTCTTCTTTAGTTAATTCATGTCTATATATTCTCTTGTCTGCTTTAGCACATTTTTTCATTTCTTTTTCAATAATAGGCAAATCTTCATCACTTAAAGTCTTATCTCCTAAGTCTATATCATAATAAAAGCCATCTTCTATTACTGGTCCTACCCAGAACTTAGCACCTGGATACAAATGTTTTACAGCTTGTGCAAGCAAGTGAGCACAAGAGTGATTAAGTACGTTTAATTTTTCATTTTCTTTAATATTTTCCATAAAATTTTCTCCTTATATATACGTTATTTCTTTTTTCTTTTTCTTCTCTATAATATTTTCTTAATTTGTTTTTTAGTGTAGGATTATCATACGATATAAATGTTGATAGCACTTTGTGAACTTCTGTTCCTTCAAAGTAATCTAATAGTTCAAATAATGTACTATAATTTAAATTTAAACCATCTATATATCTATATTTTTCATTAAAATTATTATCCTCATTTTCTAAATATTGTATTAGTATTTCTTTTTCCATATTAGATATCAAAATCTTCTCTTGCAACAAAGACTCTGATGTTAAACCCTCCCTCTTTTTTATAATAATAATTTACTAAACTTTCTATGTTTTTTAACATTGTACTTGCCTTATCAATCTCAAGGCAATTTAAATACAATTTAATAAATTCTTCTTCTGGTAATTTATATATATGACATTTTCTTCTATACTCATAATCTGTTAGCACTTTATATATTTTATCTTCTTTAAGTTTTGGCACTCCTAAATATTCTAAATAACTATTAAATACCATATCAAGTAATTTATAGTAGGTTAGATTAAACTGCATACTATTTTCCTTTAAATTAGATTTAAGTTCGTTTAAGTAATTCCATATATGATAATTATTATAGTTAACTTTATCAGAACTTATTACTTTTAAATTACTATCTATATAATCTAATGCTTTATTAGATAACTCTTTTACACTATCATCTAGATCATATATAACTTTTCCATATGCAAATATTTTAGCAGTAGTTAAATATCCATTATCAAATTCATTTTTAATGGTATCTTTTATCTTACTTAATGGTTTTATGATATATTCGATTAAATAACTATTTGAATCAAAGAAACCTTTTTCTTTATAATTAGCACTATCTTTAAGAACCAAATAAACTTTTATATTAGAATACTCATTTTGAATACCTAATGCATAACTATCATAAAGTACTGCACCAACTACCATTTCATCTTTCTCATATTTTTTTAGAAATTCTTTTAGTGCTAATTTCCATTTATCAATCATTTTACCACCTCTTTTTAAATAAAAAAGCACTTCCTTAAAAAGGAGTGCTTAAAACACGGTACCATCCTTACCTTTAACTTAATTTGATAACGTGTTTATAACACGGAAAAACCCATTACAGGTATCTGCTTAGAAGTAGTAATTCTATAATTAGTTTATCTATTTTGCACCATATAATAGACTCTCTTTAAAACATCATCATAAAATCATGTCTTCATCAATGCATTTATACCAAAATAATACTACTTTTATCTATTTTAGTCAATTATTTTCTATTATTTTTACTAATCATTTCTGTATCTATCGTTAATTGTTTTATTCTTTCTATTATTCTTCTTGCTTTTACTTTCTCAGTACTTTTATTAGTTGTTATACTAAGATGTTCTTCTAATTCTTTTATATTTAAATTAGAAGTAATAAACGTAGGAAGACCTTCTTGCATTCTATATTGAAGTATGCATCCTAATACCTCATCTCTACTCCACGCTGTTACGCCTTCTGCTCCTAAATCATCTATTAAAAGTATTTTAGCATATTTTATCTCATTAAATTTATTTTTAAATTCATCGGATGAAGAAGATGAATAAGATGCCTTTAAACTTCTTAAATATTCAGGCCAGTATACTATAACACTCTTAACATTATTTTTAGCAAGCTCATTTATCATAGCAGAAATAAGATACGTTTTACCAGAACCAAAATTACCATGTAAAAATAAGCCCTTACCTATAATACCTTTTTTGTAATCTTTTATATAATTTAATATCCATTTAATAACACTTGTTCTATTATTATCATCAGTATAAATATCCTTTATTTTGGCTTCCTTAATTTCTCTTGGTATATCAAAACTAGTTACATTACTTAAATAATTAGTATCTTTAATATATGCATTTTTATACTTACAAGAAACATATGAAAAAGATATATCACCTTCATTTATAGTAGGTAAATAACAATAACCATTTATATTATTTTTACATGTAATAAGTCCCTTACAATTTTTACAATTCTTAAATTCTTTAAAACTATCTTCTAAAAGAGAAGTATATTTCATTAATTTTTCATCACTTAAATTAATACTATCTACAAAATCTTTAAATTCATTATCTTTTTTAGCATTATGATATGCTACTTTAAGTTTATAATTTAAATCATCTACTTCTTTAATAGAATTATTTATCTTTTCCATAACATTCACCTTATTTCTTTATTATGAAAATTCCCTTAACATATCCTTAAGTGATTTTTCATCTTCTACACTAATTTTTTCTTTATTTATATTTTGATCAAACCATTCTGGCAAATTTTCTTTACCCATACTTTGTCCTTTAGGCATTTCATTTAGTTTTTTCATCTTTTTATACTCTTTTTCTGCTGCCTTCATAGCTTCTTCTACCGTTTCTATATTAAGTCTTTTCCACTGTGATGCTATAGCTTCTAAAAAGTTTTTAGTAAGTTTTTTATTATTTATTTTAAGCACATAGTCAATTAAAACATTAACAACTCCTGGGTTTAACTTAAAGTCATTTAAAAGGGATTCTAATATTCCTAAATCTCTAGTTGATGGTTTAGCACCATTACTTCTTCCTCTTAAGAAATTATAAGGAGAAGTATTTTCAAATACATATATCATTTTAGCTCTTTTACTTTCACTACCAACAGGAGATTTTAAATATTCAGGCTGACTTTTATAAACAAGTTTTGGAAGTTTATTTTCATTAGAAAACTTATAATAATTTTTAACGTTTTTTCTTAAAGCCACTTTATCTATAAGACCATTTTCTTTTATAGAACTTAGTATGGAAGATTTCATTTCCATCTCATCTAAATTATATACAAAAGATAAGTTATTAATAAGTTCTTTAACTTCCTTAGAAAACGTTTTATTAGTAATTACACCACTAGGTACAGAAGATATTAAAAGATCAAAATCAAACGTCTTATCTATTTTTATATCACCAGTTTTATTTACTCTTAAATCTTCATTTAAATTATCATAAACAGTACCAGGTGCTGAATCAAACACACTATCAAATGATGATGTAATATCCTCATATGAAGAAAGATTGATACGAGGCACTTTAAAATATTTAAGTAAATTCTCATATTCTTTTTTTCCAATATTATTATATAAAACTATGTTAAGTATAGGATGATTAAAGAATTCTGATGCTGAAATTGGTGAAAAAAGCTCATATACAAAAGAATTAACATCACTTTTTTTAACATGTGTTTTAACAAGGCCTACCGCTTCTAACTTTTTTCTAGCTATTACGATATGTTCCATTTTTATTCTAAGACTAGACATTAAATGATGATGAGTATATTCACTACTTAATATTTCAGCTTTATCTAAATCAGCCCATAAAGTATAATACAAGCTAGTTGCAATACTTCCAATAATAGGTTGATACAGCATACTTATTATCTTTCTATCATTCTCACTTAAAATAGTACGGTTAACTACTATAAAAGTATCAGCAGGTAAAATATTTATTTCTTTCATAGTAAGTCACTCCTTTAATAACTATTTTAATCTATTTTCCTTATTATTTCAATGAACAAAAGAATAAAAATATAAAATTTAGTTCAAATATAGAAAAGAGCTAACTAAATTTAGCTCCTTAAACTATCATTATTACTTATACTAGCAAAAGTTCTATTTCTAAGTTCTCTATATAAAGAACTTTTATTATATACTTCTTCATTTTCTCCTTTGCATTTTACTTTACCATTATCAAGAACAATAACTTTATCTGCTATTTGCATTATTTCTGGTTTATGAGTAACTACTAATATAGTATGATCTTGTTTTAAGTCTTTTAGTAATTCACTTATTTTTGTTGTTGAATTAGGATCTATATTACTTGTAACTTCATCAAATAATAATATTTCTGATTTTGTAAGTAAAGCTCTTGCAATAACTAATAATTGTTTTTGTCCATCTGATAATAATCTTTCTTCACTACTTATAACGGTATTATATCCTTTTGGTAGACTCATTATATATTCATGCATTCCAACTCTTTTACATACCTCTATTTGATTTTTAATGTTACTATCTACTAAAGATAAATTATCTCTTATACTCATATCAAATATAAATGGCTTTTGAAAAACTCCAGAGACATTAGAAGAATAAACTTTTTTACTATAATTATAAATATTTTCATCATCTATTAAGATACTTCCCGACTTTATTCTATCAAGTCTATATAACAAATTAATTATAGATGTTTTACCAGAACCACTATGTCCTACTATTGTAGTTATTTCATTTGGATAAACTTTAAAAGAAACATTATCTAATATCAAGTTATTTTTTATTTTATAAGTAACCTTATCAAATAATATAACACCATTTATATAATCATTTGTTATATCACCAAAATCAATTTCGTTTTCAGAAGTATAGTCTAATATGTTTTTTATTCTCTTTACTCTAATATCATAATTACTTAAATCAAGTAAATATTTTAAAATAGAATCAGTACAAGTTATAGTTAATTCAAAATAACTTACTAATAAAACTAATTTATCTATTGTCATTTTATTAATAGATACTAAATATGCTAAATATATATAAAGTAATATTTTACCAACATATACAATGTATGGCATCTTACAATATCTACTTGTCATTGCCTTTCTTTTTTCTTTATATTCCATTCTCCATCTATTTCTTGTTTTATCTAATTTTTTATTTAGATTAGGCATTAAATTTAATGATTTAACCTGTTTTAAATTTACTAGCATTTGATTTAAAATATCAATTACTTTATCTTCATATTTTCTAGTTCCCTCATAATATTTAGATACCTTTTTAGAATTATTATTCATCAACATTAAGTATACTAAATCAATAATAAGTGCCATTAGAGCAACTATTATGTTATAAGAACTAAATATAATAAATATAATTATCAATTGTAAAAGACGAGCTAATGCCTCTGAAACTGCATTTATAACATCAACCAAATATCTAATATCATCAGATGTTGTATCAACTATTTTACCTTTTGAAATCTTATTAAAAATAGAATCGTTATTAGCAACATGCTCAAATAATTTCTTTTGTACTTCCAAATGATAATGATCAGCAATTAGTGTATATGTATAACAATTCCAATTAAGCATACTAAAATAAATTATATAAAATATTAAATATAATATAACAAAATACCAAATACCATTAAAATTATTATTTGTAATTGCTGCAATTATACCAGAAGTTGCAATTGGAGGTAACAAATTAGATAAATTGTATAAAAAGCAACTAATAAACATTTCTATAACTACAACAAATTTACCATTATCTATTTTTAATAAAGTCTTTATTGTATTAAAATATCTTTTCATATTACTTTATGTTTTTTTCGTATTCTACATCTGTTACATCATACTTTTGTCTATTAGATATATAATTTAGTAATTTTTGTGATCCCCAACCTACTAATGCTAATATAAAGAAATATATAATTCCAAACATGGAAAATTGAGGTTTTGATTCTTGAAACAAACCAATTATAGCAGCTCCAGCACTCATAGATGTAACTATAGTTAAACTATTAACAGATTTACTAGTAACATCTGATTTAATACCCTCAAATTGTTTTTGTGCAGCTGTTACATAATTTTGTGTCATTGTCCATAAGTATTGAATATATAATAAAGTATCTCTTAAAGTTTCATATCTATATCCAGATATCTCTAAAAATTCTACTAACTCTTCATCACTTTTAGCAATTTTTTCTCTAGTTGGTATATATGTACTCATCTGCTTTATTCTTCCATCTATCAAAGTAATAGTTTTTGCATAAGCTTCAAGTTTTGTAGTAAATTTAACAATATCACTACCCTTTACTTTAGCATTTTCCTTTACATCATCTATTTTTTCCCAAATAATTCTATGAATGTTTAAGTATCTATGTAATTGTCCTTTAAATTCACGAATAAATATTTGTTCTTCTATATATCTTTCAATTTTATCATTAGATTCAGACTTGTTATTAATAAAATAATACTTATCACCACGAATAACGTTATATTTATCATTTTTAAATTCAAAGTATTTTTGTTTTTCTGTCTTTACAACTAATTCTTGCATTTGTTCATTAGTAGCCTTATCACATACAATAAAATATGGATAAACATTTGCTATACTAGCTAACTCCTTTGGAACTGGAGCACCTAAACTAAATAGATAATTTAATGCCGGAGATAATCTATTTTCATAATAGTCTTGAACTTTATCAATATCTGAAAATAAAGTTTCTTCTGTTACATTTTTATTATTTAAAATAATTAATCCATCTTCAAAAATCTTAACGCTTATTCCAAATCCTGTTGTAAAGGATATAAACTCTTCACCAGAAACGCCATATTCAATGTTTCCTATTGATAAATTTTTCCTATATTCATTTAATTTTTCTTGTTCTAATTTAAGTTCTGTCTTACAATCCCTTATAAAATCATAAACCTCTGATAGTTGAAGCATAGTTCTTTGAAACCATCCACCTATATAAACATCACTAATTCTCATTTTTATCACCTAATCAATATCTTTTGTAAAAAATTTTGCATCCATTACATCAAATCCATATTTATGATATAATCCGTGTGCTGCTTGTCTAAAATTCTTTGACCATAATTCAACACATTTACAGTTATGTTCCTTTGCAATTTTAAAACATTCATCAAGCATTTTTGTACCAATATGTTCACGTCTTAACTCTGGTTTAACACACACATGATTTAAAATAGCATAAGTATTCATATCTTCATAGATTGTAGGCACAACATTAATTTTTGTATGAGCTATAATTTTATCATTTATAACACCTACAATATAAATTTGGTTAGGATCTTTTTCGTTTTCCTTATAAATCTTTTTAGCATACTCTAAAGAAGTATTCTCATTAAAACACTCATTACACAAAGTAATAATACCTTCAATATCTTCTAAAGTTGCAATTCTAAATTTTACATTCATTAAAACTCCTCCATTTCCAAAAGTAATCTACTTTGAGAAAAGATTACTCTTTTACAAAACTAATTATACTATAAAAGAAATTGTTTTTAAAGGCCTATTGTAAATTTGTGTAAAAGCATTGTAAATATAAAAGACTATTACGTTAATAAAAGTATTATTATTTTCATAAAGTAGATTACTTTAAGAAAAAAAATAGATAGCATCTATTTTTTAATTGCATATAAATTTCAATTTATTCATCATTTTTATTTTATTATCATAACTTGGATGAACATATCTTTCTAATGTTATTTTAACACTTGAATGTCCTAAAATTTCACTTATTGTTTTAGGATCACAGCCATTTTCTATACACCTTGTTGCAAAAGTGTGTCTTAATGCATGAAAATTATAATTAGGCATTTGTAAATCATTAAGTATTTTTTTATATTTATTAAAATAAGTTCTTGTTTCAATATATTTTTTTGTACCAGTTAACAAAAAGGCATCAAAATCTTTTTTCAAACAAACATCTTTTAATATAGGTATAATGAATTTTGGAATAGGTATTTCTCTTACAGAACACGAGGACTTTGGATTATCAATGATAACATTTGTTTTATTATCACTATGATCATCCAAATTTTTAATCCTAATAAGTGTTTTTTTTATGGTTATTTTTTTATTTTTAAAATCTATATCACCTTCTTTAAGTGCACATAATTCCCCTATTCTAATTCCAGTATAAAGACAAATTAATATTCCAACTGTTATCCTATTTATATTCTTTCTTATATAATTTTCAAGTACTATTTGATCCTTTGTATCTAGAACTTGAATTACTTTCTTCTCTGTTTTAGGCATTGATACTTTTACTTTAATGCCAGCAAAAGTAAGAATCTGTTTTAATATAATAAGGATATCTTTAACGGTTTTAGGTAATAGTCCTTCATCTAATAATTCAAATGTATAATTATCAATAATTTCTGAAGTTATATTTTTCTTCTTTATTTTTGAAAATTTAGGTATTATTCTAGAATTAACTGTATATTGATAATTTGAAAAAGTAGATTTTTTACATCTTATTTTAGAATTATTTAACCATCTATAAATATCATTTTCTAAATAAGATTTATTATTGTTTTTTAAATAATTTAGTTTATTTTTTATCATTATTAAATTTACTGCTATATCTTTTTGATATATCTCCTTTCATAATAAATCACGTATTTTCATACAAAATTTCATATTTTCCAATTAATTATTTTAAGGATATAATCTAAGGTTAAAAATTACATAATAAAAGAAGAATTAAAAAATTCTCCCTTATTTACTCTCTTTATGATAAATTTCTGGATATATAAATTCTTGACTATTTTCAGTAATTTTATTTTCTAAAAAATGATCAGTATTTATATTATCTCCTTGGCAAAAATATTTATATCTATACATGTTTAAGTTAGAACCACCTTCTATTACAGGATCATCCCATGTAACATCGACTAAGTACCAAGTATCATTTATTTTCACATAATTCCACATATGAGCTTCTTCATTACCTGAGGTATCAACTGCAGTACCACTAACTAAAATACATGGAATATTAAGTTCATCTAATAAGTATTTAAATACTTTAGAATATCCTTCACAAACTACACTTTTGTTTACTAAAGCCCCATAAATGTCTCTTGTACCTACCGACTTATAAGATTCATCATAAGATAATTCATCTATTAAATAATCATGTATATATTTTATTTTTTTATAATTATTACCCTTTGCATCTTTTAAAATATCATTTTTTAAAGTTTCTACTTTACTTAAAAATTCATTTAAATCATCATTTGATTTAATGTAATCTGTATAATAATTACCATTATCACTACTAGGAGTTAAGCTAAGTTCATATCTTGTTGATTTATCACTTATATAAGATTTAGTATTAAGAACCATTTTAGAAAAGTCAATATAAAACAAATCTACATTATCATAACTAAGTGCATTAATAGCATTTTGAAATTCAAAGTTTAAGAGATTATTATCTTTTAATATATCATCTAATTCACTACTATCTATATTAATAACATATGTACCACTTTTCATGTTATCTTTATTATTTATTATGGAATCATATATTTTTTTAGCTGATGCGCTTAACTGTTCATAGTAATATCTATTTTCCGTTCCATAAGATTTACTTAAATTATCATCATCTATTGATAATCCATTACTAACTACTCTATTAAATAATACTGAATTATTATAAGCGCCAGTTAAATCTATTAAATTAAATTCTGCACATAAAAATAACGTAACAATACTAAATAATACTATCAGTAAAAAAGTTATAATTTTCTTCAATTTAATCCCCTCTTTATACATATTATGATAATATAATACAATAAGCTATGTCAAGCTACTTTGTTATTTCTACCTTAAATGGAGATGTAAATGATGGATCTTTTTTCTCCTTATATTCAAACAAAATATTAAGCATAAAATATAATATTAAAATTAAAACAACTATTTCTATAACATTTATTATATTTCTAATAATTGGTTTTTTACCTGATTTTTTATCTAATTGATAGCTACCACATCTTTTGCAATAAGTATCGCTTGAAAATATTTTTTCTCCACAATTAGAGCAATATTTATCCCCTGTTAAAACAACTTCTTTAATAACTTCTTTTTCTACTGTTTTAATAGGAACTTTTTCTTTTTCTATTATTTTTTCTTCTTTTTTAATAATAGGCTTTTCTTCTACTATAGCATCAGTTTTCTCATCATAAGTTTTACTATTCATAAACTCAATTACTCTAATAAAAAAATATATTAAAAACCCTCCAATAGAAATATATAAATACGTTCTAAGTCCAGTTAATATTTGTAACATGGTAGCTGCATTATTTATTATTCTATAATTAACTACGTTAAAAATATATAAAATAAGTGCTGAAATACCTATACCAAGAGGAATAAATCTAAGTAATTTCTTCATTAGTAAAACACCCCCATAATTAATTGACTTTATTATACTTATTTTAAAAAAAATGTAAAGGAATTTATAATATTCCAATACATTTTTGTTATATTTATATATTACTCTCTATTTAAGTATTCATCATAAGTACATAATTTATCAATATACTTACCATCATCTAAAAACTCTATTATTCTATTAGATACACTACTTACTAATTCATAGTCATATGATGAAAATAAACAAACTCCCCTAAA
Organism: uncultured Bacilli bacterium; assembly: GCA_934162425.1. GTDB lineage: Bacteria > Bacillota_I > Bacilli_A > RF39 > UBA660 > Aphodocola. The sequence goes on from CAKPIS010000003.1 coordinate 183,422, forward strand.
ATTACTCATAGCTTTATTAAGTGATGTAATTGTTTCAATATCTAAATGATTAGTAGGCTCATCTAGTATTATTACGTTTGCACATTTAAGCATCATACGAGAAAACATTAATCTTGCTTTTTCACCACCAGATAAAACGTTTATTTTCTTTAAAGCTTCTTCTCCAGAAAATAGCATTCTTCCTAAAAATCCTCTTAAATATGTTTCTTCTTGTTCTTTAGAGTATGGTCTTAAAAATTCTACTAAGTTAACATCTTCTTTAAAATATTCATCATAATTTTTAGGAAAATATGAAAATGATGTAGTATTACCCCACTTAACAGTACCAGAATCAGGCTTTATCTGTCCTGTTATTATCTTAAAGAGTGTTGTTTTAGCAAGCTCATTTTTACCTACAAAGGCTACTTTGTCAGTATTATTTATAGTTAAGTTAAGATTTTTTAAAACATCTACTCCATCTATTTTTTTGCAAATTCCTTTAAGTTCTAGTACATCACGCCCAATAGGTCTATCTATATCAAAATTAATATATGGATACTTTCTAGATGATGGAACAATATCATCTAATTCTATTTTTTCAAGTAATTTCTTTCTTGATGTAGCTTGTTTAGATTTAGATGCATTAGCAGAAAATCTTCTAATAAAATCTTGTAATTCTTTTATTTTATCTTCCTTTTTCTTATTTGATTCACGCATTTGTTTTTGAATTAATTCACTAGATGTAAGCCAAAAATCATAATTTCCAACATACATTCTAATTTTTCCATAATCAATATCTAATATATGGGTACATACCTTATTTAAAAAGTGTCTATCATGAGATACTACTATTACAGTATTTTTAAAATCTAAAAGAAAGTTTTCAAGCCATATCTTAGCATTTATATCTAAATAGTTAGTAGGTTCATCTAATATAAGTATATCTGGATTACCAAATAAACTTTGTGCTAAAAGAACTTTTACTTTATCTTCTCCAGATAAATTTTCCATTTTTTCATTAAATAATATCTGGTCTAATCCTAACCCAGAAAGAAGACTTCCAGCATCGCTTTCTGCCTGCCATCCATCCATTTCTAAAAATAAAGCTTCTAATTCTCCTACTCTTAAGCCATCTGCATCAGAAAAATCAGGTTTAGAATATATTTCTTCTTTTTCTTTCATTATGTTATAAAGTCTATCATTACCCATTATAACCGTTTCTATAACATTTTTATCATCATAAGCATTATGATTTTGTTTTAACACTGAAATTCTTTCATTATCAGTTAAAACAACTTCTCCGCTAGTAGATTCTAACTCTCCTGATAATACCTTTAAAAACGTAGACTTACCTGCTCCATTAGCTCCTATAACTCCATAACAATTGCCATTTGTAAACTTTAAATTAACATTATCAAATAATACTCTTTTAGAAAATCTAAGTGATAAATTATTTACTTGTAACATAAAATACCTCCGTGCCTTATAATTATACTAAAAAATTAATAAAAACAAAATAGTAACATTTGCCTTTAACTTATTTTTAACTTATACTATATATGGTGATTAAAAAATGAAATTTAAATATAGTTTAGATAATAAAAGATATCATACATTAAATTATGATTTAACAAATAGATTTAAAACCAGAGTTTTTAAAGTTAGTTTAAATGGTAATTTTTCTTGTCCTAATTTTAAAAATGGTCATGGATGTATATTTTGCTCTGCTTATGGTTCTGGTGATTTTGCTGGTAATAAGAATGATGATTTATTAACTCAGTTTAATAGTGTAAAAGAAAAATTAAATAATAAATGGCCAGATACAAAATACATTGCATATTTTCAAGCTAATACTAATACGTATGCTAAAGTTAGTAAATTAAAAGAAATGTATGAAAAAGCACTTTCATTTCCTAATGTTGTTGGTATAAGTATAGGTACAAGACCTGATGCTATTAGTGATGAGTGCTTAAATTACTTAATAGATTTAAGTAAAAGAACTTATCTTGTAGTAGAACTTGGACTTCAAAGTATGCATAATTCTACACTAAAATTAATTAATAGAGGTCATGATTTAAAATGTTTTGATAACTGCGTTAAAAAACTTAGAGAAAATAATATAAACGTTGTAGTGCATATTATAAATGGTCTTCCGTATGAAACGCATTGTATGATGATGGAAACAGTAAAACATTTAAATAAATTAGATATTCAAGGTATAAAAATACATATGCTTCATATTTTAAAAAACACTGAATTAGAAAAATTTTATAAAGAAAATAAGTTTCATGTGCTTACTAAGAAAGAATATGTAGATATAGTATGTGATCAAATAGAACAGTTAAATGATAATATAGTTATCCACAGGTTAACTGGTGATGGTAAAAAAGAAGACTTAATAGAACCGTTATGGACATTAAAAAAGGTTAGCGTACTAAATGATATTGATAAAGAATTAAGTAAAAGAGGAACTTATCAAGGATTTAATAAAAGTATATTAAATAGAGTTAGATTAATTTGTGAAAAAATAGTTAAATCTTCTGATTACGTAGTAGATGCAACTTGTGGTAATGGCAATGATACTTTATTTTTATCTAAAATGGCTAAAAAAGTATTTGCTTTTGATATCCAAGCACTTGCTATAGATAAGACAAAAAGTTTACTAGATATAAATAATATTAAAAACGTACAGTTAATAAATGATTCTCATGATAAAATAGATAAGTATTTAAAAGAGTATGATAAAAAATTAACACTTATTTTATTTAATCTAGGCTATTTACCAGGAGAGGACAAAAACATTACAACTAATCATAAAATAGTTATAAATGCAATAAAAAAAGGACTTAACATGCTAAATAATAAAGGTATTATATTAGTAGTATGTTATCCACACAAGGAAGGTAAAAAAGAAAGTAAGACTTTATTAAAGTACTTAGATGATAATAAAATAACTTATAAAATATATAAAAATACTGATAATATAAATGCACCATTTCTAATAAAGATTAACTAATATATCTTATATAAGTAATCTTTATTTTTTAAATAACTTATAATATAATCTTTACTTGCTATTAATGTTAATTTATCAATCTTAAACCCACTAGCTATATATTTATCATAGAAAGTATTATCATTTGCATCATATATATAATTAATGCATTTATCCATAAATTCACAATTTAAAGCAATTAATTTATTATTTACACTTATTTTTTTAACTAAATACTCATCCTTATACTCTTTAAATTCATTTAATAAAGTTTTACTATTAACACCATTTTCAAAATATATATCTACAAATACAAATGAGCTATTAGTATTATTTGTATCATAATTAATAACACTTTTTGTATTTTCTTTAACAAGTAAGCATAAATATACTATAAACATAAAAAACAAAAAAAGATATTTCTTCATAATTATCACCATTTTTATTATGAATTAAATATCTTTTTTAATACAAATTTCTACATTTTTTTATCTTGATCTTCCTCTTACAATTTCTTCTGCTTTAGCCTTTTCAGCCGCTAATCTAGCTTTTTCATTATAGTCGGAAAGTTCTTCATCACTCATAGTTGCAAAAGCACTTTCATTTGCCCAATCATTTCTTTGTCTTTGTTCCATATGAGTTACACCAGCTACATTATTTGCAAAATCATAAGGATTTAAGTTAGGATTAACAGTAGCCTTTTCAATAACTTTATTAGCATCTTTTCTATCCATTTCCTGAGTCATCTTATATAAGTCATCTAAAGAAGCTTCATTAGCATTAGGCATCATACTAGAATCACTATATACATCCTCATATTCTACTGTAGTACTTTTTTCTTTATTTCTTAGATTTGCTAAATAATTATCAACCTTACTATTAGTATTAACTATAGCTTCTTTTACGATAGAAGGTTTCACCTTTTCTATTATACTAGATAACTTTTTTATTTTACTTACCTTACCTTTAATAGCTTTTAATACATTTTTACTACAATTAGCAATTTTATCAAGTGTAGTATCTTCTCTATTTAATAAAAGTCTATTTACACCATTTATTTCAACTATATCAAAGTCAACACTCTTAAGTGTATTTTTTCTATTTATTCTCGATACTAAATTCATAAGTTTATTATTTGGTATAGTTGTAATTACAGTACTATTTGCTGCTAGTTTATCTAAAAACTTTTTTGAAACTTCTATTTCATCTACCTTTAAAGCATTTTTCTCTCCAACTAAATCAATTAATTTATCAGGCTCAACACCTATAGCATTAGCTGCATTAGTAAAGTTTTCACTCATTTTACCTGTTTGTTGTGCTTCATAAGATAAATCAGATAATTTATTTTCGTCATGAGATTTTTTTAATACTTCTTCCGTATCAAAATTTTCAGCTTTTATTATAAAAGGAGGTTCAATTATATTTTTATCTAAACATACTTTTTCTATTTTTTTGTATAATCCTACATATTTTTGATCATTATTCTTTAAAAATAAATCATTAATATCTTTTGTATAATTATATATGTTTTTTAAAGTTTCATCATTAACATTTTCTAAAACAGAATCACATAATTCTTTATTTTGAAGCAAATCAAAATATTCCTGCATATGCACTTCTGTATCAAAACATCTTTCATAAGTTTGTTTATAAAAAGGTCTTAAGTAATTAAACTCTTTTTTAGCTGTTAAATCATAATATATCATAAAAACCAAAAGCTTATCTTTTGTATTTTTAAAGTCTCCTATAACATCATTAAAACATTTTTCTAAAAACTTTTGAGCTTCATAAACATAACTTGGATTACTTAAATCATAACTTTCTATTTTCTTTAAATTTTCCTCGTGAACTCTTAACTTATCTATTCTATCATCATGCATAATAATCCCTCACTATTCGGATAATTCTTGTATTGCCTTTTGTACTAAATCCCAATCTTCTTTTTCAGTAATAGAGTCTAATATATAACTGCCATTTTCTTCTTTTATAATTGATGCATATATATCTACATTTTCAGCAGTTTCATCAAATGTGTATATTAAGAAGCTTTTAGTATCATTAGGCTTTCTTAAAGTAGTAATTACTTTAAGTTCCATTTCCTTTCCTTCTTTATTTGTAACTTTAATCACTTCTAGGTTATCCATAACTGTACCTCCTTATTCTATAAGACAATTATAAAACATTTATATTTTTTTTGCAAGGAAAAACGCCCTATTCATCAGATAAATTATCAAAATATCCTTGTACAAGTACAACAGGAGTACCTTTATCACCACTACCTGATGTTAAATCACATAAAGAGCCTATTAAATCTGTTATTCTTCTAGGTGTTGTACCTTGAGACATCATTTTACCCTTTAAATTAGTATCTTTCTTCTTTATTTCTTCTTTTATAGCATTTTTAAGTTCTTCCCCTTTAAGACTTGCAAACTTATTATCAGATACATATTTTAACTTTATCTCATTAGGTGTTCCATTTAATCCATCTGTATAAAATGGAGAAACAACTGGGTCAGCAAGTTCCCAAATCTTACCCACAGGATCTTTAAACGCTCCATCTCCATATACCATAACTTCTATATTTTTTCCTGTTATTTCTTTTAATTTATCTTTTATTTCATAAACTAACCTTTTACCATCTTTAGGAAATAATTTTAGTCTTTCTTCAGTAGATTTATTAGACCCTAAAAGTCCATAATCAGGATTAAATCCACTACCATTTACAGATTTATTTAAAACTTCAAAAAGTCCATATACATTAGCATTCATCTCTTTAATCATTTCTTTAGTCTTATATCTTGTATGAATATCACAAGTTAAAACATCATTAGTATATTTAAGTATTTCTTTTGGATCATTTGCAAAAACAAACTTTACTTTACAATTTTCAATTTCTATTAATTCTCTATAAAACTTAACCATATTAATACCAGTAAATGGATGTATAAAAGAACTAAAATATTTATTATAATCTTCTTCACTTATTACGCTAGATAAATTAAACTTGCTCTTATCTAGTGCATCATCATCTAATATATTATTTCCAACTTCATCACTTGGAAAAGATAAAAGCATAGTAATATTATCCATGGCTCTAGCTATTCCTTTTAAAATCATTGAAAAACGATTACGGCTTAATATAGGAAAAACAACTCCTAAATTACCACTTGGAAACTTAGATTTAATATCAAATGCTATATCATCTACTGTTGCATAATTTCCCTCACTTATACCAACAACTGCTTCGGTTATTGCAACTACATCTTTATCTTTAAAACTAAATCCTTCTTCCTTGCTAGCATTAATAAGTGATGAAACAACAATATTTGATAAATCATCATTTTCTTTTATTATTGGAGTTCTAATACCCCTTACCGTTGTACCTACTAATCTCATAATTCCTCCCTATTATCAAAGTAATTATATCATAACAAGATACTAAATCATTATTTTTCACACATGTATTTACATTTGTTTACAATCAAAAAAATCTTATTTATAATTAAATAAGATTCTAAAGTGTAACCTATAAAGAGGATTGGCTTTTTTATTTTGTCCTCTTTATAGGTTACATTTAAGTCGTCAGTTAGGTTATTTTAATTATTTGTTTTTAATTTCAAAGTTTTTATCATTCTATTCGTTAATGCATTTTTTGCAAATTGTTCTTCTAATGTTAAAATACTATTTCTATATCTCCTGTATGCCTTATCATAGTTTCCTTGTTCGATTTGTTCAACACAATAATCTACTATGTTGTCATAAATATAATTATAGATAATATTAGATTTTTCCTCTTTATTAATTGTTTCAACAATAATTGGTGCTACTTCGTAATAATATTCTATATCTTCTTTTGAAACAAAGTTATCTCTAAACCATCTTAATACTGTTAGTTCATAACAATTATCATCAAAATTTTCCTGAAAATATTTCATGCAAGCTGACGTTAAATAGCAACCACCAGATCCTGAACTAGTATCACTTTTATCTGGCCCATGTGTTGTAGAGTCCCAAGTCTCTTTATCATAATTTACATTAATATGTACCGCATCATGTGGCTTATCGACTTCACCATCATAAAAACTAACATGGTCGTTTCCTCTTTTATCAGTATTTATTTTTATAGTTACTCCCTCATCATTTACATAATTTCCATATTTATCTCTATTTGCCATTATTAACACCCCTCATTTTAATTTCTGACATTCTTAAAGAAATAATTGCATCTAACCACAACAAAGACCATTCTGCAAAATAAGATTTTAAAGATTTTGTTTCAGTATCTAGATCAATTAAATCAAACTTTATATTTTGTAATTTTTCCTTATTTATAAATACTAAACTTTCTTTGTTCACGTATGTTGCTAAAATTGTATTAATTTCAGCTAATACTTTTTCAAAATTTTCTTTTTGATCACTATATATATTTAGTTGAACTGAAGCCGTAACATAATATATTAAATTCTTAAAAGCATAATCAATGTTTTCTCTTGTTGGATTACCTACATTAAAAGTTTCGTCCATTAACAAATCTCCTTTCTTGTCTTATATTATAACTTTTTTCTAAATAAATCAATATTTTACTATTTAACTATTAAAAAACGGAGCCATAAGGCTCCAAGGGGGTTTTGGTTGTACTCTCAGTATAATCGTAAGAGTACCTTGCGTGATATCTTCACGCTATTATAATAATATATATTTTTCACTTCTTTGTCAAGTTACTTTATTTATTATGTCTAGTATTTTTTTAACATTAATTCTATTTATTCTAATTAAAATTTTTATAATTTTTCACAAAAATTTAACTTATCTATAATTTCTTTTCCTATTATTTTATTTGCAAGTTTTACTGACTTTTCATATTGTCTAATTTGACCTTTATAATGAGCATCAATTCCGTATATAACTCTTACATTATAATTTGAAGCTACCTTCCAAAATTCTTTACAAGGATATTTTATTGTATCTTTTAATTTAGATAAATACATAGATGGTTCTGTTAAATTTATTTCTAAAGGAATATCATATTTTTCTGCAGTCTCACAGATTATTTCAGCAACCTTTTTTTCAGTCCTATCAAATTTATTTCTATTAAGCATATATAAATCCGGATGAACAATTATGTCTGGTATTTTTAGTTCTAATGCCTTTTTTATATAATTAGCGTACCTAATTAATTCATCATTACTAAATTCATGTCTCCTAAATATTTTTAAGTCAGTATTATTATCATCATATATAAAGTGTTGTCCTAAAACTAATTTATCTGTCATTTGTTTTAACTCTAATAAATTTTCTTCTTCTCCAGGAAGATATTCAACTTCAAAACCATTTTCTATCTCAATTTTATCTTTATATTTATTCTTTAGATAATTAATGGAATCTAAATATTCACTAATCTCGGAGTACTTCATTCTCATATTTTTTCTTTTATCTATTACATTTTTTTCTGGACAGTGATCTGTAAAAGCAATTTTTTTAAATCCTTTTTTAATAAATTCATTTACGTAATCTTCATCTTTCATATCCATTTGAGCATGTCCACATCTATATGTATGTGTATGATAATTAAAATTTTGCACAACACACCTCTACTTTGTTAATCTTTATATTATTTTATTTAATTTGATAGCTTTTTTAATGTACTTATTACATAATAATAGTTAAATTATAACTGATTTTTATTTTATTTTGTTATTTTTCATTTTTTTAACAAAAGGACTACTTTCCATAGCATCATATACCTTTAATTTTTCACTTAATGGTTCTTCATCTAATAAGTCCTCTTTATAAGCATTTATTTCTAAATCTGTTAACTTTAATCTTTCTAAAAATATATACGGATTTTCATTATTTTTAACGTTTTTTCTAACTAAATCTAATATCATTCTACTTTCATAAATTAAATTAGGTGTTGCGATAAACTCTTGGACGTAAAGTTCTCCTTTATCCTCTTTTGATAAACTGTTTTCATAAGATGCATACTGCTCATATTTTTCTTTTCTTGTTAAATCTTTATTACCAATCATTTTAGCTACTTTAGAGAATTTACTTAATTCATTTTTATACATAAGAGATTTTTCATATCCGCCTTCAAATCTATAGGTTTTATTAGAAATTTCAACTAATAATTTAACAAAACTAACTCCTAAAAATAATTCATCTATATCATTTAATATACTTTTTAATTTTTCTTTTAACTTTTTAGTATCATTACCATAAGTAATACAAACACTTCTTACTTCATCCATATTTTTAGGTAAAGTACTGAGACTCTTTTTTATTTGTTTCATTAGAAAGAATATGTATCTTGCAGCCTTCATATTGTCTATATCATAATTTTCTTCTTTTAATATATAATCATTTAACAAATAAAGACTATTATATTTTTCTTCTAATTCATTTAAAAGTTTTTGTATATCTATCCAGTTCATAAGAAACACCTTTCTTTTTATAATTATAACATTTATGTTAATTATTTTATTAAATACTATTTTAGTATGTAAAATAAAGTGTTAATTATTATCTACATCTTTCTTAACTTTTAAGAATAAATCTAAATCTTTTTTAATATTAGAAAGTTTAAACTGTAACGCACCACTTTGTCTATTACCAAATAAGTCTCCTTCTCCCCTTAGCTTAAAGTCTGCTTCACTTATCTTAAATCCATCATTTTCATAAGTCATAATATTAAGTCTTTCTTTATCTTTATCACTTATTAAATAACAATAGGATTGAACGTTATTTCTTCCTACTCTACCACGAAGTTGGTGAAGAGTAGACAATCCAAATCTATCTGCATCAAAAATAACTATAACAGTTGCATTTTTAACATCTATACCAACTTCTATAACAGTTGTAGATATTAATATGTCTATTAAACCATTTTTATAATCATCCATTATTTTTTCTTTTTCTTCATTTTTCATCTTTCCATGTAATACTTTTACAGTATAATTTTTAAATGCTAGTTTAAATTTATGTTCAAGATCATATACGTTTGTATAATCTGTATCACAATTTTCTTCTATCATAGGTGATATAACATATACTTGTCTTTTATTTTTAAGTTCTTTATAAATACCATCTAATACATCTTTTAATTCATCTGTCTTTTTTAATATTGTTTTAACAGGCATCCTTCCATTTGGCATAGTTTTAATACTTGATATATCAGTATCTCCATAAAGCATTAAAGCATACGTTCTAGGTATTGGAGTTGCACTCATCAAAAGTACATCTGGATAACCAAGTTTATTTTTTAATTTTAGTCTTTGATTAACTCCAAAACGATGCTGTTCATCTGTTATAATAAGTCCTAAATTATTTAATTTAACATTATCATTAATTAATGAATGTGTACCTATTAAAAAATCTATATTACCATTTTCTAAATCTTCATATATTCTCTTTTTATCTTTTAAAGTTGTACTACCAGTTAAAAGTGCTATGTTAAAGTCTTTATTATTAAAAAGCTTAATAGCGCTGTTATAGTGCTGACTAGCAAGTGCCTCAGTAGGTGCCATAAGTGCAGACTGATAACCACAACTTTTAACAGCATATGCTAAAATAAAAGCAACTATTGTTTTACCTGAGCCAACATCACCTTGAAGAAGTCTATTCATTCTTTTATCACTTTTTAAGTCAAGTATCATCTCTTCTATTACTTTATTTTGATCAATAGTTAATTTAAATGGAAGCTTGTTAATAAACTCATATACTTTATTAGTATCTATATCTTTTATAAATGACGTAGAGTGTTTTTCATTTTTTTCCTTTAATAGTTTTATCTTTTTTAAATATGTATATATTTCTTCATACTTAAGTGTTTTAAGTGCAGTTTTTAAATTCAAAGTATTATCTGGATTATGTATACATTTAATTGCTGTTTCTTCATCCATAAAATTATAATAATCGATTATTACTTTTGGTATATTATTATCTATTTTTTCCATATCTAATGCTTTATTAATGTATTCATTTATTTTTTTAGATGAAAGTCCTTTTGTCATATGATAAACAGGAACTATTTTTGCATAATCAGGTAATTTACCAAAGGTTATATTAGTTGCAGTTAAAGATAAATTCTTTGGATTATACTTTCCATATACTGTTACGTATGATGCTACTTTTATATTATTTTTAATAAAAGCTCTATTAAATAAAGTAACTTTAACTATTCTATTTTGACATATTATATTAAATGAAATTTTATTTTTTCCTTTAAAATAACTAACTATAGGATTACTTTCAACAATACCATCTACTATCATATTATCAAATGATTTTTCATCATCTAAACTTTTTCTTGATATAATATCAAATCTATAAGGATAATATCTAACTAAATCACTTATAGTATATATACCAATATTATTTAATAATTCTTTAGTCTTAGTACCTAATCCTTTTATATTATCTATCTCCATTTTATACCTTCTTATCTATTACAAATTAATTATAACAAACGATTGTTTGTAAATCAATTATGATTTATAAACTTAACTAAAATTTTTTTAAAAATATCAAAAAAAAGGTTGACTTTTAGTCCCCTTTCGATTAGTATAAATATCGCCAGTTGAGGAAAAATCTAATTTCCTTAATTGGTACGCTAGTATCACAACTAGCCAACCCCTTTTTATTCTTTTTGAGATTGCATGGGAATCCATGTAATCTCCTTTTTTTTGCATTATTTTATTCTTTTTAGACCATAATATTTTTAAAAGAGGGATATTATGGAAATAAATAAAAATAGATTAAAAAACATAGAATATATAAAAAATAAAACTGGTAATGCAAGTGATATAACATATAAAGATATACTACTTAATAATAAAACCATTACTATTATATACATAAATAGTATATGTGATTCAAACATGATAAATGATTTTATTTTAAAAGCTATTGATGATAATAAAAACGATATTAGTAAAGATATATATAATTATTTTAAAAACTATATTCCTAGCAACAACATGAAAGAAGCTTCTAATATTGATGATGCACTAACTTTTTTACTTAATGGATTTACTATTATATTATTTGATGAAGTTAAAAATATTATTGCCTTTGAAAATAAAGCTAAATTAAATAGTAATATTATAAGAAGTGAAAATGAAAAAAGTCTTTATGGACCAAGTGATTCTTTTTGTGAAAATTATGAAACTAATATAGGTCTTATTAGAAGAAGAATTAGAAGTGAAAACTTACAATTTAAAGAATGTACTGTTGGAAGTGAAAGTAATAGCAAAGTAAGTATATTTTATATGAATAAAACTTGTTCTGAAAAACTAGTTAACGATATATATAATAAAATTAAAAAAATTAATATTAAATACGTTGGTAATACCAATTATATTTTAGATGCTATAAGTAATACTAATAGAATGATTTTTCCAAGTTCTCTAAAAACAGAAAGAGCTGATCTTGCATGTCAAAAATTAATTGAAGGAAGAATTGTTTTAATGTGTGAAAATACAAATGAAGTTATTATACTTCCCTGTATGTTTAGTGATTTTCTAAAAAATCCAGATGATTATTATGAAAAGAATTTAAATACTATATTTAATAGAATAATTAGAGTATTTGCTCTACTTTTAGCTCTTTTAACACCAGCTATATATATTTCTCTTATGGCATATAACATAGAGGCTATACCAAGTGGATTACTAATTAATTTTTCAATTCAAAGAGATGGTGTTCCATTTCCTACCGTTTTAGAAATACTTGCTATGGGTCTTATGTTTCAAATACTAAGAGAAAGTGATTTAAGATTTCCTGGTAAGGGAGGAAGTTCTATTTCTATAGTAGGAGCTTTAGTACTTGGTCAAGCTGCTGTTGAAGCTGGCATTGTATCTCCTATTACTATTATAATAGTTGGAATATCCAGCGTTGCATCCCTAGCCTTTTCTTCTATTGAATTAATTAATTCCCTTAGATGGTGGCAACTTATATTAATTCTGCTAGCAACCCTTTTTGGTTTTATTGGAGTAATGTTTGGCTTTATAATATTAGTTGCACTATTAGTTAGCAACTACTCATGTAATAAACCTTACTTTTTTCCATTTGAACCATTTAGTAAAAAAGGAAATAAAGATGCAATATTAATAAAAAATAATTATAAATTTAATCCACTTAAAGTATTTAAAAGGGAGGATAATAATGAAAAAGATAACTAGATTTTTATTAATAGTAATTTGCATATTTTGCCTAAGTGGATGTTTTGATTATAAAGAAATAAATGAATATGCAATAGTATCTGGAATATCAATAGATAAATGCGAAAAAGAAAACTGTAAATATACTATTGGAGTACAGATAATGAATGCTAAAAAAGATGAAGAATCAGATAATAGCTTAATAGCATTTTATAAAGCAGATAGTAATACTATTTATGAAGCTTTAGAAAAAATAATGTTAGATTCTCCTAAAGAATTATACTTAGGTCATAATGAAGTTACTGTAATAAGTGATAAATTATTAAAAGAAAAAGATCCTCTTAATTATTTCGATTATTTTATGAGGGATATGCAAATGGAAAAAAATTCGCTTGTAATAGCATCTAAAAATGATAAAGCATATAATGTTTTAAAGATAATTACTCCTCTTGAAACAATACCATCTAAAAACTTAAGATCTACTCTTACTATAGCTGATAAATTTAGTGGTACTCTAACTGTTATAACTGCAGATGAATTTACTTCTAAATTATTAAATACAGGTAAAGAACCAATTCTTCCTTCTATAAAAATAATAGGAAGTCCAAAAAAGGGTGAAAAAATGGATAATATAGGTCAAAGTAATCCAGATGCAAAACTAAAATTTTCATCCCTTGGTTTCTTTGAAAAAAGTAAATTAAAAGGATATTTAACAGATAAAGAAGCTGTTGGATATAATATTTTAGCGGGAACTCAAAAAAACACTTACATACAAGTTAAATGTGATAGTGATAATTATGCAATAGTTAGAATAAATAGTGCTAAAAAAGGCGAAAAACTATATTTTAAAGAAGATAAACCTAAAATAGATTTTAATACAAATGTAAATGCTGACTTAATAGAATATAATTGCAAAGCAGACTTTATAAAAAATGAGAAAAAAATAAAAGACTTAGAGATAAAAGTAAATAAAGAAATAGAAAAAATTATGAAAAAAACAATCAATAGATTATATAATGAAAATAAGTCTGATACACTTGAATACGGTAGTAAGTTTAATCAAAGATATAATAGAAAAATGAAAAAATTAGGTTATAATCCAAATAATATTATAAATAATATTTCATTTAAATTAAAAGCTAATACTAAAATAAATTCTACTAACTTATCTATTAAGTCAGTAAAGGAGGATAGCAAATATGAATAATAAAATTTCAAGGTATCAAGTTGGAATGCTTTTATTCTTATTATATTGTAGTTTATATATAGGTCTTGGAGATATTATACTACTTAGAAAATCAGGAGATGAAATATTAATATCTATGATACTAGGTGTAATAATTGGTTACATTCCTCTTTTTATGTACTTAAAAGTTAATTCTAGTTTACCTAAATGTAATATATATGAGAAAAACACAAGATTATTTGGTAATTTTTTAGGTAAAATACTAAATGCATTAATACTTATAATATATATATGTTTTTATATAATTGCAATAAGAGAAATAGTTATATTTTCAGCTAGTAAATACCTTCAAAATACTCCGTATTTTATATTAGGATTACTAGCTATTATAACTTCATTAATAATATGTTTTAAAGGCTTAGAATGTATCTTTAGAATATCTAGATTATCATTTATAGTAACTATTATATTTATTATAATAATAGAAGTAGCTGTATTAAAATACGTAGAAATAGGTAATATACTTCCAATGTTAACAGGAAATAATTATATAAAAGATATATTATCAGGAGCTATTTTTGAAGCTTCTTCCTGCTCTATTTTAACAGTACTTTTATTTACTATAAGAAAAGATGATATTATAGAAAGTGAAAAATATAATAAAACTGCTATTATATTTTATACTATAAGTGGTATATCTCTTATTATTGTTATGTTCTTATTACTTACATGTTTTGATCACAAATTATCTACTCTGTTTAGGTATCCAGAATATATTAGTCTAAAAAAGATAGGATTTTCATCATCTGAGTTACATTTAGAAAACATACTAGCATTTAGATGGATATTTTATATGTTATCTTTAAGCTTAATATCATTATATGGAATAAAGTGTGGAATAGAAAACTTTGTAAAAAATGAAAAGAAAGTTAAATGGATAGTAATAATCATTTCTGTTATAGCTGTAATATTATCTGAGTTTATACTAGGTAATATAAATCATTCTATAATAATAATTAAAATTTATTATACTTTGTTTCTTGCACTTCCACTTTTTATAATACTTACTTTTATATTTATTAGGTGTTTAATGCTAAAAAATAAGTCTTAAAATTTTATTTATTAAGACTTTTTTTCTTTATTTCTTTTATCTTGAATTATATCTATTTCTTTTTCTGTTATTAAGCTAACATTATTTTCTTTAGCCCATGATACGCATCCTTTTAATACGGTATTTAAAAATACTCTTGGAACTTTAACTAATCTTTTACAAGCTTCATCAGTAAATTTTATTTTATCATCTATTCTAGATGCAGCATATTTAACAGTATCTAAGCTTATACCTTTAGATTTAGGTATAGGTTCTTTTTTTGCTTTTCTTTGCTTTGTATACCAAAAATTTTTATTATCACGGTAACCATAATCAACAGGAATAGATGGAAATGCACTACTTTTTACACCGCTAATAATTGCATCATATTGTTTTGGCTTTATTAATATATTATCTATTTTCAAAATAAAATGAGCACCATTTTTACTAGTTATACCATTAAAATTATGAAATGGTTCAAAGTATTCATCTAAAACTTTGTCATTTTCTGCCCCATCTAAACTATCTACCCATGTACATTCAAAAACTTGGTAAGCTTCTTTTATGATAAGTGGATATTTATCCTTACTTTCTAATGATCTTTTTCCATTAACTAATGTAAAAATACAATCTTTCATCTTTTCTTCTGTAGTTTCACCTGGATATCCTAATCTAACTGCCTCTTTAAAATATTTTTTATCTGCCGTAATAAAGTTTATAGCACATTTTTTTGTTCTTAATATGTTTTTACAAGTATTAGAAGAGTTACGACAACAAAGAATCATTGCATAATAATCTTTGCCTGCTATATAATATGGAAAGCAAAGCGAGTAAGCTCCAAGATTAGTTTTTTCATTAGAATCAAGTGTTGAAATAAGCGTAGTTGGCATAGGAAAAAATGATGATGTTTGATAAAAATTATCAACAATTCTAATATTTTTAAATCCATTTATATCTTCCATATATATTCTCCTTTATTATCTAAAAAAAGTTCAAAAGAATTGAACCTTTTACTATTTTAATCCTATTTGATTTTTAGCAAATAACTTATCTTCAAAGAACGTTAATGTAACAGTAGCTTCATCTTCACCTTTAGCATTGCAAGTATAAATTACTTGTTTTGAATTAGATATTTCTACTTCACTTGTTTTGATACAATCTCCACCAACTATTTTTTTGACTTCTTCTAAACTCATTCCACTTGCTAATTTTTCATATTCTGATGCTGTAACTATAGTTTTACTATTTGGATATGCTAATTTTTGTTCTTCACAGCCACATAGCATAAGCAAAAGAGCACAAATTGTTATTAAACACACTCTTCTTTTCATATCTTCACCTCCATATAATACTTGGCATAACAATTAGTACCATTGTTTCCCCTTATTTTATATAAATATAATACCACGTACTTGTTGTAAAAGTAAATATTATAATTAAAAAGTTTACAGATAATTTAAATATTTATAAATGCTAATGTATGAATTCTTATTTTGAAAAAAAAGATGAATATATAGATATATATGATATAATCATCAATATAAGGAGGTATTATTGTGAGAAAATACAAAATTGTAGAAGGTCCTAAGAATATTATTGTTGATAAAAAAAACTCTGAATCAGCTTTAAAATTATTTGAAGAAATTATTAATAAAGAAGTAAGTCAAGGATGGGAATATCATTCAATGGAAACTATTACAATAACCGAAAAACCAGGATGCTTTCAACAACCGGTTATAAGATGTAGTTATATGTTAATTTTCTATAGAGAAGAAAAATAATGAATTGGTATAATGATCCAAGAAGTTATGATTATAAAAGAATTTATAATAAAGAGTCCATAAACAAATTAAGATTTTTTATAATTATAATTTTAAATGTAATTCTATCGTTAATATGTTACTTAATTTTTAATGATATTTTTTTATTAATCTTTATTAATTTTATTTACTATGTATTATTGTTAAAATATGTTCTTATTTTCATCATAAAGTTATATCAAAAAATGGCGCCAATTAGTATAAGAAGTAAATGTAGATTTGAACCGAGTTGTTCTAACTATATGTTACTATCATTAGAAAAATATGGATTATTTAAAGGATTAAAAAAAGGAATTAATAGATTAAAACGATGTAATATTAATGATGGTGGATATGACTTTCCATAGAAATATGTTATTATTAATATATTTAGAATATAGAAAGACCTCTAGATTTTTTCTAGAGGTCTTTCTTATGAACAAAAATGTTTATACACGTTGGATGAATCAACTTCTAATCTAAATAATCCACTGAAGAAATTATTATTAATTTTATACTAAGGTACTTTAAAAATAAAATATTAATAATTACAACACATAATGATAAAATGAATTATATTAATTAAATAATCAAAGTTTAAAAAAACAATTTCTTAGATAATGATTAGTGAAGTAGAATTTATATTTTCACATAAACTTAGTACGAAACAGACATAATTTTTATTCCCAAATAAAAAAAATATATATAAAGAGAATTAAATAATAACTTTTCTGATAATTATTTATACAAAATAAAAACTCACGAATTTTGATTAATCGTAAATGGATTTTAAATGAAGCGAGTGTCATAGTTATCTACAACTTTTTTTCTAATATACGAATTAATTCATAAATATCAATTTTATATTATTTTTACCAATTCCTGTCTGGATTAAAACATTATTGCTTATCATGTTGTTTAAAATATCATTAGCTATAAGTTTTAGATACATCAAGCAATGATTTCTATTTATTTTATTTAAATATTCAATAATTTGTTTTTGTGTTAAACTGGTTGGCAGAATTTTAACATTTAATCTATTCAACCACTTTTAGACCATCAAAATTTCATGTATTAAAAAACTGAACTAAAAAGTTCATTAATAATCTTATGGACGGTTTAAACACATATTATGAACTTACTTTCTTTCTAAATACAATTATACATCATTTTTCTTTAAACAACAAATTTTAATAATTAAAATGTCCATTTTTATGATATAATTATATATAGAAATTAAAGTAAAATGGTAATTTATGCAGGTGATTGAAAATGAGAAAATCTAAAATAAAGTTTGTTGACTTGTTTGCTGGTATTGGTGGTATCAGAAGGGGATTTGAATTAGCATGTGATGATTTAGGTTTAGAAACAGAGTGTGTTTTTACATCAGAAATAAAATCATCAGCAATAAAAATATTACAACAAAATCATCCTAAAGAAAAAATATTTGGAGATATAACTACAATAGATGAAAAATCTATGCCAGATTTTGATTTTCTTTTAGCAGGTTTTCCATGCCAATCATTTTCTTCAGCTGGTAAAAGATTAGGATTTAAAGACACAAGAGGAACGTTATTTTTTGAAGTAGAAAGAATTTTAAAAGAAAAACAACCATTCGGCTTTATTTTAGAAAATGTTGAGGGATTAGTTACGCACGATAAAGAAAATAAAAAAGATAAAATTGGTAGAACTCTATCAACAATTTTAAATTGTTTAAAAGAATTAAATTATAACGTGGAATGGAAAGTTTTAAATGCAAGTGATTTTGGAATTCCCCAGGAAAGAAAAAGAGTATATATTGTTGGAACGAAAAATAAAAAAATCAGTTTAGACAATTTTGAAAAATCTAAAAATACCTTGGATAGTATTCTAGAAAAAGGACTATCAACTGTAAATACTAAATTTATCAATTTATTATTATCTCATTATAAAATTCAAGATTTGTATGGGAAGTCTATTAAAGATAAAAGAGGTGGAAAAAACAATATACACAGTTGGGATATTGAGTATAAAGGTAGTATTTCAGAAGATGAAAAAAATTTATTAAATAGTATGTTAAAGGAACGTAGAAAGAAAAAATGGGCAGAAGAAATAGGAATTGATTGGATGGATGGAATGCCACTAACATATAAACAAATAAAGACTTTTTATCAAAATGATAATTTAAAAAAAATGCTAAATAATTTAGAGAGAAAAGGATATTTAAAGAAAGAATATCCTAAAAAGAAGGTTGGCAATAAGCGCGTGCCTGATAATACATTGCCTAAAGGATATAATATTGTTTCTGGAAAAATGTCATTTGAAATAGCAAAAATTCTTGATCCAAAAAGTAGTGCTCCAACATTAGTTGCAATGGATATGCAACATTTATATGTTGTTGATGGAATTGGTTTAAGACCTCTTACACTAAGAGAGGGACTTAGATTATTTGGTTATCCAGATGAATATAAATTTAACATAACTAAAGAAGAAGGGTATGATTTATTAGGAAATACTGTGGTAGTTCCTGTAATTAAACAAGTAGCATTAAGAGTATTAGCGGTGTATAAGGAGGAAAATTAATGAGGTTAAATGCAAAAGAAATTTATGACAAATTGATGTTAGAGGATAAAATATTAGAATTAAATGGTCAGATTAAATTTTATTTGGGTGATGTAGATATAATTGTTAAACAAAAAGACGTTGTAGGCAACATAATTCAAGAATGGCTACAAGGTTGGTTAGATAAAAGACAAATAGAATATAAAGTGAGTAGCAATACTCAAATGCCACCAGATTTCTATTTGAATTCAGATAATTTAACAAAAGATTTATTGGAAGTTAAAGCATTTAATCGAACTGCCTCGCCAGGATTTGATATAGCTGATTTTAGAATGTATGAAGAGGAAATTATAGACAAACCTTATATGCTAGATGTGGATTATTTGATTTTTGGATATGACATGAGTGATGATGGGATTGTAACAATAAAAGATTTATGGCTAAAAAAAGTTTGGGAGATAACACGCCGAATGGATGGATGGGCTATTAATTTACAAGTTAAACAAGGCGTTGTTCACAAAATTAGACCAGGTGTATGGTACAGTAATAGACCTAGTAATATTCCTATGTTTACTTGTCTTGAAGATTTTATTTCAGCCATTGAAGAAACAGTATATCAAAATCCAAAAACACATAATGATGCTGCTGATTGGAAAAGAAAGTTTCTAAAGAATTATGAAGAATTTTATGGAGTCAGTTTAAATATTCCGAGGTGGAGTGAGATTCAGAATAAATACAAATCATAACGGAATTCCATCATAGATATTGATTATTACAAAATAAATATGAATAAATTTATAGATTATTACTAGTAGTACAAATTACAATTTATCAGTGAGATTAGTTTGAAATATAACTAATCTTTTTTATATTAAAGAGAAATACTGCTTATTAATAGGAATCTATAATGTTTTTATCCATTGTTGAGACATTTTAAAAATCAACTTTAGTGCCAAGATTTATTTCATAATTAAAACCGTTAAAATATCCACTTATCAGTTCTTTTTTGCAACAATTTCTTCTTTGGTTAAAAAATCTTATTTAATCTTTCATATAACTGAATACATACAGGTAATGTATAAGTTTCTACAAAAACTCTATTAAAGTTTTTCACTAAATTGTTATTTAGATGCCGCCTTCATTTTAAGAGTTCTTGGATATAAAAGTGATGAAGAAAATGAGAGTACTAAGGAATTATATGATTTGTTAGTTAAATATGGAGCTACTATAAATTGTTTTAACCATACTTTTATAGAAGTAAGAAATATATTATACTATTACAAAATCAATATAAATAAAAATAAGGAGATGACTTTAGAATATTTTGATAAAGAAAAATGCTCAGAAGGAAAAGTTGATTTAATTATTTCATCTTTAGAAGATATTTTTAAAGATAAGTGTATCAATATAGTTGATACCCCAAATTTTACAAAAGATAGATATAAAGATGTAATTGATGTTAAAACATTAGAAAAAAAATTAATCATATTTCAGATTAACTTATATATTAAGTTCGAACAGATTCGTCAATGGAGCACTAATGGAAGAAGTATAACAACTTTTTTTTATAAATAATTATAAAATTTTTTTATCCAACGAATAATCTTCTAAAATTTTATATAAATCCATATTGATACATTTTTCAACTAGTTGATTATCATTTTGTATTATGTAATTATTAATTAAACAACTAGAAAGAATATTTGCCAATGGATATTGTAACAAATAATTTACAATATTATAAGGAACATCATACTTTATTATAGACTTTATTTTTTTAATATCAATATCACTTTCTACGATTATTCCTTTTTGTTTATATAAATTTTCATAATATAATTCATTTTCAATGGCTTCTAACATTTTATTTTCAAAAAACATTCTATTATTTCTTCTAGTATAAATTAAATCTTTGTAATCTTTATTTAATAGCCAATGTTCTAATCTTTTTTCAATATAAAACGCAAAAGTTTCAGATAAAAACCAATACTCATCAGGAATAATTTGAGGTATGCTATTCCTATCAATAAAATGAGCTAATTCATGAACTATATTAAAAAGATCGCCATCATTTCCACATAAGCTAATATTTGTTGTATTATTTTTTATATCAGTAAAAGATTTACCAATATTTTTGTTAATGATAATTCTTTTATTTTGAATATTATCTATAATAGTGTTGTAGTATTCCATATTATATTCTTTATAAAACTCAAGAGCCATTTCTAAAGGATTTTCTATTTCATTAGAGTAATTCTGTTTTTCAAAGGCAACATTAGTAGTATTAAAAATATTTATTAGTTGATAAATAATATTGCTTTTCAGAAATTTCTTATACGTTAATTCTAATTTTACTTGTTCTATAAATTTTTTTACTTGTTGTTCTTTCATATATATTACCATCCTATTTATTTGAATATGTAATTTTACGCGACAAATTACAAGTGTGTTTATAAGTTGATAATTGAATTCAACTTTATATATTTATTTTATCACAAATTTTTGTATTATAAAACTCGAACTATAAAAGTTCGAGTTTGGTATCAATCTGGAGCGATAACTTTACTTATGTTCGAAAATTTATACTCCCAAGATGGATTAAATCAACTAAATAAATTATAACAGTTTTTGAAATTATTACAAGACTTAAAAAAAATATTTCACTTGTATGTTATAATATCTTATAGGAGGTTTTAAAATGGATATAAAAACTATGATATTTAATAAAATATTTAATATGAATAAAAGAAAATTAGGTATTACTATTATTGTTTTACTTGTTGCAATTTTAATATTATTTCCATTTATCGATACTAATTTCTTTTACTCTAATAGAATAAAAAACAGAATAGATATTCTTCAAAAAATAACAGAGTTAG
This sequence comes from uncultured Bacilli bacterium, assembly GCA_934162425.1. Lineage (GTDB taxonomy): Bacteria > Bacillota_I > Bacilli_A > RF39 > UBA660 > Aphodocola. Next base: position 206,051 of record CAKPIS010000003.1, read on the forward strand.
ATATGGATAAAATAAGTCAAGATGAAAATTTATTAAAAGAATATGAAAGTATCTTAAAAGAGATTAATGAATCCGATAATAACTATATAAATAAAGTATTAAATAATAACAAAGATGACCATACGATTGGTAAATTTATAAGCGGTGGATTACTATGGTGGATACTTGGAATAATAATGTTATTCTTTTACAACACCTTTAATAAAGATGATAAAAATGGGAAAAATTGGGGAACAAGAATTGCTGGATTTGTTTTATGTGTTATTATAGGTGGCTTAATTGGACTTATATGTTCTATCATTCCAACAATATTAAACATATGGGTAAATTATATAATCATTCCAATAGTAGTGCTTATACTAATGATTCTACTACTATATAAAACGACGTCTAATAACTAAAGGGGGTATAGATTATGAAAGTATTAAGTTTAACAGAACCATTTGCTACTTTAATAAAAGAAAAGTTGAAATTAATTGAAACAAGAAGTTGGAAAACCTCATATCGTGGTGAATTGTATATTCATGCAAGTATGACTGAAATAGCCACACATAATAAAAATGATAAAGAATTAATGAGTTTGATAGAAACTAAACAATTAAATTATGGTTATATAATTTGTAAATGTAATCTTGTTGATTGTATTTATATGACAAAAGAATATGTAGAAAAGATGAAGGAAAATAACCATAAAGAATATATTTGTGGCGAATATAAAGAAGGAAGATATGCATGGATATTAGAAGATATTAAACCATTAGACAATCCAATAAAAGCAAAAGGTCAATTAAGTATTTGGAATTATTATAATGAACTAGAGATAATGGAATTAATGAAAGATATTGAATATGGTTGGATTGACAAACACAATAATAAACATAATATTGTTAATGAAGAATATGCTAATAATTACATACTGCAATCTCCAAATGAAGTTATAAAAAATAAAATTGGTGTATGTTGGGATCAAGTAGAACTTGAAAGATATTATTTCAAAGGAAATGATTGGAATGTAAAAACTTATTTTATAGTACACGATGATGGTGATAAATGCCCAACTCATACATTTTTAACTTATGAAAAAAGCAATAAATATTATTGGTTTGAGCATTCATGGAAAAGATTTAGAGGAATACATGAATATAACTCTTTAAAAGAATTATTAAAAGATATAAAAGCTAAATTTATTAAATATGAACTATGTGATAATTATGTTTTAGAAAATCTAATGTTATACGAATATAAAAAGCCAAAATATCATATTTCAACTCAAGAATTTTATGATCATTGTAATAATAGTATAAACATATTTTGATTTATATAATATTGACTAATTTATAATAAATGCTATAATAATCTATCGAAATGAGGCGATTTTATGTCAAAAGAGCAAAATGTAATAAATTATTATGTTATATGTAATAGATTGAAAAATGTTATTAGAACAGGTTGGAAAAATTGGAATGTTCAAAGGGAAAGAATCGAAAGCGTTGCAGAACATATCTTTGGAGTTCAAATGCTTGCAATTGCTATGAAATCTGAATATCAGTATGATGTTGATATTATGAAGGTTATATTTATGTTGGCAGTTCATGAACTTGGTGAAACTGTTATTGGAGATTTAACTCAATTTCAAATTTCTAAAGATGAAAAAGAAAAATTAGAACATGAAGCAGTAAATAAGATATTAAGTGGATTATTAGATGGTAATCAAATTGAACAATTATTCTTAGAATTTGACTCTCATAGCACAAAAGAATCAATGTTTGCATATCAATGTGATAAATTAGAATGTGATTTACAGAGTAAACTATATGATGAAGAAGGATGTGTTGATTTAAATAATCAAGAAGGAAATGCTACAATGGAAAATGCAAGAGTTCAAGAATTACTTAAAACAGGTGCTTCTTGGTCAACTATGTGGTTACAATTTGGACAACAAGTTTATCCATATGATGATAATTTTAAAGCAGTTTCAAACTATGCTATAAATAACGAGATTGGTGAAAGTAAAGGCAGAAGAATATAAAAAAGACAATAGAAGTTATAATGACCTAACATTGTCTTTTTCTTTTTGCATATCTTTATCAAAATTATTAAGATTATTTTGCATAGATTCTGATCTTTCAAATATATCTTTACAATACTTATCATATTTACGAAGTTCTTTTATTTTAGGTTGTATATCATTTATTTCGGTTAGTATTTTAGATTTATCTTCTTCTGATTTAGTCCTATGGTACTTTTTCCAAAGATTTTCTCTTTTACCCATTAAATTTTTATATTCTTCATAGTTAGTTTTAGAAAAATATTCTAAATCTTCTTTAGTTTCAATATTATTGTTTGCCATAAATCTTACTTGTTCTGAATATTTATCTAATTTAGCAATTTCTTTTCTAATTGAATATGAAAGATATTGTTTAGGATGATTCTTTGAAAATATATCTAATAAATAACAATAGTATAAAAATAATCCATATATTCCTTTATGAGTTTTATTGTTTTTTGAATATTCTTCAAAGATAGTTCTTTGTGGTAGTGGTTTAAATACAATTTGTCTAGATAAATATAATCTTTTATTTATATTATCTATTGAATAGTCATCACCAAATGCTTTTTCAATTCTAACTTTATCACAACCATTTTTATAAATTGTTAATATACCATTACGTGTATAAACTTGATAATCTAATTTTTTTAATCGTTCTATAACTTGTTTAAGTGTAACTGAATAACTAATTACATTATCTAAATCTTCTTTTAATGTTTTATAATAATCATTGTCTAAAACTTTATGATTATAGGTGCTTTTATAACCTAAATCTTCATCTAAAACAGATAAACCATATTCAGCACATAAGGAATCTGATATATGTCTTAACTTTGCTAGATTAGTTCTATTGTTGTTATATTTTTTACCAGTCTTAAATGAAACAGAATTTAATATGAAGTGATTGTGTATATGATTTGTATTTTGGTGTGTTGAAACAATCACTTCATAATCTTTAAACATTTCTTCTGCAAACTTAACTCCAATTTCATGAGCAACATCTGGTGTTACTTCATTTTCTTTAAAAGACTGATATCCATGGAATGCTAAAATACCATCTGTTTTTCCAAAACTTTCTTTTGTAAATTTCATATCTTCATAAGGGTTATCCTCAGAACAATTTAAAGAACTAACATAACATACTTTTTCATTTTTAAAATTATATTCAGTAGTACTTATTTCAAGATAGTTATATGATTCTTTACCATAATCTTTATTGATAGTTTTTTCTGGATTGATGATATAATTTATAGACTGTTTTAAATTATTCTTAATACTCCAAATAGATGTTATCGCCATAATTAAGATTTAGCCTTTCAATATATTGGATTTTGTGGTGGGAGTAAAAATCCGTTGCTTGCTTATAGATATAATCAAACACAGATTAATTCTCTTAATATTATTTCTTCAGCCATATTTTTATAATTATTCATCAATTGTACCCATTCAATTTGATTATTTTCTTTATATTTTTCAGATAGTTTTTCATCATTCTTAATATAATTATTCATTAAAATATTATATCTTTTTTCACAATCTTTACTTACTGAAAGAAGATGATTTGTTAATTCATTTTTCATTAAAAGTGATTGATATAATCCTTTTTTATATTCCTTAATATAATCTAATCTTAAATAACCATACTTATTTATTTGTTTATAATTTTTATTATCTATTACTAAATTTGGTAATAAATAATCTCCAACTTTTGTATATTCAATATTCATAATTTGATCAATTCCTTTCTAATTTTCTAATATTGTATTTGTTTTACAACTTACAATTCCATATCTATCTTTAATATTGCCTTTTGATATTGGAAAGTTATTTGTATTAGTAAGTGCTATAAATCTTATAATTTTTTCATCATCTTTTGGTTGATATTCTAAAATAACTTCATTAGTTTCATTATCAATTGTTTCATACATTTCATAAAAAGATGTTTCAAAATGTTCATTCATTTTAGTTAAATATCTATTTAATTCATCTTCAGTCATTCTACCACCTTTGATACATTCTTCATTATCACCAATCATAACAGGTACTGCAACATCAAAAATTCCTGCATTGTAAAATTTTAATAATTCTTTAATAAATCCATTTCTGAAATTAATTTTTTCAAGAATTAAATTACCTTTACTATCTTTTTTAATCTCAATAGTATCAATAAATTTTGATATAAATTCTTGTTTTTCTGACTTGTCCATATCATTCCATTTTGATTTTAATAATGAATTTAAGGTATCAAGTCTTATCATTTTTTCTCTTTCTAAGTCTCTTTCTGCGAGTAATTCGTGTGGAGAGTAGTTAAAATTTTCTAAGTTAATTAGTTCTAGCTTTTTACTTTCTAAATTAGCAAGTTTATCTTCAATTAGTTTATAATCTTCTTTAAAATCTTCCATTTCAACAATGCCTTTAATATATGCTTGTTTAATTCTATCTCTTTGTTTTTCTAAATTTCTTATCTCTTTATCAATAGTAGTTGTATCAATTTTATTATTTTTATCTTCTAAAATAGGTAAGAAGAATTTTTTAACAGCCATATCATATTCTAGTAAATCATAAATAAAATTCTTCAACAGTTTTTCTATATGGCTCTCGTTAAAGTTAATATGACAATGTTCACAAGTATAATACATATATTTTCTTTTAGTGCCACCAGAACCTTTACATTTCATTATCCTTCCACAATCTGGACATTTAAGCCTTTGGAAGAAAGTATAAATTCTATCTCTAGTATAAGTTCTTTGATTTCTTTCTTTTTGCCTTTGACATTCTTCCCATTTAGCACGAGATATAATAGGTTCTACAACATTCATATAAACTATTGGTTCCAAATTTTCTTGTTTGCCAATTCGTTTATATTGTTCATAATCACCCATATAGATTTTATTATCTATAATCTTTTGAATAGTAGTATCTCTCCATTTCTTTTTAGGATAAACATTATTTTCTTTAAAGTAATTAGCAATTTGCTGAAAACTTTTTCCCTCTAAATACATATCAAATATTTTTTCTACATAGGGACGAGTAGCGTTATCAATAATCATTGTTTTATCATCAGCACTCTTATAACCAAATGGTCTTTGACCTGGAATATGTCCTGACTTAATTGCACCATTTAATCCAAATTTTGTTCTTTCTGATACAATTTCTATTTCTAACTGTGATAAAACTGTAAGCATTCTTACAAAGAATCTTCCATTAGCAGTAGAAGTATTAACATCGTCTCTATCACATAGTAGAAAGCAATTATATTGTTCTAAAACTGATATTA